>CAZXEH010000004.1:65602-122821 GCA_964639885.1 uncultured Caldisericales bacterium | reverse complement strand
GGATTGAGGAATGGGCTTTAGAGCTCCTCTAAAACTATGTTTCGGGCGAAGGATTAGATTGTTCTTATCTTTTTTTGAGAACCACTCAGATCAAAATTCTTCGCTGATTTACTCCGAGAAGAATAGTAGAGGTTTGATCAAAGGGAGGGCTCCCCAAACGAAGTTTGGGGTATTATGGCGGAGAGTAAGGGATTCGAACCCATGAACCAGTTATCCCAGTTACACGCTTTCCAAGCGTGCGCCTTAAACCGCTCGGCCAACTCTCCGCGTTGTTGAGATTATGTTTGGAAATGGCTTTATTGTCAATCAATACAAACAAAAAAAGGCACAGGCTGGAGCCTGTGCCTTTGGGGTCGGATGTTCTTTTAGTCGACTGTTACAATGACCGTGTTTCCATCATCTGTAGTTACATGCACGATCTCGCCTGTAAAGGTTGGGTCAGAAATTGCCTCATCAAGCACTCTCTTGAAGTCTGCTCCATCAACATCGGCTTTTATCCAGTTAACGGCATTTGCAGCCAGTTTGAGCGGAACTTTGATGTCGACATGTTTATGTTCGCCTCGGCCGTAAACTTTTACGTGAATCTTCCTCTCGCGAGCAGCTTTTATGGCTTCAATCTTTTCTCTGGCTTCGTCGCGGGAAATCCTGTGTTCAGCAAGGTCTTCAAGAATTTGTCTGATTCTGGCTTCAGTCAAAATGCACCTCCCAGTCGTTCTTCCCAATCAATGCCCTGATCAGAAGCGTGATTCCTGCGATGATAAGGATGATTGGCCAGAACCATGACCACCACTGAGTGAAGTTGATGAATGCTGCATTGACAAGCATTCTTCCAACACCGATTGCAGCGATTGCTGTCCCAAAGATTGCGAACTTGCCTTTGATCGCCTCAGAAACAATCATTTTTGAGCCCATTGTGAAAAGTATTACAGGCCAGACAGCATTCCACCAGGAACCGGTTGCCGGCAGAAGTCCGACATTGAGAAGAACGATTGCAACCGACTGGAGAATAAGGTAGATCCCAAAGAACAGCCCTGAAAGAAACGGCTTCTTCTCGTTTGTAACCTCAAACCTCCATCGTCCTCTCCTGAAACATTTTGATGAGTCGTTTGTCGCATCCTCGTAGTCACCGGAGAATTCTTTCTTGAACTCCTTTTTGAACTCATCTGTAAATTCCTTTTTGAATTCATCTTTGAATTGTGAACTGCATCCGTCAGATCTGCCCTCTTTTGGTCCACCGTGTATCTTCTTGCTTGCCTGATCCGGCGAAACCTCGCCTTGTTCAACGCCTTTCAACATGTCATCTAGTTCGTCCATGGTTTTCACCTTCCATAAAACTGATTTCTCACAACCTTGGACACAGGCACTTTGAAAAAGTTTTTTGGTAACCAAAAGGTGTTTGAAATGTCTAATGATGTATGAGGACTGGCATTGGATTTGACATACACAGGCTCGTAGACGGTCGCCCGCTTGTTATAGGTGGGGTTTCCATCCCTCACGACAAAGGCCTGGAAGGCGACTCAGACGCCGACGTTTTGACCCATGCAATCATCGACTCGCTCCTTGGCGCCAAAGCCCTTGGTGACATTGGCTCATACTTTGGGGTCGGTACACCTGAGGTAACGGGTGCAAGGTCGGTTGACATGCTATCTGTCCTGCTGACGCTCGAAACCTTCAAAATCGTCAACCTCGACGCAACAATCATTGCACAGGAGCCAAAAATGACTGGCCATAGGGACTCAATCAGAAACAGCCTGTCCCTTGTGTTGGAGCTGCCAGTCGATAGAATATCAGTCAAATTCACAACGCCAAAGCACATCGGATCGCTGGGTGCCGGTGACGGAATAGCCTGCATCTGTATAGCAACCTTGGAGGATTGAAAATGGACGAACTTGAAAATATCAAAAAGATCATCGATTTTGCACGCGAACAGGGACTCAAGTCCTTTGGAATCGAAACGGAATCAATGTCCGTCTCCTTCGAGTTTGCCGATTCAGCCGGTGCGTGCTCGCTCCCAGCCAAGTCAGAGGCAAAGGAATCCAATGAAGCTCCAAGCGGATCTTTCTACGTTGACAGCCCGCTTGACGGCAAATTCTACCGCTCACCGTCACCGGAAGCCGAAGCTTACGTGGAGATCGGTACAAAGGTCTCCGACACCGATACAGTCTGCATCATCGAAGCCATGAAGGTCATGAACGAAATCCTTGCCGAAAGACCGGGAAAGATTGCAAAAATCCTGTGTCAAAATGGTGACGATGTAAGAGCTGGCCAGCACCTTATACTGGTCGAACAGGCCTGAACAGATAGTTAGCCAACGCTCTGGCCAGGGTTTCATCGTCCTTCGTTGTTATCTTGATGTTCGATGACGATCCTGGTACGAGTTTTACATGAGCACCAAGCTCTGCAATCATCGACGACTCATCAGGAAAATCTTCAAGTCTGGCAGCAAACTTTTCAAACGCCAGCTTCATCGGCTCATACCATACAAGCTGCGGGGTTTGAGCCAGAACGTATTTTCCGCTGATATGCCTTTCTATTGCGTCCATGTTTGATGTCTTCAGGGCTGACGTGCACGGAATCACAGGGATGACACAGGCAGCTTCTGTTGATTTTAGCAGGAGTTCGTCGATTATCCTTGCCGATGCAAAAGGTCTTGCGCCGTCATGGACAAGCACGACATCACACTCAGGGAGCTGCATGAAAGCATTCCTGATCGATTCCTGACGTGTATTTCCACCTTTTATGTAGACAAGGTGTTCAGACTTCATCCCTAACTTTTGAGCCTCTTCGACATCGTTTGAAGCCGTAACTACATGAGTAACTTTAGGGTGTGACAGGAGCAGGTATTGCGACCATTCCAAAACGGTTTTGCCGGCAATCTCCAAAGCCAGCTTGTTTGCACCAAACCTTTGCGATGACCCGCCGGCTGCAATTATTCCACATACTTTCATTGATTTGTTGATAAGCTCATGCCCTGAAAATGTCAAGCAGTTTATCTGCAAATTCGAATTATTGCTCTTATTATACAACAAACCCCCTGGACAAATCCAAGGGGGGTTGAAAAATCAATATTCGTTTTGAAAACTTATTTTTCTATTCTTCCAAACACAATTCTTCCCTGAGGGTTCTGGAGCAGCGACGTGCAGATGATTCTGACCGTCTGTCCGATTGCAGCTCGTCCGTCTTCAATGACAACCATTGTGCCATCATCAAGGAAACCGACACCCTGTGTGTGCTCCTTGCCTTCCTTTATCACCTTTACGATCACTTCTTCGCCTGGAACAATGACCGTTTTTAGCGCTGATGCAGCTTCGTTGAGATTTACCACCGGTGCATTGAGCTTGCGGAGTTCGGCAGTGATTTCCATGTCACAGCTGATGACTCTTGCACCGTCTTTTGTAAGCTCGAAAAGGAGATCGGCCTGGCGACCCTTGTTCTGTGTTGTCAAAACCTCAAGTTTTCCCGCCATCTGTTCTTGCATCTTCTCAAGGGTCAGGAGGCCTCTCTTGCCCCTGTGCGCCAGTATCGGGTCAGCTGAATCGGAAATCCTTTGAAGGTCAAGCAGTACAAAACTCGGAACTGCGAAGCGTCCCTGAAGCGTTGAAGTTGAAAGCAGGTTTGCAACCCTTCCATCAACAAGCGAAGACGTATCAAGGATGTAGAGTTCTTTTGTGTGGGTTGGAGCGACAAAAAAACCACGTGTTGTCTCTATGATTGCGCTTCTCTTTGCAATCCCCACCATCCAAAGTATTATGAAAAGAACTGGCGGTGTCAGGAATGTGACAAGGTTGAACATGTTTGCATCCCTGATGATGAATCTGTAGATCGGTTCGATGAAGATATAGGTGATTACAGTTACAAACAACGCAATAATCAAAATGATGACATCTGTAAGCTTTGTTTTTTTCATCATTTTTGAGAACAAGCGCTGGAGCATGGAAAAGAATTTCACAATTTCAGGGTATGCCAGGAAAAATATCAATCCGGCAATGGCAGAGGAGAAAAACGTCCATACAATATCTTGCCAGTTGAAGATTGCATTTTCCTGAAATATCCACCTGTGGATGAGCATTGAATAAACAGCGCCACCCACAATCGAACCGAAGAGCGTAAAAATCAACCTGTCCAACATCAATTTCATATCAATCACCTCATGACTTTAAATCAATCTCAATTTTATAGGAATGGAAAAGTTTTTGCAAATTTCACTTTAAAAACGTAAACTTATCCACATGAAGATACAAAAAAGCGATACGCTTGAGTCGATCCTTGAAAAGTACCCAAAAGCTGTTTCATTCCTGCAAGATGAAGGCGTCGTCTGTTTCATCTGTGGCGAACCGGCGTGGGGTACGGTTGAAGAAATCCTTGTCTCCAAGAACATACCGGTTGATCAGACAGTTGAAAAACTCAACGTGTTCCTTGGTTTGTAAAGTTTCAATTCCTTAGTTTTATTGAAATTAAAAAGGGCTGCCCGAAGGCAGCCCTTTTTGTGTTGTATCGGTTTACTTTCTGATGAGCTTGATTGTCTTTGAGACCTTGTTTCCTGCCTGGTCGATGAAGTCGAATGTGACCGGGAGTTCAGTAAGGTTTGCTGCAAATTCAATCTCTGTCTTGAAGATGTCGTATGGACAGTCAACCGGTGCACCGTTTGCAAGGACTTTTGATCCTGGCTCAACGCGACCTGTGATTTCCACAGTTGTTACGTCCTTGGCAACAATGAGTTCATCGTTTGCATTGACGCCATTGATGAAGAACCTTGGAACTTCGGTGTCAAGCATCGTTGATACTGTTGCTGTTGTCCTGTTGCCGGCACCGTCGATTGCTTCGACCACGATTGTGTTGTTGCCTTCAACAAGAGCGACCTTTGCTGTGAATGAACCGTCTGCTTCAACCTTTGCCATCTGGCCGTTGACCATGACTTTCACGCCTGGTTCAGTCTTACCCTTGATGTCGAGTGACTTTTCTTTTGTGAATGGGGCAATCGGGTTTACTTCGAGCTTCGGTGGCTGTGTGTCTTTGCCGATCATGACTTCTGCCTTGCCGGTGATGTAATCGTCACGTTCTGCAATGACGACGATTTTTCCGCCTGCATTCGGGGTTACTTTTGCCTTGACTTCGCCCTTGGCGTTTGTTGTCAGTGGCTGCTGGTTGATTCCCGGTCCTTCGATCATAACCTTTGCATCAGCAACCGGAGCGTTTGTTCCGACTTCCCTGACTGCAATAACGAGTTCTGACTGTGCGTTCGGTGCAAGCTGGTCAAGTGTGTCGATGATTACTTCGAGACCCTTGCCAACATCCATCGTGTAGATCTTTTTGAGAACGAACCATTCCGGTGAGGTGAACTGATATGGCTGCTTCATGTACCAGGCGTTCTTTGCAAGGTATGAAAGGTGTGCTGCTGCCATGCCTGTTCCGTCTGGCTTGAAGTGGACTGTTGTTTCGACAGCCTGTGCATCGGCCTCAGACTTCTTGGTAGTTCCGTAAATTGTTTCCTGGTGCTTGTTTCCACCGACGTAGAGTCTTGCGCCTTCCTTGAGTGGGAGGTCATCCTTGAATGCCGGATAGATTCTTGCGATGAAGTGGTTGTCGACGTTGTATGACATGTCATAGTTGTCGACGTTGAGGAGTTCCTTTGATACTTCGTTGCCGGTTTCAGCATAGTAGAGTTCAATTCTTGGGTAGCTTACCTGTGCAACTCTGTCTGGGATTGCTTCCCAGTCAAGTTTGAAGGTTGAGTCGTTGGAGATTCCGTATCTGAATCTCTTGATCATGTAACGCGGGTTTGTCTTGTCGCCGTATGACGGATAACCGGCAAGGTCGGCCTGTGTTGTGTCGTTGCAATACTTGTTGTTTCCGACAAGTCCGCCGACATAGAGAAGGTCTTCAGCAAAGACATAGAATGATGTCTGTGCGTTTACATCGAGACCGAGTGAGTCGTGGAAGTCAAGCTTCTGGTTCTTGTCCAGGTCGTTGAAGAGGAATCCACCCCAGTACGGCCAGTTGTAGATTGCGCCAAGTCCCCATCCTTCTTCTGGTGGTGGGAGTGTAAGCACGATGTTTTCAACTCTCTGTCCGCTGCTCTCGTTGAGGATTGCCCATGTGTTGTCGATTTCATAGTAACGGTTTGTTGTGTTGTAGAACACTTCACCGACACCCTGCCTGTCAAAGCAGGTGTTTGTATTCGGGTCAAGGAAGAAGCCGCCAGCTGAGTAAACTTCCTGGTCTTCCCACTTGATCTGTCCGTCGCCATTGAAGTCAAATCCGAAGTGTGGGTAGATGACTTCTGCGCATGGAACATAGTCGCAGCTCATCTTGAAGAAGTCGAATGACTGCGGTCTGGTTGTGAATGGTGTGAATCTTGCTGTGTTCTTGACACCGCCGCCGCAAACGCTGACGCCCTTGGTTACGCCCTTGACGAGCTGGCCCTGTGCGTTGCTGATTGTGACTTTGACGTTGTAGATTCTGTTGTCTGCTGCTGTCATGATGAAGTCTGGTTCGCCCGGGACTTCGAATGACCTGAGCTGCGGGTCTTCTGTGTTTGTGATCGAGTATGTTACCTTCGGGTTCACAATCTGAACATCAACCCAGCCTCTGTGGCGTCTGTCCGGAGTGTAAACATAGACTCTGAACTTGTGCTGCTGTTCCCATGCTTCTTTGTCTGGATTGTCCTGATCTTTGATCCAAACGTTGTTGTCATTGGCGCAGAAGCCCTTGAAGACGTACATGCCGGCTTTGCCGTCTGCTGAGAACTCGATCGGTTCGAATGCCCTGAGCACTCTGCCGTCGCAGTCCGGTGCGCTAAAGATTCTTGTTGAGTACTGTTCCCTGTTGTTCACATCTGAACCGTCGTAGTTGTGGAGGTCAGTTCTGAGGTAATAGTATCTTGGAAGTGACGCATCGGCACCATAGAAGTATGTGTTGTCCGGGTGCGGATCTTTGAAAAGCATGTTCCAGACGTTCTTGTCTTCAACCTGTTTCTGGCCCCATGGGTCGAGAATACCGTCGAAGAGGTCAACCGGCTTGCCGTCTTTGTCTTTAACGACGAAGGTGAGTGGCTGGTCAACCGAGATGAGTTCCGGTGTGATACCTGCGGTAAGTGGGTTTGGAGTGTAGGAGACGATGAGATCGTCAAACGGTTCGATTGGGATTGCCATCTGGCCTGCAATGTAGACTTCGTGGCTGTACCTTGTTCTGTCGTACTTGTTTGCTGATGGGTTGTACTGTGAGTAGTAGGCGTCGAAATCCCACCATGGACCGAATGACCTGTCGTTGTTGTCGTCGCCGTACTTGTATGCTGTTACATAGACAGGAAGGACTTCCTTGTCCGAGATGATATGGTCTTGCGGATCGCCGACTCCCTTTTCGCCACCAAAGTCGATACCGATTGTGTCGATGAGACAGCCATTGTCTGCTGAGAGTTCATAATCATAGCGACCATTGTTGCGCTGGAAAGTTCTGCCATCGATGATGCCTGTTTTCCATGTGTTGGCTGCCATGTTGTACTTACCAAGGATTTCTGTTTCCCAGTCATTGAATGAGACCCAGCCATCGTTATTCATGTCAGACTCTGGCATGAACTGTGTTGCGTAGTTCTCAGCCCTTGAGGATGTTGGAGCCATTGTGACCCAGCCATCGCCTGCGCCGAGCTTCATTCTTGTGAGGCCTGTGTTGACTGTGTCGCGTGGATCGTAAACGCCTCTATCCTGCCACATGTACATGACAGCATCGTTGCAAAGCTGTGGAATGTCTTTACCCCAGTCTCTTGCTTCCCACTCATGTTCCTTGAGGATGAAGGAGAGCTTGTTGGACTGGCCGAGTGTGAGTTTGTCAACCGGTTCATATCCTGAATCAATGCTTGTGTCGATCTGCTTAATTTCAAGTGCTCTTGCATCTATACCATCAACCGGTGGTGCAGTGCAGCAGTCCTGATACATCTTGAAGGTGTTGTCGGAAAGGGTGACATAGAGGTAGATCTTTCCGTAGTTCCACGGAATGATTTCGTCGATTACGAACACGTTGTTGAGTGAACAGTAGTTGAGTCTCTGTGTTCTCTTGATGAGTCTGTTCTGCCATGTGCCATAATTTACTCCACCGAGTGCTGATTTGTTGAGGAAGTCAATGCCCGGTGAGAATTCGTAGTACTTCCAGTTGGTTTCGTCAATGACGAGTTTTCCTGAATAGTCGTAGTTGATCGGTACGTTTGTAAGACCATTGTAAGCATAGTTTGTAAGTACTGAGTTTGTTGTGGAGTCTGTTACCTTTGGTCTTGCGTATGGTCCAACAATTTCGACTCTCTTTATCTTTCTGTCGATTTCTGTTGCATTGAAGCTGAGGTGGTTGCCTTCACCGTCTTTAAGAATGAAGTAGATGCCGTAGTCGGTCAGTGGGAAGAACTCAGTACCGAGCTTGTAGAATCTCTCAGCCTTAATGTCTCTCTGTGTGTCTTCTGACCAGATTGCCGGGTAGGCGTTCCAGCCGAATGCCCCACCGAGCTGATTGAAGTTCTGTCCAAGTACACGACCTGTGTGTGTCTGGCCGCCTGGGTAGCAGCGGAAGCCGCCATGTGAAGTGCGAAGAATTGGCCAGTACGGGTTCTGAATCTGTGGTGCCGGTGGCGGGAGTTGTGAAAGTGGCGGGTTGGAGTTTGGACCGGCTGTGTAGTTGGTCTGTGAATACATGAGACCCTTATCAACGATGAGCCATTCTGCAAAGTTTACGTATGGGTCTGGCGGGTAGACCTTGAGGTCAACTGCGCCTGCATAGTCAATACCGTCAACTGTTGTTCCAAGGTTGAGTGGTCTTGGATTTGAAGCCGGCTGTCCTGTTGGTTCATCGTATCTGAAATAAGGTGAACCGGTTAGTGGGTGAGTAATTGTTGAGTTATAGTCAAAAATCGCTCTCTGAAGGTAAACATAGATCTGCATGTGGGTCTGACCATCTTTTGGATCAACGACAACCTGGCATGTTCCGCCTGGGTCGTTCTGTGAGAGGTCAGCAAAAGGTGTTACGTAGGTTGGAACACCGTACGAAACGATCCAACCGAAACCACCATCAAATGCACCAAATCTATCTGAGGCTTCTGGTCTTCCAAAAACACCAGTGATGTCTCCGAGTTCCTTCATACCAACTGGATAGTTCATGCTAATGCAGGTCTTTGCAACCTGAGCCGAGCAGTCTGCGTCTTCCCAGTTTGATCTGCTATCAACGTAGATACCTGGTCTGTTGATTGTTTCGTTGCACTGAATCGGGAATGAACCATTCCAGGGCTGTCCAATGATAACATCATTCGGATCGATTGCGTTTAGAACCTGTGGTCCGAGGTCTGGGTCTGTGTTTGGTGGTTCATACCAGTACCAATATTCGTATGTTCCGTCAATGTTGGCCTGGAAGATGATCTTCTCGCCATTGGTCGGATTTGCAAGCTCAGCTACAGCGAGCCAGTCAACTCCGCCGCCATGTGCATTGTAAGTTGCGACGAGTTTTGAGTCTGTGCCTGGAACCGAGAATGTTACGCCGTGCGGATCGTTTACATCGTTGGGGTTGTCCCAGTTCTTGAGTGTAAGTGTCATGTTCGGGAATCTTTGGTCAAGGGTTGTGATACAGGCAACGTTTGGTTCGATATTTATTGTTTCCGGGGATACTTCAAACGATGCTTCACCGAAGCAATCGTACTGCTCTGCAAGCATTGCCGGCATTGGTGGGCATGGGATGAGGTCCTGGCCTGCGTTAAGGCTGTCCTGCATGAAGAAACCCGGAACTTTGAGTCCAGATTTCTGTTCTATGAGTTTCTTACCCCAGTGGTTGCCCCTGTTAAGAATATAGCGCCAGTCGCCCGTGTAGAACAGATCGCGATAGAAGTGACGGGTTTCGAGTCTGTTGTTTCCCGCAACGCCAGGATCCTGGTAACCTCTGTGCTGATCTGGTGGTGCCATGATTGTTTCGCCGCGAAGGACTTTGTTCGGGAAAACGCCTGATGTTGACTTGAAAGCCTGTATACGGAGTTTCATTGCTTCAGTCTGTTCTTCACTTTCCTGGAAGCGAAGCGGTGAGCATGATCCCCTGTATGGTGTTACTGTAAATGATGCTGTTGGTGAATCGGCTGTGAGCACCTTGTACTGCAACCACATGTTTGTATCAGACTTGTTTATTGCAACTCCACCCGGTTCTCTCATGATGACATAGACCTGTTCGTCCGGAATCCATGTCTGGTGGTCACCGGCATCCTTCCAGTAACCCTTCTTTGGTGGCGGGTTGACTGTGACAACGATGTCTGAAGTCTGTTCGACCATCAACGGCTTGTCAATCTTGACATCAAGTCTGATGTTTCCTGGAATGACTTCCCAGTCAAGGAATCTTGCATCGCAGTTAAGTCCGGTTGTTACGCCATATGTTGTTGACGGGTAAAGCCAGAAATCATACGGTGGAACGATTGAGCCACAAGCGTAGTATGTGTCTCCAACCCAACCGTCTGTCATTCTGACAAATCCTGGCTGTACATATGATGGGAGCGAATTCGTAGATGCTCCGCCGCTGAGCACGAGCCAGTTTGTGTCATAAATAATTTCGCCTGGATCGAATGTGCCGTTCGGAGGAAGGATTGCACCCGGGTTGTTTTTGTCTGGATGGAAATCGTCGTAGAACATGCAGAACTGATACTCACCGGTTACAAGCTGCCTTGGTACAAATGTTGTAAGGTCGTTTCCTGCTCCTGCCCATGCGTTTACATCGACATCTCCGAAATTGACAGTTGTGCCTGCTTCGTAAGTAATGATTGTACCACTTCTGTTGAAGGTACCTTTTGTGAGACGGACATCACCCTGGTCGATTTCATTGTTGTTGTTCATGTCGGCATAGACTACCATGCCGCATCCATACATACCGTTGTTGCTGATGGGGTTAAGGTATTTGACAGTCGGGTTTGTAAGAGTGTCGAGCCTTGTGAGTCTTCTGCCTGCATCCTTACCGTTCATGCCCCTCATGTAATAGTCTGTTCTTGTGTCTGCATCAAATCTTGATGTGAAGTTGATGAGACCTGCATTTGCATCCTGAATACCGAGGATCTGCTCACCAGTCTTGCCTGGTCTGTAGTCATCTGAAAGGTTGTTTGCGTAGAGCCTTTCGGTGTCCGGAAGAGTTCCTCTGTTGTCCGTGAAGTGCTGTACGCCAAGGTTATTGTCTTTGCCGTTGTCAAAGAAGATCTCGACGCCGAGATACTGTCTTGAGCGAACGTAAACATCCATGAATGTTGTTGCCGGAACAGCAAATGAATCGCCAGTTGGACCAACAACAGTGCTCTTGTTGATCAGCTGTGCCCTCTCGAGCACTTCGCCTACCTGTGATCTGAGCACTGCCGTTGTCTGTGACGGAATCATGCCTTCCCAGATATCGGTTTCAACTGAAAGATTGTAGAAGTCCTTGTCGTTGCAAACAGCTGTGAGGGTTTCTGCCATGACGAGCATGTCACCGATCCAAAGTCCGCCGAGTCTGTTTCTGTCGGTTCCCTGGAATCCCTGGACTGCCCATGGGTGTGCGTTGCTGTTTACATTTGTGTATCTGAGATCGCCGTATTCAACTCTTGGGAGAGTGTTTGGAATACGACCAGCTGTTGTGTCTCTGTAAGACTTTACATATATGTGCTCGTACGGATCATAAATTGCCTGACCGAGTGCGCCGACTGTTCTTGAGGAAATATTGTCAGTATGAAGTTCGTCGCCCTGAGTCGGTGTAAGTGCTGGAACCGGAACACCAAAGTTTGATGGGCTGAGAACAAATCTTACTACTGGTCTTGGATTTGAAGTCGGGTTTGGCCTCAGCTGGTTATCAAGTCTGTCCATGAGTCCGATGTCAAAATCATCGCCTGGATTCCAAACACCAAGTGTAGCCGGTGCGATTCCGTGGTCGATTGGCGAGGTGCCCGGTGCATAGTTATATGTTACGCCGTCACCTGTCGCACTTTTGACATGGATGGACACCGGTGTGAGTCTCTGATCGCCCCAGCCATCATCTTCAAGCTGGCCGGCAAGTGGCTCATAACCCCAGACGAAGTTTCTGACGCCTGCAGCCTGTGGCTGACCAACTCTGTTGCGTCCACCACGGTAAATCCATTCGCCAGGATCATACACGCCATTTGCTACTATGTTCTCGGTGTGCCATTCTTCGCCCCACTGGAAGAAATCATCTCCAGAATCTGCAAAGAACAGTGAATCTTCACCGATTTCAGGGTTGGCGCCGATGCCGTCACGGAATCTGTAGAGCTGCATGTTGTAGTCCCAGTCGTCATATCTGTGACCCCAGGAATTGGCTTCAACATCCCAGTATGATGCAGTTGTTGCCCATGATTCCTGATTGTGCGATCCACCGACGATTGTCGGTGCCTGTGATGCGCCGATGCCGTAGTCCCACGGTGTTGCTCCGCCGTTGTAGATCGGGAAGTCAACCATGTCGATCCAGCCGATCCTAAACATTCTCTTGGCTGGTTTTGTGGTGATATTGCCGTCAATGTCTCTTTCCTTCTCAAAGGTATCGAGTGCCATCATCCACATCGGGGTTGAACCCATGCCTGATGAGCCATTGACACCTGATGCCGGAGGAGTTGACACGAAGAAATCGACATAGCCCGGATTGGCTGCGCCAGTTTCGGTTGTCGGCATAAGCGGGTATGGTCCCTGTGTGTTGTTCGAGGTTACAGGGTCAACAAGACCTTTCGGGTTCCTTGAACAGTCGTCGACGGTTGAGAGATCATCCAGTCTGTAGTACGGGTCTGCCGGATCTGCATATGCGTAATATCTGCAGTCATTGAAGTATCCGTCCTTGTCAAACCACAGGTTGCCGTAGTTGTCGAGAACAGCGTACATCGGATCGTATTCCTGGGACTCGCCGCCGTTTGGATCGACAGTGAGGTAGAGCATTGTCCAGAAACGCGGCTCCGAATCCGTGGCTGATGTGGCTGGAATATTATAGAGCGGGGAGTTTGGTGTCGGCCTTCTGACAGCACCGGTGAGCGGGTCGTCTGTGCAAGCCGGCATTCTGAAACCCTCGCGGCCCCATCCTGAATAGGCGCCATTGATTTCGAAGTTTTTTGTCTTGTCAGCATAGAGAACCGGACCTGAAAAGTTGTAGCCGACAGGTGCAAACCTGGTGGCTGCATAGGTGGCATTGCGGCCGGTTGAAAGATCCTTCACTGTCTGTGCGCGGGATGTTCCCACACCAACTGAAAGAATCATGAGTGCGACAACGAACAAGGTTACAATTTTCTTCATCAACCTTCTCCTTTCGAGGTTAGAGGGTCTTCTTCAAAATGACCCGATGGATCAGATGACAACTAAAATCGTTCATCTGAACCACGCCTCTTTGTGCCCATAAGGGGGGCAAGCGCAATCGCAAACAAATAGAAATCAAACAAACCACACAACAGGCTTACCTCATCCTGCAAGTGCGGTTGATAAAAAGCTATCGTACAGCCCAGCTTGAAAACCTTCTGAACGTACCAATTTCATAATGTGCAATTCCCATGCCACAAACCGTATGTGATGAAAACAGTGAAATAATACATTTGAAAAGTTTACAGCTCAAGGTCTAAGAACCTAAAAAGGGGTAGGTGATGAGATTTGATAACACAAAGCGGGGGGTAAAGACACGTAGTTTTATTTTTCTATACATTTATGTATACTCCATTGACAAATGACTGTTGCAGGCCTAAATTAAATTTGGTGGTGAAAAATGATAGACATAAAAAAAATTGACACCCAGGCAGAGCAGCTCAAACAGGCTTTAAGCAATAGAAGCATGGATTCTTCCAACATTGACAAGATGGTTGAGCTCAATGGCAAGAGAAAACAGCTGATCAAGGAGTCAGACCTTATAAAGGCTGAACGAAACGATCTTTCCAAGCAGATTGGCGGAATCAAGTCAAAGGGTGGCGATGCCTCGGAACTCATGGCCAAGTCGACGTCATTGGGTGACAAAGTGGGCACAATCGATGCAGAGCTTAAGGCGATTGAGGCAGAGCTTGAATCATTGGCTCTTCTGATCCCCAACATGCCGCTTCCCGATGTCCCGGTTGGTTTTTCGGAAGCAGAAAATGTAGTTGTAAAAACGCTCGGTGAGCCAAAAAAGTTCTCCTTTGAGGCAAAACCTCATTGGGATCTCGGATCGGCGCTCGACATTCTGGACAATGAACGTGCTGCAAAGCTTTCAGGCGCTCGCTTCAACGTCCTCAAGGGCGATCTTGCCAGGCTCCAGAGAGCGCTCATATCCTATATGATAGATCTCCACACGACAAAACACGGCTTCAAAGAGGTTTTTGCACCCGTTATCGTGCTTTCAAAAACCTGCCTTGGATCAGGCCAGCTGCCAAAATTTGCTGGCGACATGTACAAAATAGAGGGCGAGGACGCCTACCTCATCTCAACAAACGAGATAACGCTAGTAAACATGCACGCTGACGAAATCCTTCAGGAGACTGACCTTCCAGTCAGATACACCGGATATGCCCTCTGTTTCAGGAAAGAGGCCGGTGCTGCCGGCCGCGACACCAGGGGACTGATAAGGGTTCACCAGTTTGAAAAGGTTGAAATGGTGACCCTCTGCAAGCCCGAGGATTCAGAGTCCGAGCTAAACCATCTGGTTTCTTGTGCCGGCGATGTGCTTGAAGGTTTGGGGCTTTCCTACAGAGTGAGTCTTCTTTGCACAACCGATATGTCAGGCTTTTCAGCTGCAAAATCATACGATCTCGAAGTGTGGATGCCCAGCTACAACAAATATGTAGAAATCAGCTCCTGCAGCAACTGCACAGATTTCCAGGCAAGAAGGGCCGGCATCAGATATAAGGAAAAACAGGGCAAAAAAGCCGAACTCGTCCACACACTCAACGGTTCGGGCCTTGCAATCGGCAGAACGATGGCTGCAGTCATGGAAAACTATCAAAATGAGGATGGCTCAATAACCGTTCCGGAAGTACTGAGGCCATTCATGGGCAAGGACATCATAAGGCTGTAAGTAATAATATATATGAAAAAAAGCCTGCCATAACGGCAGGCTTTTTGTTTTGGAGGGCTTTCACATCATTCCGATTTTATCAAAGTTTGTTGGTATCTCTTTGCCAAACGACCGTACCGAGTTATCAAAAATCTTCTCAATCTCGACAACATAGGCAGGGATTGATTTTATATCGGTTGATTCTGCATGGTAGATGTCATGCATGACATTTGCAAAGGTCACATACTTCCCGCTGATCTCCAGATGAACGTTTCCTCTAACTTCAAAGGAAATCATGGGTGGCTCATAGTAAACAAGCGTGCAGGGAACAGTAGCATCTTTTACGTTTTCGTATGTGTGTTTTCTGGCAAGTTCAAGCGAAATGAGCTTTGTAAAATCAATTGTTTTTACAGCATTGTCAGAATACATCACATCAATGAGCGCATTTATCCTGTCGTGCTGGGATGCAGATTTTCCCATTTTTATCATTTCAACAAGCCTTTGGGTTGCCGCATCTATAAACTCAGGTTTTGGCACAAAACCAAACCCCTTTACAGAACCATTGAGTCCTGCAGGCCCATTGGTAATCATTACAGGTGTGTGTCTTGTAAAACCGATGAAAAGTTCTGATTCTTCCTTGAAAGTGTTGTCTCTTATCTTCTCAAGCAATTCACATCTTTTTGTGTACGCCCAATCAAAAAAGGAGTTTGGAGTACTGCTCATTTCGCACCTTTGAGAATTGCGCTGTCAATCAGTTGTGTTACAGCCACAGTATGCTTCTTCATTGTTTCTGCATCGTCAATGACTGAAACAACCATTATCGCATCGTCCATCATCATGAACTTCAGAATTCCAGACACTGTTTTTTCTGAACCTTCAGCAAGTGCGGTAACGTTTTCCGTGTATGTTGAAATCCCCTGAAGTTCAGATTTGTTTGTGGCGTTGTTGAGGACCTTTGAAAACTTCGACTCAAAGTCGTTTTTGGCCGTTTCAAAGTAGTCATCCCTTGTGACATTCTTGTCTATCTGGGCAGGAACTATTGCAGATACAACCACAACTTCCTTGTTACCATCAACAAACTTCAGCGACAGGTCATTTTCATAGTTCATGACAGGGGTGAAAACGGAAGCATCGTACTTAACTTCAAACCTATCCTTGCCCCACGTTTCAAGTTTTCCGGCTCCGCATGAAACGGTTGCAAGAAGGGTCAGACATATAACAAAACCCCGCAGAATTGTCTGCGGGGTTTTTCTTGATGATAAAATTCTCACTGGGCTGACTGTGGTGCCGGGGTTGTGATGAGCATCTGCTGGAACATGTAAAGCATGTTGCCGGTTTTCCATGCTGCATCAAATGCTGCTGTCGGGCCTTCAGCCTGGGCATAGATTCCCTGGCCGTCGCCAAAGGTTGTTTCGCCAAGTCTCACGCCTCTGAGTGCGTAGAACAGGATGCGACCCTTCCATGGTGCGCCGTCTTTTGTGAAGGTGTATTCAACCCATGAACCCTTTGCATCCGACTGTGTGTGCTTGAACTGGCCGTTTGCAATGATCTTAGCATCTGGATACTGTGCTGTGAGCTTGCCCTCGATGCCTTTTTCAAAGTAGTCAAGTTTGCCCCAATCAATTTCTTTCTTGAGTTCGAACCACATCCACCATGAGAGTTCCGGGTTTTCGTCAAATGTGAGCTTGTGAAGGATACCCTTCTCATACATTTCGCGTGTCTGTGGAACCTTTGTCCAGCCTGGGTAGACTTCAGCAACGGCTTCGATTGGGTCGAGTGCTACTGGTGATCCATCGGCATACTTCCACTCAACTGTCCAGATGTCCGGCTTCGTTGGATCTTTCGGTCTGTAGATATTGGTTGCGTCGTAGCATGTGAGATACTCTACCGGGTCTGGCGGGATGATGATTTCGCCAACAAGGTCTTCCTTGTTCTTTGGCTGGATGAACTTCCTGCCATCGGTTGGCGGTGTGTTTGTGACCAGGAGACCGGTTGCCGGGTTGTTGTCGGCTGTGAAGGTAACCTTGAGGTCAGCGCCTTCTCCAACTGGATTTGTAAAGGTGAAGAGACCCTTGACTGCGTCAAGCGTGTAGTCTGTTCCCTTTGCAAGATCCTTACCATCGAGCACAACCTTGAGCTGGTCGTTTTCAAGGATATTGCCAAGCGATGCCTTGAAGGTTGTGTCTGAAACCTTGAGCGGAGACTCATCTTTGATGAGGGTTGTGTGGGTGCTGTAGTCGACGCCACCTGGATACTGTGTTGTGTCGGCTGTTGATCCACCCTGTCCGCATGCGGCCATCGAGAGGCCAAGTCCTAAAACAAGAGCTAAAATTATGAATTTGCGCATTTTTGTTCTCCTTTCAAGACAAATGCATAGCAATAGACAAATAACAAACGTGTTGTTAGTATATGGTTAAGAATTTTGGATGTCAATCGGTTCAGCCTATTTTGGTGGTTCCAGGGTCATGGTCTCCATGATCTCTTTAACCTTGAGTTCGTAATACTTGTCGTCTTTCGGGTAAAAACCGGTCACATAAATGGCTTTGTAGTCAAGCGCGTATATGTTTTGAAGGATTGTGTAGTCAATCCCGTCCGCCTGTCCCTCAAACTCTACGACAAGCACTTCTTCGTTTCTTGCATTTTTCATTCTTACATACTCGTTGTGTACGAGCTTGTAGTTATATTCCTTGTACTTTTCAACGGCATTTTTCGGATAGTCCACGGTTGCTTCCCTGACATAGCCCCATTTCAGCTTTTCCTGATACTCATGGGAAATTCTTACTGAAACGTTCGGGTTCTCCTTGCGAACTTCAGGATCAGCCGGGTAAATGATTACGTCTATTCCGTCTTTTGGCTGTTCGTAGCTTATTGCCTTCCAGCCGTTGTAATATGAAATTTTATAATCAACATTTTTTATCGTGTCGATTGGATCGCCGCATCCGGCAAGAACGATTATCATCACAAGAATTGAAGCAATTCTTTTCATGTTTTTCCTCTGTGCTTGAATCAGGTTCACATCCGTCAACAACCGGAGTTCGCCAAAGAGTATACACTTTTTTCAACCAGTGACAATTTGAATTCTTAAACTTGGCCGCCAAATAGATTACAAGTTAAAAAATGAAAAGTGACCAGCATTTCTTGTTTCGCAATCTCTGGTCGTCGAGAACAAGCTCACGGATTTCTTGAGGAAGCTGTTCCCTTTGCCAAAGACATTCCGACTGTCCAGCTTTGTCTTTCTGATCTGGCTCGGATGCAGCCCTTACAGATCTTATTGCGTAAGCTGAAGCTCCTAGTTCATGGTCGGCCATGTGGGCGACAGCAACGGCATGGCCTGCAGCTCTGGCTGCTTCTTTTGCAGCACCGGTGGCTTCCCTTGCGGCCCTGTGCGCATCATAAGCAGCTTCGCGTGCACATGTCATATTTATCTCGCCTCTAGTCCAGGCACAGGCCTGCTCAACAGCAAACCTTGGCCTCCTGTCATCAGGCCTTTCAGCTTCAAAGTAATGCAAAACATGTTCAGCACAAGTTGCAGCCCAGATTGCAAGGAGTTTGTGATGTTTATCCTCAAGCAATCCGCCACGCCTGATTGTTATCAGCCTTGGATCCCTTTTGCCTTTTTCAAACATAACCATTGTTTCTATGACAACTCCAAAGCAAAATAATGTTTCACAATGCTGGATCAGATTAGAATTATTTTTATGGGATTAAAGTGTATCTGGCGGAGGGGGGGGGATTCGAACCCCCGCGGGTGTTAACCCTCTGCATTTCAAGTGCAGCGCCATAGACCTCTCTGCCACCCCTCCAGGGTAACAAAGGGATTTTAAGTGTCTTTTTTGCAAATTCAACTATATATTATTAGCACGCTTACAAAACAGCTTTTGTGCATTTTAAGAGGAAAACATGGATTTTGACGTAATTGTCGTCGGCGCAGGACACGCCGGATTTGAAGCAGCACTTGCCAGCGCGAGGGTCGGAGCATCCACTCTGCTTGTCACCCTCAACGCAGACCAGATCGCATACATGCCGTGCAACCCTGCAATGGGTGGCTCTGGCAAGAGTCAGGTTCTTTCGGAGCTTGACGCTCTTGGTGGAATGTCGGCCAGGATTGCAGAAAAGTCTGCGACATCCATCAAAACACTGAATAAATCAAAAGGCCCAGCCGTTCAAGCAGTCAGAATCCAGTGCGATCGTCATGAATACAGCCTTTTGGCATGGAAACACCTTAAAACAGTTGATAATATCACACTTTTACAGGGAATGGTCGCAGATTTGACCGTTTCTGGCGATAAAATATCAGGCATCAAACTGGCAGACGGAAGGACTTTCGAAGCTAAAGCCGTAGTGCTGACAACCGGCACCTACATGGCCGGCAGGGTTCACCTATCCATCAACTCCTACGATGCTGGCAGGTGGGGACAGATGTCAGTGCCAACCCTCAGCCCTCAGCTGGCAGACATCGGTCTTTCAATCAGAAGGTTCAATACCGGCACAACTCCGAGGGTTGACGAAAGATCAGTGGACTATTCAGAGCTTCGAAGGCAGGACGGTGACGCTGAACCGGTGAACCTCGTGTCAGAACCCGAAATCCACAATGACCAGCTGCCAAGCTGGCTTGGACACACCAACAGCCAAACCATAGATGTGATCAAAAAATACATGCATCTTGCTCCATCAGTACAGGGGCGAATGGTCAAAGTCGGCCCCAGAACCTGCCCGTCTCTTGAGGAGAAGGCCAGATGGTTCCCGGACAGGACAGAGCACATGTTCTTCCTTGAGCCTGAGAGCAGGTACACGGGAGAAATGTATCTTCAGGGACTATACATGAGCGTTCCACCAGACAACCAGATTGAGGCTCTCAGGACTTTGCCTGGGCTTAAAAATGTCATCATGATCCGTCCCGGCTATGTCATCGACTATGACTTCATTGATCCGGTGGACATCCACACAACCCTTGCCACAAAGAAGTTTGAAAACCTCTTTGCCGGCGGACAGATCGTAGGCACAACCGGCTACGATGAGGCTGCAGCGCTCGGGCTCGTTGCCGGCGCAAACGCCGCCCTTTATGCCAAAAATCTTGAGCCTTTGAAACTAACAAGGGAAGACGGCTACATTGGCGTCATGCTCGACGATCTCACCCACAAGGGGATCACAGAGCCCTACAGGATCACACCTTCTCATATCGAGTGCAGGCTTTCGCTCAGGGGAGACAATGCCCGATTCAGGCTGTTCGAAAAAGCAAAAGATCATCGCCTCCTCACTGCCAGCCAGATTTCAGAAGTGGATTCCATTTCAAAAGACAAGGCTGAATTCTTTGAACTTACAAAGAGGCTCAAATACTACCCTGACAAGCAAACCAACGCCTTCATCACACAGCTGGGACTCGAGGAGCTTGATTGCCCGGTCACCCTTGAGGGATTGATAAGAAGACCGGGGTTCGATTATCCAAAATTGCTGGCTATCGAACCTGAGTTGAAAAGGCTATCAATGCGAGCAGTCAGGACTGCCATGATTGACATCGCTTATGAGGCATACCTTGCCCGTGAGAACTCAAGGATAAAATCTATCCAAAAATGGGAACAGATTGCCATCGACAGCTCAACCGATTTTTCGACCATGCCCTTGCTCTCAAAACTGGCACGTGAACGTCTGTGTGCCGTTCAGCCATCTACCCTGGGTGAAGCCATGAGGGTCGACGGGGTCACTCCTTCTGACGTTGAGGTGATCGCCAGATACGTTTCACGTGAAACAAATCAGGCATAGCAGTGCCAGATTACAATTAATATAGGTTTTTCCATATAAAGTTAAATGTTATAGTATTTATACTATATTATTGGTTGGAGGGTTGACCTTAATATTTCATCCATTATAATGTGCCCGCTTAATATATTAGTTGGAAGGATGTGTCATGGAACAACGGGTAATGGGAAAGAAGGATGTTAAATCCTTCATTTCAAAGCTTATTGAGCTTTATCCGGTCTATGGCCCGGCAGCAAAGGGTAAACACGACGTTTTCAAAAAATACGAAGACGCAAGCCAGGCCAAGTTCGGGTACACTCGATCAATTCTTCCACCAAAGAAATACCTTATGCCGCAGCACGAGCTGCTTGTAAAGTACACACTTGGTGGCGATCCTAACGTTACGCCTGTCAATGAATACGCAGACCAGGTCATAATCGGTGTCCACCCATGCGATATCAGGGCTATCAGCCTTCTTGACATGGTGATGACCGGTGGAAACAAAGACGAGAACTACGCAAAGAAGAGAGAACACACAATCATCATCGGCATCGACTGCGTTCCTGACAAGTACTGCTACTGCAGCTCAGTCATGGACATGAAGGCAACCGAAGGGTTCGATCTCTTCCTCACAGACCTCGGTGACGAAGTCCTCATCGACGTTGGCACAGAAAAGGGCAAACAGCTCCTTGAAAAGGCAGCAGCAACTGCACTGGCAACAAAAGACCACATTGCAAAGCAGGAAAAGCTCCTTGCCGACAAGAAGAACATGTTCACCGCAAAGATCAACGCACCGGCAACAATGATCCCGCTCTCCCTTGAAGGCCAGTGGGAAGCTCCTGTCTGGGAAGACATGGGTCACAAGTGCCTTTCATGTGGACAGTGCGTCCTCGTATGTCCAACCTGCTATTGTTTCGACGTTCAGGACGATCCTGACATCAAGCTCACACAGGTTGAAAGGTCAAGGCGCTGGGACGGTTGCCAGCTTTCAGGGTTTGCATCGGTTGGATCCGGCGAAAACTTCCGCGAGGAAGCCTCAGGCAGGATCAGACACAGATACAACAGAAAATTCAAATACCATGTCGACTCCCACTCAAAAACCTTCTGCACAGGCTGCGGAAGATGCTGGGAATACTGCCCGGTCGACATCAACCTTGTTGAAATCAGCAACAGAATCCTGAACAAGGAGGCGGCGTGCAAATGAACCAGTACAATTTCGACATCGCCACAATAAAATCAGTCGTTGACCTCACCCCGACAGAGAAGATGTTCACCATCTCGCTCCCTGGAAACAAACCGCTTGGGCACAAGCCAGGCCAGTTTGTCGAGATGACGGTC
The DNA here is from genome assembly GCA_964639885.1 of uncultured Caldisericales bacterium. Taxonomy (GTDB): domain Bacteria; phylum Caldisericota; class Caldisericia; order JAAYUI01; family JAAYUI01; genus JAGNLA01. Next base: position 100,774 of record CAZXEH010000004.1, on the reverse strand, counting down.
TTCGGCGTTGGTGAAGCTCCGATCTCGGTTTGCTCTTCACCGACAGATGCTCCCGACTTCCAGCTGACGATCAGAAGGGTCGGAGACGTTACAAACGCAGTCCACAAACTCAAAGCTGGTGACAAACTCGGTATCAGGGGACCATACGGTTACGGTTTCCCGGTGGACGACCTCAAGGGACAGGACATCCTCATCGTTGCCGGTGGCATCGGACTTGCTCCATTGCGCTCGGTAGTCAGGTACGTGCTTGCCAACCGTGAAAACTACGGCAACTTCACAATTCTTCACGGCGCAAGAACACCAGCAGACAGGCTATTCAAGGATGAGCTTGCAAAGATGGCCACTGACAAGAACGTCACCCTCATTGAAACAGTTGACAAACCGGGTGAAGGCTGGTCAGGAAACATCGGCGTTATCACAACCCTTTTCAAGCACGCAACAATCAATCCCGAAACCACCTACGCACTCGTGTGTGGCCCACCGGTCATGTACAAGTACGTTATCCTCGAATGCAAGACAAAAGGCCTTTCAGATTCACACATCCTCGTCTCACTCGAGCGCAGGATGAAGTGCGGACTCGGAAAGTGCGGCCACTGCCAGATCAACGGCATGTACTGCTGCCAGCAGGGCCCGGTCTTCTCGTTCAACCAGGTCAAGCACCTTGAGGAGGCTCTATGAAACCCAGAATCGCATTCTTTGACTTCGCAAGCTGCGAAGGCTGCCAACTGGAGTCGATCAACTTCGTCCAGGAATTCCTTGATCTTGTCACAATGGTTGACATCGTGGAGTTCCGCGAAGCCATCACCGACACAGCTCCAGACTACGACATTGCCTTCATCGAAGGTTCAATCACCCGTGAGAAGGACATTGCCAGACTCCAGGACATCAGGAATCGTTCAAAAGTCCTCATCGCCCTCGGCGCTTGCGCCTGCACAGGCGGTGTCAACGCAATCAAGAACAACAGACCGCTTGAACAGGTCAGGAAAGACGTTTACGGCGACAAGTACGAGTGGTACGAAACGTTTGCCACACGTCCAATCAATGCCGTCGTAAAAGTTGACGGCTACATCCCGGGATGCCCCATTGACAGAAACGACTTCGTAAAGTCAGTCAAGGCCATTCTCGCCGGAAAAGCCTGCCCGTCACACGATTATCCGGTCTGCATCGAATGCAGGCTCAAGGAAAACGAGTGCATGCTCACTCTGGGCAAACCGTGCCTTGGCCCGATCACACAGGGCGGATGCAATGCCATCTGCACGACATGGGGTTCAAGCTGCACCGGTTGCAGGGGATTTGTCCACGAGGCAAACATCGACTCTGAAAAGATGATGCTTCTGACAAAGAACTGCAGCGATGCCGATGTCTTCAACTACATGACAATTTTCAACTCCTACAAGAAGGAGGAGAAATAATGACAGACTATGACATCCACGTTCACCACCTCACCCGCGTAGAGGGTCACGGCGATGTTCTCCTTAAAGTGAAGGACAACAAGGTTGAGAAAGTCTCATTCAACGTTGTCGAAGCTCCAAGGTTTTTTGAAGCCATGCTTGTCGGTCGCGGACACTATGAAGTTCGTGAAATCGTCACAAGGATTTGCGGCATCTGCGCCGTCGGTCACGCTCTTTCTTCACTGCGCGCCTCAGAAGCTGCAATGTCTCTTGAGCCGTCCGAACAGACAGTGACAATGAGAAAACTCGCCCTCCACGGCGAAAACCTTTCGTCGCACTACCTTCACTACTACTTCCTTGCAGCGCCGGACTTCCTCGGTGTAGGTTCAGTTCTCCCGCTTGCAGCCACACATCCCGACGTTGTGAAGCGCGCCCTCAAGCTCAAGAAGATGGGCAACGAGCTGTGCGAAACATTCGTTGGCAGGCACGTCCACCCGATCTCGCTGAAGATCAATGGCTTCTCCGCTCTCCCAGACCCGGTCAGACTAAAAAACACACAGGCCATGCTCGTTGACACGATCAAGGATCTCGAAGCCACAATCGACCTGTTCACAACTCTCAAGATTCCGGACTACAAGCGTGAAACAGAGTACGTCTCACTTGGCCCGATCAACGGCTCAAAGGAATACCCGTTCTACGACGGAAACATCATCACCTCAAGCGGCGACAGCCTTCCACCGTCCAAGTACACTGAAATCACAAACGAAGTGGTCGATCCGGACAACACGGCAAAACTCTGCGCCCACAACGGCAAAGCCTACCAGGTTGGAGCGCTCGCAAGATTCAACAACAACTACGACCTTCTCAGGCCGGAAGCAAAGAAAGCAGCCGAAAAGCTTGGAATCAAGCCAATGTGCCACAACCCCTACATGATCACGGTGGCCCAGATTGTTGAAACCGTACACATCACCTACGACGCAATCGACCTTATCTCAAAACTGCTGAACAACGGACTCAAGGATGAGCCGGTTGAGTACAAGGTGAAGGCCGGAACAGGTGCAGGCGCTGTCGAGGTTCCAAGAGGAATCCTCTTCCACAGCTACACCTACGACAACAACGGCTTCGTCACAAAAGCCGACTGCGTCATCCCCACAACACAGAACGTCAGGAACATCAACGAAGACTTCAAGGCTTTCGCACCGCTCATGCTCGGAAAGCCTGAATCTGAAATCTCGCTCCTCCTCCAGATGCTCGTCAGGGCTTACGATCCATGCATCTCGTGCTCTGCCCATCTTCTCGATGTGAGGATTGAAAGGTAACAATGCTGGTAATCGGTCTTGGCAACACGCTCCTCACCGATGAAGGTGTGGGCATCCATCTTGTCAAGGAACTGTCAAACATGCCTCTCCCTCCCGGAGTCGATCTCATGGAGGGGGAGACTGCAGGCGTCGATCTGCTCTCCGACATCCTCGATTCAGACAGGGTTGTCATAATCGATGCTGCCATGATGGGGCTTGAACCAGGAAACGCAAGAACCTTTTCCTCCGAAGACCTCAAGCCTTCAAGCAACTTCTATGCCTCACTGCACGACATGGCATTGCCAGAAGTCCTTAAACTTGGTACCATCATCTCAAGTCTACCCCCGATACTGATCATCGGCATCGAGCCAAAGACCGTTGAACCAGGCGTTGAACTTTCGCAAGCTGTTGAATCAAAAATGCCTGTGCTGATTGATTTCTGCTATCAGGCAATCCTTGATTTCTCAAAGGAGGCAGTCAATTGAAAAGGATACTCATCATTGACGACGACACCGACGTTGTGGATGCAATGAAGATCGTGCTTGAAACATCAGGCTACAAGGTTTTCACCGCTCCAAACTCCAAAATTGGTCTCAAATCCATGCTTGAAAACAAGCCGGACCTCCTCATCCTCGATGTCATGATGGAAACCGACACCGAGGGCTTCCAGACTGCATTGCAGATCAGGTCAGAGGATCCAGGTTCCGCTTACAGGGAATATGCAAAAATCCCGATTCTCATGATCACAAATGTCGGAAACGAGAAGCACATGAAGTTTGACCCCAAAAAGGATTCAGACTTCCTTCCCGTTGACGACTTCATCACAAAGCCTGTCAAGCCGGTTGAGCTTGTTGAAAAAGTCGGCAAGTTCCTCAGCTGACGCGGTTCGTTGAAGACCGCCCAGGCTGCCCGGACAGTAACAAACGAGGCGGACAAGCGCAACAGGACGCTTATCCTCATACGCTGGTTCGCCTCTATCTCCCTGCTTGCCGTCAGCCTTCTCATCCGTTATCTCCAGCTCGATTTTGCTTGGATTCCTCTTGTCATAATTTCAATAGTTGTTGCCAGCTACAATCTCGTTTTTTATTTCCTCTCAAAACGGACTTCCAACATATCAAGAATTTTTCTCCACCAGATAATGTTTGACTGGCTCGCCCTGTTTTTTGTCTGCTATTTTACAGGCGCGGTCTCAAGTCCAGCCGTCTACCTTTTCCCCATCTATTCGTCACTTGCAGGCTTTGAAACAACCCAAAGTTCAAAGATAATTTTGCCTCTGCTATCAAGCGTTCTTGTGACCATCCTCGGAGTCATCTACATCAACAGTCATGCTGATGTGAAACATATAATTCTGCTGACTATCGGCCAGGTAGTCTTCATCATTGCCGTGAACATAATCATGGGCATCATCGGCAAGAATGCATCCGATGAGATGAAAAAGCGCATCAAGACAGTGTCTGATTTGCGCGACGACCTCTCAATCGAAAATAGAAGGCTTCAGTCTGTCTACGACCTCACGCTTGAAATGAACAGCACACTTGAAACCTCAGGTGTTCTTTCGGCCATCACAAACACTGTTACCCGGATAAAACCGATCACCGTCGCTGTCATAAGGATGCTCTCCGATGATGGCAAAACCATAACCATCATGAATGTGGCCGGCTTGAAATCCGAACCAGACATGGGCTCTGTCGAGCTTTCCAAAGACCTCATCGATTATGAGGCGATAACAACACTTGAGCCTTCCTATGTTCCTGACGTAAATGACGACCCACGCTTTCTTTACAGGGACGAGGCTCTCCGTGAGGGACTGGTTTCGCTCCTTGCCGTTCCAATGATTCACTACGGCAAACCGCTTGGGGTTTTGCGGTGCTACACAAACAAATTCTACGACTTCTCCAAAAACGAGATTGAGTTTCTCAAGCTTGTTGCGAGCGAATCCTCACTTTCGATCACAAACGCTCTCAACTACAAAAAGATGCAGGAACTAGACAAATCCAGGACATCCTTCATCAGGTTCGCCACACACGAGCTTCGTGCACCAATGGCCGCAGTGCAATCCATCCTTCAGCTGGTTCTCGACGGCTACACCGGCGACATCAATCCGCAGCAGAAGAAATTTTTTGAACGGGCAAACGCAAGGATTGAGCAACTTCTCACGCTTGTCAGGGAGCTCCTGGAGCTTGAAGGAACAGCAAACACGGTGCTCGAGTTCGGAGAGAACAACATCAGGGACATCATCGTCAATGTGATAAACGAACTCAGCCCCAAAGCAGATTCTAAGCATATCAAGCTCAGGCTCAACGTGCTGAAGAATCCAATCGACATCTGCTGCAACAAGGACTCTCTGCATCGTGCGTTTGAAAACCTTGTCGACAACGCAATCAAATACACACCGCTTGGCGGAAGGGTGGACGTTTCAATACTTGACCATCCTGAAGACATCGCTGTAGTCATCAGCGACTCAGGAATTGGCATCCCAAAAGATCAGATTCCAAGGCTTTTTTCCGAGTTTTTCAGGGCCACCAACGCAAAGGAGCAGGAAGTTGATGGAACTGGTCTCGGGCTTTCAATTGTGAAGAAGATTATCGACAGTCACAAGGGAACAATCACGGTCAGCTCAGTGGAAAACATCGGAACCACGTTCACCGTTGCACTTCCCAAAATCAGTGAATAAACAAATTGTCAATATGACCGCAATTTTCGTCACTTGACATTTTTCCTCTAAAAAAATAACATTAAGTGTTAGAAGATTTCAGGAGGTTAATATGCGTCTGATTCCAAGAGGAAAACCGCTTTACGAAAACCTGCCGACAGTTTTTTTGAACTGGGAGGAAATGTCTTCAAAGCTTCGCACCGACAAGTTCTCCGGTTACATCATGGTCAATTCCGACCCAAAGACAGGCATCATCCTTTTCGTGGAAGGGCGCATCAACGGATCACTGTTTTCCTCATCCGGCGTTCCTGCAATAAGGGGACAGGAGGCTCTCTCCAAGAGCATCGCAACCATTCAGGAGAGAAAGGGCAGCCTGAGCATCTACTCAACTTCAATCGACATCTGCAGCCTTGTCGAATGGTTCATCGAAGGCATCTCGGCATACTCACCAATGGAATCCTACTTCATCGACTATGACAAGTTCCTCACCGTTCTTGGCGAAAAAGGGTTCACCGGCCTCATCAAGGTTACAAATGATGATTTTGCAGAACTTGTCTACATCTCTGATGGTAGGGTAAAAGGCCATTTCATCGACTGTGAACCGGAACTCAGGGAAGACCCCGGTATTCTCAAGGACAAACTCGTCCTCAGGGGCACACTCCTGGAAGTTTTCTCAAAAACTGATACATCAAAAACCATCAGGATTGAAGGGGTCACACCGATACCGCCGACACCTGTCAAAATCGAGACCACACCGCCGGTTGTCGAACCACCAAAACCAGTAACCCCAATCACTCCAGTTGTTCAGCCACCGAAACCCGAGCCGGTCAAACCGATTGAACCAACCAAGCCGGAACCGATAAAAGCTGAGCCGAAATTTGAGCCGTTCAAGCCGGATCCAAAACTTTCAGAACCCCCGAAACCTGCACAGCCAATCTCAGTCCAGCCCAAGCCAGGCGCAAGACCGGTCATCAATATACCGGAAGATGAGATTCCAGATCCGTTTGCAATGAGGAAACCGGTCGAAGAGAAGAAACCGGCAACACCTTCACCAGCACCAACTCCACCTCCAGTCAAGGAAACGCCTCCGGCTCCGCCACCAGTCCAGCCTAAAGAACCACCGACAGCATCCTTTGGCCCGGGTGGAGCAACAACAGTTTCACCACCATCCGGAAAGGTTGCCTTCCTCATCGACGGCATCAGAAAAGTTGCACAGAGCAACATCGGAGAGGACATGCTCCCGTGGCTTGATGGCCAGATTTCAAGAATGAAAGCCATCAATCCAACCCTTTCAAAGCGTGATCTGATGCTGCTTGTCGACGAGATTGAGCGCTATGTCAGAACAGTAAGGCAGAACCCGACAAAGGCATCAAAACTTTCATCACAGCTTAGACACATCATCGAGAGCTTCGCCTCCGATTTGGAATAATAACGGCTTCAACGGTAAAGAACTAATTTCTTTGAATGTTGTTGATATTGGATTCTCGAAGTAAATTCGAGAATCCTTTGAATCCAAACGATTGTCAAAAAAATAAGATAAATCAATATTTCTTTCCTAAATTAATAAAAGAGTGGCAACACAGTTGCCGGTGGGTTTAATAATGCCTCAATATTATTTGGGGAGCGCTAAATAATCCCCCTTAAAAAGGAGGATAAAACAAAAAAAGTGATGAACTCCCCCTACCCCTCTTCACAAGAGAAACAAAAAAACACTCCCTCACCCTTGATCCCTCTCCCACTAGCGTGGACGAGGGAAGATTGGTAAAATCATTATCCCGGCAATTCAGAGGTGGCACAAAGTCCATTCCTCTATCCTTCTCCCGAAACGTAGTTTTGGGAGAAGGTGGCTGGAAGCCGGATGAGGGAGTTTTAAAACGGCTTCGCCGGTAAAGAACCGGTCTCTAAGAGCAAGTTTACCTTGAAATCACTGGCCAAGCCAGATGATTTCATTGATTCTGAGTGGTTTTCAAAAAAACTAGCAAAACATCTTACAATCTTTTTTACTTATAACCACCTATACGCAAAGATTTCTCGAATCTACTTCGAGAAATCAGAATAACCTTCATCAAAGGGGTAAGATTATATCCTCGACGAAGTCGAGGTGAATTATTTCGATTCCTCGGTTTCCTCAACAAGTACTTCGGCGCCAATGCCCAAATCATCAATTACGTCCACAATCGATTTGACGGCAATGATGATCGGGAGGTTCAGCGGAGTCTTTTCGTTCTCGGAAACCATCTCCTGCCTCGTGTCTTTTATGAGCATGTCCAGATAGTCCCACTGATTTTCTTTTGGAATGAAGACTTTGTCAACGCCTTTTTCGTAGGTTGCTTCAATCTTTTCCTTGATTCCGCCGACAGGCATTACATTGCCGTGAAAGGAGATTTCACCAGTCATTGTAACATTTTTTGGAACCGGCTTGCCTGTATAGGCGCTGATCATTGCAACAGCCAGGTTTACACCAGCGGATGGCCCGTCATATTTTGGAAACCAGCCAGGTACATCGACATGGATGTCGAATGCAGGATCCTGAATTCTGTTCTTGCTCATAAGGTAACGTTTGAAGAAGGCGTAGGCAACCTCGATTGCATTTTGGAACGATTCGCCCATGTTTCCTGTTATCAGAAGTCCGCCGTTGCCCGGGATGTATGAAACCTCCAGCATTCCAACCGACCCTTTTGAAAACACTCTCTCAACCCTGTTCGGGTCATCGGGTCTGGCAACCTGTGGGGCATAAACAGCAAGTACTTTTATTTCGCCGGCGATCCCATCTTTTGGCACAAACTCTTTTTTCAGTTTGTTTTTTGCAGCATTCAAAAGCTTGTTTGCTTCGTCCTCCATGCCAGCTTCAGAGTAGAGTTCAGCAATGTACTCCTGCGTTTCCGGAATCTTTTCGGAAAGGGTTCTCAGTGATTCAGCATGTTTTATGGCCGAGGTCAGGAAATCCTTAGACGAGAAGAGCAGGCCTTTGTAGAGCTGGTGGTATGATCTTGAAGTCCAGAAGCTGCAAAGCATCGAGCATTCCTTGAACCTGTTGCTGGTTTCCGTGAACTGCCTGATTGCTGCCAGATACTCACGCTTCATATAGTAAACCTGGCCAAGATAATAAGAAGCATCGACGTTTGATTGATCCAGGACAAGAGCCTTCATGAAATTTTCCTGTGCTTTCACAAGGGCAAAATCTGAACCAATAATCTTTGCCTCCTTGAGGAACACCTTGCCAAGCATTGTTACAACCTGCGGATTTGTTGGCATCAGTGCGTTTGCCCGCTCAAGGAACTCCTCGCCTTCCTCAATCCAGCCATACTTTATGGCGATCTCGGATGCTCTGATCATGGCGTCGATCATCATGCCCATGTCCGTGGTTTTTGAGTTTGCGATGCGTCTGAACATCTCATAGGCTTCGATGTCGTCGTCTGCCTTGTCCTTTATCACGGCGATCCTGTACATGACATTCACGTTGTCAGGTGAGAGTTCAAGCGCTTTCTCGAAAGAGGCGTAGGCTCGTTCGTCACCAAGAGACTCGTAAAGCATGCCAAGTCTGTAGTGGGAATCAGGGTTGTTTGGCGATAGTGAAATATAGGTTTGAAGTGATTCAACGGCAATGCCCCTCAGGTGTTTTGCCAACTCTTCGTTTGTCATCAAACCTGTGTTTTTCTTGTCTGCTGAAATGAACTTTACACCAAGTCCTTTTTCGGCAGCGTTTGAAAGGTCGGAGGCAAGGTTAGAAATATAGATTGAAAAATCAGCTTTAGAAGCAAAGTCCGGGCTGTACCATGAGCCAAGAATGCTCCTGCAAAGGCCGTAGTTGTCAAAATAGAGCGCAAGAGCTTCAAGCATTTTTACAACCGGATGTTCAGCTGGTGGCAGGAGCTGCTCTAGTTTTTCAAATATGGAATCGGTTCTTATTACGATAGAGTATTCGATATAGATGTTGAGGATGTTGAGGAAGATGAACGGTTCAGTGATACCGCCAGAAATTGCAGTTCCAAGGATTGTATCAATTGTTTTTCTGTTTGGTGCAAGGCTTCTTGTTGCCGAGAAGAAAAGTCGGTAAGCCAGGAGATTTTTCGGCTCTGATTTTATGATGTCAAGAAGCATGCCCTGTGCTTTCTCCCAGTTCTCATGGAGCTTTTCTGACTCGACACCAATGAGCATTGCGGCCAGTGCAACGGATTTCATGTATGATTCCGGCATCTTGTCGCATTCTTTTATCAACTTCTCAATGTCGTCCTTTTTGCCCATAGCATTGAGAGAATCTGCTTTCATCCAGCATGTCTCAGGAGAGATGCCGTTTTTTGCCTCGAACTTGTCAACTGCTTCTTTTGCTTTTTCGGGTGTTTTCAGCTCCGTTAAAATGAAAACCTTTGAGCGGAGTTCTTCAATGGTTGCCGGTTCAATTTCAAGGAGTTTCTCCAGGGAAATTTTCTCCTGTTCCTTCTTGCCCGACTGTTTTGAAAACTGGTAGATAAACTCCTGAAGCTTGTACGATTGTGGAGCTTTCTCTAGGAGCTTTGAAAGAAGGTCTGCCAGCTGTGCAGCCATTTCAGGGTTTTGAGCATAGAGATTTGCGAGTTTGAGTCCGTTTTCGATGTCGAGCCCTTTTGACTCTATCTCAAACTCTGTTCTGCCGATCTGCCTGGAAAGTTCGTCCATAAAATGAAAACCCCCTTGCACTTTCAGTTGGTTCCATTCTAGTGCAAGGGGGTTTGTTTGTCTATCGAGTTTTTACTCAATAATTTCTATCGATTTAATCCTTGCCTCATCCAGATTGCCTGGCCTGCTCATTTCGTCATTTGCAACTTCATAGATCACACCGTTGTGCTCCTGGGTTTTTGCAGGATTGCCATCCTTGTCCTTTGCAACCTCGCTGTCAAGCACCTGAGCCTTCAGTCCAATTTTTGTGAGTTTCTGGATTGCGTCAAAACCGTCGACTACTTTTCCAAAAACTACACCCTTGCCATCAAGTTTAGGCTGGGCAGAAAGGCACATGTAGAAATGGGTCTTGTTTGCCAGTCCGTTAGTTGAAGCCATTGCCACTGCCCAACGCTCATGTTTTAGGCCAGTGATTTCGAAATCCATCGTGGATTTGTAGCCTGGCCTCAGTTTTGCCGGTTCATTGCCGACAGGCTTGCCGTCCATCGGCACTCCGCCTTCAATGATTCCATCTTTTATGATGCGATTGAAATAAGAGTTGTCGTAGAAACCGTTCTTCACGTTATCAAGGAAGTTTTCAACCGTTCTTGGAGCTGCCGATTTGTTGAGCTCGAACGTAATCTTTCCTTGTGAGGTGTTTAGGATTGCTTTGACTGTGTCAGTCTTTTGGGCAACAGCAAAGTCAACGTTATTGATGATACTAAGAGTGATCACGCCAAGAATCAAAGCGCCTGAAGCAATTCCAAGGATCTTTATGGTTGTGATCATGTTCCTGTGGTTTCTGGCTTTCTCTTCCTGCCTGAGCTTTTCAACCCTTGCCCTGAATTCCTTGTCGGATTTGGTCATCTTAGCAAGCTTTTCAATCTGTTTTTTGTCCACGGTTTAGACCTCCAAAACAACGGTTATTACACGGCTGAAGTATTCAGCCAGACCAATTTTTGCCATTATAGCAAGAATCCCTGGATATGGAACAGGCTTAAAAAGTAAAACCTTCATTCCACAATCCCTTATCAACCTTCTTGCCCATCTGAGGTTCATCTTGTTGCAGTAGGCAAGTCTTTTTGAATCCATCGAGCCTGCCCTGAAAAGGTACATCTCAGGTTTTGCCTTTGCCCTGTATGCTTCCATGAGCGATTCTTCCGAAACAAGCAGATGTGCCCACGGAACGTTGATTGCATCCGTGAGGTGATGACCTTTTGCCTTGCCCCAGGTTGTGAAGGACATGACCAGTCTTCCGCCTGGTTTCAAAACCCTTTTTGCTTCAGAAAGCATCTTCTCCGGTTGAGACACATGTTCAAAAGCGTCAAAGGAAAAAACCGTGTCAAAGGACTTGTCCTCAAACGGGAGTTTGTGGGCGTCGCCGGTTATGAACTCGACCTTTTCGTTTCCTTTTGATTTTGCAAACTCGCGGGCTTTGGCTACAAACTGTTCTCCGATATCAATGCCGACAACTTTCGCTGCTCCAAGGTCCGAGAGATAGATTGCCTTTCCACCTGCACCGCAGCAGTCGTCAAGAATTGTCTTGCCCATCACTGCTTCTGAGGAAACAAATTCCTTTGGAAAATACTTCATTGTCTTTGCGGCAAGGTCGTACTCCCACTGTGGGTAGGAACCAATGCCTTTTGCCTCAAGATCAAGCGGATGCGTACCTTTTGTCTTGAAAACCTTTGTCAAAAAAAGAATGAATCTTGCTCCAAATCTCATAGACCTTCTGATTTTATCAGATGGATTTCAGGTGTAAAGAGGTGTTGATCCTTGCGTCAAACCTGGCCGACACAATCCTGAGCATCAACTCAATCAAACCTTTGGCCATCTGTGGTCTCATGGATTCTGACAGGTCATGATCCTCAAGCTGTCTTACAGCTTCAACGGCTGCCATCGGAAACCTTACCGAATGGGCAGTTTTACAGTTTTTGCAAACAGTTGAGCCTGTTGCAAGATCAAAAAAACAGTCAGCGTCAATTCCTGCCCCACAACCGGAGCAGCTTGAAACATTGAGGTTGTAGCCATGGATTCGCAAGATTTCAAGCAGGAACTTCGTGCAGGCTGTAAGTTTGTCAAGCGTCTCCAGTTCGTCAAAAGCAGCCTTTGCAACATCGAAAATCTCTTCTTCGCAAAAGGCATAAGGAGTTGTTTTCTCAATAATTTCGGCAACAAACTCCTGGGCAACCATCGAGGGATAGTCTTTTGACTGGTAGAATTTATCAATTGAAATGCCAGTGATTGTGAATCTGCCGGCTCTTTCGTAAACCTCAACTTCAATAAGCGCCACAGGCTCAGTCACTGCCCCCCATTTTGATCCCGTGTCGCGGGCTTTTCTTATCTTTGCCTCGATCCTTCGGCCGTCTTCAAGCAGGAGCTTCAGGGTCTTGTCATGTTCCTTGTATGGCATTTTGCCGATTATCAGGGCTTTTGTCTTGATGTATGGCATCTACTTTGATTTTATCAAAAACCTTGTACAATTGGAACATACCAAAAAGGAGGCACAAAATGGAAAAAATACTGTTTCATCTCACCGATGATGAAATAAAGCACACATACCTGCTCATTCCGAAGGGAAAGGAGAAGCTCTTCACAAGAAAGGAAGACTTCACAATCATCTTCGGGCAGGAGAAGTTCACTGCTTACCTGTATTACAAGGAGATCAAGCAGCTGGGCAGCGGAATGAAGGGTGGTCAGTACATCATCGATTTCAGGGAGCAGAAACCGTCGTTTTTCGTCTACAGGAAGAAACTCGCACTCTCATCAGGTGACGGAAACGAGTGGACTGCCGAACTGATTGAGGAATAGGGTTATTTTACTTCAACTTTCATCGATTCAACCGAAGGAAAAACGGATTTTGACAGGAAACGGAAAGCTGCAGTTCCCTCACCTTTGGACAACCCTATGAAAATCTTGAATCTTGCAATGTTTCCGTTCGGCTGTTCAATATAAAAATACATCTCAGGAAACAAATTGTTATCCTTTGGATTGTTCTCTGTTTTGATGATTTCTTGAACTGGCTTGGAATTGAATTTGCCTTTGTCGATCCCTTCCCAGACGATAATGACATCTCCTGCATTTATGCTTTCCGAACGTTTTATGTCGGTTGTGAAAAGATGAACCGGGTTTTTCTTGTTGATTGCGCAAACCAACTCCATGAAATCGTGAAATTCTACAGTCTTCCCGTTTTTGTTTTCATAAACAAGATTTTTGTTCTTTTGGGCCAATTGTGACTGGTGCCAAAGCTCGCCTCTTTCAAACAAAATCATTTCAGGCGTTGTCTGGCCAAAAGCCTCATTTAGTGAAGTTGCCTCAATCAGATTAGGGTTTATATAATCTCCTTTGCTGTCATAGCCAACTACGTACCATCTCATGGCAGTCATTGTTACGTCTTTCCCTGGCATCAACTTTGGCTTGAAGAAAACGTTGTAAACGAGAACCCCGGCTCCTACCAGTACTACAACAATTGCAAGCGTTATTATCAATGATTTTTTCATTGCTCCCTCACTTCACAATCACAGTTGTGGTCGATTTTGCCAACAAACCGTCTTCTGATATAAAATCAAATTTTATTTCATCAGAACCTTTCTGGTTAGCCCTGTAGAACTTCATCCGGTAAAATCTGTCTCCCTGGCATATTGTATCATAACTGTTTTCATCATATTTATCTGTTTTTGTTCCTATATCTGTTTTGTGATTTGCGATATATTTATTATTACTTTCTATTCCGTCCCAAAACACCAGAATATCATTTTGTTTAACTTCTATTTCTTTTGTCTGGCAATCAATAAAATGTACGACACTCTGTGCGTCAGTCAGCAGAATATCTGTGAATTCGTTGAAATTATTGTATTCAAGCATCCCCCTTTTTACGTCCTCAATGCTTTTTCCAGTGTCCCTGAGGATTTTTTCCAACAAAACCGATTGCGGATCAATTCTTACAAGCACGCTTTCAGGATCGTAATAATAATCGATTTCCACATTGTTGTTTTCATCATAGCCAATGCGGTAAGTCACAGACTTGATGAAGTTTGATTCATCTGAAACCAGCTTGTCTCCATCCCACGTTGCGTCCACAGACATATATCTGTTTGATAAACATATTGGCTGGGTGTAATAGTTGTGAAAACCGATCACAAACACCAGCATCACAACCAGAATTACAGCTTCAGCTATGTTAATCCACTTCCTCATCGCTCCTCCACTACGTTCACTGTAATTTCAACCGTTTCTGTGCTTCCATCTTCGTTGAATTTATCGAATTTTATAATCTCTGTTCCAGCATTTGATGCTTGAAACATAAGAAATCTGTTTGCAGTATTGTTTTCAATGAAGTAGCAATAATCTTTAGGCAGATCTTCCCTGTTTTCCACTGGTTGGCAGATCACCAAATAATCATGCTTTATAAGATTGACTACCCTATTTCCAATGTATGCTTTAGCAATTTTTGAATGTGGCCACCAATTATTGATGGGTTCGGTTGATCCCTGAAAAATAAATGTATGCAGAAGCAAATCATTGTAATCAGAAAATTTTACTATTGTATTTTTTTGTGATTTAACATCAGAATTGGTATATTCATATTTAAGAAAATCAATTTTTTCCAATACTTTTTTACTAGTGATTTTTTCAGAAACTGGTTTAAAATCTACAGTGCTAAGTCTGTAATCCCACTTGAATACTTCATTTCCGAAGTCTTTCATTGAATTAAAGTTAATTATATCAATAATTGAATCATATTCGATCTTTATCGGTGACAGCATAACAAACACCAGCATTGCAACCAAAATTACAGCTTCAGCAATATTAATCCACTTCCTCATCACTCCTCCATGGAGCGATTCTACAGCACGTAGTTTTATTTTGAAAGCCCGTAGATGGTTCTGGCGCTCCAGCAAATGATCGTGGATTTTCCTTCATCGATTCCAAAGAGTTCGTCCCCGTTTGGTTCTTTGAACTCTCCGAGTAGTTTGCCGTCAAAGGAGTAGCAATAAAGGCGATTCTTTGAGGTTATGAGGAGCCTGTTTGAAAGCGCCTTAAGGTGTGTCGGGTCGAAAGGAATTTCGAATTTGAACTTTTCCTCACCGGTTTTTCTTTGAAACCCGTAAACTGTGTTTTCGTCACAACAAAATATAAGGTCACCGGTCAGCTCGGGATTGAACTGGAGCGTTCCGGTCTTGTTTGCAATTGACTTTGTCCACAGAACTTTCATGTCGTTTATGTCCAGTGCCGCAATGGATGGGCCTGGGTTAGAAAGATAGAGGGTTTCGCCATCGTTTGGAATCGGCTCTGATGGTAGGCTGAAGTGGTCATTTTTCCAGACGACCCAGCCTTGATCCTGCTTCCTGCATTCAATTCTGCCAGAGAGCATGTTGGCAACGATCTTGTCACCCATGGCCACAACCGGCCCATAAGCGTCAACCGATGATTTAATTTCCCAGTTTTGAACGCCAGACGGTGCATCCAGGCAGAGAAGGGAACCTGAGGCTGTGCCAACAAAGATTCTGCCGTTTGAAAATGCTGGCTGGCTGAAGCTTGCCGGGCCAATGTCAGTGTCTCTGGTTGCAACCGACCAAAGCTGGTCTCCGGTTCGCATGTCCATGCACCTTAACTGGTTGCCACAGGAAAATATAATTCTTCCACTGGCTTCAACAGGGGGGAAGGCGTTGTCACTTCCTGTTTCTTCATCAACAGTTCTGATCCATTCAGCCTGGCCAGTCGCCTCGTCAATTAGAGTGTATTCGTTGCCGGAAACAGAAACTGCCATGATGTAGCCCTTTGATGGTCGCACCCCGACGCTGAGCGGTTCTTCAAAGCCATCGTACTGCCAATTGACAGTCAGCAATCCGTCTGTTTTTACTTCCTGTTTTCCGCAGGAGACGAGTGCAACAACCAAAATCAATGGCAAGATTTTTCTCACGATTTCTGATTATAATTTCTGGTTTCTCGCATTCCAGTTGAATTTGCTAAAGAGTTCCAATAGACTTGATTCCATGAGGAAAGTGGAATTTTGTGACCTGAGCTTGAGGGATGGCCAACAGAGCCTGTTTGCAACAAGAATGAGCACAACACAGGGAATGTCAGTGATTCAAGACATCGTCGACTGTGGTTTCAAGGAGCTTGAGCTCTGGGGTGGCGCAACTGTTGACGCACCCTTGAGATTCCTCAAGGAAAACCCGTGGGACAGGCTTGACAAGTACTTCAAGGTTACAAACGGCAAGACCTCCATCAGGGCTTTGATTAGAGGCCAGAATCTTTTCGCCTACTCGCCCTATCCAGACTCGATGATCGTCGCCTTCTGCAAAGCTGCAATCAAATCAGGCGTGAGCACCATGAGGATGTTTGACGCCCTAAACGACAGGCGCAACCTGATGATGTCGCTTCTTGCCTCAAAGGCATGGGGAGCAAAGACAGAGGTTGCACTCTCATACACCACCTCTCCAGTCCACACAACCGAATGGTTCGTCAAGTACGCAAGCGAGCTTCAGGAAGACGGAGCCGATATTGTCGCCATAAAGGACATGGCCGGCATCCTCAGTCCGAAGGACGCAGCCGTTCTCATCCCTGCAATGAAGAAAAATCTCAAGGTTCCAATCACCCTTCACACACATACAACTGTTGGCTTTGCCGAAACAGCCTCAATCGTCGCCCTCCTTGCAGGATGCGATAGGATCGACACGGCAATCGGCCCGTTTGCAGGCGGGTCGAGCCACGCAGCCATCGAAATCATTTCAGTCTATGCAGAACTTCTCGGAATCGAACACGATCTTGACCACAAGGCAATCGAGCGTTCGTCAAAGAAGCTCCTTGGCATCAGAAAAGAGCTTGCAGCGTTCGACGCAAAGGCAAACTCGCTCCCACAGCTGATTCCATACCCGCTCCCACCAACGGTTTTGGACAAGATGAAAAAAGCAATCGAGCTTGTTAAAGCAGGCAACTACGACGAAGCAAGACGCATAAACATCGAAATCATGACGAGCTTTGGCTACCCGGCACCAGACGAGGCACAGCTTGGCGCCCAGATTCCAGGCGGCATGATCTCCAACCTTCGCACACAACTCCAGTCGTTTGGCCAGCTCGACCTTCTCCCCAAAATCCTCACAGAAGCAGAAAAAGTCCGTGAGGACGCAGGCTATCCACCACTTGTAACTCCGACATCACAAATTGTTGGTTCACAGGCAGCATTCAACGTGCAAACTGGCGAAAGATACAAGGTCGTTTCAAGGGAATTCAGGGATATGGTTATCGGTCGCTATGGAAGAACTGGCCCGATGAAGCAAGAATTTGTCTCGATGATTGCAGGAAAACTCGACATTTACAAGGAACGTTCGGGGCACTACGTCAACTCGCTCCCGCTCACCGTTGACGAGGGGCTCAATCCACCTGAATACATCAAGAACCATCGCGATCTTCTGCTTTACTACCTGCTCCCGCAGCCGACCAAGGAATACTTCGAATCAGGAAACGCAAAACCATCAGCCGAGATACACTGAAAAAATCAACATAAATAGATAAGACAGACTAAAGATTGACTGGTCTGGTGATTTGTTTACAAGGTTTATCTGAAATACATCACTGACTCGATGGACTGAACAACAAGCCCACCATCAGATACTGCCATGGCAATTACTGTGCGCTTTCCTTCAAACTTCTTTGAAAAAGTCTTGTCGGAGAGGTTGTAGGCAATCATGAACGGGTCGCCGTAAAGGGCAATGAATATGGCGTTTTTTGAAGCGGCCATAACGGTTGCAGGGGAATCAAAGGGGATTATTGCTTCATCGATTACTGTTCCGGTCTCAAGGTCAAAACCCATGAGCCTGTTGCCGTTAACCAGGTAGTACGCCTTCTCCATGAAGCAACCGGCTTTTGTAATTTTTGCCGGAAGGCCGGAGGCATCTCTCACAAGTGAGCTCCAGAGCAACTTCCCGGTTTCGACATCGAGCATCACGATCTGCCCTGTCGAATTTATTATGACCTTCTCCCCCTGAATTTGAGCCGGAATTGAGGCATCGCCTTCGGTTTCAAACTCCCAGAGATATTCTCCGCCATAAGTTGAATAAGCTACAACCTTCATGTTTCCGTCTGGAATAAAACCCTCAATGAGTGAAATCTCACCGTTTGAGGCACACCAGCGATAGTTGTATCGGTCATCAGCCTTCTGCTGCCATCTAGCCATGCCGGTATCTTTGTTGATGCAGTAGACATTGGCCTTGTCAGTTACAAAGAAGATCACATCCTCAATTGACGCAATCTGGAAAACATTCTCCTCGTCGTCGAGCTGGAACTCCCAGATGGATTTCATGTCTTTTTTGCTGAATTTTGTGAGTTTTTCGCCGTCAGAAACTACTATCGAACCTTTGTCCACGTTGATTGAAAATGTCGACCCTTCACCGAGCATGAAGGGTTCGCCTTCGATTCTTCCAGTATCTTTGGTAATTTTGATGAGCATGCTCTCGTATGAGTTTGACGGGTTGTCCACAACGGCATAAGTGTAGGTGTCATCTGCAACCGGCCACACCATCGACATCAACCTCTGATAACCAAGGTCCCATTTCATTGAAACGCATGGGTTCGTCGAGGATTGATTCGCATGTTTGATCCCAGGGCCTCCACCATACTGCGACCAGTTTTTTTCCGGCACAGTGCAAGATGCCATCAATATTGCTGCCAATAAAACAACGGACTTGTTTTTCATACTTACCGATATTAGCAGTCTTGGAGAGATTGAACACAAAAATCATATAATTTATGGATTGTCTTGTGGATAACCTTCGGGTTGTCAAAAGATAGCTTGCAACAACCGATTCCTGCCGAAAGGATATTTACATTTGTGAAACAAGTGCTTAATTGACGTATTTTGTGAATTCAAACCAAGTCTTTGTTTTTATCCGTTTATCCACATGTGGATATCGCATGTGGATAACAAATCAAAGATGTGGACTGTTCAACTTTGGAACCGCGTTTTCAGGTACCCACAAAAACAAAATGCTGGGATTGGTGTCAACCTTAACCATTGCCTGAACACCGTAAATCTTGCCCAGGACAAGAATGGTTTCGTGTCCGGCCACGTTTCTGATCACAACATTTTCTGGTTCAAGTGGATTTTCAGTGAAAATCGAGTTCCATGTTTCCTTTTGACCGGTTTTTAAACTGATGAAACTGACTACCCTGCCCTTTTCAACATCCATTGCAAAATCAGAAGTTACTGGAACAAGAACACCTTTAATCCTTGCATACGAATTTACTGTCTCGTCATTTTTGAACGTGTAGGCTTCAATTGCCGAGGATGTGTATGCAACCACGGTATTGCCGTCGAGGGTGAAGAATGCGCCTGAGCCTTTCAAAGTCTTGATCTTTTTTCCACTGCCAAGGTCGTACACACTGCACCGGTCACCCTTTATTGCAACTATGCGGTTCTCTGTCGGAGCAAGTATTACTTTGTCCGGTTCTTCGTCAAGCTGTACTTGTCCAAGCGGAAAATTGTCCCTGTCAACGAATTTTTTTCCAGACAGCATGAAACGCCTGTTGTTTTCAGCATCCTGAATGATTGGGGTGACATCGGTAATTATGTTGTTGTAGGAGATCGATTCTGCCGGCTGTCCAAGCGATGTTTCGGGGGAATCACCAGAAAGCTGCATTGTGAATTTTGGTTTTAAAGGCTTCCCTCCTTCATCAAGATCAAAAATGCCGACATAACTGCCAAGGGTTGGGTGGTTGGCAACCAGAAGTCCCTGTTTTGTTGCAAGGTCAGCGGTGATGTAGGTCATTATGTCGTTTGTGGATCGTGTGACAGGGGATTTGCCTACATAAAGGGGTGGAATGCCTGGATTCACCTTACCATCTTTCAGATGGAACATGTAGACTTTTGCGCCAGGCGCAGAGTCTTCGCCAATCATCGTCTCGAAATCAAAACCATCGGATTCGAATGAATACTCAAGATCAAGCGTTGTTGTCACCCTGATTTTTTTGATGATCGATTTTCTGCCTGAGAGAACCAGTCTCAGGTCGTGGTCGCCCTCTGTAAGTTCAGTTTCGACCGGCGTTTCGCCTTTGTAGTTTTCATCAATATATACAACAGAGCCTTTGGGGATGGTTGCAATCTTCACTTTGTAGAAGTTCTTCTCCAGATTAAAGATGATGTCTCTCTCTTTTGAAAAATCGACCATCTTTTCCTGCTCCCTGAAGCCAGGAAGCGATACTTTGATCCTGTGTATGTTTTCAATGTCACGCCTGTATTTGAGGTTTGACTGACCAATAAAGTTGTTGTCAACATAAACGCTTGCACCGTCGGGAATGGTTGTTATCGATACTGCATCTTCCGTTTTTGTCATGTCAAAGCTGAAGGTCTCGCCTTCCTTTGCAACTTCGAGGGTGGTTGCAAGGGTGTTGAAACCTTCCTTTGTGAGGGTGAGTGAATATGAAGATGGAGCCAGCGAGAGCTTCATGGGTGTCGTACCCCTGTCGACACCATCGACGGTTATCGAGGCTCCTTCGGGAACACTTTCAATGTTGATGATGAAACTGTATTCCCTCGGCAAAAACGTTACATAAAGCACGAAACCCAGCATGAGAACAAGTCCGGCAATCATCGCCACGATTCTCAGCTTCGGATTTGGACCTTTCCGAAACGATGTCGCCTCAGGAATCGGCTCCCAAACCGTCGGGTGGTCGGTCATTTCGCAACGGCCTCGCAGATTCTCACAAGGTCTTCGTTTGAGTAGTATTCTATCTCGATTCTGCCCTTCTGGACATGAACCTTTGTTCCAAGCGATTCCCTAAGGATCGCCTCAGCCTGTGCCATCTCAGGGCTTTTATCGATTTTTACCGGTTTCTTGGGTGTATCAGTGAGGGCTGTTTTTACCGCCCTCTCGGTTTCCCTGACCGAAAAACCGTTTTTGATGACTCTGTCCATCATTACGATGATATGATCGGTATCCTTCAATGAAAGCATGGCTCTGCCATGGCCTTCAGATATTCTGTTTGAAAGGATTGCGTCTTGAACGATGTCTGGGAGGTCGAGGAGTCTGAGAAGGTTAGCAACATACGGTCTTGATTTCTTTATCCCTTCGGCGATTGAGTCCTGTGTGTAGCCGAAATCGTCGTGAAGGCGTTGCATTGCCCGTGCAATGTCGATTGCATTGAGGTCCTCACGCTGGATGTTTTCGACCAGTCCGAACTCTGCCGCATCGTGGTCGGATATCTCTTTGATGACAACCGGAATCTTGTCATAACCGGCAATCTTTGCAGCCCTCAGCCTTCGTTCGCCAGCAATAAGCTCGTAACCGTTCTGGGTTCGCCTGACAATGACAGGCTGGATAAGGCCTGAACGTTTTATGGACTGCGCAAGCTCTGAAAGGGATTCCTCGTTGAGCTGTGTTCTTGGCTGGAAGGGAGAATAGGCAATCTCAGTGATTGGGAGCTCTGTTACTCCAGCCTTCTGTTCATCCTGCGGGAGAAGGGCACCAAGACCCTTGCCCAAACCGAATTTATTTGCCGACACGCTCCACTACCTCCTGCGCAAGCTGCTCGTATGCAACGGCTCCCTTGGAGGTCGGATCGTAGACGCTGATGGGTTTCCCGTGGGAAGGAGCCTCTGAAATTCTTACGTTTCTTGGAATTATTGTGGAAAACAGCACATCTCCAAAGTGCTGCTTGATCTCGTTTGCAACCGCACGAGAGAGGGTTGTCCTCTCGTCATACATGGTCAAAAGCACGCCAAAGATTGAGAGCGCCGGATTGAGCGTTTTTCTGATAAGCTGGAAAGTTGATAGGAGCTGTGTTACGCCTTCCAAGGCGTAGTATTCGCTCTGGATCGGGATTAGAAGCTGATCGGCAGCCACCAGTGAGTTTACTGTGAGCAGGCCAAGTGATGGCGGGCAATCGATGAGGACAAAATCAAACATGTCCTTTGCAGTCCTCAGGCCGTCTTTCAGTTTTGATTCCCTGTGCTGCATGTCAACAAGCTCTATCTCGGCTCCTGCAAGATCAACAGTTGACGGAACCACAAAAAGATTGTTGTATTGGGTCTGGACTATCGAGTTTTCCAGCGTTGATTGACCGATCATGAGCTTGTATGAGTCGAACTTGTGTTCGGTGTGGTCAACTCCAACGCCTGTTGTTGCGTTTCCCTGTGGGTCGATGTCGCAGATGAGTGTCTTTTGGCCGAGTTTTGCCAGCGCGTATCCAAGGTTGACGGCTGTTGTGGTCTTGCCCACTCCGCCCTTCTGGTTCGAAAGTGAAAGAATCTTGCCCATGTTTTTTTGGTCGTGCCTTTCTGTTGGTGGAGGTGACGGGATTCGAACCCGTGTCCAGCCTGGCGCACAAACCCTCGGAATTACAAGCTTCCTGACCCTTTTGACCCGCCGTTATGGATCAGAGTTCACAGCTGGGTTCTCCCGGATTGTACAACCGTTTCACCCACCCGGGAGGCAGATGAAGGAGGGGTTCCAGTGCGGCGGCTTTGGGCTACAGGAACCGGTTCTCACCCATTGCCGTCACAGCTACTTAGGCTGCGAGTGCGTAGTTGTTGTTGGCAGTTAATGCCTTGGCGCCTGTTTTACGAGGCCTGGCGCCACCTCGGCTTGCCGAAAAGTTCACTTGTCAGGTGTCGATACCTTTCACCCCCTCAAGTGTGGGATTATAGGAGACGTTGCGCAAAATGCAAGTTAAACGCTTGCGTGAAACTGCGTGAAACATTTTGCATGGAAATTGTTTGTAACCGCCTTGTTTTTGCTTTCATCCGGCGTTTTATCCACATGTGGATAAGATGTGTGAAACGTTGTGAAACAAGATATGGCTTCTCCGCAGTACTCATGTTCAGCTTAGCCGTGAATCATTTATTGGATTGAACTGATCTCTTTCCTCAAGGTTTTCTGGAAACCGCGGAGTAAATCCGCCGATAAAGAACTGGCTCCTAAGAACAAGCTATCTTGAAATCATTGGCCAAGCCAGATGATTTCATGCATTGTTTGTGGTACAAAGACTTTTTTCTAAGCCCCCCTTATGAAGGGGGGTAGGGGGGATTATAAAACATATATATAATCAAGAAAAAACACTCCCTCACCCTTAATCCCTCTCCCAGACTATGTCCGGGCGAGGGAGATTTGCCAGATCCTTCGCATAGCAATTCAGAGGTGGCACAAAGTCTATTCCTCTATCCTTCGCCCGCGTCAGCGGGAGAAGGTGGCTGGAAGCCGGATGAGGGAGTTTTAAAATAACTGCTATATCTCAGCCGTCACTGCTTTATCGTCAGGCAAACCGATTTTTGCTGGGGATAAGTCTTTGATTTGAATCCGAAACTCATCTCCAGATTCTTCACGCTTACATAAATGTTGGAGCCATCTATAATGTTCTCGGCTGAGACGTTCATTTTTACTCCATCAGCAGTGTTTATCAGTATTTCCCTCTGTTTAATCCTGTAAGCCAGGTTTTTGGAGCCAAGGGCATTCACATTGAATGAAATCGAATTTGCATCAGCCACGATATTTGTAGCTCCAAGTTCTGGCACAAGCATGTTCACGTTAATGCAATCAACGCCATCAAACTGTTTGTAGGGGTTGCCTCTTCTCAAATCAAGCCCTGAAACAAAATAATCCCTGTCTGCAAAAAACTGAAAACCTTTTGTGTTGTATGCGAAATTCTGCCCAAAAACCTCATCCTCACAGGCAAGAATCTTCGTCTCCCTTTGTTTGCCAAAATTGACCTGAATTCCGTAATATGAAGTTGTCGGAAACCTCACAAAAACGCATAAAAAAGACACATCCTCTTTAGTTTCCCAACTCTTCAGGTTTTTGTAAACCAGTTTGTGAACCCGGTAGTCAAACACATCAAAAACGGCTGATTTTGACGAGGCTGAATCAAGAACCACCTTCGTTATGGTTGATGGTTTTGTCGTACAGTAAACGTTCCCTTCAGGATACTCACCTTTTACCTGTGTACTATAATGGATGTCGTAACTGAATTTCGACGATAAAACTATATCTTTGCCATTGTTTTTCCACGACTTGTCGTATATCAAGTCTTTGGCAAAAAATCTTCCGTTGTACTCTGACGGTATGCGATTGCTTGAATGAGCAATGGTAGCATCGCTCCCGATATGCAGCTCCGACAGGGAAGGGCAGCCCTTGAGGCTCAGGTTCTGCTTTTCGTCGTTGACCATGTTAATAGTAGTTTGCCTTGCAGACTTCACGTCCAAGGCCAGCTTGTAGGAACCGCCTTTGAAACCTTTGGGAAAAGCAATTGTTGTTGTAAAGAACCTTTGATCTTTCCAAAAAGTCACTCTTGCAGTTTTACCGACGAAAGTTTTGACAGGAAAGAAAAACATCGATTTTACAGAGAAACGTGCAATCTCGTCTGTGGAATCTGATAAGCCAATAACACCATGGGTGCATACATTTGATTTAAATGTCAGGGCGAGTTTGTCACCGTTTTGGACTTTGGTAAGTGTCCAGGGATATCCATTCAATCCAGTGTTTTGGCCACTTACAACCACCTTGTTTGCCCTTGTCGTTGGCATCCACTTGTAGGTGACATCGTCAAAGTAAGGTTCGGAATCGGATAAAAACTTCCAGCCGAAGCGATATGCATCGTTTTCCGACTTGACTGCCAAACCACCGTCTGGTTTTATTGTTGTTTGTGGGTATGAAACAATCTTCATCAGAAACTTTGTTGAGTTCACAATGACAAATCCGGTCGTTTTTGGGTCTTTGGACAATGTGATGAAAGAATAAGAGCTTGAAGAAGCAGTGAACAACAGAATAATCAAGACCGTGAACACCAAAAGCAATTTTTTCATATCACCCCCAGAAAAGCGCCAAAACCATTCTATCCTCGTTCATAAATGAGTCAAACCGCCTTTGAAGGAAAGTGATAATAATCTTGCCGAAACCAACCTTGTATACTTGTAGTTTTATCATCACCGATAACCATACGTCACACACAACGATTTTTCATTGGTGTAGAGTTTTGTTTTGCAGTCAAGGAGTGTTGCAAAGCTTTCCAGAGGAACGTTGATTTCGTTATCGATTTTTATAATCTTTCCATCAAGTTGTTTGCTCTTGCCGTCAAGAGTTAGATTTAATTTGGCTTTATCGACTGAAATGGTTGAAAGGTTTTTTGAACCAGACAATTTTACTGACGTAACAAGGTTTATGACGTCGTCCTTGATGACTCTGCCATCTATTTCGGAAACAAAGGTCTTAGGATTTATGTACATTTTACCGTCGATCGTCCTTATCGGATTGCCTTTCTTGAACGTCAGACCAGAGAGATAATAGTCTTTGTTTTCGAAAAATTGGAGTCCTTTTGAATCGTAAACAATCGTCGAATCATAATTGTTTATTTCTCCCATATCGATTGTGGTCAACCGACCAGGCATAATATGAGTGTAAAGTGATTCGATTGATCGACTTTTGTTATGGAGAACAATCGTTTTTTGCTTTCCATCTTTAAAGACTGCATGTTTTGTGTTTGCGACAACAAGTTTACTGCCATCATCGCTGTAAACGTCAAAGAACGTGTCGTCTGAAAAGAAATTTCCAATTTTAATTTCTGTATTTTTGGAGATTTCTGACTTGCTTAAAATGGCAAAATCGTTTTTTGTTTGTGGATAATATTGTTTCAAGTACTGAATATCATAACTGAAATGTTGTGAGTATGCCTTAGCTGAACCTTCGACAAACTCTGATTTGTCGTAGACGACACCCTTGATGTCAACTCTCCCCTGGTATCCTGAAGGTATGTGGGGATAGCTGTTTGATTTTGAAGTAATGACGTTAACATAAGACCCTCCATCCAATCCTTCAAGACCTTCACACCCGGATAATTTGTAAAAGTGGCCATCATCATTTGTCATGTTCATAATGGTAACGGGGTTCTGGTTCACTGTCAGATTCAGTTCATACTTTCCGCCTTCGAATCCGTATGGAAAGTGAAGATAGCATTCGTGAACATTGTTGGCTTGTTTAATAAAGAATCGATATTGCATCGGTGCAGTGATTTTTGTGTTTGTGATAGTCGCTGGTAATTTCATAGTTTCGTAAATTCCATTTGAGTAAAGTATCCGAACTTCTGAACCACAGTTCGATTTTACAGTCATCTCGAGATCTTTGGAGTCCTCGACTTTTGTAATTGACCATGGAAATCCATACAAACCAAAGTTTGAACTATTTACAGTCAACACATTTGATTGTCTGGTCAATAAAAAATAGTACTTCTCATCGGGGAAATATGGCTCTTTTGATGATTTTAGCTGATACTCGTAGGAATAATCAATATTGTTTGTTTTAATGCTGTGGGTTTGCCCTGGTTGAACCATGTTGTCATTTTTCTCAAACTCAGAAAGACACATTTTAGAATTGTTCACAATCATGAACCCTGGATATTCGTTCTTAGAAACTGAATAAAAACCAGGAACACTATCGATACATGCGGATGGGCAAAGAAAAATGATGGTCATTGCGAACAAAGAAATGTACTTTGTCATAATTCTCCTATCACTGCACAATTTCATATAAATATACGAACAACGATTGCTTCAGTTCAAATTGATCCAATAATTACATATTATATTGATTTTTCCAACCGTGGAACGCTGTGTAACATTTTATCCACAATGTTGACAGATTTTAAGAAGTACAGAATAATCATGCTTCTGTGGAAAACATGTGGAAACTTCCGTGAAACACCGTGAAACATTTGTTGACTGATTAAGTCCAATCCTTTATTTTAGGGTTTGGAGGTACTGTGGATACCATCGAGATTGGACATAGAAGGCTCACCATCACGGATTTTGTCAGGCTTGCCAGAGGTAGCGCAAGGTGCACGATCGCTGAAGATGCCCTCAAACGCGTGGCTGCCTGTCGGAAAACCGTCGAACAGATCACATCCTGTGACGATCCAGTCTACGGCATCAACACAGGCTTCGGTTCTCTTGCCCAGATCAGGATCGGCAAAAGCGACCTGGACACGCTCCAGAGGAACATAATCCTTTCGCACTCGGCTGGTGTGGGCGACCCTTTGCCCATCGATGCCGTCAGAGGCGCAATGATCCTCCGTGCCAATGCAATCTCGCTTGGACATTCCGGCGTCAGACCTGAGGTCGTGACACTGCTGGTTGAAATGGCCAATCGTGGAATAATTCCGGTTGTGCCTACATGGGGTTCAGTTGGTGCCTCAGGCGATCTCGCCCTTCTTTCAACCATTGCTGGATGCATGATGCCTGACACAGATTTTGAAGTCTTTTATAAAGGTCAAAGGATTAAGGCTGCTGACGCTCTCAGGACTGAAGGGCTTGAACCCATAGCACTTGGGGCAAAGGAAGGACTTGCACTCAACAACGGTTGCCAGGTCTCAAACTCGGTTGCCTCGCTGTGCGTTCACTATGCAAAGCTTGCAATGGATGCCCTGGACTTCGCTTTTGCACTTTCTGCCCAGGCGCTTCAGGCTCGCTCAGCCCCGTTTCAGGAATGCATCCACAATGTTCGTCCACACCCTGGACAGGTTGAAACAGCCGACATCTTCAGGCAGCTGCTCACTGGCTCCAAACTAATCGACTCCGACAAAACCAAGGTTCAGGACGCTTACTCGATCAGGTGCGCTCCACAGGTGGTTGGCGCTGTCAGGCAGGCTTTCCATTACTGCCAGGCGATTATAGAAACCGAGATGAATTCAGCAACAGACAACCCGCTGGTGTTTGGCAACACGGTTGTATCCGGTGGAAACTTCCACGGTGCACCACTTGCCCAGGCCTGTGATTTCCTTGCAATTGCCCTTGCCGACCTCTCCTCGATTTCAGAGCGGAGGGTTTTCCGTCTTGTTTCACCATCATGCTCAAACCTTCCGGCATTCCTGACAAAAAACCCGGGTCTTGAATCAGGGTTCATGATAGCCCAGTACACGGCAGCAAACCTCGTGAGCGCCAATAAATCATTGGCTCATCCGGCATCGGTTGACAGCATCCCGACTTGCGACAATCAGGAAGACCACGTTTCGATGGCACCTGTTGCCGCCTGGAAACTCAGACATGTTGTGGATAACCTCTTAAACATCGCTGCAATCGAGCTTGTGACAGCATGCCAGGCAATTGACCTCAGACTTGAAGCCATGAAGCTTGACAAAACAGCGTTATCGCTTGAAACACAGGTGGCGTACTGCAAGGTGAGAAATGCTGTCCCGTTCATAACCAAAGACTCGCACCTCACACCGATGTTTGAAAAGGTTGCGGAACTCATCCTTTCCGGGAGCTTTGGTGAATAAAGTTTACGCTGTCATTGTCTGTCTGGCTCTCGTACTTGCAAGCTGCGGAGGCGTTGTGGAAAACCCTGTACCTGCTCAAAGCGTCAATCTGGTTTTTGATTCTCAGGCCAAGGATGTCATCCTAGACCTGATTTCTAACTCAAGCAAATCCATTGACATCCAGCTTTACCAGCTCGGTGACGAAAACGTTATCGAGGCTCTGGCAAACTGTGCAAAACGTGGTGTAAATGTGCGCCTCATCCTTTTCGACGACCCGGAAAACACAGGCGACAAAGAGTTTTACAGTCTTGAAGCCAAGGGGCAGGTCGACATGGAGGGGTTTCTTGAGGATGCCGGCTGTCAGGTCAGATGGATAAAAAAGCGTGAACACTACCTTTTCCACAGAAAGGTAGCTATTTTTGACGGGAAATCCATCTTCATCGGTTCATCAAACTGGACAAGAACAGGACTGGAGAACAATTCTGAGTGTGATGCAGTGATTGTATCGCCTGAAAATGTCGAAAAGCTGCTCAAAGTTTTCGACGAGGTATGGGGAAATGCTCGTGACACCTATACAAACTCTCATTCGAGATAGTTGCAACCTTGAGCGTCAAACTAATTCCTCCAATTAAATGATGATAGATACTAGTACATCATCATTTTAACATACATATGCTTGAAAGTATGGTTTTTCCAGCATCAAAGAAATCAAGAAAAAAGTCCCTAAAAATACAAAGATTACTCAGCTATGGATTTTTCAGCATTTGACTGGAGTCAAACAACTCACATTCGGTTTCCTTGTGGAAAACCATTGTGGATAAGTGGACAACAATTAACCAGTCTCGTTGTGGCTGAAGAACATGAATTTACTGGTTATCCACATTACAGTTTGTTTACATTTTTTGTAAGGTGTCACCAGCGTTTCAACCAGGTCAAGAGTTTCTATTTATTAAGTTTGGATTTAAGCAGGTCGATCACACTCTCACCCGAAATTGTCGTCTGTTCCTTGGAATCCAGGTCTTTAACAGTAATGGTTCCATTTTTCACTTCATCCTCGGCAATGATTGCGGCAAGTTTCACACCGTGTTTTGATGCATATGAGAGCTGTTTTCCAAGCGGTTGTGAAGTGACTGTGAAGTCAGTATTGATGCCGGCTGCACGAAGCTTTTTCGCCAGCTCCATTGCAGCCTTCACCGATTCTTCGCCCATGTGGCACACCTGAACATCCACTAGCGTTTTTGAGTCACACATCATTCCAGCTTCAACCATGACGGCTGCAATTCTGTCCAGACCAAGTGAGGCACCTACTGCCGGAACCTTTGTGCCTGAGAAGATGCCGATCAGATCATCGTATCTTCCCCCTCCTCCAAGAGAGCCCAGGTTTGGCTTTTCAACCCTGGCTTCGAATATTGGGCCTGTGTAATAGGTTTGTCCCCTTGCAAGGCTTGTGTCGAGCTTCACCCTGGAGCCGTTTATTTGTGAATATGTTAATAACTCGCCCATCTCCTTAAGGCCGATAGACCCTTCTTCGGTTCCGCCAATCATTGAAGTGAGTTCTTTCATGATGTCTTCCGGTTTGCCTTCAAGGCTGATAGCGGTAGTGATAAGGTCGACGTTTCCGATGCCACGTTTTTCGAGTTCAGCAGCAACACCTTCTCTGCCGATCTTGTCCAGTTTGTCGATTGCAATGATGGCCTGAACTGTTTTTTCCTTGTCCAAACCGGCTTTCTCCATGATCCCGTTCAAAATCTTCCTGTGGTTGATGTGGATAAAATAATCGCCAAAACCAAGTTTACCGATTGAATCAGACATTATTGCAACAATTTCAGCATCGGCAAGCATTGAAGTTGAACCAAAGGAGTCAAAGTCACACTGGTAGAATTCCCTGTATCTGCCCTTCTGGGGGCTGTCAGCCCTCCACACCCTCTGGATCTGGTAGCGTTTGAACGGTTTTGGAATCTCCTGGTATGTTGCTATCACCCTGGCAATTGATATCGTCAGTTCATATATGAGGCCAATGTGCCTGTCGCCATGGTCTGAGAAGTCATACATCAGCTTTTCGCTGCTCCCGCCTTCTTTACCGGCCAAAGTGGAGTAATATTCAAGGCTCGGCGTTTCGACTGGTTCATAACCAAAGCTCTCAAAAATCCTTTTGACCGTATCAAAAAGCTTCTGCCTCGGGATCATGTCCTGTGGGAGCAGATCCCTGAATCCTGACAATATCTGCGGTGCTTTCATCTATTTCTTCTCCTGCGCGTGTTTTGCGATGATATTTACTATGTCTGAGCCAAAGTTTTCTTCGGTGAATTTGCCTATGCCCCTTATGTTTCCAAGCTGCTGAACAATTGTTGGTTTCCTTGTGGATAATTCCTCTATCGACTTGTTGGTCAGAATCCTGTATGGCGGCCAGCCTCTTTTGTAAGACTCTTCCCGCCGCCATTCCTTGAGCTTTTCCACAAGCTCTACATCTACTTCCTCTTCCTGTTCAGCTGAAGCCTGTTTTGGTTCTTCATCATTCTTTGCCCTTTTATCATCTCCTCTGGCACTCCTGAATGTCACAAACGAATGCCAGTAATCCGTTTTTGATGTGACATACTGTGTTTTCACCGATACCACATCAACTGCCCCCAGAAACTCGTTCAGTTTTGCAAGGTCGGCCGTTTCATCCGTCGGGTTAGTCGATACCCTGAAAAGCCTGCACTGCAAGCACTCTCCCTCTGCTTCCCCACATTTCAACATTTCATCCATATCTCCCCCTCTAATAACTTTTCCTGTGTTTCCTTCGTTTCCACTGGTTTGGAACAATTGAACATTCCTTATTACTATTAGTAAATGTATAAAGATGTTACTAGTAGTATGCACTGTTTATATGTTCAAAAGCAAAACTTGTCAAAGGGTGGCCTCGATTTGATGTTAGAACTGGCCGTGTGGATCAGTTGGGGAAGATGTCAGAAACCAAACTGTAAGTTTGGTTTATCAGCTTTGCTCGAATACGGAGAGGATTTCAACGATGGCTGTGTCGACAACCTGATCTGATTTTCTCTGGCCTGCGATTTTGTCGTGGGCGTACATGACGGTTGTATGGTCGCGACCCCCAAAGCTTTCGCCGATGTTGACAAGCGATTCTCCGGTATATTCCCTTGCAAGATACATGGCAATCTGCCTTGGTATGGCTATGTCATGAGTTCTGCGCCTGTTGACCAGGTCTTCGGATGGGATGTTGAAGTATCTTGCTGTTTCATTGATGATCTGCTTGACTGTGATCTGCCTTGAAGTCTTTGGAATGATGTCTTTGAGACTGTTTCTTGCCATCTGGAGCGTGATTTCCTCATTTTGGAGGCTGGCAATGGCCACGAGTCTGATGAGTGCGCCTTCAAGTTCACGGATGTTGCTGTAGTTGTGCGTTGCAATGTAGTTGATCACTTCCTGGGGGATGGCGATGTGCTCCTGGGATGCTTTGGTCTGGAGGATGGCAATCCTGGTTTCCAGGTCTGGTTGCTGGATGTCTGCGAGGAGACCCATCTCAAACCTTGATCTGAGCCTGTCGGCAATGCCTTTGAGTTCCTTTGGCGGTCGGTCCGAGGTGATCACTATCTGGCGGTTTTTGTCGTAAAGAACGTTGAACAGGTGGAAGAACTCTTCCTGTGTGCGCTCCTTGTCGGCAAGGAACTGGATGTCGTCGATGAGCAGAACCTGCACGGTTCTGTAGTACTCATGGAAATCGCTCACCTTGTTCTGTTTTATGGCCGTGATGACCTCAGTGGTGAAACGCTCGGTAGTGGTGTAGATGAGGTCAAACTGAGGCTGTTTTGAGAGGATGTCGTGTCCTATTGCCTGCAGGAGGTGGGTCTTGCCCAGTCCCACACCGCCGTAGATGAACAACGGGTTGTAGGCCCTGCCGGGATTTTTGGCACAGGCAAGGCAGGCTGCGTGGGCAAACTTGTTTGAGTTGCCAACAACAAAGCTGTCGAAGGTGTATTTGGGATTGAGTACCTGTAGAGATGCCGGCTGTTCCTCAGGTGTTTCCAAAGGAACATCCAGGCGCCTGATGATGAAGGTGACGTCGAACGATCTTCCGGTGATGTCATGGAGAATGTTTTGGATGGTTCCGTAGTACTTTGACTGGAGCCAGTCCTTGGCAAACTCGGTTGGAACCGAAACAACGATCCTGTCGTCGGTTTCCGAGATCAACTCCGATGTCTGGAACCACATGTTGTATGTTGGAACCGTGACATCCTTCTTAATAACTTGCAATACCTTCTGCCAGATGTTCATTACAGTTGTCAAATTGTAGCTGAATTGTGGATAAGGTCAACCATAATAGATAAACATAAGTGTAACCAATTTATACATTTTGTATTTATTACACACAATGTGTAAAATAATGGCAACAATTTAGCCGATTTTGGGGGCTTTACATTCAAAACCCCATGCTTTATAAATGGAGGAGCAACGCCATGAATGCAATAATCCATTGTGGCATAGGAATTGCACATTTATGGATTGGCATCTCGGAAACCTGGCTGTATAGTCATGCCCGAATGTCATTTGCAATTTGTGTGAACAAGAAGCATTCATTGATGGTACGGCAGACTCAAACAATGCAGTCCGACCGTGACAAAAGTGATTTATGACCATTTCGTGTTTATTGTAACGTAGTGCTGTGTAAACATTTGAAAGGAGAGTTTGGTGATGAAGAAAATTATCAGCATCATTATAGCGGCTCTCATGCTTGCTACTGTTGCTTTTGTTCCAGGTGCAAAGGGTTCTGCTAAGGCCGAAGAGACCAATCAGAACGCTGTCTTTATTTGCAATAGATGGCACATCAACGGCAACCGTCAAGGCAACGAGAGGACTTTCGGACCTGAAACACCGGTTGTGTCATTTGGCAGACCGGGATATTCCATGGGTACACCCTACATGTGGACCGAAGTCTACCTTGATGTTGTACCAAACGCCGGTGCATCTTCAGAAGGCAACAAATGGTATGTCGTCCTTGACGATTCGGGCAACCTCTGGTTCGATCCGGATGGACGCTTCAATGACTGTCGCTACTATAAATATGCGGATCCAGCCAGCACAGATTACGGCAATGATCCGAGCACGACAATTGACGACTGCACCATCAACCCGAATGCCATGTTCGATCCAAACCCAGCAAACAACACACAGGGTCCATATCCACTCCCGATGGCCAACATCAGCGGCCAGGTCACCACAACCGAATGGAGCAACCCAACATACTTTACTTACTATGATAAGATGTCGGGTGTGAAGCGCACATTCAGAATCGGTTGGGCAGATCTTGCATACCAGGGAGTCAACACATATGTTGACACTGCACCATCATCACTGGGTCGTGCACCGTTCCCGACACTCGAAACATACCCACAGCATACACCGGTCAACAACTGGGACATGGGACTTCCACTTGAGCCATTCCTTGATGGATTCAATGGCGGAATTCCTGGACCAGCAGACCCACCAACCTACAACACTGCCAGCTACTTTAATACAAACGGTAACACTCCGGGCTGGGATTACGGTGAAGAATGGCACACAGCTTCAGGCGGAACACGCAATGCGGGACCAGACAACATGGTCAACTATATCTGGGGCGACTTCATTTTCAGAAGAGGCGCAATTGGTGTCGGCAACCTTGTAACCGGTTATGACCCGAACAACGCAGCTCACGTCCGTTATCCGCATTTCTATGGCGCAACCAGACTTATCCCGGTTATCACACTCGCACCAACAGGCCGTATCGTCCGCTACGCTGCAGGTTCGGCAGTTATGGACAGAGGATCAAACGCTGTCAGGGATGCCGGCGACGACTATGATGTCGGTGCCACATGCTACAGATTCCCTCTCAATCCGAACTTCTTCAGTGGAGTCGGCTACGTTCCAGGCCCGTTCGGAAACGCATACGGCTCAGTTGGCGACACAGTCCACCTTCAGTCAATCTGGGGCAGACCAGGTCTTTTTGACTGGTCAGTCATATCGACACCAAGTGGAATGGCCAGCCTTGGCGAACCAATCTACGAAAAGGTCGGAGTTGACTACCGTGTTTCACTGGGTGACATCAGAAGAACAACCTGGGGATCACTCTACAGCTACTACCTTGGCGTACCGACAACCGGTTACTGCCAGCCAGGCGACACACTCATCCTTTCAGAAGTAATCAAGGGTGGCTGTGCAGCACCAAAGTATAACATCTCAGTGGAAACAGACCTTTGGGAAGGCGAAATGCCAGGTAGGACCTACGCAGCCCTTCGCTCACCAAACGGCGAGTTCACTTTCCAGTCCCAGGACATCCAGAAAGCAACAGTTCTCGATCCGACAGGCAAAGAATTCAACTATCCGGCATGCACATTCGAGAACGTAAAGCTTGACTACAGAGAATATCTTGGTATCGAGATCTGGCACGACAACGGCGTTGATAACAACAGAGGCGCCGATCCGACAGGTGTTCACCAGGTTATTCCAAATAACGCATCCGATGACTACTACCCGGACGTAACAGGTGAACTTTTCGTCGGTGCACAGAGCAACGAAACCGATGCTGACATCGGACTTGGTATGGATGCATTCGCTGGCAGGACGACCGATCAGGTTGTTCTCCCAATGTCAGACTTCTTCCAGCAGGACAGAATCCGCAACACAGCAGGGTTTGGTGCACCAGTCAGATTCTATGACACAACAAACTTTGGTGGTTACGGTCTCCAGAATCTCTATGGCTGCGGCGAAGCCCTCTACCGCGACGTGGACTATCTCCTTCCGGCAACAGCTGATGGAGTTGGTGCATTCGAAATCTCACAGGGCGATATCCGTCTTACAAGAGTTACGGCTGTCAGAACCGATCCGGCAACCGGAACACAGACATGGATTGAATTTGAAGCTGGCTCAACAGTTTCAGCCGGTGACGCAGATGTAAACCGTAATCCGGGCTTCGCAGGTC
>CAZXEH010000004.1:56107-65502 GCA_964639885.1 uncultured Caldisericales bacterium | reverse complement strand
TCAACAGTTTCAGCCGGTGACGCAGATGTAAACCGTAATCCGGGCTTCGCAGGTCCGTTCGACGCATACAACAACCGCGCAGCCGGAAATGACCTCTCGGCATTCTACTGCAAATATTATGACCAGGCATATTACAACGTATATACAGTAAACTGGTCAATCCCAACTGAACCGGTCTGGCTTGACTGGAAGCACCTTGATCCAAGCGATTCAACAAAAATCATCGACATGAATGGCAGATACGACCTTGGCGAATTCATCTATGATGCCGGTTCGACAATCGCTTCAGGCGGAACAACATGGGGTTCCATGGGCACAGGTACTGGCACATCGGCAAACCCGTACGGCACAGTCATACAGGGATTCACAAGACTTACAAACGTAAATTACAAGGGCATCTATTACAATTGCGGCACAACATGCTCAATCTATGACGACTGGCAGACAGTAATTCCAGTAAACGGAATCACCTACGGTCTCAACGGTGTCAAGAGATACCTTGATATGGAAGTCATCCCGGGCGATTCCGGCGGAAAAATTTCAGTTTCAAGAGATTTCCAGGTTGAACAGACATCGGAAGTTGAAATCAAGTTCGATCCAGCACCGGTAGCAGGTCACTTTGACGACAAAGGTGAGTGGATTCCAGACGAACGCTGCTTCGTCCTCTTCCAGGGACTTGGACAGTATGTAGTCAATGGTACAGCATCAAATCTCAACAACGTTCTCTTCGAATGCTCACCGACAAGACCGGTTGTGAAGTTCCAGTTCACACCGTACCGCGGCTCATGCAACAAAGACGGTCAGTATGACGTATCAATGGTCAACCCAACAACCGGCGCTGTCGATCTTTCACAGTCCGGCATCGTCTACACATACGCCTTCCGTGAAAACGGCGGACAGATTCCGGCACCACCAGATGGTTACTACGGCGACATCACAACCGATTGGGAAGGACTTGTACCAGACATTTACAGCCCGTACATGGGAAGAAAACATTCACTCAGGGTTCAAGGCGAATATGTCCCGTGGAAACAGGACAGAGCAGATTATCCAAACGGTCAGGTTCCATATCCTCCAATGCCGGCCTATATGGAAAACAACTACGACTGCCTTTCAACCTGGCAGTTCACAGTCAAACCGGAACAGCTCGACGTCAAGGCAAACAGGCTTTGCATCACAACACTTGACCAGAAGTTCCCGAACCTCATGCTCAAGCTCTTCGACCATGACAATACAAACGACATCAACGACCCGGCAGACATCCCGTTCTCAATCCCATACGACTACAACGGAAGATACTACACACAGAACGATCCGAACTCGTGGCATGCAAACGTTGTCAATTACAACTGCACAGGCGGCGGCGTTGCATGGATGGCAGTCGGTGTTCCAGCAACTGATGCCGGATACAAATACATCATCCAGTACAACACAGACCAGACCTACTTCTACTGGTACTGGTATGAACCACGCTATTCACCGGAAGATCCAACAAATCCGCAGATTCCATGGGCACTTGATCCAAACGACGTGATCATCGGTCAGGAATACACCGGAACATTCCCAATTTCACCAACAGAAAACATCAAGAGACTCCCGATCTTCATCGACAACAAGACAACACTTACCGACTCAGACTGCTCACAGGGTTCTGCCGCTGAAGGCTGCGAACCGTGTGAAGTTCCAGGACTGCGTAAGCTCGGTGACGTTTCAGGTGTTCCAGGATATCCGAACCGCTCAGACAAGCTCGGCATCTTTGACGGCACAATGGGTTACATCGCAATGTACGGCGTTCCAACCTACATCACCTCCTACGGTCAGTTCACACCAACCGACCAGGGCGGCGAAGGCCTTGTGGTTGTAAAACCAAGAGACGGCGTCACACACCTTCAGATCCGCGTCTACTCAACAGATGTTTCGTTTGACTACAACTCAACAATCGCCCATCCGGCACTCACAAACGGCGCACCGTACTTCGTGGCCGACAAGATGATCGCCGGTCTCCCGCACAAGGGCATCGACTATTGCGGAAACCTTGACCTCAAGGTTTACTCACCGGACCCATACGTCAACTTTGTGGAGTTTGCAATCGTTGACCATGCTCTCCAGTTCTCAAAGCTTCACTACACATCAGGCACAACAACCTCAAACTACATCGGATCACTTTCGCCACTCAAGTATCCAACCCCGCAGATTCAGGCTCCATATGATCCACTTCTCCGCTATGTCGCCTCAGAATTCCGCTGCTATCCAGGCGGTCAGACCCACACAGGCCGTGTAACAGGCCAGGTTTGGGGCGATTGGGGTGGACCATTCGGTTGGAACGCATATCCAGCAATCTGGTCAAAGAGAGAAAATGAAAAACTTGCATACGAAGCATTCGGCAAGCTTGGTACAGAATTCTTCCCGCTCACCGACTACGGTCTCTACTTCATCATGAAGGACGGCGAAGGCAGACACATCACCTTCAACCCAGATGCATCGGAACCGGACAGAAGAGTTGTGAAGATGGAAATCACTGGCCCATTTGCAAGACCAAAAGTTCTTGACCTTGTAACAGGATCAGTGGTAACAAAGTACGAGTACAATGGAATGAAGCAGGTTCCGATCCAGTATGACTGGTCAGGAAAGATCATCATCGATGAAACCAACTGGCGTGATTATGAAAAGGTCACAGTCAGGGAAGACTACAATGGATCACTGACAGGCGTCCCATATACACCATACGGTGCAATCCCGACAGAAAACCTTGTCTACAGACAGCCAAACGAATACGTCAAGAGACTTGGTTCACTCAACTACGCATCGGTCGGCTGGCACACACCGACTGGCCCGCTTTCATACGAAGACACAGACAACGTAATCGTCCTCGATGAACTCATTCCGTGGCAGCCAGGCAAGATCCTCATCTATGTCACCCTTGCCGATGGAACATTCAAGATGTACCAGGACTGCTGCACTGCACCACCGGTTGATGGTGTCGATGCACACGCACTCGGAATCGACTACACAATTTCAGAAGACCCGGCAGTCAAGCACATCCCGCTCGGAATCTCAAACAAGGTTGAAGTAAAACTCACAGAAAAAGAACCGTTCATGAACATGGAACCGACAAACGGAACTGTGGAATGCAACGATGCAGTTGTCTACATGTGGCAGGATCGTGGTGTCAAGAGAGCATCCCAGGATCTCTTCTTCGGCGCCGGTGACGGTTGGGTCACAAATCCACCAGGATCATCAAGATTCTACTACGGACTTGGCAATGGCAACACCTCACAGTACGACGTAACATGGGATAACCAGCCAATCGACATCAACGGCGATGGAAAAGTTGCCTATGCAGATTATGAAACTGAAATCATGGGTAGCTATGATATGGCCACCAACACCTGGAAGTCAGGTATCATTGATGCCAGAACATTCCAGCGCAACAACGGTATCTATGTCTTTGAAAACATCTACACCGAAACATCAGGTGTCGACTTTGGCGGCGAGAACGGCATCGGCGACAATCCAGACCACATCATCTCGGACAAGGAAATGCTTCCGGTCTACGTCACAGCCTACAAGTACGGCGACGACAACAACGACAGGTCATACGCCCCGTTCTGGGATCCGTCACCACTCCAGAGCACATTTGCCTACGGCGATCCGCAAAACAACAGAATGAGATACAGCCACGAAGTTTACATGGCCGGTCAGATCGCAATTCCGGTTGAGCCAGAAGATGACCTCATCATCACTCTTGCAACGCCGAAACTCCTGACTGCCGGTATCACACCGGAACTCATCTCGAACGACACACCGTTCACAATCGAAGTCAAGGACAAAGACGGTTCACCGGTCGACCTCATGAATGACCACACCGTCGTTGACAGATTCGGCGAAAAGGTTGTTCTTGAAAAGAACGTCTGGAACTTCCTCTTCAAAGATCCACATCCGGATAACTGGTACTATTACGGCAGACAGGCAACTCTCCCTCAGTACTACTTCGTCAGAACCGACCTTCACAACCGTGACCAGGAAATCGTAAACAACGAAGAGCTTTACTCAATCAGATCACTT
This sequence comes from uncultured Caldisericales bacterium, assembly GCA_964639885.1. Lineage (GTDB taxonomy): Bacteria > Caldisericota > Caldisericia > JAAYUI01 > JAAYUI01 > JAGNLA01. The sequence continues at coordinate 61,437 of CAZXEH010000004.1, read as the reverse complement.
GACATCAAGGACTGCGCTGAAAGCATCTCACTTCCGTTCAGACCAATCGAAATCAACTTCACAGGCGCAGCCTCAGGCAAGTACGTCTTCAAGGGCGTCACCTGCAACGACTCAACCTCATGGAAGGGCCAGCCGGGCGACCCAGCTGAAGAAGCATGGACAAAGGCTCACCAGTTCATCGTCTACGTCTACACAGCTGACAGGAAGCACAGAGGCCAGGTAGTTGTAAACGTTGAAAATCCAAAGGTAACTTACGACATCATCAACGTTGACGATCCGTCAATGGTCTCTTACTCAACACCGGGCGACCCAGACTTCGTCATGACAGCAGCAGACAACCGTGTTTACAGAGTCCAGGTAACAGTCTTTGACGCAGAAGGGCGCCTTGTTAAGGGCGTCACCAAGGGCGTCAGCGTCTGCGGCGGCGGCGTCAAGAACACATCACGCTTCACACCGTTTGTCACAAGACCGTCATCATTTGACTTCGACTTCAGCCCATGCGTCACAAACCCATGTGCCTCAAAGCTCTACCCGCATGTAGGCTTCGACTTTGACGCATCGGAAAAGAACGATGGACTTGCAAACGCAATCAACCCGGACAACCAGGAACTCTATCAGTTCGGCGGATTTGTCCTTGCATCAGACCTCACCTATCAGAAGTGCCGTTCAAGAGTTGTCTCAGGTTATGTTGAATACAACACCACCAGCTTCTGGTACAGAGACAAAAACGAATGGGAAGTTGACTATGTGAACCCGAAAGACCCGTCAATGAAGGGTTGGGCAATCAACAAGCTCCTTCCTCCGAACCTTGAATTCATGGTCGAAGGCTCAACTGAACCGCTCGTCAGAGGCTGGGGACTTGGCAACATCTACAACAACCCATACTGGGGCGGTGCACTGTTTGCCGACCTGGACAGAAACAAAAAGCTTGACTATCACGACACACTCGGTCTTGACGTCAACGCACAGACAAGCTTCTACGTCTGGGCAGAAGATGCTCTCTATCTCGGCGGTCTCGTCGGTGACAACGCCTATGTAAACAACCTCAACCAGGCAGACGTTGCCGGTTACCCACCAAGATTCAGAACAGACCCGCGCTACATGGAACGCAGATTCAAGTACACAGTCAGCAATGACGGCGTGTTCTATCTCGACTGGGAAGCATGGCCAGACAAGGTTGCACAGATTTCACCACCAAACGTCCAGCTTCTTGACGCATCCTCACCGGACAGAACAGAAATCGGCAAGAACTTCCTCAATGAAAACAACTACGACCTCATCTACAACTTCGACAACCAGCTCATTGCAGTCGTAACACCGGCTGACATGCGCGATCTCAGAATGAACGAAAACGGCCTTGTCCTTCTCAAGGGCAACCAGCACGAGCACTCAGTCTATGGACGCTGCAAGAATTCAGAGTTCAACGAAAAGGGTGTCGAAACCACAATCGAATACACACCAACAGGCACAGGCGAATCAACACTCAACCTCTACTATCTTGAAAAGAACAAGTGGTTCTGCACAACAAGCGACTGCAAGTACACAATCGCAATGACCACACCGGAATACTTCGGCGTCAAGGTCTTCTCACTCGACGTTGGCAAGGGACTTGCCATTGAAGTTGACTCACTTGAACCGCTTGCACCAAAAGCCTCGACAAAGCTCGTGGTCAAGGTCAAGGAATTTGGAACAGGCGCACCAGTTGCCGGCGCAAAGGTCGTAATCTCAGGACTTGGCGTTGAGCAGACAAAGTCAACATCAGCAAAGGGTGAAGTTGAAATCGAAGTAGCACCGGCCTCAACAGGCTTCCTCAAGATTGAAGCTTCATCACCGGACTACGCTTCAGCCTCAACAAAGCTCCTTGTCGGTTCAGACAAGACAGCACCGATGCTCGAAGTCAACCCACCACCACCAATCACCAACCAGCCATCAATCACAATCACTGGTAAGACAGAATCAGGCGCAACAGTAACAATCAACGGCACAGCAGCAACAACAAAAGGCGACGGCTCATTCTCAGGAACAGCCAAGCTCGTTGAAGGTAAAAACGTCATCACCGTCATCGCAACAGACGGTTCAGGCAACCAGACAAAGAAGAACGTCTGGGTAACCCTTGACACTCAGCCACCATCAGTTGTTGTTGACAAGTTTGCAGATCCAATCGGCGCAGAGACAATCACACTCACTGGCCGTGTAGATCCGGGTTCAACCGTTTCAATCAAGGATGCAGCAGGAACAGCAGTCGAAGCAAAGGTTGTTCACGATATCTGGGAGGCAACAATTAAGCTCGCCCCGGCCCCATCAAAGAACACCTACACAATCGAAGCAACCGATCTTGCCGGCAATAAAACTGGCAACATCACTGTTGAAATCAAGAACATCAAGAGAACAAAGCTGGTCATGTTTGTGGGCAACACAGGCGTAAACGTTGATGGAACACCACAGACACTTACGGAAAAGGTTGTCAACGAAGGAGTTATCATGGCTCCGTTCGAATTCGTTGAGTTCCTTGGCGGAAACAAGGTCTCAAACGTCTCAGGCAAGGGTGGCACACTCGAAATGAACATAAATGGCAACACCCTCACCATGACAATCGGCAGCACAAAAGCAAAGCTCAATGACAAGGAAATCACACTTGTAGTAGTCCCGAAGATTCAGGGCGGCACAATCCTGGTTCCAGTTGTTGACGTTGCCGGAAGACTTGGCTGCAACACTCTCGTCGGAACTGACAACTCTGTCACAGTCACATACGACAAGATGCCGTGAGCAAGTAGTTTAATCATCACAAAAGCCCCCTTATCAAAAAGGGGGCTTTTTCATTTCAGGGGGGGTTACGATCGAAGCCATCGATAAAATCAGTACTAAGCAACTGCTTGCTGGATAATGAAGTAGGGTTGCCTTGTTAACGTTGATTTGTATTATCTTTTGCAATCGTATGATCCAATAAAAAAGCCCTGCCGACAAGCAGGGCTTTGGTGTTTTTTAGGAGTATCTTATTTAGGACAGCCAGATGAAAAATGGACGCAAGCCTTGCAGGATTTGCATGGTGTTATTGGGGCTGTGTCTTTGACAAGCACCTTGGCTGGCCAGTGGGGGTCGGCCAGCAAGCTCCTGCAAACAAGCACTATGTCTGCCTTGCCTGATTCGATAATGCTTCTGGCGTGTTCAGGTTTTGTGATCTTTCCGGCTACAGCGACCGGCATTTTGACTACCCTTTTGATTGCCACAGAAAGCGGAACAAAACCCATTATGACCTTTGTTCTGCTTCCGCCAAACGATGAGGGGGTGATGCCGATTGAAACACTTATCAAGTCAACACCTTCTTGCTCAAGCCTTTTTGCTACTTCTACAGCATTGGTGAGCTTCAGTCCGCCGGCGTAGCAGTCACTGGCACCGAATCTCACCGACAAAACCTTGTCTTTGGCTATTACTCTTGCCATTTTGACAACATCAATGAGCAGTTTTGAGCGGTTGTCAAGTGTTCCACCCCAACTGTCAGTTCTTCGGTTTGAGATGGGCGACAGGAACTGGCTGAGTATGTAGCCGTGGGCGCAGTGGATTTCAACACCATCGAAACCGGCAACAACAGCGCGGCTGATTGCCAGCCTGTACCAATCCTTGAGGGTTTCGATATCGCTTTCTGTCATCTCTTTTGGAGTAGTGCGGGTCTCGTAAGGTACTGGAGATGGTGCAATCAATCCAGGATTGCAGCCCATCCTGCCTGCGTGAACAAGTTGGATGAACGCCGGAACGCCTTGTGACTTTATCGTTTTGGCCAGCATTGAAAGACCTTCGATTTTCGAGTCATCCTCGATTGATAGCTCGTTTGGAAGAATCTGGCCTGTTTTGTGGATGTAAGACGCTTCCACTGTCACACAGGATGCACCTGACGTTGAAAGCTTTGCGTAGTGGTCAAGCGTTGCCTGTGAGACTGAACCGTCCTCGTTTGCCATCTGCCCAACAATCGGTGGAACTCCAATCCGGTTGGCAAGCGTGAGCCTGCCAACCTTTATGGGCGTATCGATCATCTGATGATCATCCTTTCGCGCTTGAACAGTCCGAGGGTAATGACCATGAAAACCGAGGTGAGGGCTACGAGAATGGCGCAAACCACGAAGATGTTTTGAAGGGTTGTCAGCCTGAACGGATTGGCGATCAGCATAAAACCGAACGCACCGATGATTGGGATCTCCGGAAGCACGCTAACGCCTGATGCTGCCTTTGTGTTGAGAATCTTTGTAGAAATCAGCATTCCCATGGCGATTGAAAATAGGGCGAACAACATTGGCACCAGGATAATGCCAACCGCAAACGTCGGATTGAGTATCGGATTGACAGCTTTTGCAACACTTCCAAGGCTGATCGAGAGTGTTGTTGTGAACGTGATGAATGTGAGGGCGTTGAGGATCATGGCCGTTACAAACGAAAACAGCATCTTTCCAAAGACGAGTGCTGAATCCGAGAGTCTGGTTGAAAGAAGCGTTGGAAGGGTGTTTGCTTCACGTTCGCCGGCGAAGGCGTAGACAACGAAGATCGACGACCCCATTGATCCCATGAATGACAGGAGCAGGATTAGAATCAATGGAAGCGTGCCTTCAATGAATCCAGGGATTGGGATCGAGCTGAAGGAGAGCGGCATGATGATGCCAAGATAGAACGGGAGGATGGCCATGCCGATTACTATCTCCTTGTTTGTCAGTGACTGCCAGAATTCCTTCATGGCAACAAGTTTCATGTCACGCCACATGTTCGCCCTCCATAACCTCCATGAACAGCTCTTCAAGCGAAAGCCTGTCAGGTTTAACCTCAAAGATTTTGAGTCCAAGCTGGACGAGTTTTGTCACAAGCTCAGGAATCTGTTCATTTTTGGAGAGTTTCACTGTGAGGTTTTCACCTTCAACCGATGTTTCAAGCGTGAAACCGGAGAGTTTTTCAGAAATCCTCTCAGGGATGCCTTCCGCCTTCACCCTGACGGTTATGAAGCCGTTTCCGGAAAGCAGGGTGGCAACTGAACCAGACATCTGGACAACACCACTCTTGATGATGGCTATGTGGTCGCAGATTCTCTGTGCCTCGTCAAGCCTGTGGGTATTGAGGAAAACGGTTATGTTGTGCTGCCTGGCAAGCTCCAAAACCAGATCCCTGAAAGCAATCGATGCTTCGGGGTCAAGGTTTGCCGTAGGCTCATCGAGGAACAGGATTTCTGGGTTGGCAAGCATGGCTCGTGCAAGGGCGCATTTTTGCTTCATACCCTTGCTGAGCCTGGCTGCCCTCGTTCTGGCAAAATCTGACAGCTCGAAATACTCAAGCAGCTCAACGATTCTGGACTG
>CAZXEH010000004.1:17419-56007 GCA_964639885.1 uncultured Caldisericales bacterium | reverse complement strand
TTCTGGCAAAATCTGACAGCTCGAAATACTCAAGCAGCTCAACGATTCTGGACTGCATGAGTTTCTCATCCATCAACTGCGCCCTGCCGAAGAACTCAAGGTTGGCCCTTACTGAAAGGGTTTCGTACAGACCTGGCTCTTCAAGCAGGCAACCGACCCTTGCCCTCATTTCATCACCCTGCCTGAGCGGGTTGAGTCCAAGAACCTCGATTGATCCCTCCTTCTGTGGAAGAAGTCCGAGTAATGTATAAAGTGTTGTTGTTTTGCCGGCACCGTTTGGCCCGAGGAAGCCGAAGATTGAACCCTTTGGAACCTTGAAGCTGACGTTTTTGAGCGCCTCAAACCTGCCGTAGTTACGTTTCACGCCCTCGGCAGTTATTGCAAATTCCATATTGCTCCTTATTTTTTGAATGGATCGATGATAAGGCTCTCGTTTCCGACAACGGTTGGCACTTTGCCATCCCACTTCTCGATCCATTTGTTCTGGATGATCAGCGGAGTCAGAGAGACGCCAATCGACTGCTGCTTGATTTTTTCTGCCTCACCCTGAATCTGGGCGATTTCCTTGTCCTTGAGCGCCTTCTGCCTGTTGAACTCTGTTTCCTGAACCTTCTGCTCTGCAACCTGCTTTGCTTCGATTGCCTGTGTGTACTGCTCGGAGAACAGGATGTTGACCAGGTTCACGTCCTCGATGATGATGCCGGTTGGAACCTTCTTTTCATCATCGTCGTACTGGACGGCAGCGTTGAGTTTTGTTGTGGCCTCCAGTTTGATCTTTTCGCGGTTAAGGTGGATTTTGTCCGTCGGGTACTGGGAAACGATTGATTTGACGATGTCGTTGATCTTCGGTCCAAGCAACTTCTCTTCAACATCCGAGATGTTACCGATGTTGCCCATGATGTATGGGGCGGAGCTTGGGAGAATCCTGAAGTTGACAGCGATTGTGAGAGTCACTTCCTGTGCAGACATTGTAAACGATGCAGCATCAAACTGAATCTTCTGCTTCTGGATGCTGATCGGTCTGACGCTGTCGACGAATGGGACGATGAAATGAAGCCCTTCAGGGACATAGCCTGTAATTGCTCCGAATCTGTAGACGACACCGACGGTTCCGGCCTCAATGGTTGTGAAGCTGTTGAAAATAACGATCAGTGCGAGCACGGCAACGGCAATCCACACGCCGATATGCCATTTTGGCTTTCCATCATAAACTACTCTTTCCATATTCAAACCTCCTTACAGTTTGACACCGACCACCACTTTTGGTTTTGTGGTTTTCTTTTGCACAGGGTCTTACGAAGACAATATAATCTGAATGGACTTTTTTACAACATGGGAAAAATCGGTATGTAAAAATATTGCCCACTCGCTTGACAGATGACGCTATATATATAATAAATGTAGTGAGGTGAAAAAATGAACATCACTGCTGAGAGTCTCAAGGAGAAGACCAGGGAGATGGTACAGGCAGATATTGCTGATGCTGTCGGAGTTGAACCGTCGGAGGTGCTGCTTTTCTCTGTCTCTTACGAGCTTTCAAGCGAATCAATGAACCTGAAGGAAGTTGTGCGAAAGACCCTGATCCGGGCAATTGCACGCTCTGGAGGCAAGATTTCCTATGCTGCAAAGGCTTTGGGCGTGACCAGGAAGACCCTTTACGCCATGATCAAGAAGCATGAAATTGAGAATGTTGTAAACATTCATGACTAGCACTATGGGTATATGTGACAAGAATGAACACATCATGTAACAACTTCCCAACAAGATGCATTTTTGACATCCCCGATGGTGCTCTTAACTTTTGAGGTGTTTGAAAACAAATGTAATTGAGCAATAGCTTTTCATCTGTGGCATGCGATTTGCATATATATAAACCGGAAGGCCAAAGACTCCCGCAAAGTGAGTCTATTGGCTCGCTTTGATTTTTGTTGGAAAATATATTTCGTAATTACAGCATTGCAATTGGTTTTTGTTATCCGGCTTTACCGCCAGGATGCGAAAGGAGACAGTGTTATGAGAAAAGTAATGAGCTTTGCGATCGCGATTCTCATGGTATTGACTGTCGTCAGCGGAACCACCCTGAAGCCTCAGGAAGTGAAAGCTGCCTCAGTTAATGCTATTTTCGTCGCAAACCGCTGGGCTCCAATTGGTGCCAGATGGAACGGCAACCAGTTGGTTGAAGACAAGACACGCTACTTCAATGGCGTGGGCACAGCATGGGGAACAACAGATTATGAGATGCCAGGTCCAGGCGCATACATCAGCGCCGCAGTCATCGACCCGGCAAACCCACTCAAGTTCAACGAAACCCCGGACGTTGTCGATCTTCTTGATACCAATGCATCAGCATTGAAGATCAGCCAGACAAGGTCTACCCCGCTTTTCTGGACGGAATTCTACCTTACAGTAGTTCCGGACAAGGGCAACTCCCAGGAATACGACAGATGGTACGCCGTCGTCGACAACATGGGACAGCTCTGGTTCGACCCAGACGGACGTTTCAATGACAGCCGCTACTATGCAGCAGCAGACCCACAGACAGAAGTCTACAGGTATGTCAGCACAGTAGTCTCAGGCCACAAGTCTGACGATTGCAAGAACAACCCGAACTGCAAAGTCGACCCGTCAGTTGCAAACAACACACAGGGACCATACCAGTATATGCCAACAGACATCTACGGTAACTTCCCGATCGGCTGGGCAACAACCCCGAACGCATACCCGCTCTTCAACTACAGCGTTCCGAACGCATCTGGCGGACTCTTCTTCAGAACTCCGCAGGGCGGCAGGGTCTTCCAGGTCGGCTTCACTGATATGCCGGACTACCCGCTTGAAAGAGGATCAGCAACAACAATCACTCTTCCAGGTGTTGAAAGACCAACTCTTCAGAACATCGGAACAAACCTTGTTGACACACTTGTTTCACAGACAAACGTTGTCACCGACACAACAGTTCTTCCATACACAACAGGCAACCTTAATGGCGCCACAAACGACTGGGACTACTACCCGACCCCACTCCCACTCGTAAGGTTCCAGGATGGATTCCAGAATGGTCAGGGAATTCCTGCTCCGGCATATGTCCCGACATATACTGGCCTTTTCTACTTCGTCACAGACAACAACATCTTCAACTACGGCGAAGAATGGCATGCAGCAAACGTCAAGCTTGACCCGCCACCAGCAACACAGTTCCCGGGTGCAGGCATGGATCTCTATGATCCAGGCGAATGGATCTACCGCGCAGGTGCAAACTCTCTCGGTAACAACAGACTCTGCGGCTATGACTACCTCAACATGGCACAAACCCAGTACTACTCCTACTATGGAGCAACAAGACTTACACCGGTAAACATCTACAAAGCCGGTCTCTTCTATAACTACACACCGGGCTCAGTCGTTCGCGACACAGCAACCGGCGGCGGTTTCGCCATTGGTCAGTATGACAACGGCGATGATATGGACCTTAACGATCCAGTCACCGCAAACCAGGCATTCCACGTTCTTTACAGATTCCCGCTTGTTCCAGGCAACTTCTCTGGTAACAACGGCGTTCCAGCTGGCTTCATCGGAGCACAGTACCAGATCGTTCACGCAGACAACACCAACTACAACCCGAACGAAAGGGCTGCAAGGGGTGCAGGTCTGTACGATCCGTACGAAGCAATTTACATGAAGAGCGGCACAGCGCTCACCGTCTCAAGAGGTGACTGGCGTCTCACGAATGTTAACGGCAACAACTACTCACTGGAAGTTTGGTCAAATGGCGTAACACAGGCCAATATGGGCTCCCTTCTCATGAAGGTCGGCGGCATGTGGTTCGGCGACGTTCTTGTTCTCTCGGAACTAGTCACTGGTGGCTGCGCATCACCAACCTACAACTTCTCAGTTCAGACTGACCTCTGGGAAGGTATGATCCCATCAGAGACAGTAGCAGCACTTCGCTCACCAAACGACGATTTCTCAAGAATGGCCCAGAATGTCCAGAAGAACGCCGTTCTTGACCCGACAGGTCTCAACTTCCAGTATCCTTCAACGGTCTTCCAGGATATGAAGTTCGGATACAGGGAATTCGTTGGCGTTGAAGTCTTCCATGACGACAACAAAGACTGCAACCTTGGCTGGCAGTATCCAGGTCCGGTTCCGCCAGGCGAAAACCTCTTCCTCCTCAACCTCAATGATGACTACCGCGCTGGAAAGACCGGTGAAGCACACATCGGTATGAAAGACGGTTACTCAGCAAAGGACAACGGCAGACAGCTCAATGACTTCTGGCCGAACAACACAAACCCGACAATTCCAAATGGCCCAGCAGTAAATGGAACTCCAGGCCCGCGTTTCCTTGATACAATCGCACCCGGTGGATTTGCGATCAACAACACAACCCCGAACTATTATGGTGTTGGCGAATCAATCTACTACGATATGAACGGTAACTATGAAATCGACCCAAGCGACATTCGTATGACAGACGTTGTTGTACAGCGTGGCGCAGCAGCCGGATTCGCAGAAGTTATCAAATACGTCAAGGGTTCAATTGTTGTTGCCGGTGATGCCGACTGCAACATGTGGACAACTGGTACCGGCTTCGACCTCTCAGACTTCGTTCCAGTCATGCAGAATGGCCGCGTTCTTTACTGGCCGGCATACTTCGATGACAGGGTTGAAGATTATCTCAATCCAGGCAAGTACATCCCGGTAAACGGTGTCTTCGATATCAACGAAGTCATCTACACATCAACCTTCAACGAACTTGTAACACATTCACCAATTGTTGCACCTGGCTTCCAGAGACTCATGGATGTAACAGTCGGTGCAGTTACCTACAAAGCCGGTTCAATCGTTCCAGAGCCAGACATGTGGGTTTACCAGATGCCGCTCTACGGTATCACAATGGGACTCAACTGTGACTACAACTATGCCGACCTCCTCGTCCTTCCAGGCGACTCAGGCCAGGATGTTACAGTCGATGGCAAAAACTACAGCGCATCAACACCAATGTTCAAAGTTGAAAAGACCTCTGAAATCAGAGTAGACTTCAACAGATATCCGCCAAAGAAAGAATACTACGACGAATTCGGCGTTTACCACCCAGAAGAAATCATCTACGTCGTGGTTGAAAACGTTGGCTACGCACCAAAATCAACAAAGGTCCAGGAGATTTACAGAATCGTCTCAGGCAGGGAACCGGAAGCAGTATTCCAGTTCACACCATACAGAGGATCATGCACAAACTCAGGATCAGCAGACTATCTCAACTACCTCGACTCAACAATGCCGAACTACTACGTAAGGATCAGATCCTATCGTGATTTCGGCGGAATCAACAACCCAGCACCGCGCGACCGCGACTATAACGATCCGTGGTATTTCTACAGAGACACAACATCGTCAGACGCAAGGTATGGAAGATCAGCAAGGTATGCAAGCTTTGGCAAGAGAGTTTATGCTCCATCACCAATGCCGCCACTTCCATACGCACTCGAAAACGGTTACGACTGCTTCAGGGAACAGAAGTGCCTTGTAGCTCCAGAAGAAATGGACATCGAACCGTCAATCGCCTGCTTGACCACTCTCGACCAGAGATTCCCGAACTTCTCAGTCACACTCAAGGACGGAGACAATAAGGAAGACATCAACGATCCAGCAGGAATCAGAATTTCAGTTCCACTTACATCAACAACAAACGTCAATCCGGCAACCGGTCGTAACGAATACCTCATCGCAACCTACAACGCACATGGCGGCGGTGTGGATTGGATCGGTACCGCAATCGACGACAACCCGGCACAAGCAAAGAGACAGTACATCGTCCAGGTCAACTCTGACGGTACATACCTCTACTGGTACTGGCTTGAACCATCACAGGCAACAAATGACAGGTCACGCCCACAGATTTACGGCGCGCTTGACTCAAACGACCTTCTCCTTGGCACTGATTTCACTGGCGTAATCCAGTGGAAGACAGGCGGCGGACCATTCATCCCGGCCGACCAGAGAACATGCCGCACACCAATGATGATCAAAGACAAGACAGACTGGTACGACACAGACTGCTCATCAGGCGTTGCCGGCTACAATTTCATCTCATGCACCCCATGCAACCTCGAAGGTATGAGGAGAATGGGTGAAGTTTCAGGTCTCCACATGATGTGGAACGCAGCACGCACAATGATGTCGTCAACACCAGCAAGAAGAGCTTCCGACTACTACGGACACTTCGATGGCGTTGGACCACTCAACACAACAACAACAACGGCAGCATGGATTGCCGGTATCAACCCGCCAGGACCAACTGGTTCAGGCATTCTCTGGACAGGCCCATGGGCAACCGGTTACGGTGTCCAGACACTCGTCTCATCATATGCAATGCGCGATGAAAATGACCCAGGTGGAGAATCTCTTGTTGCTCTTCTTCCACGCGATGGATCAACACACATCAACGTTCAGTTCTACACAACAAACGCTCTGTTTGACTACAACTCAGAGATTCCACATCCAGAAACAGGCGCACCGTACTTCGTGCTCGACCCACTCAAGAACGAAGGTATAGACTATTGCGGTAAGGCAGACCTCAAGGTTTATCCGCCAGACCCATACGTAAACTTTGTTGAATGGCAGATCGTTGACCACGCTCTCCAGTATTCAACACTCAACTACACAGTTGGCACAACAACCAATCCGGCACTCTCACCGCTCCAGCTCCCAACCCCACAGATCCAGACCCCGTACAACCCGGTTCTTCTCACCTCAAAGGGCGAATTCCGCTGCTATCCAGGCGGCCAGACTCACACAGGCCGTGTAACCGGTGGAAACTTCGGTATCGGCGGAGCATTCGGTTGGAACGCCTATCCGGCAATCTTCAAGGAAAAGTACTTCAAGCTTGGTACAGAATTCTTCCCGCTTACTGACTACGCAGTATTCTTCATCCTCAAAGACGGAGAAGGCAATCACCTTTCATTCTCACCGTCATGGCCGGTTGACCAGAGAATCAAGAGAATCGAGATCACTGGACCATTTGCCAGACCGCGTGAATGGGATGTTACAACCCACTCGGTACTTCCAAAGTACACAGCATGGGGTCTCAAGAACGTTCCGATCCAGTATGATTGGTCAGGAAAAATTGTAATCGACTCAACAAACTGGAACCTCTATGAAAATTGGGGCGTTGACAATGCAGGAAACGGCGTTTCTCTTGACTATTCAAGAAGATCAGCTTTCGGCGACGTCACGCTTCCGCCGGTCAACCAGCTTCTCAACTACAACGGCAGACTTGACTACACAATGGTAGGCGCCTGCTCATCACCAGGAAATGTTGACAACCTCTTCGTAATCGATGAACTCATCCCGTGGAACTACGGAAAGATCAACATCCAGTGCACACTTTGGGACGGCACATTCAAGATCTATCAGGACTGCTGCCAGTCACCACCAGTCGATGGCATTGACGTCAAAGCCCTTGACATGAAGGCCGTCATCGAAGACGACCCAACAAGAGACAGAATGTTCCTTGGCAAGCCACAGACAGTCAAAGTCACACTCAACGAATACCACAGCAATGCAGCAGCAGAAAAGGAATGGACTGATGCTGATGGAACAAACATCACACCATGCAACGACGCAGTTATGTACGCATGGCAGGACAGAGGCGTAAAGACTGTCGGAACCGGCGACCTTCTCAAGGGTGCTGGCGACGGTTGGGCAACAAATGTTCCAACATCATCAAGACTCACCTATCACGCAGAACAGTACGAAAAATTCCATGACATCAACGCTGATGGCAAGGTATCATTTAATGCATGGGAAACCGAAGTTCTCGGTGTCTACGACATCGCAACCAATACCTGGACCGGCGGCATCATCGATGGAAGAACCTTCCAGAGAAACAACGGACTGTACGTCTTCAAGTTTGACAATATGTCAGCGACTGTTGACGAAGTCGGCCTTGATTTCGGTGGCGAAGTTATCTACGACAAGCAGGATCACATTATCGCAAAGAACGAAGTCCTTCCGGTCTACTTCACCGCCTACAAGTACGCAGACGATAACAATGACAGGGCATTCTCACCGTTCTGGGAAATGGATCCACAGGCTCAGGCAAACAATCTCAACAGACGCTACAGCCACGAAGTTTACATTGCAGCCCAGCAGGCATTCGTTGTCGAACCGGACCTCGACCTCACAGTTCTCGTAACACCGGAAAAGCTCACAGCCGGTGTCACACCAGAACTCGTTGATGTCCAGAAGCCACTTACATTCACAATCACGAAGGGCTCAGACCCAATCAACATGCTCGACGGCGTCATGGACGCATGGGGCAACAGACAGGTCAGAGAAGAAGATGCATGGAACTACCTGTTCCTTGACCCGCATCCAGACAACACAGACTTCTTCGGATTTGGCGCATCACTTCCACAGTACTACTGGGTAAGAACTGATCTTCACAACAACGACAACTCAGCAATCAGCAACACCCAGCTTTACGGTGCAAGGAATTGCCCAGAAGCAGCAGTACTCGTTCCGTTCAACCCGATCACAATCAACTTCTCACAGGCACGTGAAGGCCGCTATACATTCCTCGGCTTCTGCGCCAACGACAACAACCAGTTCATGGACAAGTTTGGTGACATCTCAACAATGGCACCGGGCGGAGACGAAGAAAAGTGGAGAGACCAGCACAAGTTCTATGTCAGAGTCTACACTCCAGACAGAAAACACTCAGGCGAAGTCTCAATCGACGTCTTCTCTCCAAACGTTGAATACAAGATCATGAACCTCGAAGATGAGAACAAGGTCGAGTACGATTCACCAAACAACCCAGACTTCATCATGACAGCTGCTGACAACAGAATCTACAAGGTCAAGGTCACCTGCCGTGACGCAATGGGCGTACTGCTCAAGGGCGTTACGAAGGGAGTCTCGGTTTGCGGCGGCGGAACAAAGAACACAGCACGCTTCACACCGTTCTCAACCAGACCACAGTCATTCGACTTCCCGTACGAAACCTGCATGAAACCACCATGCTGCACACCAGTACAGCTCCATGTCGGCTTCGACTTCAATCCGGACGAAACAATCAGAAAAGAAGACAGAGAACTCTACCTGCTCTCAGGCTTCACAATGAACAGGCCGGAATTCTCATGCGGCACATCATCAACAACATCATTCCGCGGCCAGATCAAGTACAACACCATGAACAGATGGTGGTGGGGTGGCGGTGGAGTTGAACTTCCAAACACTTGGGATACCTACATCCGCGAAGCCGGCGAAGTTAGACCAAACATTGCCTGGGAAGTTCCACCACCAGTTGAAGGATGGGGCGCTGGCGCCATCTATAACCACTCATGGTTCGGCGGATACCTCTTCAGCGACATCTCTGAAGATGGCAAGCTCAACTTCCGCGACGCACTCGGACTCGACGTCAACGCAGCTACAGAGTTCTACGTGTTCGCAGAAGACGTTGCATACATCGGTGGACTCGTTGGCGACAACGTTTACTGCAATGACCCGGCACACGCCGACCTTGCTGGATTCCCGCCGTACTTTGACAGAACAGACCCACGCTACATGGAAAAGAGATTCCGTCAGGCTTACACCAATGACACAGTCTTCTTCCTTGACTGGGATGCAATGCCAGACAACGTAGCAGCAATCGATGCACCAAGAATCGCAATCCTCAACGCAGAAACACGTGAACCGCTCTCAAGAGACTATCTTGACGCCAACAACTACGACCTTGTCTACGGAGTTGAAAACCACATCATCGCAGTGGTTAGCCCGGCAGACTCACGCGACGTGGCAATGAAGGAAGACTCAAGAGTCTACATTCAGGGCGCACAGCATCAGGACACCATTTACGGTCACACCAAGAGATCACCGGAAAATGACAAGGCAACAGAGACCACACTCGTCTACACACCAACAGGTTGGGGCGAGAACCAGGTCGAAGTCACCTACATGGCTCCGAACAAGTGGTATCTCAAGGATCCGTATCAGTTCTTAACACCGGAATTCTACTCCATCCGTGGCGGCGGAATGAAGGGTGTTGCAAAGGCCGACGCAGACATGTGGAAGCCGTGGAAGTTCGATGTTGGCATGGGCCTCACACTCGAGCTCAAGGCAGAGGGCGACCTCTTCCCAAGAGTCGAAGGTGTTGTCTACGCAGTCGTCCTTGAAGCAGGCACAAGGAAGCCGATCTCAGGCGCATCAGTCAAGCTCACTGGCGCTGGAATCGACACCGAAATGAAGACCGACAAGAACGGCGAAGCAAAGTTCAAAATCACACCGACAGAGATGGGCTGGATCAAGGGCTCAGCAAAGAAGGAAAACTACATCGGTTCACCGACAGCAACAGTGAAGGTGGCAAAGGACAACACACCGCCGGCACTCACAGTCGACAACCCGAAATCACCAACAAACGCAAAAACAGTCAAGATCACCGGCAAGGCAGAGCCAGGCTCAACCGTAACAGTTAACGGCAAGCCAGCAACCGTTGCAGCCGATGGCAGCTACTCAATCGAAGTAACACTCGTTGATGGCCTCAACCCAATCACAGTGGTTTGCAAGGATGCAGCCGGCAATACAACAACCCAGACCGTTCCTGTTGTGGCCGACTTCACAGCCCCAGCAGTCATCGTGAACAAGGTTCCGGTTCTCAAAGATGCAACAACCTATGAACTTTCAGGCAGAGTTGAGCCAGGTTCAAAGGTCACAGTCAACGGCGTTACCGCAAATGTTGTCAATGACTACTGGAAAGTTGAAATCCCAGTCAAGGCAGCCCCAGACTTCACAGACGTGACAATAGAAGCAACTGATGCAGCAGGAAACGTTGCAGCACCAGTCAACTTCAAGATCACAAACATGCACGTGAAGATCGTAAAGCTCCAGCTGGACAACACCCTCATCACAGTTGACGGCAAGGAAGTCACAATGACAAAGCCGGCAAAGCTTATGAAGGGTTCAACAATGGTTCCACTCAGGGCACTGGCAGTCGACATTTTCGGTGGAACAGCAGATTGGGCAGCAGCAACAGCAACAGCAACCATCAAGGTTGGCGACAAGACAATCATTGTCCAGGTCAACAACCCGAAGGCAACAATCAATGGTGTCGAAGTCACAATTGCTGGCACACCACCAGTAAATGACAAAGGCAGCATCTATGTACCAGCCAGATTCCTCGGCGAAGCTCTTGGTGCAGTAGTCGGTTACGATGCAAATACCAAAGTAATCACTCTGACAATCGAAGTCTATCCGTGATCTGAAATCTCAACTTTAAGAAAAGGCCCGGGAAACCGGGCCTTTTTTCTTTTCCAGGGGATGAATTTGTGCAAACAATCATTATTGTTGGCGCTTATAGTTGCAATAATCTTTATGAGTCCAAAGTGTCTGGTTTGGTGGTGAGTCTTTAAATCAATCTCGCGGCCGTTTTCCCTTTGTGCAAGTTGACAACCCAAGGCAGTGAAACTAAAATCCGGTTTGTGACTAAATCCAGAAAAAACAAAAACAAATTTTCACGCCTGCTCCCCCTGATAATCATCGGCGTAGTCGTTGTGGTTTTCGCTGTGCTGTGGTTTGTGACAAGGCCTTCAGGCCGTCTGGAAGTGATGTTCAACAAAGAGCTGGACTTCAACGTCAGGTCGGCTGCAATTGACAGCGATGGAAAATACTGTTTCTTTGGTGGCAGCAACAGCACTTTCCTGATAACAGACGATCAGGGAACCGAAATTGCAAAGTTTCAGACAGGCAAGGAAATCCTTGAGCTGATAACAATTTCCTCCAAAAGGCTGGTTGTTGCAAGGTGCAATCCGCTTGTTGAATGTTATACCTACAACGGCAAGCTTTCGTGGTCGTTCCAGATTCAGGAGTACTATCCCGACGTTGTTCAGGTTCTGGCGCGTTCCAGGGTGGGTGTGTATATGAGGTCGCTGCGGGGTGAAAAGCCGATTGTTGCCATTATAGATTCAGAAACCGGAAAGCCTGTCTACCAGCAAAAACTCGACATCGAAGCAAGGGACATCATGCCTGCGTTCACGCAGGACGGCGAGAAGATCGTGTTTGAGATTCAGCCAGGAGTTGTTGGCATGGTAAAACTCGCTCCCGATCTCCCGATTGTCTGGCAGACCCACCTCAACACGAAAAACGGTCGATTCTCTACACTGGATGTGAAGGTTTCAAACTCAAACCTTGTTGTTTGCAGCTTCACACGCGACGGCGAGAGACTAAACGAAAAGGACAATGTTGCAAATCTGTTTGTAATTGATGGCAACAGGGAACTGCCGAAAAAATCCGGCGAAGTTCCTGAAATGCCTCTCCTGTGGACTGCCGAAGTCCAGGGATCGATAACTTACATGCTTTTGGATCCAACCTCGGACAACATCATGGTTCAGGCCGGCCAGGTCTATCTCTACAACAGGACAGGCAAGGTGCTGGCCCATGAGACCGATGAATCGTATTACGCAATTTCATACATTGGTTCACAAAGATATGTCACCTCGTTCTTCCTTGATGACAACCAGGGCAGAACGGTTCAGTTCTCGGCACACGGCATCGGTCGTGAAGGTGTGCTTTGGAGATACACTATCAACCAGAGCTATATTCTTCCGGTGTTTACGCCCGATTGCGAAACCATGCTTGTCATGACCAGAGAACAAAAAAGAGTTGAACTTCTGAGGCTTGTGCAGTGAAAAAGCTGCTCTTCCTGCTTTTGGTTCTTGTGGTTGTTTCGCCGGTTTTTGGTCAGTCCTCAAAAAGGATTGTGATTGACAAAAGCCTTCATGTGATTGTGATGTACGACGAGAATGACAAACCGATCCAGTACTATCCAATCTCTTGCGGAACATTTGCCACACCGACAAGAGAGGGAGACCTCTACGTTGTGTACAAGAAGCGTGACCCTTCCTGGCTTCCGCTCAACTGGGAGCATTATTCCGAATATTTCAAATCGCCAACGCCTGTTCCACCATACAAGGACAACAAGGGCAACCCGCTTGGAACAACGTTTACATCACTCAACTGGGAAGATTTTGGCATCCACGGCACAAACGCGCCACTTTGCATTGGAAGGCATGTCAGCTCCGGTTGCGTAAGAATGCACATCCCTGACAATGAGAAGTTCTTTCCTCAAATCGAGGAGGGCATGCCGGTGAAGGTAAGAACCGATGAAACGGTTCCGTGGAAGCTCACCGAGGCCTACTCCACGTGGTGGGGGGTTTACGACATCGTAAGTCTGGCTCATAGAATTGAGTCATTAAAAGGAGATAAATGATGGATTGGAGCACAAAGTTTTCTGACAAAGCGCTGAGGATGAAGGGTTCGGCAATCAGGCAGCTGCTTGCACTCACCCAAAAACCGGAAATCATTTCCTTCGCAGGCGGACTTCCAGATCCGGCGCTTTTCCCGTTTGATGAGTTTGCCCGCTGCATGGACAAGGCAATCAGGGAGAAACCGGGCGTCGCCCTCCAGTACGGTGAAACCCCCGGTTACAAGCCACTGCGCGAACTCATCGTGCAGATGATGACCGATGAAGGAATCAAGGATTGCACGATTGAAAACATCTGCGTCACCACCTCCTCGCAGCAGGCAATCGACCTTATTGGCAAGACCTTTGTAACAGAAGGAGATTATGTCATCGTTGAAGGGCCGACATACCTCGCAGCCCTTCAGGCATGGTCGGTTTACGGAGCGAAGTACATTACAGTCGACATGGACGATGAGGGCATGAAGATCGACATGCTCGAGGCAAAACTCAAGGAATGCGATGCAAAGGGCATAAAGCCGAAATTCATCTACACCATTCCAACCTTCCAGAACCCGGCCGGCATCACAATGAACCTTGAACGCAGGAAGAAACTCCTCGAAATTGCAAACGCAAGACAGATTCCAATCGTTGAGGACAACCCGTACGGAGACCTCAGGTTCCTCGGTCAGCAGCTCCCGTCGCTGTCAGTACTCGATACAAATGGAATTGTAGTCAATCTTCGCACCTTCTCTAAGATCATGTTCCCCGGCATCCGTGTTGGCTGGATTTATGGCCCGAAGGATGCAGCAGCCAAGATCATGACTGCAAAGGAAGCATCAGACCTGTGCACACCGGTTCTCACACAGGTTGCCGTTGCCGAGTTCATAAAGATGGGCGTGCTCAAGACCCACATTCCGAAGATCAGGGCATCGTACGGCCACAAGAGGGAAGTGATGGTTGAGGCAATGAAGAAGGATTTCCCATCAGATGCAAAGTGGACAAACGCAGAAGGCGGCATGTTCATCTGGGCAACCCTCAACGAAAAGATCAACTGCACAGACCTGTTCCCGAAAGCACTTGAAAACAATGTTGCCTACATTGTCGGTTCAGCATTCTTTGCGGAACCTGGCAAGGGACACAACACAATGAGGCTCAACTTCTCGTTCCCAACTGAAGAAAACATCAAGGAAGGCATCAGAAGACTCGGTGGTCTTCTGAAATCTATCTGATAAACGCCAACATCATCTGAAAGGGCTACAGCAACATGACAAAGAGAAGATTTACTCCGGTAGAAACAAATGCGGCCGCACCAGAAATCGAGAGAGAGACAAAGCCAAGGGTCAACGACGGATCATCACAGGCAACGATGTTTAGAAACCTGTTCCTGATTGCGTGTGCAGCTGTTCTTGTGCTTGCTTACTTTGCTTTCTTCTCGGGTTCAACAGGTGGATCGGCAAAGTCAGGCGCCGATGGAGATGTTCAGGCGATTCTTGGCAAAACCTATGTTGAGCTTGGCAACAAATATGCAAGCATTCCTGATCCTGAAGACCAGACAACAAAGGTAACCTACTGGCGTTTTTCAGACATGTCACAACGCTGGGGCTTTTGCTCGGTCATCACCATGCCGGAACCGTATCCGAACATGCTCATGATCACAGATGCAGGGCTTAAAATCACAAAGATCAAGAACATGAACGAGTTCTCGCAGGCCGGTGCAGACAAAAGGGCTGAGTATACCGATGTCATGAACAGGTACGAAGGAAGATCGCTCACAGAGTTCTCTTATCTGGAGTCATCTCCCGATGAAGGTGCGATAAGGCAGTTCAGGGAAATCCTTCGAGACAGCCTGGCAAAAGCCCTCAAGGTCATGTACATAAACGAATACGGCATGGATTCCTTCAAGGCTAATTTTCCTCAAGGCATCAAGTTCAGCAAGGTTGGAACCAAGCTTGAACCGTGGAGAGTTACAACAGAAGACGGCAAAGAGATCGGCAGCGGCAACTTTGAAGGCAGAAAGTATGCCTTCCTGAGCGCTTCAGCCTGTGGTTCCTGCAGGGCAAAGATCACTGAAATCGCCCAGGACATGAAGACCAAAGGCGGAATGAAGCCGGACCAGATAGTCATCATCTTCACTGGCAAGCCTGAAGAGAAAGCAAAGATCAAGGACATGCTCGCTGGTGAATATCTGGTTCTCGACCCGGATTCTGCCAACTTCTGCAAGATGATCAGCTTCACGGAAGGGTCGCCTTCGATGATGCTGGTTGACTCTAAGGGAATCGTTGTTGCAAAGGAAAACTCGAGAGGACTTGAAGACGAGGAAGCAAAGAACAAGACTCTTGAATCATTCTACAACAACCCGTGAACCTCCCTCAATAAGGAAACAAAAAAGGCCGGCTTGATGAAGCTGGCCTTTTTTTATAAGGAGGAAAGATGGTTTTATACAAGGAACTCGCCAGATACTGGCCAATCATTTCTCCGCCAGACCATTACACTGCAGAGGGAGAAATCTGGGGAAATGCCATAAGGTCACGAACAACCGTTGAGCATCCGACAGCACTTGACCTTGGTTGTGGTGGTGGGCACAGCCTTGCTCCACTGACCGACTATTTGACTGCAACGGCAGTGGATATCTCAGAGGAGATGCTTGAATTATCGAAAAAATTGAATCCGGGCGTGGATCATTTTATTGGCGACATGAGAACCTTGAGGCTTGGGAAGGTTTTTGACGTTGTTCTGGTCAATGATGCTGTTGGCTACATGACAACAATGGATGATCTTGAGGCACTTTTTGAAACTGCGAAGGCTCATCTTGGAAGCGGTGGTTTGCTTGTCCTTGGGCCTGATTATTTCAGGGAAACCTTTGTGGACAATCATTTCAACTGTTTTCAGAGGGTTGGTGGAGGGATTGTCCTGAACATGGCTGAATTCTACTTCGATCCTGATCCTGATGACACATCGTTTGAATGCGTCTTCAATCTGATCATACGAGAAGGCGCTGACGTGAAAACTTATTTCGACAGGCATAAATTCGGTTTGTTCTCATACAATCAATGGAAACAGGCACTTGAAAGCAAAGGCTTCAACGTGGAATTTGTCGATTACCTGACACATGGAAAAGACAAGCCTGCAAAACTCGTAATCGGAACCCTGAAATAAAAAACCGCCCCCAAAAACGGGGGCGGCAGGAGGTTGCAATTGTTTACTGCTGCTGGGGCTTCCTTGTGAAAAGCTTCACCAGCCACACGATGAGGAGAACGAGAAGGACAATCGGAATTGCAACGACTATGATCACAAGAATCCACATCACTGCAGTAAGGAATGCCCTGAGGATGAACTGGAGGCCGTCAACAAACTCGTTGTCCGAAGGATAAACGATTGCTTCGCCCGACTTGCTGATGCTGATCGTTATCCTTGAGAAGCTGGTCATTCCTTCAAGATATTTCATCTGACCCTTGATGGATTCAAGCTCCTGCTCGTACTGGGCGATCTTTTCATACATTTCGACCATCGCCTCTTCGTTTCTGGCGTTGTCAAGCAGACCGTTGAGTTTCTTTACGAGCTTTTCAATGGTTGCCTGTCTGGTCTGGAGATCAACATATTCAGATGTCACGTCATCGGCGGTTGTGTTGATGGATGTTGCCTTGCCAATCTTCTGGAGTTCGTTCATCGCCTTTTCAAAGCTCTGGGACGGGATCCTTATGGTCATGGAAACGTAGGCATTCAGACCTGAGTAGCTGGTGTTAGAGTTGAGGATGTCACCGCCAAATCTGACGGCAACTTCCGTGCAAGAGAGTGACGCTTTCATCGGATCGTCGGATTCGATTGTGATTGAGCCGTTCTTGTTGAGCATCTGCTTGAAGGCCGAGTTGTCTGTTTTCTTGAAGTCAACCTTTGTTGTGGCCATGTCTTTGTCTTTTGAAGGAGTTGGGGCAACTCCCGGTGTCGATGATGCCACCTGGTTGAGGTCAGCAGGCCTTGTCATCTTGACGGATTCTTGTTCTGCCCCGCCGTATGCGTAACCATCGGCTGGTGGTGCAGCTTCACCTCTGTCGTAAGCCTTCTCCTCAGTTCTCGAGGCCGTGGGCACCGGTATGAAATTGCCAAAATTCTGGGCAACCATGACAACAATTGTTGAGAAAACGAGCACTCCGACAACTGCCCCTACCCAGATCCAACCTTTTTTCATCTTCATCTTTCTTCCTCCTTGGAAGGGATTATAAGCTCTTTTGCCTTTCTAACATACGAGCTGCCGGTTTGGTTCATTGTCGTTGAAATGGTTGGAATATTCATCGATTATTTGGGTTACTCCATCAAGATTGTTTAGTATCTCCGAGTTTGAAAATCTCAAAACCTTCAACTCATAGATAGTTTCCAATATCTTGTCTCGCATCAGGTCAGAGTTGTTTCCGTCATGGCTTTCACCATCAACTTCAATTACTATGTGTGACTTTGGACAGTAAAAGTCGAAGATGAAGGCATCGATTGGGTACTGCCTGTGAAACCTTGGACTCGCAGTATTGAGGTATTTGAACCAAAGCCTGCGCTCCGGCTCGGTCATGTTTGATCTCAGCTTTTTTGCCAAAACTGCCAGCTTTTTATCATACGGAAGAAATCTTGAGTTTAGCACGAAGCCCATTTCAAGCGCCCTTTGAATGATCTTCTCATTGTGTGGATGGCTTTTCATGGGTTCAATGTAACCATAATCGTTGATCTTGACAATACTTCTGGTCGATAATCCCCCCTACCCCCCCTTGATAAGGGGGGTCGTTCATTGTTTCTTTTTTGTCCCCCTTATTAAGGGGGATATAGGGGGATTATTATGCGGCTCCGCCGGTACAGAACTAATCTATATAAATCTTCATATTCTGAAAACACTGGCAAAGCCAGATGTTTTCTTTAAACCTTCAAAGGAAAAGAACCCACCGGCACTTCGTGCCACCTCCCTTTCCAATGGAGACAAGAAATATCGATTTTTCTTATCTTTATTTTGTCCCCCTTATTAAGGGGGATATAGGGGGATTATAATGTTGATGCTCACTTAGACTCAAAGAATTCTCGAATTTACTTCGAGAATTCAATATCAAGCATGTTTAATAGGTTTAGTTCTTTATCGGCGGAGCCGCATAAACTCCCTCATCCGGCTTCCAGCCACCTTCTCCCAACTTTCAGTCGGGCGAAGGATTTTGTAGTTCTTTTCTTTTTGTTAATTACAACTCAGACTCAAAGAATTCTCGAATTTATTTCGAGAATTCAATATCAAGCATGTTTAATAGGTTTAGTTCTTTATCGGCGGAGCCGCATTAATCATCTGGCTTGGCCAGTGATTTCCAGATTAGATTAATCAAAGGGATTTCGTACCCCTCAGCGTTAGCTGAGGTTTAAAACTCCCTCATCCGGCTTTCAGCCACCTTCTCCCAACTTTCAGTCGGGCGAAGGATTAGAATATTCTTATCTTTTCTTTGATAATCAATCGGAATCAATGAAATCATCTGGCTTTGCCAGTGATTTCCAATTAGGTTTGTTCAAAGGGATCAGTTTTAACCCTCGACTTTGTCGAGGCATTCTGCCGAAGGAGGGACTCGAACCCTCACGGATGTTTGGTCCAACGGATTTTGAGACCGTCGCGTCTGCCAGTTCCGCCACTTCGGCATGTAGGTGAGAGACATTTTAGATGAACTTCCAAACCAAATCAACGAACTAAACCGGAGGCTTTGAGTTTCTTGATCAGAATCACCAGATCGTTCAGGGATTTGCCTTTCCCAAGCTGCCTCATCGTGCTTGGAATTTCGTAGATTGTCTTGATGTCTTCGGCGTTTGAAAGCTGGCAGCGGAATGTTGGAAAATCAACAGGGGATGTGACCGGATAGAAATAAACCTCACCCAGACCGGCTCCAGGAATGCCGAGGTAGCAAACGTTGACATTGAAAGCCTTTTTTGCGCTGGCAAGGTTCATGTCGGAGACGGCGATGGTTGTGCACTGGTTGTCGATAACGGCCAGTTTGTTCGTGCCAGTTATCTGACAGAGTGGGAACCAGATGCCTTCAATCTTCTTGATGGCCAGTATGCTGTCGATGGAAAGCAACCCGCTTCTGAACTTCAGGAAAAGTCTGCCGTCGATGACCTTTTTGTCAACAAGCCCGGTCATGTCCTGATACTTTGCGGTTTTGACTGCTCCAGTCCTTTTGTCGATTGTGCCAAATTCAATGCCTGAGGTCGTTTTCTTCCAGACCCAGCAGAAATCCTTTGTGCACTCAAGTATCGGAAACTGGCCTGATGGCGGTTTGTCCCAGGTTTTTCTCCACAGGAACTTGCCATCGTTTAGGTCGAAGCCTTCAAGAAACACGGAATCGCCGACCATTTGCGGGATGACGATGTAGCTGGCTGCCATTTTCGAGACCGGAATGGTGAGGGCGCCGGAGTAGTCATGATCTTCAAGCTGCCAGACATGGCTGCCGGTTTCAATGTCGAGAGCCAGCAGGCTGACAGGGTTCTGCTGGTATTCGGTGCTGGTGTCAAAAGCCGTGATGATGAGTTTTTCTGTAACTGCAACCGGATAAATGCCCACACCCGGTGAGTTCTCGACTTTCCAGAGGACGTCGCCGTTTTCGTTTATTCTGGCCAATATCCTGCTGTCGCCGATAACAAAAAGTCTGCCACCCATGTTTGTGACGCTTGTCCACTTGACGCCATCAAGGTTTTTTGACCACAGCGGTTTGCCGTTTGGGCCGGACATGCCGAATGTGTCCTGGCTGCCCCAGAGGAGCTTGCCCCATGAGACAGGCGTGATTGAGAATTTGCCCGTTTCCGTCCACATCTTTGAGAGCGGTTGGTTGCATGATGAGAGTGCGAATGTGGCCAACAGGAGGAAAATTGAGATTCTTTTCATTTCTTAAGTTCAATTTCGTAGGGTTGAACGTCTTTAATTGATCCGATCCTGATCTTGCCAGAGTTTATGGAGACAAGGTCTGAACAGAGCCATGAATTTTTGTCGGCCCATTCAGGGATCGGCGACTTTTCGACTGTCTTGCCGTCAAGGTCGGTTGTCAGTATCTCGTCATCATAAAGTAGGTTGATTTTGTCTGAAACCCAGGCCGACCTGTAGTCTTTCTCGTTTTCAACCTGAACAGGAATCCAGCCCATCGGGTTGCTCTTCCAAAGCGACATGTAATCCTGAACCCAGACAGAATCGGTTTCCTGTATGGCTTTGGTAACCTTCACGCCACTTGTAAACATTGTGTTGACGACTTTGCCGTTATCAAAAACCTTGATCTCGTTGCCTGTAAAGACATAGACCCAGCTTGAGCCAACGCCAACTGCCGATGGGGACTCGATCTCGATCTCCTTGAGTTTTTTGCCTGACCAGTCGTAGAGGCTGACGAGGTTTTCAGAACGGAGTGCCACAGCGACCACATCCTTGCCCGCTGCAACAGAGATGGCCTGGTTGCTTATCTCTGCTTCACCTAGTTGACGCTCTTTCTTGTCGGCAAACAGGAGCTTGTTTTCTGTCAGGATTGCGATCCTGTCCCCGGACTGGGAGGCCGATTTTATTTTCGGGTCTGGATTCGGAACCAGAAAGGCAAGTGCCAGAACCAGCACAATGCCGATTAGTGCCAGTATCCAGGCGGTTTTGGGAGACTGCCCCATGAGGGTGAGGAATTTGGCTTTGTTGACGTTTTCAGCTTTCTTCCAAAGCTCGCGGTCGGTTATCGTTTTCTCTTGGTTTTCGCTCATAGATGAGATTCTATTGCTTTATCAAGTTAAAGGAAACTGCAAGCCTTGAGGGTGTTGAAAGTCTGGATATAATACCACCCGTGAACCCGCAAGAAGTAGTTGAGATTGCAGCAAAGGTGAAGAAAGGCGACAGCGAGTGCTTCTCGGCAATCATCGAGGAGTACAAGGCCTTTGTCTTCAACTTCACCAGCCAGCTTTCCGGATCAAGGGAGATGGCTTTGGACATGACCCAGGAATCGTTCCTGAGGGTTTTCAGGCAGATCGGGCTTTACAAGCCTGACCATCCGTTCAAGGCCTGGCTGGGACGCGTAGTCTACACCACCAGCCTCAACTACCTGAGGAAGAAGAGGGAGAGCATCCACATCGAATCGCTTGCCCAGGACTGCCCACTCGAGGTTAAGGACGGCTCGGAACTCCCGGAAGACCGCATTATCGAAATAACGACAACGGAAAACATCAGGAAGGCCATAGCACATCTGAGCGAAGACCTGAAAGCCACTCTGATCCTCTGCCAGGTTGAAGAGGTTGACATCAAGGATGCGGCAGTGATACTCGGAATTCCGGAAGGAACCGTTAAATCCAGACTTTTCAGGGCCAAACAGGAGCTCAGGGAAATCCTTGTGCGAACGTATGGCAGCCTTCAGGTGTAAGGAACGCATGATGGACAATTTCGAAAACAAACTGAACGAAACCCTGAAAATGCTCAGGGATGAACCGCCAGACACACTGACGAACCAGGTGATGGCAAAAATAAGAGTTGAAGGAAAATCTGCAAAAAAACCGTTTGCTCTCTGGATTGGAATTGGTTCTGCCGCTGTCTGCCTGCTGGTTGCAGGTGTTGTTTTCAGCACTGGAATCTTCAAAAATAGCAGTGTTCCGACAGAGCCACCGATGGCCCTCACCGTTGCTGACAAGTCAATGCCGAAAGATGAAGCAGATTCTGGTAAGGTTGCAGATGGAACAACATCTGGTGCCGAGGATTCAACAATCGCCAAAATGGTTCCGCAGCCGAAAAGCACAGTCGAGCAATCGGGTGCCGGCAAGGATAACTCAAACAAGGCATCAAGACAGGCTACTCCTGAAGAGATCAAAGAGATGAAGAGAACACCCGGCATGCTTGATGAAAAAGCTATGGAAGGGATGCCGGCGATAAACCTTTCAGTCAAGAGCACCGATACATGGAAAGCATGGACTGACCTTCGCTATAACTCGGGAAAATTCTCAACAAAAGTCACCTCTGAAGTGCTTACCAAAGAAAAAGACGTGAGGGACTCAAAAAAACTTTATAAGATGACCGTTTCACTTAAAGCAGTGGATTTTGCGAAATGGCTTGAGATGGCCAAAAAAACCGTGGGTGATGTTTCAGGTCCGATGGTGTTCAATACAATGGCTGGCATGATCGATGTCACCATCACCTTCTCACCGAAATGATGAAAAAAATCCTTGCTATTGCCTGTTCAGCCGCACTTGTTTTTCTGGTCGGTTGCGGTGAAAAGGAAATCGAAAAACCGGACAAGCCCAACCCTTATCCGCTCTCGGGGAAAGTTCTGGCGATAGTCAAAGGTTCTGACATCCAGGCAGAAATCCAGACAGATACCGGAAAGACAGCAATCGAGATATCGCAGAAAGCAAAAGTTGTTTACAACGGGAAAGCTGTAACAACTGACACTCTTGCCAAAGATCAGTCGGTTTATGTTGAATCATCCGATGGTCTGCTTGCCGACAACATTATAATAACCGACTGGCCCGGCCTTATGCCAATGGGGCAGAAGGTGATGATGTCTCCTGAATCAGCCCTGACCTCAATCATTGACTACATTAACAAAAACCATGAAAATTCCGGCATACCTGGAAAAGGCTCATGGAAGGTCAACGGCAAAGACACCCAGGTTACCAAACTCGAAGTTATGAGGGTTTATGTAAGCGGTGCTTACACCCTGAGGCTTACATGGGTCAAGGATTCAGACGTTTCGGAATTCGATATAATGTTGCTCAAGGCTGGTTCGGGTATGTCAGTCTGGAGCGGAAGAATTAGAAAAGACGGAAAAGTAATCGAGGAAAGATATGAGAAAAGGTAGCATCGTCCTTGTCGCAGCGATAATATTGCTCGCCGGTTGCGGGCAAGCAGTTCAAACTCCTGACAAAAAGCCTGAGCAAAAAGTGTTTGGCGACATAAAGACTCCAATTGTTGGAATCGTCAATGACATTGGCGACAAGGGGTTCACGCTCGTTACCCTTCCACAAAAGCTGGAAGACCTGCCTGGAAGAAGCCTGGTTGATTTTTCGGGTGCAACTGTTGTCGATGCGAAAGGCAAGGAAGCAAAACTTGCAAACGATGCAACGGTTTCGGTTACCGGCAAGTATGGAAGCGAAAAAATCATCGCCGATAAGGTCGTTGTCAACAGTGCTCCATCGACTGGCGGAGTCTCACTCAAGGTGAAATCCGATATAAAGATTGAGACGGCTGGAAAGATCGAAAAACTCCTGGGTTCAAAGGTGCCGAAATCCTTTTCACAAAACTGGAAACTCGAAAACACGGGGACACTTCAAGATGTTCCAGGATCCCGCATCTACCAGTATGTCAAAGACGAGTGGAAGCTAATCCTGGTAGAAAATCCAAAGACACCGGAAAAATTCGAGATAACCCTTTATGGCCCGGGGAAGTTTGTTTGGGTGGGCACGGAAGACGCTGAAGGCAATCTGAAGACCACCAACAAATAAAAATGTTCTGTCATTGACAGACTGCAATTCAATCCGTATTCTTTTCCATAATGAAACGTTTTTTGACATTGATTGCAGTCCTGTCTGTTCTTGTTTCCAATCATCATGTGAAATCACAGAATGCCCGATATGAGTTCGGTTTCGGCATTCTCAAAAACCCATCACGAATAACCTGCCATGATGGTCTTGTCTATGTTTGCGACACCGGCTTGAAATCAGTCCTGTGCTTTGATCAGGAATGGAAGGTGGTTGCAAAAACATACGATGGCATCTTTGAGTCACCGACTGGTATTGCAGTTTCACCCGATGGGCAGGTCTTTGTCTGTGACAGTGAGAAGCAAACGGTTACCAAACTTGGCAGGTGGTTGACAAACCCAAAGGCTTTGGAGCTCCCTGAAAGCATAATTTTGAAAGAGCCATTTGATCTTTGCATTGACTCTGCTTCAGTCCTCAACATTCTGGACAGGGGCGCCAGAACGGTTCAGCTTGTCGGCCTTTCGGGAAGATATCTCGGATCGTTTTGCACAGCTGGAATAACCCCAAACCAGCTTGCGTGGCCACAATCGATTGAAAGCTACGGCAAAGGTGTCGCCATTTCGGATGCCGGCGTCGGTAAGGTCATCGTTTTTGATGAAAAGCATCAGGAGAAGCTGAGGTTTGGACTTCCTGGGAACTGGCCACAGTCTGTAAGATTTCCTTCCGACCTTCATGAGGACAGGAACGGAAACCTGTACGTTCTCGATTCAGCCCTTTCGGATGTGGCTGTTTATCCTGCGATGGGAGTGAACCCGATCATCTGGGGCAGGTATGGCAGGCGTGACAAACCGACCGACTATTTCTTCTCCGACCTTGCCAAAAATGACTCAGCAACTGATGCCAGAGGGTGTATGAACCACCCGCTTTCGATCGCAACCGACAGTGAGAATGTTTATGTTGCCGATTCAGGAAATGCTAGGATTCTGGTCGAGTCTATCGGTACGGTTCTGGAGCAGCCAAGACTCTCCCCACTCCCGTTTGCCGGCCAGATCGGTGACTACCCCCAGATAGCAGCATCACCCTCATCCCTCGACTTTGGGTCTGTCTCATTGAACAAGGAGTACATTCGAACGTTAAAGATCGATTTTCTTTCTCATCCATGCCAGGTGGGGAAAGTTTCAGTTACCGGCAGTTTTTTTGACGTAGAACCAAAACTTGTTGTCGGGTCATCGGTAACACTATATATAAGGCACAATCCTAAAAGTGCTGGCGTGAACAATGCAAACCTGGCAATTGAACTTCCAGGTGCAAGGCTTGATATTTCTATCACAGCCAGCTGTGATGGCGGCGGTGGCCTGAAGTTCTCGGACCAGTCATCACGATCACTCACGGTTGCTGGCGATGCTTCCACTGGATCAGTGACAATAGAGCGTGGCAAAGGTCTACGGGAACCTGTAAACCTGACGCTTGGCAAGATTGTCTTCAAACCGCCTTGGGCAAAGGTGGCAAGAGGTTCTGAAGAGGTATCGCTCTCAACACTTTCAATAAATGTTACGCCGGACAAACTCGATGCAGATGCCACCCAGGCAACAGTCATGGCGATGCCGGTAGGCGTTTTACGCCCCGGCGTGTATACGGTCAGACTCACCGCAACAACAGATTCTGGCAAGTACAAGACCTTTTTTGATTTGACCCTTTTTGTTTCAACCGGTCAAAACCCCCAGTCAACCGTTTTGCTCGAGACATTCACGGCCCACTGGTGCGAGCCATGCGGGTACCAAAGGGAGGCCGGGTACAGGATGTTCTCCGAGTATTCCGGCAGGGCTGTAATTCCGGTTGCCTATCACGTGATGGACGATGCTGATTTCACAATCACAGGATTCACAAGACCAGAACATTTTGAGCAGTTCAAGAAATATGGCGCGGAAGGTGTGCCGCTGAATGTGTTTGACGGTAACCCTGCAAAGACCGTTTCAAACGGGAAACAGCTTGCCCACGACAAGATCAGGGGAAGAAAATACTCTGGATCGACCAATGAATACTGGAAAATGCGCGGAGATTTTGACCAGGAATTCAAGAGGTCAAAGTACCAGCTCAACGTTTCAGGGACTATAAATGAAACATCCGGAACCGTTTACGTAGAAATTCCAGACTGCAACCTCGAAAATCAAACCGAAAATGAACTTATAATTCTGTTAACAGAAGATGATATTGAGTATAACTCAACCAATGGAGAGCAATACCACCACTTCGTCGTAAGGCTTATCGCAAACAAGTATAAAAAGACTGAGGAAGCCAATGGTTCAATGCTCAGGATGAGCTTCGAGATACCGAAAATGCCCGAAGGTTTTTCCATCAACCCGATGAAGGCAAGATTTGTCGCTTTCCTTCAAAATCGCAAGACACAGAAAGTAATCTCTGCCGGCTGGTGTGATGTTGATTCCATAAAGGAGTCAAAACCGATTGTTTTCGTCGACAGCAAGAGCCCACCCGTCCAGCAAAATTCGTTTGTTCCGGTCAAAATTGTTGTTTCGAATCTGTCGACTGCATGGAAGCAGTTCAGGTTATCAGCAACGTCAAATTCAGATGCTGTATGCAGGCCTCAGCCTGACATGGTGTATGTTGGTGCAAATACTGCAAAAACCTTGATTGTCAACCTTGATACATCCTCAGTACAGACATTGCCTGACAACCTGACGATGACCATTGAACTGACAGATGAAAATGGCCAAAAATATAAGTATGATCTTAATCTTTCGACAGGAACAAATAAGTAGTCATGAGTGTATCCAATACGGCACATATTGTTATTATTAACTCACAATGTAATCATAGCACCCAAACTATCATACAAAATAGTATCTTCTCACCATGCTCCCAAAACATCCAATACCAGAAAAACAGCAGTTTCATGCACTGTTGGTGTTGGCATGAAAATTGCATATATTATTAATCGGAAGACTTGATGCCTGGCAAAAGGTTAACGTAAAACCTTTTATGTCAGGTTGATGTCTTTTCTGGCTTATGTTTTCCGCCAGCAGAAGATTGGATGATTTTTTTGCACAGTTGGTTTGCTGTGTCCCGTGGCTCCGGGTAGGAGTCTATTGATGTTAAATGAGTTGATGGAAAGAATACTCTTTGGGTCTCATGTTTTGCCCCAGTCCGATTGGACTGCAAGACCTTGGAAAAGGAGAGCGTAAATGAAGAAATTTACGACGTTGATTGTTGCACTGGCAATGGTTTTCACCCTTGCATCAACTTGGGTTGTCAAGGCTGATTCTGGTGTCAGGACCAACCTTACAAACAAAGCTGCCACAATGGTAGGTGTTAAGTGGTACAGAGTTGGTTATGACAGGGATGGAAGCTATCTAAACCCGAACACTCTCAAGCCGGCAGATGTTACAGCCGCTGGTGCAGATGGCTCGGAATACCAGCTTTTCCCATGGCAGAAACCGAATCAGGTGGTTTGGGGTCGCGCCTCGACAAGCACTTCCTATGCAATGCCAAGACTTCTTCCAACTCAGGGCTATGATCCGCTTGGAAGGCTCATACAGGGAAACCGCGACTACAACAACAACTATACAATGGATGTATATGCTTTCTGGACTGAGTTCTTTCTCACGGTAACACCAAGCTCAGGTGCCTCACAGGCATATGCCCACTGGTATGCAGTTATTGATAAGGAAGGCAACCTCTGGCTCGATCCGGATGGCGTCTTCCACAATCCAGGACTCGACATCACAGCTGACCCAATGTATTACCTCCCCAACAACATACGCACATACACAGAAGGCTCATGCCTCTACAATCCAAAGGGAACAGTTGATCCTCTTCCAAACAACAATACCCAGGGACCGTACAAAATGATTTTCACGGATCCGTCAACAAAGCCTGAAATCTACTTCTGGTGGAAGTATGATGACAACGGAAATCTTGTTGACAGAGTCTGGAAAATCGGATGGGCAGACATGTGCGACTATGACCCGGTTCCAGATCCAGCACAGGGATGGAACCCTGCGCTCCCGGCACTTTCATCCGTTGTCGGCTATAGATCAGCCTATGACCCGTTCCTCAAGACAACAGTTGCCCAGAGCGACATCGATTGGGATTTCAAACTCGACACCGTCGACTTTGCCCCATCAAATGCAGCTTGGCCGAATTGCCAGGAAGGCTCCGAGTGCTATTTTGACGCAAACGGTAACTCAAGGTTTGACCCGTTTGAACCGGTTTACAGAAAGTCAACCGGCAACAATGGCAACACCGTCCAGACAAACGACATCCGCTGTGTCAACATGTCGGTACCAAAGGGAATCGGCAACTATGTTGCAAACTACAAGCAATCAACGGTAGTTTCAAACACTGACTATGACTTTGGAAGAGCATTGATTCCACTCAATTCGGTCAACGCTCCTGCAGGAACACCGGTCTATGTACACACTAACGGTCAGTTCCCGGGAAATCCAAACGTCAGGTTTGAAAACGATGAATTCGCCTATAGAAAAGTTTCCTCATTCACAAGAATCAGAACACAGCTTACCGCAGCCCTTGCCGCCGGCAGCAACACACTTACTGTTGCCTCGACCGCCGGTCTTGCTGTAGGCGACAGAATCATGATTCACGGGACAGGACTCGATCTCTCGGAAGTTCGCACAATCGCATCGATCCCGTCGGCAACCCAGCTGACCCTTACGACAACGGTCATAAACGCACATGCCGCAGGACTCTGGGTTTACAGACAGGTTCAGGTAGATCTTGGCGACATCCGCATGAGCCCGGTCAACCATCGCTTCAGCAATGCAACCGATTCTCTTACCTGGCTCGGTGCATGGTGGAGTGACGGACTTGTTCTCTTTGAAGTTCTCAATGGCGGATGCAATACAGACATGTACAATGTCACCGTTGAAACTGACCTCTGGGAAGGAATGGTGCCGTCTGAAACAGCCGCAGCACTTCGCACGGCAAACGGCGACATCGTTGCAGCAGCTCAGAGAATCCAGAAGACAACAGTTCTTGACCCAACAGGTTCAGAATTCCGTGTTCCGGCGACAACATTTGAAAACCTCAAGTTCGACTACAGAGAATATCTCGGAGTCGAAATCTTCAAGGATAACGGAATCAACAACAACCTCGGTTCAGGCTACATTGATCCGAATGTCATCCGTTCATCACTTTCCGATGATTACTCAATGTGGTACACCACAGAACAGTTCGTTGGCGCAAAAGACGAAGAAACAGCAAAGGATTACTCTTGGTCAATCGCTACACGTCCGTTCTTCTCAGATGAAATGTACATCGACCTCAACGGTGACGGTGCACTTGGTCTTGGTGAACCGATGTACCGTGACGTCGACCTTTCGGGAAATATCTCAAAAGGCGACATCCGCATCAATGATATTACAATCGACAACACTTTTGTCGTTGTTTCATACGCAGCAGGCTCAAGAGTAACATCAGGCGACGTTGACGTTGCACAGCAGACAGTGTTCGGCTGGGTGCTCCGTTCAATTCCGGTAGCTGTACGTTACTACGACCAGCAGCATGGCTGTGAGCCGGCAAACCAAACATACGACATTGGTGAACCAATCTATTTCAATGCAGCAATGGCTTCAAACCAGTCAGTGCTTTACAGCAACAATTTCAACGGTATTGCAACACCGCCATGGGCAAACGCATGGGATCCTGCAAACTGGACGCTCATAAGCGAAGCAAACTCAGCATGTGGCAGTGGTACCTCCTATGCCGATCCGAACATGATCTACGGTGGAGCCACTGAAACCCAGTGGAATCTTGCTGTGGCAAGCCCGACAGGATCAAACGCGGCACGGTTTGACAGAGGTATGGCCATCAACAATGCATCGATGGTTTCAGGTCCGACACAGACTTTTGGTTTTGATATTCTTTACAGAACTGAAACTTGGACTGGTTCAGGAACAGTTAGCGGATATTACGCATTTAACGCCGTCGGCGTGGTGTTTGGTTACCTCAACGACAGAAACTTTGACGTAATGTGGTTTGCCCCAAGCGTTGATGGAACCGGATCAATGTGGCTCTACAACGGTGCAGGTGTTGGCGGTGGAACCTACTGTCCGAACACTCTCAGGGGAATGCCTCAGAATTACCAGGGATTCAACAGGGTTTATACAAGATTCTGCAGATATGTTAATGGTGCAGAAGTTTACTCGGAAGACATCGCAGCATTCAACTGGACAAATTGGGCAACACCATTCCATATCGACGTAATCATGAACAGCCCAACAAGCGTTTTGTTCAACCTTCCAAGCTTCTTCTCACAGGTTGACCTTACCACAAGGCTTTCTGCAGTAGGAGCACAGCTCATCGGCACAGGCTTCGGCTTTGTGAGATATGCAGAAGACGGCACAGGTTATGGCCTCCCGGGATACTGGGACAACACAGATCCTGCGTATATCGACAATGTTCAGCTTCTCCGTCCTGTTGGCGGAGCGACAACCGTTCGTCTCAACGATGTATGGATCGGCGATACATATTACCCGGCAGGTTCATCGGTTCTTTCTGGTGATTTCTATCGTGTCAAAAACCCAATCTATGGCGTGACAAATGGTAGAAACTGCTCACAGAGATATCTTGATGCCGAAGTTCTTCCGGGATCAGTCGGACTCAATGTTGAAGTGACCCCAAAACTCAAAGTTGAACAGACTTCACACATCAAGGTAACAACCGACTACCCAATCGAAGGTGAATATGTAGCTGGAAAGGTCGTAGGCGACAAGAGATCAAGACTCTATTACAGACCAGATTCACATATCCTCAACACAATCCCTCTCCAATACCAGGTTGTCTATTCCTCAAAAGAAGACGCAGAATACAACTTCTACAAGCCAGATCCGTCAGTTAAGGGTGAAGTACTCTATGTTTCGCTCCGCTCAACGGACTTTACTGAAACAGGCTCATCACTCAACTCAATCCGTGAACTTTACGAAAAAGTTGGCATAATCGATGCAAAGAATCCGGTTCTCGACTGGGAGTTCACACCATACAGGGGAACAATCATCGATGACATTGGACAGGAAATGCCTGTTCTCGTAAAAGGCTACATTGATAAAGGTGGAGCCCTTGTAGCACCGCCAGATAGCAGATTTACAAATTCAATCAACTTCAACAACTCTGCCACAAGAACCGTTGATCCTACAGCAATTGCCTATTATACAGACAACTACATCGATCCGTGGCAGCTGAACAGGAAATGGGAGCTCAAGGAAGCCTATGCCCAGTATTACAACCAGGCTTACACAAGAGCATGCCGTATTGTCTACTCGCCGTACGAAGTTGACAAAGTATCCAACTGCCAGCTTGGAGACAAATATGATTGCTTCGGCCTTACAAAACTCACTGTAGAACCGGAAGGAATCAAGCTTGTTCCAAACACTCCGTGTGTTGACCCACTTTCATACAGATATCCTAATATCACACTTAACCTCAGCGCATACGACAACCCCAATGACGTCAACGATCCAGCAGGATATGCAATGGCAGTCAATGCAACAACATCGACAGCAAGAACATCAAATGCAATAGGCACCTATAACGTAAACGGCGCCGGTATCAGATACATGTGCATGATGAAGAGATGGAACCGTTATGCGTCTGTCAACATTGAAACCTATTACATCGTCCAGGTTAACGAAGACGGCTCATACGGCTACTGGACTCTTGGCGAAACATCCTCTAGCAGTCTTTATCCTCAGATCAGGGGATGCCTTGACCCGAACGATACAGTGTCGGCAACCGCAGTTCCTTTGTTCAACTCATCAAACTCAATTTCCAGGGGTTCAAACGTTTACGACGTTGGTGACGCTGACTGCTCGGTCGGCTCAGGAGTCAAGGACATATGCGGTTCAGGATTCCCTCCACTTGGTGATGTGAACTTGTATGATACTTACGGCAGCTTCTTTGATCCGGACCCCGCATTCGGCGGTCTTGGTGAAGTCTACCACTACGGTGTCTACTCACTTATCACAGGCAGGACAAACCAACAGCAGGGTGGCCAGATGCCAATCGTCTGCCAGCCGATCAATTCAAATTCAAAACTCGACATTCGTGTTCACACAACAAACATTGTTGTTGACTACAATTCAACAACCGACAAGAATCCAGGCGCATACTTTATTGCAGACAACAAGTCTGCAGTCATGCAGGCTTCTCAGTCGAATGGATCATCACAGTACAATCCCTCAGTTTCCATGAACTACATGTCGAACCCGCCAGGCATCCGCTATATGCAGTATGCAGAAACAATCGACTATTGTGATATCGTTTCCCTCAAGGTGCTCACGCCGGATCAGGATCTCAACTTCAACAACTTCTATGTTGTTGACCACGCGCTTCAGTTCAGCACAGTTGGATACACAGGTTCCGATTCGGATTTGTCAACAGGTGCTGCAAGGGTCAGGAATGATGACCCGGCAAGATGGATCATGCCAAGATACAATCCATACTGCGTACTTCGTCCGCTTTCTTCCGAAAGCAACACAGACATGAGATCATATCCAGGCGGTCAGACTCACGTTGGCAGAGTTTCAGGAAATCTTAGGGGATATGGATACAATTCATATCCAGCCATGTGGAGACAGAAGTTTAACAAACTCGGAACAGAGTTCTATGGACTTACCGATTATGGTGTGTACTTTGAACTTTCATCGGGTCGCGGTCAAGGTTCCATGCTCAGCTTTGCAACAGGAACAGTTCAGAGAATAGAGTTTGAAGGCCCATTCATGACCCCGCTCGACATTGACCCGGCACCAAATACAGTCAAATACAGGGCTGGAACAGCTGCAGGATCAACAACCGGCTATCAGTACAAGAGCCTAAGATTTGTTCCGATTAAGTACGATTACACCGGAAAGATTGTTGTTAATCCGATAAACTATCTTGCATACGAACTCGGCGCATCCGACTATACAAATGTAATCAGCCCGGCCTGCACGACAGTTGGCGACAGAATTAACAGAACAGATACAAACCCATTTATGTTCGTCGGTAAAGAGCTTGCTTATAACAGAGTCTCGAGACCAGGTGGAGTAAGGGTCTTCATCTTTGACGAAATCATTCCAATCGGACCAGGCAGAATCAATATCACAGTCTGGCTCACAAGCGGTGTGAAGAAAGTCTTCCAGGATTGCTGTGTCTCACCACCGGCAAACGGAATCGACGTTTCAGGCATAAAGATTGATGGCATGCCAGACCAGCTTGTTGTCAACACCGAATCAAAACTCAAACTCACCCTTACTGAAGGTTACGGCATCCAGTCCGAAGGACCACCACCAGAATATGGCATGGGCCCACAGGATTTCAAAGAATGCAACGACGCATACGTTTATGTCTGGCAGGATCGCGGAATCATGGATCCAATAGACAAGCTGTTTGCGGGTGCAGGCGACGGATATGTAACCAACCCACCACAATCATCGGACTACACAAAGACATACAATGGCTACGATCTTGCAGACGACATCAATGGTGACGGAGCAGTATCGTTTGATCAGTATGAAACCGAAATCATGGGTAAGTACGAAATTGCTACCTCAACATGGGATGGCGGTGTAATCGACGCACGCACATTCCACAGACAGGGCGGAGTCTACATGTTCAGCCTTGACAAAGAAGCAACGCCGACAACCGTCGGTATTGACTTCGGTGCCAAGGGGGCAATTGTAACGCCTGACCACGTCATTGCAGATGATGAAATGCTTGACATTACCGTAACAGCTTACAAATATGGCGACGACAGCAACGACAGGTCATTCAGACCGTTCTGGGGCGGCAAAAACAGAAACGACCAGAACACATTCAGCCACGAAGTTTACCTTGCCGGTCAGGCAGCAGCCTCGGTTGAAGCAAAAGAAGATTTCACAGCAACACTCACTCCAAACATTCTCACAGCAGGTGTGCAGTCAGAACTTGTTGACCCGACCAAGCCGCTTACCTTCACACTCAAGGATGCAAACCAGCAACCAGTCGACCTTACGACAGGTATTCCAGACAGCAAGGGTGATTCACTTGTAAAGATTGACCCGATGTGGATGCACCTGTTCAAAGACCCGCATCCAGATGATCAGTACTATTATAAGGGACAGATTCTCCCGCAGTATTACTGGCTCCGTACAGACCTTCATAACGACGATTACTCAGCAATAGGTAATAAGAAACTTTATGGCTGGGCAAGGAATCCGTTTATGCCGATTAGATTCAGCTACAATGCGAAGGAAGGCCAGTACACATTTGCAGGATTTGTTGCAAACGACAAGGGTCAGTTCATGGTCCACATCTATTCGCCTGACAGAAAGCACAAAGCGATCGTCCCGGTCAACGTGGAACTCCCGATTGTTTCCTATGAAATTTCAACACTTGATGCAGCTGGACAGAGATCGTCTACGACATTTGCAGTGCCAGGCAATGCAGGCGATCCAGACTTCGTTATGACTGCCGTTGACGTGAGAAGATATGATATCACTGTAACAATCAAAACTGCTGAAGGACAGCTGATACAGGGTCTTGCACAAAGCACATCAGTCTGTGAAGGCGGCGGCGGAATGTATGCAAGATGGACTCCGTTCTTCACTCGTGAAAGGCACTACGACTGGTTTACATCACCATCAACAAGTTTCGGATCATACACAAGGGCTACTGGACAATATCCGGAAACGAACTATTGGCTTACCAGCATTGGTGGACGCAGCTATCAGACGTTTGCATTCGACCTGTTCAACAATGGATACAAGGGTGACGAATACGGCGAAGTTGTAACACCTGGTGGGTATTGGAGCGACAGCGGTATCAGGCTCAATGGCAGAACAGGACTGTATGCAGCCTATTACCCAACAGTCAACAGAGTTTACCCTGATGGAACATATGCCAGATTCCAGGCTTGGGATGGTCCGTTCGATAAGCCATCTGCAGCACCTGAAGGATATGGTGTAGGATGTATCTACAACAACGAATACGAAAAACTCTACGTCTTTGGCGACCTTTCAAAAGACTTCAGATTGACCTACAGAGACTCGCTCAACATCAACAACAGAGGTCAAGGATCATTCCAGTATTTTGCCGATGATGAGTGCAAGGTTGGCGTTCTTGTTGGAGTTTCTGAGTGGGGTCTCATGCCAGAGTTTTCTGATGTTTACGGTGGAGCCCAGCCATACACAGATCCATACATGCCACAGAGAACAACAACAAGATTTACACATACAATGAATGGAAGCTATTTCATCGGTACGAACGATGGCGCATACTACCTCGACTGGGATGCAATGCCAAATAAGATTGCCGAAGTAAAATATCCAAAGATTGTTGTCAGATGGGCAGAAACAAACCAGGAAGTATCAAAGCAGTACCTTGACAAAGATAACTACGACCTTGCCTATGGCATTGAAAACCACCTTGTCCTTGAAGTCTTCCCTGCAGACTCACGCGACCTTCCGGTCATTGCAGGTGCAGCAATCTCAATCGGTTATTACAACACTTACGAACATCCATGGGGATCTCCAAGACACGAAACCTTCATCTTCGGACATATCCTACCATCACCGATCAATCCAAGATCAAGAATTGCACAGGTTTACTTTACACCAACAGGTACAGGTAAGAACCTCGCAAGTGTTGACCTTTGGTCATATCAGTACCAGCAGTGGCCTGTTGACCACGCATATGAAATCATTAACTTCGACATAATCATGAGCCTCCAGATCCTTGCCGACACACCGGAAAATCTTAAGGTTGGCAAACCGGGTAAGCTTGTGGTTACAGTTGTAGAAACAGCAAACAATCCTAACATGCCAAACATTGTCTCAGGCGCAACAGTACACATTAAGGGTGCAGGCGTTGAGGCAGAGAAGAAGACCGACAAAGACGGCAAGGCTGAATTCATGATCACTCCGACAGAACGTGGCAGAATCGTAATCACCGCCTCATACGAGTCCATGAAGGATACCTACGACGTTGTGTATGTCGAGTCCTATGTAGCGCCACCAATGCTTGACGTCTCACCAGTCTCACCAGTCATCGCATCCAACTCGATAACAATCGACGGACGCACAAACGAAGGCTGCAGAGTGACAGTGAGTGGAAAGCCGGCAACAGTTGACGAAAAGGGTCAGTTCAAGGCAACAGTCAAACTCAACCCTGGAATGAACAACATCGTTGTCGTGGCAACAAATGCACTTGGCCAGTCAGTGACCAAGGTTGTAAGGATTGAATCCAAGACCACACCGTCGGGCATCGTCATTGACAAGCTCGGTGATTTCGAAAATGTGAAGCAGATCAGAATCAGAGGACACGTCGAACCAGGCACAAAGGTTGAAGTGACCAACAAGACAAACGGAGTTTCCGGCACAGTCACAGTTGTTAACGATACCTTCACATGCGACATCGATGTGGCTCCAGGTACAAATGACTTCGATGTAAAAGCAACCGACAAGGTTGGACAGGTCAGCACCGCAACTGCAAATGTCTACATCTGGACAACAAAGTCAGTCAAGATCCAGCTTGGATCAAAGGTTGCAGTTGTTGACGGTATCCCGGTATCCATGGCATCGGCACCGGTGGTAAAAGGTGGAAACGGATTCGTTCCACTTGCAGATCTCGTTCCAATGCTCATCCCAGGAACTGCACAGCCTGTAACAGCCGGCACTGCAGTAACAGTAACATTTGGATCACACACTCTCACACTCACGCTCAACCAGGCAACAGCAATGCTTGACTCAGCACCAATTGCCCTCAAGGCAGCACCGTACGTTGTAAACGGAATCGTTATGTTCCCGATTACAAACCTCAACCTTCTCACCGGAAACGAAGCAAACGTAACCGTTGAAGTTCTCAATGATGCAGCCAGCAAGACAATCACAATCACAAGGCGCTGGTAAGTAACTTAAACAACTTTGCCTGCCGAAGGTCTAAACCCCTTTGGCAGGCCGGAAGACAACAAAGATTTATATAAGCAAAATGTCGATTCATCGCAGCAGTTGGAAAAAGGATAAGCCCGAAAGGGCAACCGCAGGAACAATGGCTCTGGGTAACTTAGGCCTG
Source organism: uncultured Caldisericales bacterium (assembly GCA_964639885.1). Lineage (GTDB taxonomy): Bacteria > Caldisericota > Caldisericia > JAAYUI01 > JAAYUI01 > JAGNLA01. Next base: position 19,283 of record CAZXEH010000004.1, on the reverse strand, counting down.
ATCCGAAGGAGAGGTTTGATGAAGAGAATAATTTCTGTAATGGTTGCAGCTATCATGATCTTCGGTGTATTTGCTGGATCAATCACGGCAAACGCAGCGACCAATATCGCATCACCGGAGAATCAGCATGCCACATTCATCGCAAATAGATGGCATGCCGTTGGTAATGACAAGTACGGCGAACCGCTTACTGGCGACAGGAGCTTCCCATGGCAGAATCCAGGCGAATCTGTCAACAACTACTGGGGTCGTACCGGTTACAAAATGCCTAACGCCCTTATTGCCAGGAGCAAAACAACTGGTTTTGCAACTGCAGTAACATCAAGCAACGGAAGGCTGTCCACATCACCAATGCTTTGGACAGAAGTCTGGCTTACTGTAATTGCGGACAACGGAAATTCAAAATTCATAACAAATGAAGGCGGAAATTACGTAAACATTGGCAGATGGTATGTAGTTATGGATACGACAGGCCAGGTATGGTTTGACCCGGATGGACATTTCCACGACAGCAGATATCTTGCCTCTGCCGACCCCGCTTCACCAGCATACTCGTTCCAGGTTGGAAACGGCTCTGGTCAAAGAACCACAGACAACGCTTCATACGGTTCCTGCCTATCAAACCCACTGGCAAAGGTAGACCCGTTTGAAGGCAACAATACTCAGGGACCATACGCCTTCTCGCCAAAAGACTCAGACGGAAATGACAACCCATTCTATGTCGAACCACTCTATTTCTGGGTAAGACCAACAATGACAAACGAAGTGAATTCGACTGAGGGCAATACAACATGCAACGCATACATCAATCACACGCTCAAGGGTGAGTCAAGGGTCTTCCAGCTTGGTATTGCATCAAGACCAGACTATTACGCAATTGGAAGAACGAGCCCGCTTGGAAATGTTTCAGATGGCATTGTAAGAACCGGCGAATGGGATGTTGATATGAATGTCATTCAATTCATGCCGGATGAAATGTGGACTGATTCACCTCTTCCACCTCCATGGGGCAACGGCGGAGCATCAAACGGTTTTACTGCCGGTGACTTCATGTATCGCGACAGAACAATAGGACCGGCCAATGTACAGCCAAACGATGTAAGACTTACAAACATCGTTGTGGGCATTCCGCCAAACACTACAATGTATGTTGCAGGCACAGTTGTTCTTGCCGGTGATCTTGATGTCGGGGTGCCGCTATACAATTTCCCAGCCGGTTTTGTATATGCAAAAAAGGGCGGTTCCGCGAAAACAACAACAACATACGGAATCCAGGCACAGGCAATCCATGGCCCATTGGGTGAAGGATACTGGTCAGACATCACTCCAGCAGGAACATCCTTTGTTCCAGTTGAAGATGTTTCCAAGATGAGCATTGGTTCTGCCGTAAGGATTGGTCCAAACCTCAACAACCAGTTCCAGACATGCAAGGTAACAAATATAATCAATTCATCCTCAACGGCCACTTGGACATATTGTGCAGGATATGACCCGTACGGATGGTATGGAACCGGTTTCACTGGCTGGCTCTACTACTATTGGTACTGCAACGGAACATTTACAGTAGGCGACTATGTATGGATGGGCTCCCAGGAAATTGCCAGAGTAACAAATCTTTATTACAACCTCTGGGGTTACTATCACATGCTTCAGATCAACAACAGCAATCCGACAGACACATCAATCTGGCCATATAGAATCGGTAACAGAAATCCAACTCCATATTACTACTGGAACAACATGACAGCCCGCAAGATACAGAAAGGTGTGGAACTCGACTGCGAACTCCAGTATGATTTCGAATCAGGAGTCAATGTTACAATAGTCGGATTCTCACCGGGAGATCTTATTTACAGACAGCTCG
>CAZXEH010000004.1:0-17319 GCA_964639885.1 uncultured Caldisericales bacterium | reverse complement strand
GTCAATGTTACAATAGTCGGATTCTCACCGGGAGATCTTATTTACAGACAGCTCGATCCGTCATCCAACGTTGTCATTGAAGGCGACACAAGATACACGGAAATCGATGGTCACATGATCAGCGGTTTCATGATGGGACAGGGCGCGTGGGAAGATGACGCACTCATCATGGCTGAAGTGTTTTTCGCAGACCCGAATGATCCAAGATATCAGAAGATGATCAAAAACAGTGAGTGGGGAAGAGCAGACGCAGACCCAATCACTGCATCAACAACAAAAACAGCTGACACAGCCTACGGACATTGCATGCCAACCTACGACCTCTCGGTTGAAAGCGATTTCTGGCAGGGAGAGCGTGTCTGGGTTTATAACACAACATTGCAGCAGTGGGAAAACAAATGGAAAGGCATTGATCCGGCAGCAACGGCAGTTGCTCTCAGATCACCAAATCCAGATGTCCAGCCACAGCATGAAAGAATTGCAAAATCTACCGTACTCGACGAGAACGGTCAGGAATTCTTTGTACACACAACTACAATCCACAATGTAACTCCAGATTACAGGGAGTATCTTGGTCTGGAAATCTTCCTTGACAATGGATATGACAATTCCATAAACACAAATGCAGCTGCAGTCAATCCAAGAGCGCTTGATCTCAGCGACAACTATGTAAGGGGAGCAGTTTGCGAACCGTACATGGGAGCCACCGATAAAGGCGTGGACCTTGATTTCGGCAGACCACTGACAACCCTTGACGGTTCAACCGACTATCCAAAATATTACGACATGGATGGTGGCGCTGCATACGGTTGTGGTGAACCAATTTACTTCGACATCGACAACAACAACATCGTTTCGCTCAATGACAGACGCGCAACCCCGATAATGATCACGGCAGGGCCAAACAATGCAGGAATCCCGGCCTATTATCCAACAAGTTCAATTGTTGCCCAAGGTGACATTGATGTTGGAAGACCATTAAGGCAGTTTGCCCAGACGATCAAATATTTTGATTCATACCATCCAATCTCGAGACTTCCATCCGGTTCATACGAATATGGCGAGTCGATATATTGGGATATTCCAGAACCACCGACATATCCGAATGGATCAGGCACAGTAAATGCCGCCGATCTCAGATACTCAGAAATAAAGATAGGTACAGTCGTTTATCATTGCGGTGAAAAAGTCGGCATAGGCGACGCATTCAATTTCCAGTATCCGGTTTCGATGATCGGTCTTGGCAAGAATGGCGACTACAACTATATGGACTTCCCAGTGCTCCCGTTCCCGACGATGGATGTTGATGTCCAGATAGACAAGAATCTGAAAGTCGAACAGACTTCCCATGTTAAAGTTTCTGTTAATCCACCACCCAAGCCAGGCGAAAGCATCTTCATCTCACTTCGTGAAACAAAGATAGACGCAAGGCTTCCTATTGCAGAAAGACAGATCTACACCACCTCTCCAGCAAGCGACAACTGGCTTGAACCAGGTTCGGCATATGCTTGCGACGGCACAATAACAAATACTCACTTCGACCACAACTATATGGGTTTCTACTACTGGCCGTACTATTACTACTACCAGGGCAACAATCACTTCGTAACCCTTCCGTGGACATTCAAGTTCTATGGAATTGACTATACACAGATCAACGTTCAGATTGACGGAATCATCGGATTCGGTCCGGCAGCCACCCACACGCAGATTCAGTATCCTGCATGGTATGAAAGCGGGACATCATATTTGTACGGTGGATATGGCGATGTCGGCAGAAGGATGAACCAGACTGGTGCACCACGTGCAGCCGCCCTCAATTATTTCTGGAGGCTGAAAGAATGCTGCTACGGTGATGCGGTTTGGCCGCTATCAGGCGAAACAGTCTATGTAATTACATGGAAAGGTTCGTATGGTCCATTGGCTTATGTGGGTTATACAAATCCATATCCTGAGGATCTGAAAGTTCAGATGGTTCTCTTCCAGGACGGAAGAATCCTCATGCAGTACAAGAAAACAACATGTCCGCCATATTTCTACGGCCAGTATATCGATGGCCAGTCAAGAGACTATCAGGTAGGCATTTCTTCAGGTGACGGCGTAAATTACATGATTTATGCGGATAACGGAGCCTGCGGATGGGGTGCAGAAGGAAACGTAGTATTCACCCCGGTTACAATCCCTGCAAAACCAGGCGTACCTCAGTTAAATGTTGGAGAAGACACAAAATTCATCAATTCGGACAACACGACCGCTGAGTTTGAATTCACTCCATACAGGGGAACCTGTCAGGAAGACGGATCCAGATCTCCGATTGAAATCAATGTTTACCGCAACAGCGGTGGATATGACGATCCAGTTCCAAGAAACCCGCCACCAAAGACATACATGACCTACAGGGAACCATCATTCTCGATTCCTGCACCGGATTGGAACGGAAAAGTTATAGCCGTATATTCGACATTCGGTTACCTGCCAGGTGACTGGGTTCTAGTAGGCTATCCGTACAATGTGGAACGAAGAAAGATTATGCAGGTACACGTTGGAGATTCAGGTTCGACAACCGTTCAGTCATACCATTCGTTTGCATCTTCGACAAGCCTTCTGACAAAGATCATTCCGATTGAAAATGTCCAGAAGTTTATTGCAGGACAGACAGTAATAATCGGTGAAAACGTCGAAAGACACACACCCACTGGCCCATACATCCAGGAAACCCATATTATTTCAGTAGTGTACCAGGTTCCGGCTGCACCAGCCGCATATCAGCGGATTCAATCCTCGATTAATCCGGGGAACAACGTGACCTTCAATGTTACAGATACAACTGGTTACAATGTTGGTGATTACATCGGCTTCGGTCCTGTTTCTAACTGGTGGGATCTATCGCCAAAGCGTGGTGTTGAAACGGCAAGGATTACAGCCCTCACACCAACATCAATAACAGTAAACACAATTCATACATCACTTTCACAGTGGAACCCATATTACATCCACCAGGTGAACGCAATCGAAACCCGCGATCCGATCAAATTTGACCACTATGGACCAGGCGATGAGCCGGCAGGTTCAAACAGATCAGGCAAAGGTTGCCTTGTATTCAACACAGAATTCTCCTTCACGCTTGACCGTGGTCTCAACTTTGATCATGGCTTTGGTGAACCGGTAGTAGGCGTGCTTTACTTTGACCCATACTACACTGACAACAAATGGAGCAAGTTTGATGTCGACATGTACCCAACGAGGTCTTTTGCCGATCTCCTTCCAGCAGATGACATGTCTCCAAACCTCGACAACAACTACGACTGTTACTTCCGTGGCAGATACAACATCGATCCTGAAGACATCAACATTGAAACATACAGAAAGTGCATCAGGATTGGTCAGCTTGAACAGAGATTCCCGAACGTTCTCCTCAAGCTCGGGGATGCCGATAATCTAAATGACATCAACGATCCAGCAAACATCCCAATCTCATGCCCAGCAGGCATTACAGGCGCAGACCAAACAATCATTGCAAATGTTAACGCTTCAGGTTGCGGTGTTGCATACCTTATGACGGTTGATGGTTTCCAGATTGCAAGCCCACCGCCACTCGGACCAGTAACACATCGTTTCATCGTGCAGGTGAACACTGATGGATCGTATGAGTTCTGGAGATGGTATGAACCAGCAGCGGCAACACAGATTGTAGACGCACTTGATCCGAATGACTGGCTCTACAGATGGCTTGATGACGATGATGACAGAATCATCAACCCACCACTCCGTACATCTATCCCAATGCATGACACACAGTATGGAACCATGCTTATCGATAATGACTGCTCGCTTGGTGGAGGAATCTGCGACCCTGTCAACTACAACAAGGCATGGCCGTGCCTTGGTGATGTAACATGGAATGACGCATATGGCCGCTTCAATGGAACAGTCCAGGACAACAACAACAACTATCCAAACACCGGTACTCAGCCGAACCCACCGTACGCATGGGGACGCATTAGCCACTTTGGAGTTCCGTGTGCAATCGAAAGATGGGATTCAAGCACATCACGCAACCTTCAGACAGATGGTGGACAGATCATGTTCCCGCTCCTTCCGAAGACACAGGGCAAGATTACGGTTAGGGTATACACCTACAACGCAATCTACAATTATAACGTCGCAAGCCTTGTCGGTTCTGACAAGTCAGTATCAGGAACACCGGATCCAGGTCCGTATTTCTGGCAGGACAACTCGATGGGTATCGACTATTCAGGAAAGATTGACATTGAAGTTCAGCCGGCAGATGCTGATGTTAACTTCATCGAAATGAGAATGGTTGACCATGCACTGCAGAATTCGGAGCTCAACTATACTGCAGGTGTGAGTCCGATCTACCCGATGAAGCCTCCAGCACCACGTATCGCAAAAGACTACGACCCAATCGTTCGCGATTGGAAGCGTGAAGTCAGATCATATCCTGGCGGGCAGACCTACCCAGGTCTCCTCACAGGAGTGATTGAAGGATTTGGATGGAATGCATACCCAGCCATCTGGTCCAAACAGTTTGTAAAGCTTGGTACAGAGTTCTACCCACTTGCTGATTACGGTCTATACTTCATTCTTGCTGATGCCACCGGCAACCACATAGGCGTTGGCATTCCGCAGACACCGGCACCGGCAAACTACAGGGATATGAACAGGGAACCAGAACTTTGCATCGACTACATCACAATCACTGGCCCATTCATGACCCCGATGTACTGGAATCCGGCAAACCTTAACTGCATCATCGGCACAAGGACAACGCCATCCTTTGAATACAACAATGTCAAGGGCCTCCCAATTGCCTATGATTACTCAGGAAAGATTGAAGTTGACAATTTCAATTATCCGGCTTACTTCTCGTTCTTTGGTGGCGATTTCACAAACAGGTGGAACCCGCTCTCAGTAGATGGCTACACTTACTCAAAGACTAACTCGTGGCTTAGAAAATGGAGAGATCTCTACTACGGAAACTTCTGGTATGTCAACCAGACCTATCCGAACCCGAACCATCAGGCAGGCACACTTGACGGCGCCGCAATCTCACCAAACCCGGTTGAAGATCAGCAGTCAGCAATCTGGGCATTCGATGGAATCATTCCAATCAGCTCAGGTGACATCAACATCGAAGTCAGACTCATAAACGGTGTGACGAAGAAGTACGAAGATTGCTGCGAATCATCGGTCTCAGGCAGACTCAGGAACATCCCAGTTCACGGTCTCAAGATCGACGGTGCACCACTCAACGTAACAGTCGACACAGACAACATCTTTGACCTCACAGTAACCGAAGACACAGGTGTCGATATCCTTGACAACCACGAATGGAAGAACAAGGAATGCAACGATGCCCTCGTATTTGCATGGCAGGACAAGGGTGTCCTCGATCCATCATCAAAGCTCTTCAAAGGTGTTCTTGATGGTTGGATCACAATGCCTCCGCAATCATCAATCGTGTCAAAGGTCCAGTACGCCTACGCAAGTGCAGTAGACACGAACGGTGACGGCAAGATCTCTTACATGGATGACGAAACCGAAATCCTTGGTACGTATGACATGGTCACCAACACATGGCTTGGCGGATTCATCGATGCCAGGACATACCAGAGAAACGACGGCAAGTACAGACTCGCTCTCACAAAGGAGTGGGGTGCGGCCGTAAAGACCGTTGGTATGGACATCTCAGGCCGTGACAACAATGGCAGACCGCTTCCAAGAAACATCACAGACCACATCATTGACAATACTGAAGAAACACCGGTCATCGTAACAGCCTACAAGTATGGCGACGATAACCAGGACAAGGCATTCTCGCCAATGTACGACAAGGATACCAAGTACGATTTCAGCCACGAAGTCTATCTCGCCGGCCAGACATCAATACCGGTTGAAGCACAGAGAAACCTCAACGTGACATTCTCGCCGGAACCACTTACTGCCGGTGTCGTACCGGAACTCCTTGGCGATCCACTCACCTTCACAGTTACAGATTACAACGGCAAACCGGTTGACCTCTCACTGGGCGTTCCAGATGCAGTCGGAAACCGCACAGTCGTTGACAGAGCCGTTTGGTACAACCTCTTCGTCGACCCGCACCCAGATGACAAGATCTACTACGGCAAGAAAGCAGTTCTTCCACAGTACTATTGGATGAGAACCGACCTTCACAACCAGCAGTCGAGAGTTGGTAACTACGGTTACAACAACTACAACTGGTTCAGCAACTGGAACCCGATCGGATTCCTTCCGAACTACACAGCCGGAACATACTCCTTCAAGGGCTTCGTTGCAAACGACAAGGGTGAATTCGAAGTCTACGTGTACACTCCAGACCGCAGGAACTCAGGCGTGGTAAAAGTCAAAGTCGCAAACCCAAAGATTAAGTACGAGATCATGAACTACAGTGATCCAAACCAGCAGAACTACGAAGTCCCAGGCGATCCTGACTTTGTCATGACCGGATGCGACAACAGAACCTACAAGATCGAAGTCACCTGCAGAAACGCACAGGATGCATTGCTGAAAGGTGTTGCCAAATCAGTTTCCGTTTGCACGGGCGAAGGCAAAGACATCGCAAGGTTCACACCGGCAATAACCATCCCAAGAAACTATTACAGAGGGTTCCATAACCCAGTGTATATGGGTGTTGATCTTAATGGTGACAAGCAGTTCACTCAGCTTTCATCAACAACAGTTGAATACGCTTCGTTTGCTCCGGTTGCCGCTTCAGGAGTTGTTTGGTTCTACAATACCTACAACAGGAGATTCAGCGATGGAACCTATGCAACAGCAATACTTTGGGCCGGAAGCGCAACAAGCGCTACACCAGGCTCATGGTATCCAGGATTCCAGAACTATCTGTGGCCAACAACATACGGTTATTCGAACTTCGAATCACCGATGAGAGGTTTCGGTCAGCAGTCTATCTACAATGACATTTATGACGGCTCATACCTGTTCTGCGACATTACCCCAAGCAACCAGATCAACTTCAGAGACTCGCTGTCGCTTGACGACAATGGCAGAACAACATTCTACCTGTTCGCAACAGACGCATTCAATCTCACCGGACTCGTCGGCTACAACGAATACACCAACACTCAGTACGCCTGCCCGGCAATATATTGGACACCGATGGCCAATAGACCGTACAACCCGAATTATCTCCAATTCAGATATGCAGCTGGCGGTTACAATGCAAACTCAGCCTCATATCCTGTTTACCAGCTTTGCTGGGAAGCATGGGCAGACAAGCAAGCCCCTGTCAGAATCCCTGTTGTCCAGGTTCTTGATCCTGTCACACACGAAGAATGGCAGAAGTCAGTGTTCAACCCGGCAGCATACGATCTCACCTATGGAATCCGCAACCACATCCTTGTAAGAGTTTCCCCTGCAGATTCACGTGACCTACCGATCAACGAAGACGCAGCTATTGGTTATTCAACCTTTGACCCGGCAGCATCACAGTTTGTTGTTCCAAGTCATGAAAGGGTTGTTTATGGAAGACTTGAGAAGGGTAAAACCGATCCGAACGTCAGGGAAACAAACCTCTTTGTTGAACCGACCGGTACAGGCGTTGTAGTCTCAGGCCTTATGTTTGAGGAAATATTCAACAACTCAAGAGGCACCCAGGGATTCCCGTGGTGGCAGACAGCCTATGCAACTACAGTCTTTGACGTAGTCAAGGGTATGGCAATCATTCCAGAAGTTCCGGACAACCTCAAGACCGGCAGGGAAACATCACTTACGGTAAAGGTCGTCATTGCTGGTGACTCAAAGGAACCAGTTGAAGGTGCAAAGGTCACCGTTGGCGGAATTGTTGCCGAACAGACTGGCACAACAAATGCAAAGGGTGAAGTAACATTCAAAGTCAAGCCAACAGACTCAGGCAGAATCAATATCGTTGCCATCCATGACAAGTACGGCAGATCATCGTACCAGCTTGGTGTTGATATCGAAATCGCAGCCCCGCTTCTCATCGTCGATCCAATCCCGTCATACACCAACAAGGACAACGTCATCGTCAAGGGCACGACAACTCCAGGCTCAACCGTCAAGATTGGTGGCAAAGCAGCAACAGTTGACAAAGATGGCAAATTCACAGCACAGGTTGCACTTACGGAAGGCTTCAACCAGTTCGACGTCGATGCTTACAACCCGGCAGGTCTTTCATCATCACTCACCCTGTCGATCGTCAGAGACACAGTAGCACCGGAAATCATCTGTGATGCAAACGCACCAGATACAAAGGTGTTCATCAATGAAAACGGCAAAATCATAATCACAGGACGCGTTGAACCGTACTCAAAGGTCAAGGTCAATGGCCTGGATGCAGTTGTTGTCTATGATATCTGGACCGTTGAACTCCCTGTGACTACACCAGGCGATCTTTCGGTAACAATCGAAGCAACAGACCCGGCTGGCAATTCAAGCAGCAAGCCGTTTATAGTTCCGGTTTGGGGAAAGACAGTTCTATCTGCAACAGTTGGCCAGACAATCATCAATGTCAACGGAAACCCTGGAACACCTCTTCCAAGACCAGCAAACATAACAAACGGTATCGTAATGGTTCCGGCTCACCTGTTCACATCAATCTTCGGTGATGCTGCACCATCATCATTCGATCCAACCACAAAGCAGGCAACATTCACTATCGGGGGAAAGAACGTCGTTGTAACCTCAGGCTCAACCACAGTTTCCTACGACAACAACCCGCTTACAGTTGGCAACGCAGTTGTCGATGAACTCGGTGTACCGATGCTTGATGCATCGTCGTTTGCCTCAATGTTTGGCCTCGACTATACATACAACCAGGCAACTGGAATCATCACATTCACAAGACTGTACAAGTAACTTCAAAACAAAATTGGATGTGGAGGAGGAAGTCTTCTCCACATCCCGAGAAAAGATTGCACGATTGATTTATAATAGTTGTTCAGTTTCATAGGCGATGTTTTAAAGGAATGCAGAAGTTTCAGGTGGCTACCCGATATTTATGCGGGTGGACTGTAAAAGGAGAGAACCAATGAAGAAACTACTGAGCTTGCTCGTGGTTACGGTGATGCTACTGGCAACAATTGGCGCCACAGCTTCAATCAAGTCGGTTTCGGCCGCTGCTGGCACAAAAGATGTCACAATGCTCGCTGTCAGATGGAATCTTGCCGGTTTTGACCGCTATGGCCGTCCGCTTCTTGACGGAAGATACACGACCTACAGTGGTGTCAACGTCAACAAAACTACCGGTAGATTCGATTTCACCACAACTTTCCCGAACTACCCAACATGTGATTACACCTCAGGTGTGGCATTCCCATGGCAGAAGCCTGGCCAGGAACTCTGGGGAAGAGTGCAGTATTACATGCCAGATGCCCGCAAGGCTATCGGTTCAAACGTCAATGGATCATATTTCCTAGCTGTAACGGATTCTTCAGATGCAACCTGGAAAGTTGTTCCATACCTTTGGGCTGAAGTCTGGCTCACTGTCAAGGCAAAAGGCGGCGAAAGCACGCTCCTTGACAAAAGATATATTGTCATGGACAACGTGGGACAGGTATGGATTGACCCAGACGGACGCTTCAATGACTGCCGTTATTGGGACCCTGCAAATCCGAAATCCCTAAACTACAGAAACACACAGATCTACTCCGGCGATGGCACGGCTCAGTGGAACGACTGCAGAACAAATCCGATGTGCATGCTTGATCCGTCAGGTGAAAACAATACCCAGGGACCATATATCTTTGCAGAATCCTATAACCCAATGACAAATGGCGCCCAGACAATTGCCTACCCTGCACCGGCCTATCACAAGAGAGTATACTACTGGTGGTACAACGAAGAGCAGAACATTGACAGAGTCTGGAGACTTGGTTGGGCGAACCAGGATGACTACCTCAGAAGCGGCGCGATTGCCGTTGATGGAAAGACGATCTCGTCAGGTATTGTCGGTGGCCCTAACAACTCAACACCGGGAGCATTTTACCCAGGCAAGCCGGTTCTTTGGAATTCGCAGTCAACAGACCCCAATGACCGCAAATGGACGCCAAACGACCAGAATATTCTCGCCTACGATTGGGATTGCGGCGTAAGCCTCATCCCGTTTGGCTCAGGCGAAAGATATGTCGACATTAACAACAACAATTCCTACGACTACGGAGAATGGATTTTCCTTGACAATGACACCTCAGGTACATTCAACACTAATGACTCAAGGCTGATAAGCTACACAATCCAGTGGGGTGGCAGAGCCTACAACTTCAGAAAAGGTACCAATGTTGGTCCAAATGATGAAGATGTGCAGTGGCTGGCAGCAAACCCGACGGTTGTGGCTAGAAATTTCCCCGCCAACACAAAACATGCAGCCATACCAGGCGTCTCGCTTTATGACCAGATTTACATTGATGCTGACCTAAACAATATCATTACACCAAACGACATCCGTATGACAAACATTAACTACAGGTTCAGAGGTTATGGTCTTACGACAGGTGGCATGTATTTCGGCGACGCAATCCTGATGCTCGAGCTCATGGAGACAACATGCTCATGGACATATAATGTGTCAGTTGAATCGGACATGTGGATGGCCATGGAAAAGAACACCATGCAGTATCCGGAGATAATGCCGTCAAGAACAGCTGCATCCTTCAAGACAGTCAATGGCGACATAAACCAGATGTCACAGCTTGTCAACAAGGCAACAGCAATCGATCCTGACGGAAAGACATTTGTTGTTCCGACAACAACATTCCATGATCTAAGGGCAGAATACAGAGAATATCTTGGACTTCAGATATTCCTTGACAACGGTGTGGACAACAATCTTGCCCTCGGTGGAACATGTTATCAGCTCTCACTTGCTGATGACCATGTCAATTTCCTTGCAGGAGAACAGTACATAGGCTCGCAAGATGTAGAAACCGCCCTCGACATTGGCTACACACTAACAGATTTCCCAACCCATTACCTCTATTTCGATGCGAAATATGACATGAGACCAGGTGCAGTACCAAACCCGCTTCCAGCTACGTTGTTCTATGGTTGTGGAGATCCAATCTATGACGATATCAACAAATCTCCATATTTCCCAAACCAGCCGCTGCAACCTGATCCTGCGATTACAACAACACCATACAACCCAGGAATAGTCAATGCCGGTGACATGCGTATGCTCGATGTGACAATCTCCTCCGGAAACGGTCTCGGTGGAGCAGAGAACGTAGTGACATACAAGGCTGGATCAATCGTAGCCGTCGGCGATCTCGATTATGGAAGGGTTATAACGTCTCTTCCAAAGGGAATGACGTTCTATGATGAGCCAAAGGGATGCGAAGCGCCAAACAAGCAGTACGACATTGGCGAACTCATATACTTCGACCCGGCAAAGGCTGGCGGTTCAAGAGCAATCCGCATGATTGCCTCCACAACAGGAGCTGGCGGTACCGGAGGAATCGAAACATTCTCAGGTGCTGGAAGATGGACCAATGCAAACTATCCGTTCACAGGGACATCAGGAACGAACTGGGTTCGTGCTAAAGCAGGTTTCCTTAGCCAAAGCTATCCGGATCAGCCATGGGGATCATATCTTCCAATGCAGTATTCGGGACCTGGCAATACGGTTGCAGGAAACTGGAGTTATGGTCTCAATGACGTCGCCTTCGACATCCAGGGCGGCATGATGCACGGTGCTGGACCAACAATTTGGTGGAACTGGCCGTACCCGGCAGGCATCTATGCTCCAGCCGGTGGCATCCTCTACTACAATGGACTTGACCAGAATGCGGTCCCTGCGACAAGCACCTTCTGGAATTCATACGTGTTCAACTTCGACTACATGACCGAATACCCGTATTGGAACTGGGGTTATTACAAGGCATGCGGTATGGCTGCAGTTCTTGTTCAGCCACAAGGCGCAACCTGCTCAGGCTACACGATGACATATTTCTACAATGACGACCCATACGGATGGTATGACTATTCATACTACGGCTGGGAATCAACCAGGAATATCGCCAGAATAATCATCTCCAGGGCAAACAATTACACAAACAACGGCAGCTATGCCAGAACTTCTTACATAACGTACTACGACTCAACCAACTATGGCGACCTGTTCCCGTATGGAGCCATGGTAAATGTACAGACCACGGTCTCAGGAAATATCTGGAACATCACCATCCCAGGTTTCGGCTATGATATCCAGGCAACTCTCGGCGGAGCGACTTCTGCTGGTTCAGCTGGACTTTATCAGGGTGCAACCTACTGCTACTACGACGGATACAATGCACATGCATATTGGGACAACCTCGACATCTACTACGTTGAATCAGTTCCGCAACCAGGTGACAGAAGAAGACTTCTTGCCGGAGGCCACAATGTTGGCGCAAACGGATATGTCTTCAAGAAGAACGGCTCGTCAAACGAGATGGTCACAGCTTCAACAAACGCATCGACACAAAATCAGTTCGGCTACTATTATCCATGCGGATCAAAACTTGCAGCAGGCGAACTTTATGATGTGAAGTCAAAAGTAGGCATGATTACAATGGGTCTCAATGGCGATCCGAGATTCATGGATATCGAAGTTTTGCCAGGCAAGCTCACAGTTAATATCGATATTGACGGAGTTCCGGCAGATCCAAAATCAAACTACCAGCTCAAGGTTGAACAGACATCTGACATCAAGGTAACAGTTGACCCAGCCCCGAAACCAGGTGAAAAATACATCGTCAAGTTCAACGACCTCTATCAATCTGGCGTTCCGGCAACTCCGGCATACGTCGGCTACACAGAAACTAGGGAAGATAACTCATTCTCAGATGTGGACAAGGGTGAAGTAGAAATTCCGAAGGAAACATTCTCGACAACCGGTATACTTTACTCATGCTGGTCAGATGGTCAGCCTGCGGGCGGATTTGATTGCCCACAACTGGCACTTCCTTTCGATTTCACTCTCTACGGCAGAACAATTACTTCAGGAACACATATCCAGGTCTCATCACACGGCTACGTCAGATTCGACAACGACTGGTATAACACATACTGGCCGTCATCTTATTACTGGATGCAGGGTGCTCCTTCATATACAATCAGCCCACTTGGAGCAGAAGCAGGATTGCATACCGGCTACAGCCCGCTTTCTGGACAGCCAGTCAATAGCAACCTTGGAATCTATGTTTCAAGACCAACGGCAGGTTCAATTAAGATTAGATGGGCATCAAGGCTGTACTACACCGATGCCTACTATGGAGCAGGCTGGTCAACAAGCAATCCTCCAACATTCAACTTCAGCGTAACCCTTTACAGTGACAATACTATCCGTTTCAGCTACGGTACATGTTCAGACACTGGCTACGGTCAGTGGTACTCAGCAAGCGTAGGCATCAAAGGAACAGGAACGGTTTACAGCACATCAGACAAGGAATATCACAATTGCATCATGCACTACTCAGTCCTTAACTCATTCAACTGGATTGAAGACATAGTGCTTACAAGAACAGAATTCCCGCCAGATCCTGGAAGACCTGCAGGCGGATCAACTGATCAGGATTACCTCATCGGCAGCAATCCAGCAACAAAGGTCGGACCAACGATAGGTGGAGCATGGTCAAAATCATACGAAATAACACCAGAGAATCCGGTTCAGCACATCCAGTACACTCCATACAGGGGATCATGCCAGGAAGACGGTACAAGGGATCCTATCAGAATCGAAGTTTTCCTTGAAAAAGGCGGAGTTTCATACCCGGTACCTCTTGACTCGTCACTTTCAGGCGAAAGGTTCGATATAGCACAGACAGCTTATCCTGCAAGATTCGATTCAAATATCTACGATCCGTTCTGGGTCGACAGACCATGGTCAAAGAAACAGTTCGACGAAAGATACAAAGGCGACAAGACTCCGAGACCGGTAGTACCAGCATCAGGCATCCCAACATTCACGTGCGGGCTTGACGACCAGTATGACTGTTATGGAGTTTTCAACCTCTATGTAGCCCCAGAAGATCTAAAACTGGAAGTCGGCCAGGGATCAAGAGCCTGTATTTCAACAGGTGACCAGAGATTCCCGAACCTCACACTGCAGGTTCTCGATGCAGACAACCCAAATGACATCAATGATCCTGCTAACATGCTCATTTCAACAACAGCCCTTCAGCCAGGCGTCAGAGGCAAACTCGTGGCCAACGTCAATGCTCACGGTGCGGGTATTGCGTATCTTGCAACTGCGATTTGCCCGGGCAATCAGAACCACCAGACAGACAGATACATCGTTCAGGTCAACACAGATGGTTCATATACCTTCTGGAGATGGTACGAACCAATAGCGGCAGGATACAATGCGGCAACAGGCGTGTTGGATCCAACCGACTGGGTTTACTCGAGAAGAGATTACGACAATGCAACCCAGGGCTATATCGACATTACAGGTTACGGAACCGCTGTCATGATGCCATTCACTGATTCCGATGGTTTCGCAACAGCCAGGTTTGGTTCATCATCAATCATCGAAGACTACGACTGCTCGTTTGGAAAGGGCATCTGCGATGTCTGCCACCTTGGAGAAGGCTTCCCGAACCTCGGTGATGTTTCTTATGGCGACAGAATGGGTCGTTTCAACAACTCGGCAATCGACTATGAAACAGATGACTTCGGTAACTACCAGAATGGAAGGCCATACGGTTTCCTCAACACATTTGGTGTACCAACCCTTCTTACAAACTGGTCGGATGATTCAAATGGTGGAGAAATAAAGCTCTGTGTTCAGCCAAAGAATGCAGAAACACCACTTACAGTCAGGGTGTATCTTGCAGGAACAGTATTTGACTATAACTCGGCGCTTGCCACCACAAACATGGACACCTCAAACCCGACAATCCACCCACCATACTTCGTATATGATGATGCACCAGGAATCGATTACTGCGGAACATTCACAGTACCGGTTACAGCAATGTCTGACCTCAACTTCTCAGAGTTCAGGCTTATCGATCACGGTCTCGAATTCTCAAAGGCTGATTACACATCAGGAACAACAGCTCTTTCGCTTATGGACAGGCCGACAAGACAACTTCGTCACTGGTACAACCCTGTCGTCTACAACTACACAAAAGACGTAAGATGCTACCCAGGTGGCCAGTCACATGTCCACAGACTCAGAGGTCTTGCAAGAGGTGGTGGATTCAACAGCTACCCGGCACTTGACTACCCGAAGTACAACAAACTTGGTACAGAATTCTACCCACTTACTGACTACGGTTTGTTCTTTACACTGATTTCACCAACAGACGTAAGCAGAACACAGATGTGGGACAGGTGGACATTCGATCCATACGGAAATCTTGCAGACGACACGACAAATAACTGGAGAATCATCAAGTCAATCGAACTTGAAGGTCCATTTATGATGCCTATGAGGTATTACAGAGGCAGCACTTCGAACTCCAACCAGGGTGGTCAGGGTGGATCGGCAGACCAGAGACTCCGTTCACAGTACAGCTTCAACGGAATTGAAAATGTGCCAATCCAGTATGATTCCTCAGGATATCTAAAGATTGACAAGAGAAACTGCTCTTACTATGAAATCTATGAAGATGATTGGACCAACATTGTAAGCCCAGGTTTCACATTCGATACACACTCGGCGATAGGCGTTTCGCTTCCAACAAATGGAAGACTTGCCGAGGGTCGAGATCTTGTATATGAAGTACAGGATCCGTACATAATGAGCGGTTGGTATCAGGGTGAAAACTACTTCGTGTTCAACATTGACGAAATAATTCCAATACAGCCAGGTCTCATCACACTCACGGTTACAATGGGCGATGGTTCAAAAAAGATATTCCAGGATTGCTGTGCAAAACCGCCAACAGACGGCTTTGTCTCACACGCCCTCGGAATCAAGCTTGAAAACCAGGATATTGAAGATCGTGGTGGGATTATCATCGACAGCGGCTCTGTAACGCTCAACGCAGTAGTAACAGAAGACGAAAAAGTTGATGTAGATCCGACAAAAGCACCAGGTTACAATGAATGGGAATACAGAGAATGCAATAACGCCCTCGTTTACGCATGGCAGGATCGCGGACTCTACGACCCAGACCAGAAGACATGGTTTGGTGCTGGTGACGGTTACTGCTCAGGTGCACCGAAGAACTCTGACGTCTATGCAAAGGCAACCCAGTACATGCCTGAAGACGACAAGAACAAAAACGGCGTGATAAGCTTCTATGAAGCAGAAACAGAAATAATTGGCTCCTATGACCTTCCAACAGGAACATGGAAAGGCGCTTTCATCGATGGAAGAACATTCCAGAGAAATAACGGAAAGTACAACCTCGAAATCGATACGGGCTCAAAGAAGGATGCAACAACAGGTCAACAGTTTGGACTTGTGATGGGGTTTGACTTCGGTGGATTCTCACCAGTTGGAGATCCGCTTCCGGCAGGTATGAGAGATCACGTTATCGGTTGGGAAGAAACGCTTCCGGTTTGGGTCACCGCTTACAAGTATGGCGATGACAACAATGACAGATCATTCAGACCACTTTACGATGTGCTTCCAGGCACTGTTGGTTCAATGAGCCACGAAGTTTATCTTGCAGGCACAAGAAAATTCGATGTGATGTCGAAGCCAGATCTTCAGTTCACCTATGGTCCAGAACCACTCACTGCAGGATTCACTCCTGAACTTCAGAACGTCGATACACCACTCACCTTCACGGTTCTTGATGCACAGGGCAACCCAATCGATCTCACACACGGCATCATGGATGGTTTCGGTCAGGATTACGTCAAGGATGAGCACATCTGGAACCAGCTGTTCGTCGATCCGCATCCAGATGACAAGCGTTACTTTGGTGTGAAAGCTGAACTCCCACAGTATTACTGGGTAAGGACAGACCTTCAGAACTTTGACGGCACAGTATGGTCGAATGGTATGCAGTACTCAAACCCGGATGCACCATTCACACCAATTACATTCGATGCCGACAGAGAACATGGAAAGTACAAGTTCTACGGATTCTGCGCAAACGACGCAGGCGAATTCCCAGTCTATGTCTACACACCTGACAGAAGACACTGCGCAATGACAACAGTAAAGGTCAAGCAGCCACATGCAGAGTACAAGCTCAGGAATCTGGAATCAACGGAAACATTCTCTGACAAAGGTGCAGTCGACGGAACAGATCCAGACTTTGTAATGACAGCTTGTGATGAGAGAATGTACCAGATCACAGTAACAGTTTGGGATGCTCTCGGACAGTTGATCAAAGGCACAGCAAAAGAAGTCAG
>CAZXEH010000003.1:46362-139292 GCA_964639885.1 uncultured Caldisericales bacterium | reverse complement strand
CGGTGAAGTGGTGATGGCAGCACTGAGATTGATTTTAGTAAGTTCTTTACCGGTCGATGTTTCCACAATTGCAATTTTACCCGTGTCAGAACACGCAACCAGAGCCGAGGAACGGCTTCCAGGCATAAAGAGCAGTGCTGGCGAAGTTTTCATTGAATCACCAAGATTGTAAGTCCAGGTTTTTTTGTTATCCATGAACTTTATCTCACCGGCTGCACCTTCATAAATCAGCATGTTATTGACCGGATCAAAAAGTGATGTGCTGCAAAGCGGGTGATTTGTGTCTTCCTTGAGTCCCAGATACGGATTCTGATTCCAGGCGTTGAAATCCAGACCACTGATGATCCCATCAGTTGAACAGACCAGCACCGATGATCCAAAGGCAACCGGACTCGTTTCGATAGCTGATTTGGTCGATGCTTCAGAGAGAATCTTGCCTGTCGACACCGAAACGCACAGGATTCTGTTGTTTGAAGTAGTCACGTATATGACCTTTGAAGCCGGTTCAGAATCAGAAATTCGAATCAAGGGGTTGTAGTCAACAGATGGCGCTGTCACCGACCATCCTCCAAGATCAAGCGTCCATTTTGGCAATGGAGTTTTTGAAAGTGCATTGAACAGGTAAAGCTTCTTGTCGAAAGAGACAAAGGCTACGCAGCCATAGTGATCAGTATCGTGCTGGAAAGCCACAGGCGAACTCATGATTGGCCCACCGGTTTGATAACGCCAGATTTCCTGTCCAGTTTCCATGTTCAGGCAATAGAAAGTCCCTTTTTCATCACCAAAAAAAATTCGATCCCTGTAGATTGCTGCTGATGCCTTCACTCTGCCAAGTGGCTGAAACTCCCAGACAAGCGAGCCGTCATAAACATTTATCTTCATGAATTTCTTGCCGTCGGTTCCGAAATAGGCGTTGCCCCTTGAGTCAAAAACAGGTGTCGAGTATATGGCATCTCCGACATCGGCAACCCATTGAATCCTGAACTGGTTTTCGGGTAGCTTCTTCAGATTGGAGTTGGAAAAACCAGTTCTCTGGGAATCGCCACGGAATGAAGACCATGTGAACGTTGGTGGGTAGCCATAAAACGATGGTTCTGGCTTTGGCGCTGGGTTTGAGAGGTTTGCACCCCATATCAAGACCGATTCGGAACCTTCTTGCCCATGATCCTCCCAAACGGCATAATCACCGTAGATTCTAGGGTTTCTCTGGTTACCGAACCCCTTGAACACGGTGAGGGTTTTACCGGTTGTGAAATCAAAGACCATTATGTCTGAACCAAAGCTGGACACTGGATTGACAAGCTCATAGATACAGTATTTTCCGGAAACGTTAATGTTTCTGTAGATTCCGGGTTGAGGGGTGATGTTGTAGGATTGGCTTGTTAAAGTGTCATAACCTTTGATTTGTGTTTTCACCATGCCACAGAATCCCTGTTGTGGCTGATAAAACCAGGCTGCGTAACGGTCGCCGGCAGACAAACCGTACTCTCGGCTTGTCTGGGTTGATATGGTCAGCTCTTTCTTTGTTGACAGCGAGTAACCAAAAATGCTGGTTGATTTTGAATCGTTGAAGTTTGCACAAGTCCGGCAGTCAAGCCAGATAATGGTGTTGCCGATGATTCTGGGTGAATACTGGTCGCCGGGAGCCGTACAAATGGGAATCATGCGCTTGCTTGACAGAACGAACAGATAGATGTCGTAATCCTGTTTTGAACCATTTTTTGTTGATAATACGACATAATCTCCAAAGAGTTCGGCTGTGCCGGGTGTGTCTTTGGGTTTGATCAGGAATTCCTTCATATCGGAAAGGCTTGCACCATAAACTTCGCAATCAGTCCTGTCATCACTGGTCACTTCACAGTTCCGCCAGTCACGCCAGATCACCCAATCCTTGGATATTTGAGGTGCATCCTGTTTTTTTCTGTCTGTACAGATCGGCTTTCTGGTTCCGGTTGTAAAATCGTAAGACACGATGTCAAAATTATCATCTGTTGCCTGTATCGACACCGATTCAGCCCAGACTGAAACATTTCGGTACATCGATCTGGAGCTTGTTTTCCTTGTGAAGGCCGAACAAGGTTTTTCCTCGCCGTTAGCAAGATTCTTCATGAACAGTCTCGGCAGAATCCTGCCTTCTGCGTCATGGAAATTGTTGCGGGTGTCCAACCAGCTCAGGTAGCCGCCTGAGATCAGCGGTGCGTTCTGGGTATGGTCTGATAAAACGACAATTTCGGGGGTGAAGTCTGAATACCACCTCCGGGTAATTTTCGTAGCTTGTGCTGGAGCCACGGTCGTAATTAAAAGAACCATTGAAACCAGACAAGTCGGCAGTGATCTCATCAAAACCAATACCGTCCTGACCGCGTATAAGTTTTCATCTTGCACGATTTAACAGGAATTTTCCAATGCTGTCAAGACTAGATTCGGGCTTTTTTCCAGGCTCCTTTTTTAAACAGAATCCAGTTGATGAGGAAGACTGAGCCAGTTGAGAACATGCCGATATAGTAGAGCCACAGGATACCGCCATGCATGAGTTTTATGGCGATAAACACAGGCATTATGTTCAAAAGCCAGTGGTTGAGCTGACCAAAGATTGACGGCCACATTGTATAACCTGAACCTTCAAACGCTGTCCAGAGCATCCATTGTCCAGCGTTGAGCATGTTTCCGGTCATCGCAAACCCGAAAACCAGCGTTCCAATCTTGATTGCTTCGGGATCAGTCTGGAAAACGCCAACAATCCAGCCGCCAAACGGGAAGCCGATGATCACCGTCAAAGCGCAAATACCAACACCCATAAACACCGAATACAAAGTCGTTTTTGCCGCTCCTTCAGGTTTGCCTGCTCCAAGGTTTTGGCCGACAAGTGCACTGGTTGCCTGCTGGAGACCAAGCAACGGCATGTTCACGAATCCGGCAATGGTTCCTATGACACCGAAAACAGCTTTGTACGCAGCGCCGAATACTGATATGAGATTGATGAAGATCATTGAGGATATTGATCCAAGCGAGTTTGTGATTGCGTAGGAAGTGCCGATTCTCAGGAAGGTCTTCAAAATATCAAGGTCTGGCTTGAACAGTCCCGCAAAAGTGATCTTGATTCCACGGTTTTCCATCCTGATTTTGTAGTAGGGAATCCTCAGGAAAAACCTTACGGCATTACCGGTTCTCCTCGGAAAGGCAAGCAGAGTGAACCTTTCAACCGATAATTTTTTGCCGGTCAACAGGAAGTACATCCCGACAAAGAATGCTGTGAGCTGAGAAATAACCGTTGCAAGCGCCACTCCGACGATGCCCATCTTCGGAATGATTCCCCACCCCAGCACGAGGATGTAGTCCAGAATTATGTTCGAGATAGCCGAGGCAAGGTTTAGGATCATGCCGGTTTCGCTGTCGCTTGTGCACCTGAAAATTGTGTTGAACGTAAAGTAGCAGAATTGGAAAGGCATCGCTATAAGCTGGATTGTGCCGTATTGAATGGCAAGGGTCATTTCAGGACGAATAAAAGCTTCCTGACCCGATGCAACAACAACTCCTTTTGGCAAAACCGTCGAAGCTCCTGTCCAGCTCAGAAAAAGTCGGAGAAAGATAAGTCCAACAATAGCAGCAATAACACCGGCCAGAAATTTGTAGATCAGGGTCTGCTCTGCTGCCCACGCGGCTTTTTGAAAGTTCTTTGCGCCCCAGTTGCGGGAAATAACCGTGACTGAACCAGGGCCTGAAATGTTATTGAGGATGCCAAAAAATCCACCGACAATGCCGTAACTGACAATCGCCGATTGCCCAAGCAGCCCGGCTGTAGAACCCAGCAAACCTATGAGCTTGATGTTGACAAGCTGGTACAGGTTTTCGAAAAATCTTCCTGCAATACCAGGCCAGGCAAGCACCCACAGGTTTTTAAGGGTGTTTCCTTCCGTCAAGTCTCGTTCCTGCATTGCCATGAAAGCCAATATTAAGCATTTATGAAGGTTTCTCAAGAAATTCTTCAAACTTCACAAAATACTTTGGTTTTTCCAGTATTTCTTGGAATGACACTTAACATTTGATGAACTGGCTTAACTTGGTCGGTTTGAGGATTTAATCGATTCAGGCTATAATGGTTTCATCAGGAAGCTTCAGGGGTGGAGTATGAAGGGCAAAATATTGTTGTTGGTGGCAATCCTGTTTATCCCGTCCAATCTTGCGTTTGCAACGCTTGGCCCGGTGCATGTGGAACTGAACATGTGGAAACCAAGATTATCAGCTTCAAGAGCAAACTCGCTGACTGCTTTCAAGATATGTTTTAGGTACAACACAAACATAAAAATAAACGAGTGGCTCAAAATCTGGCTTCCAATCTATGAATCAGGATTAACAGATAACTCTAAGGAAATCCCTGCAAAAATATGTGATGGTTTGGGGGATATCGACGAGAGACCGGGGGCTAGATTTGTTCCTAACGACGAATATTTCAAAAAATTCGAGAATTCGGACATAAAAGATGAAGGATACCTTTATGAGCTTAAAGACAACAAAGGTAATACTGAATTCTTTCAAATGCCTGATTTAAGCAAGTACTCCGACTGGGAGGATATTTGTGGCAACAATAAACCGAGGCTGGTGAAAGACCCGTCAGGATTGGGCTGTTGGCTCCTTGGGACAAAACTTCCATCCATGCCACACGATATTAATAAAAGGTACCAAATGATAACGGCAATGGACAGGTCAATGGCGATAGGATATTCACCTTGCACATGCACATTGCCGATAATAATCAATAATTGCAAAGAAAGCTCCATTCAATTTTATGTACCGCTTGAAATTGAAGCCTGGAGGAAAGGTTACAATTCAATCGATTTCAACACCTCAAAAAATACAGGCATTATGGCCCCTGCAACACCGGGCAGATATAGGCTTTCAATTGCCACCAAACCCGAACCCGAGCCAGTCGAATCCGAAGCTTTCGTGCTTCCCTGCTCTGACATTTCGGATGTGAAGTGCCAGGTTGTCAGCGATCTGTTAACGGTCAACTTCAAAACAGGCGAAGGCGGAGCTTTGGATGGCGGGTCATCGGTTGTAACGCTCAAATTTCCGCCTGAGATCCAGTTGCCACAATATTTCCCAGAAAAATCAGTCAAAATCAACGGTGTATTTGTAAGATCAATAAAAAACCAGGAACCACCGAATCAGGATCAACTAACGCTTGAGTTGCCGTCCGATGTCCCCAACTTAGGCGACTGCAGAATCGAATTCCTTGAAAATTCAGGTTTAACCATCAAAAAATCAAGAGATAAAATGAAACTCTCAATCTCAAGCTCATCGGAACCAAACTTCATCGAGTCTCATGAATTCAATTCATACTACTCTTGCACACAGGTGATTCCAAGCGTTGAGCTTGCCCAGTCGGCGATAAAGATTCGGACGGTCATTCCTGAAGGCGCAAACTTTCAAAAAGGCGCAACGATTGTTTTGACCTTCCCCGATGGCTTCAAGCTGCCGATCCAGTCCAAAAACCCAATCGTCGTCAATGACACCGATCTTGACAAGCCCTACAAAATCGAAGGGCAAACCTTGACTTTTTATTCACCGGTTCCAATCGATTTTAATCTTGACATAAAAACAATAAGTCCAAACTATTTTGTCAATCCTGTTGCCGGTGAATACAAAATTGGCATGGCAATCGACGGTGTGGCGCTGGATGCAGGTGATTTTGTGATAACTGGTTCCATTCCGTTCATCAGCATCCTTGAACTGTCGGAATATCAAGGATCGGCTGAGTCTATCTATGAGTTCGACTATCAGCCATCGATTAGGAATTTACCCGATGTTGGCGATATTTTCTCGATAACATTTCCAGAAGGCACAAAACTGCCGACTGACCCAGACCCATCAAAGGTTACAATCGATGGAAAACCCGTAATTTCGATAGGGGTCAGAGGGCAAACCTTGAAAATAGGGTCTCCTGTTAAGTTTGTTTTTGGCAAATGGATTCACTTCAAAATCGACTGTGGGATCATAAACCCGAGAAGGCATGGCCCTTACACCCTCAGCGTAGAAGTCGGGGAGGTTGAGCCCGTAATTTCTGAAGAGTATGTTATTGAGCCTTCGCCCTTGAAATCCTGGGTTTATTTCAAAGACCCTGACAAGCCAAACTGTGGGGAGTGGTTCAACAAACCGCCAATCCTTGGTTTTGACTGCCTCAATCCTGAAGCAAAAATAACTTTCTGGTTCAACAACCAGCCGGACAAGGAAGTAATTTACGGTGGTGAAGCAAGGATGATGCCAGGTCAGCAAAGAGCTCATATCACCTGGCAGGCTGAGTTCAACGGGATCAAGGAAGAACCACAAACCTGTGAGTTCAAGATTGACACTCACGCACCCGAGATAATCGTTCAAGAGCCAAAGGCAGAAGCAACAAGGCTTAATAAAGATAAATACACAATCGAGGTTGAACGTGGGTTCTCCGAAATGCTGACGGATGGTGACAACACGAAATATCAGGTTGTCGACTCGGTTTTCATCAAGACGGAGGACAAGGAAACCCAGCTTCTGGAAGGTGAAATCTATGAAACCAAAGACTCAGGTTCAATAAAGTATGAATTTGAAAAGATCATCGATCTCAAAGAGGGTGAAAACATCGTCGAGATAATCGGCCGAGACCAGGCGTGCAATGAAACGATAGTGAAGAGAGCAATAATCCTTGACTCAACACCACCAAAAATCAATGTCGTCTCACCCAAAAACTTCGATAATATCACTGAAGGATCAACTGTCGAAGTAGTTTTTACAACAGAGGACATCGCAACAGTATATGTCAATGGGGGCTACCTGGAACCAACATCAATCGAGAAAGACATCGGGACCTTTATGTTCAAATATGATGTAAAAACAGGGATTAACAAGATTGACATCGAGGCATCGGATGTCTCTGCCAATAAATCCACAAGACTGATAACATTCACTGCAAAACCAAAACAGTCCGTCATCGTCCTGACGATGGACAAAACAAGCTGGACAGTCAACGGCACCGAGCAAACACCGCTGAAAGTTGCGCCAACAAACAAGTTCACCGATCCAAAACTGAAGGCGCTCATTGGGGTAACGTTCATGACAATCACACAGATTGCGCCGTATTTCGACTGTCAGCTGACCTGGAATCCAAAAGAGAAGAAAACAACTATCAGCCAGTCAGGAACGGGAAGAGTCATCGAGCTATGGATTGGAAAAACCACAGCAAAAATAAATGGTAAAGAGGTAAGGTTCGATTCAAGGGGAATTATATTCCCGTTTGCAATGAACGGAAGCACCATGCTACCGTTCAGGTGGTTTGCCGAAAACCTTGGAGCAGGCGTCGTCTATGACGCCAAGTTAAAAACCATCACAATGAGGTATCCAAAATGAAAACAAGAATTATCCATATTTTTGTAGTCGTTGCCCTCATTTTTACCCAGATCAGCGTGGCAAAGGCCGTGCTTGGCCCTATTCATGTTGAACTGAACATGACAAAACCGAGGTTGTCAGCATCCAGGGCAAATACAGTTACGGCATTCAAAGTCTACATCCGTTATAATATCGACATTAAAATTCATGATTGGTACAAAATATGGTTCCCCATCGATGAATACGTTAATTCCGAAAATCCAGTGGAAGTCATTAAACAGATTTGCGATGGGTTGCCCAAGATTGATGAGAAGATCAACAATCCAAGGTTTGTGCCAAATGAACAATATTTCAAGAAGTTTGACAATCCAAAACTGAAAACGGTCGGACAGATTTATGCCATAAAAGATGAAAGGGGGAACTGTGATTTCTCCAGTTGCCCAGATGTCTCAAAGACTTCCGACTGGGGAAGTGTTTGCGGGAAAGATCAGGGTCAGTACAGAATAATAAAAGACCCGTCCGGTCTGGGGTGTTGGATGTTGGGAACGGTTTTGCCATCTTTGCCCGTAGACAGAACCGGACGAATGGAAAAAATGAAGGTTTTCCTGAGAAGCACAAGTCATGGCTTCACTGAATGTGCTGAAGAACAAGGATACCCGATATTAATAAATAATTGCTCAGAAAGATCTTGGCAATTCAATACATGTCTTGAAATGGATGCATGGAGAAAAGGTTATAATTCAATCGATATCAATACCTCAAAAAATACAGGCATTATGGCTCCTGCAACACCGGGCAGATATAGTCTTTCAATTGCCACCAAACCCGAGCCCGAGCCAGTCGAATCCGAGGCTTTTGTGCTCCCCTGCTCTGACATCTCGGATGTGAAGTGTCAGGTTGTCAGCGATCTGTTAACAGTCAACTTCAAAACAGGTGAGGGTGGGGCGCTTGATGCTGGTTCCTCGACAATCACACTGTCGATGCCACCAGATGTCGTTTTGCCAAAGAAATTTCTGGCAAAATCAATCAAGATCAATGGTTCATTCGTTACGAGCGCACCAAAGGTGGATGTTTTTCCCGATCACAACGAGCTAGTACTTGTCGTTCCAACCGACATTCCAAACTTAGGTGCAGGGAAAATCGAGTTTTTGGAAAATTCGGGACTTACCTTTAAAAAAACGAGAACCAAAATAAAGATAGGTCTTTCCAGCTCATCTGAGCCAAATTTCACAGATTCAGTTGAGTTCTCCGCATTCGCTCCCTACACATCGGTCAGTCCAAACATGGAACTGGTTCCTTCGACTGTCAAAATCAGAACGTACGTCGCAGAAGGAAAATCGTACCCAAAGGGTGCAACAATATCGCTAACCTTCCCTGAAAGTTCAAAACTGCCTGTACAGTCAGACAGCATCAAGGTGCTGGTAAACAAGACTCCTCTTGACAAATCATGCAAAATTGAAGGTCAAACGATGACTTTCAACTCACCGATTCAGATTGATTTCAATCTCGACATCGACCTCCAGGGCATGGCAAATCCAAGTCCCGGTGTCTACAGGATTGGAGTTGCAATTGATGGTACAAGCCTTGAGACTGGCGAGTTTGAAATAACGAAATCAAAAGCTTTGGTTTCCAATCTTAAACTATCGACTGAACAAGCTGCATTAGCGTGCACTTACGAATTCGACTACCAGCCATCGATAAGGAATCTGCCAGACATTGGCGACATTTTCTCGATAACATTTCCAGAAGGCACAAAACTGCCGACTGACCCAGACCCATCGAAGGTTACAATCGATGGTAAAAAGGTCATCTCGATTGGAACAAAGGATAATATCCTGAAAATTGGCTCACCTATAAAGTTTATTTTTGGCAAATGGATTCACTTCAAAATCGACTGTGATATATACAACACTAGAAAACATGGCGAATACACAATCGCTGTTGAGTGTGGACAGTCCGATCCGGTTAATTCGGAATCATTCACACTTGAGCCTGCACCTTTGAAGTCGTGGATTTACTTCAAAGACCCCGAAAAGCCAAACTGTGGCGAGTGGTTTAACAAACCTCCTATTCTTGGTTTTGACTGCCTTAATCCAGATGCAAAAATAACTTTCTGGTTCAACAACCAGCCTGACAAATCTTTAGACTACGGTGGTGAAGCAAGGATGATGCCAGGTTCTCAGAGAGCCAAGATCACATGGCAGGCGGCATTCAACGGAACATGGGAAGAACCACAAACCATCCAATTCAATCTAGATACCATTGCGCCTCCAATAACGGTACTTGAACCAAAATCAGTTACATCAAGAACAAACAAAAAATCACTCACTGTCAAAGGTGAACGAGGCTTCACCGAGATGCTAACAGATGGCAACAACACCAAGTATCAGGTTACAGATTCCGTATTCATAAGACTTAACGGTGATGAAACCCAGCTTTTGGAAGGTAAAATCTATGAAACCAAAGGTTCAGGTTCAATAAAGTATGAATTTGAAAAGACCATCGATCTCAAAGAGGGTGAAAACATAGTCGAGATAATCGCTAGAGATCAGGCATGCAATGAAACGATAATAAAGAAAACAGTCATTCTTGACACAACCCCACCTGAATTCGAGATTGTTTCACCAAAAGAGCCGTTCAGCTTCAAAGAGGGCGATGGAATACTGGTTAAGATAAAGACCGAGGCTGGTGCAGTCGTTGTTGTCAATGGGCAATACATCGATCCAGAGCTTGGTCAGCAGGAAGATGTAATTTACTCTATCTCCTACACGGTTGTAAACGGCGCCAACACAATAAAAATCGAGGTTTCAGACGCTGTCGGTAACGTATCGTCAAAAACAATATCATTCGTTTCCACACCCAGACAAACCGTCATCTTCCTGACGATGGACAAAACAAGCTGGACAGTCAACGGCATCGAGCAAACACCGCTGAAATCAGCACCAACCTCCAGGTTCCCAAACAACTACAAGGCGCTCAACGGGTCAACCTACATGCCTATCTCTGAAATTGCACCACTCCTTGACAGCTGGATTTCCTGGGTGGCCAAAGAAAAGAAAGTTACAATAACGCAGAAACAGGTAACCGGTGCAGACAAGACAATCGAAATGTGGATCAACAAACCTTTAGCCAGAATCGATGGCAAGGATGTCAAATACGATTCAAAAGGAGTTCTGTTCCCCGTTATTCTCAACGGCAAAACCATGCTTCCTCTACGTTTTGTGGCCGAGAACCTCGGCGCCGAGGTTACTTATGACCCCAAGGTTAAATCGATTACAATCGTTTATCCAAAAGGAGGATGATGAGAAAAACTGCCATATTGTTGCTGATTTTCCTGTTTTCCTTGCCTGCGAATGCTTATGCCGGATACGGCCCCGTTGAAGTCAAACTGGGTCGAGAATATCCAGAGCTAACGATTGCACGTGCCAACAGACCCAACACGATGAACATACTTGTCAAATACGATCAGGAGCTAGAAAGAGGATTTGTAAGGATCTGGTTGCCAATCGACGAATCGGGATGTGACCTTGGAAAAATGTGCGATGAGACACCAAAAATAACCGGAGACATCGAGTCTCCACGATTTGTACCAAACGCCAAATATTTCGAGAAATATCCAAACTCTCCAGAAAAAGAATATACAAAGCTCTACAAGATAACCAGCAGGAAAGATAATACTATCGAAACATACCAACCAGAACCATGCAAGGATGGAAAATGCAGGCTTATAGCTGATCCATCAGGGCTGGGTTCATGGATGATGGGCACGGTCATGCCAAAACTTTTTGTTGATCCGGCAAAGAGAGCGGAACAGCTTAATAAGATTGGTCATTGCTTTGATTACTTCGGCTGGTCACAGGGCTGACCATATGACGTACTTGGCCAGTTGGTCAACAATTGCGCTGAAAGAAGCGTTCTGTCATATCTTACAAGCAGCTGTGGCATGGATTATCCATACAACCCTTTTAATTTCTTCATATCTCGCGGAACAGAAATCATAGCGCCAGCAACACCGGGGAGGTACAAGGTAGCCATTGCCACAAAATCTTTTCCAGAACCAATCGAGTCTGAAGCTTTTGTCCTCCCGTGCTCAAGCATCAGCAATGTTGTTCTGGATCCATTTCCGCTCAAAAAATCGCCTTCTCTTTTTTCTGTTTCGTTCAAAACTGGAGAGGGTGGTGCGTTGGACAGTTATTATTCGACAATAAAGATCAGGTTTCCTGAAATGTTCAAAGTCTCTGACACGATAAGCAAGGCCGGGATATTTATAAATGACATGCCACTTTCCAAAGATGCGATTGTTTCGAGATCAGGCAGCTACGCAGATTTGGTATTACCGTTGCCATTGAACATCAACAATTTTTGCGATGTTCAGATTGACTTCGGACTGGATTGTGGAATTGAAATGACTGATTCGGGAGCTTTCAAACTGGATGTTTCCACTTCCTCGGAACCGGATTTTATTAGTACGAACGATGCAAAAATACCGACAACAGCAATAACAACACTCTCTAAGCCTGAGGAATTCATAATTAGCGATATTTATGTGAGAATGCCTCTAAAAGATGGAAAAAGTGTAGACAAGGAAAGCAAAATGGAACTTGCCTTCCCTGCTGGCTTCAAGTTTCCCATAAAATCTGAAGAAACCTGGATTTACGTCAATGGTTACCATGTAAAAGCTTCACTTGACCATGTAAAAAAGATTATCGGGTTTGAATGTCCAACAAGCATCTCAAGGCTTGTGGTTATCATTGTTCCCAAAGATTGCAGGATTGTGAACCCCAAATCAGGCGAATACCGTCTGTATCTGAAGGTTGGCGATAAATCTTATGTCTGCGGTGATTTCAAAGTCGGTTCCTCACAAGCATACATCGGCTTTGTGTCAATGTCCAAACGTCAGGCAGGGGTTGAAACAGACCTTTCCTTCATGTTCAAACCCGCCTCAGGGGTGAATCTTGCAAAAGGTGACAAGATAACAATTGTGTTCCCCCAGGGCACGGAGATTTCAGAAAAACTTTCAAATCTCCAGGTGGTCACCGATGGAGTGAAAGCTGAAACCGTTGAAATCGGCGAGGCGTCATTAACGGCCACCATTGGCTGCAATATCGGCTTTGAATGTCCAATTGAGTTCTGGGTAAGCGCAAACTTGAAAAATCCTCCAAACAGGCACAATTACACATTCAAACTGGTGATGCCTGAAGGGCAGGAGTGTGTCTCTGATCCAATAGAACTTGATCCAGCACCTTTGAAATCATGGATTTATTTCAAAAATCCTTCAGAACCACCATGCAAGGGTTGGTTCAATTCTTCACCGAAATTCGGTTTCGGCTGCATGAATCCTGAAGCTGAAATCAATTTTTGGTTCAATGGCGACACGGGAGAGAAAGCAAGATACGAAAACGGGGAAATGAATCTTGAATTTGGTGAACCAACCGTTCACATTGGTTCCATCACTTGGCAGGCTGAGTTTGAAGGAATCAAGGAAGAACCTCAAACAATAAACTATAAAATTGATATTGGTTTTCCTAATATCAAATTCATCAGCCCAAAAGACGACCCCGAATACACAAACAAGAAAAAATATACAGTTGTTATCAACAGGCACCAGAGTCGCATCGATTATTTCGGCAACACGACCGATTATGTCATGACCGATGAAATATCGATCAATACAAACGGAAGGGATGAATTGATTGTGGAATCAAAAATCCACAAGTTGAACAAAAATGAGACTTTGCCAAACATTGAATACGAAACTGAGCTTTCCGAGGGCCTGAACAAATTCTTCTTCACGGCAAGAGATCAGGCATGCAACGAGAATATTTTCACAGCCAACATAATTCTGGATACAACCGCTCCAGAAATGGAACTGGTTGATCCTGACCTTTCAAAAGAATATGAAATTGGCAAAAGCGTAACCGTCAAAATCAAGTCTGAACCTGAGGCAACAGTGGCTGTCAATGGAAAAGTCGTAAGCAATATGATTCATTTCAACGACACCAACTCCATTTACCAAACCTGGTACACTCCTGAATCAACGAACAACAAAATTGAATTGGCATCAACAGACAAAGCCGGAAACACAAGCATAAAAACTGTCTACCTCAAAGCCAAACCAAGAAATCCAAAAAAGAATCTTCAGTCAATGGCAAATCAACGCATGATGATCCGAAAGATGAGTTCGACCCAAATGCAATCGGTGGATTTACAATGATTCTGACAGGTTTTGACAATACTGGCGTTAGATGACTTTTGAGCAAAGACCAAAACAATAACTATCGTATACGTGAATTGAGGTGAGAATGAAGGCACTGAAAATACTTGTATTCGCTGTCACAATCTTTTCGATGGCCTCGACTTGTTTTGCAGTGGTGGGGCCGGTTCATGTTGTGTTAAACTGTCGCAATACAAACTTCGGTGCAGCCAGGGCAAATTTGAACAATGCCTTTACAGTCTATGTCAGATATAACGTTGATTTGAAAGTCCATGACTGGTTCAAAATTTGGTTTCCATCGTATGAGGCAGCAAGCACCGATCCACTTGAAATCGTAAAGAATGCCTGCGACGGACTGCCAAAAATCGATGAGAAAATAATGAATCCAAGATTCATTCCCAATGAGAAATATTTTGAAAAGTTCAATAATCCGGAGCTTCAAAAACTAAAACAGCTCTATGTTGTCAAAAACACATCTGGTGATACAGAGTTGATAGATTTACCTGATACAACCAACATTCCCAATTGGGGTGATCCTTGCGATAACAATGGCAAATATCCATTAATGGCCAAAGACCCCTCAGGATTGGGCTGCTGGATGCTTGGAACAGTGATGCCATCAATGCCAATTGACTTCAAAGAGCGTTTTGAAAAGATTCACAGGGTTTCCATGTCTGTATCAATTGGCTACCAACCATGTGATTGCCAGCCGTCAA
The DNA here is from genome assembly GCA_964639885.1 of uncultured Caldisericales bacterium. Lineage (GTDB taxonomy): Bacteria > Caldisericota > Caldisericia > JAAYUI01 > JAAYUI01 > JAGNLA01. The sequence goes on along the minus strand of CAZXEH010000003.1, from coordinate 125,003 downwards.
TCGTAACAAACACATGCAAGGAACGTTCATTGACAATGTTTGATATGGGTGCGGCTGAGGGTTGGAGAAAAGGCTACAACCCTATTGATTTGAACACATCCAGGCACACAGGAATCATTTCGCCCATGACTCCCGGTCGTTACAGAGTTGCTGTCGCCACAACCCCTGAACCCGAACCCATCGAGTCGGAAGCATTCGTTTTGCCATGCTCTGATGTTTCAGATGTAAAAATTGATCCATACCCAATAGCCAAAAAACCAGTCTCATTCTCAGTTCTTTTCAAAACTGGCGAGGGTGGGGCGCTGGATTTCTGGGATTCAACCATCAAACTGAAATTCCCAAAGCAGTTCAAATTTTCTTCGACAATCACTGCCGGAAAAATTTATGTCAACGGCAAGCAAGTCTCAAAACACTTCGAACTCAAGACCTCCAAAGAAATGACCGATATAACTATTGGTTCGCCGGTAAACATCGAGAACTTCGGAAACGTCAGGGTCGATTTCGATTCTAGTCTTGGGGTTAGCGTTGATTATTCTGCATCGCCACAAATTAAGGTTTCGACATCATCTGAACCCAACTACGTCAAATCCGAAATCTATGCTCTGCCGGGCAAGCCCTCAACAGTGCTAACAAAACCTGAGGAGCTGATTATTACCGACTTCCACATCAAGCTTCCAATCCCTGAAGAATTGTCATGGAAAGAAAAAACAAATGTCACAATCGAGTTTCCAAAAGATTTCGCTTTCCAGAAAATCAACACTTACAGAAAAATAATCGCTAATGGTGCGATAATATATACGATTTCAAATGATAACGATAGAACACTGTCATTTGAATCCACATCACCAATCTCTAAATTTCTGGCTGTCTACATTCCGAAAGAATGTAAAATAATCAATGGCAATCAAGGCAAACACGAAATAATCATAAAGATTGGCGACAAATCCTTTGGCTGTGGAGAGTTTGAGCTGACCGAGTCAAAGCTGAGTATTGATTCGCTCGAGATGCAGCATCCACAGGCTGGCGTTGAAACGATGATGTTTTTTTTGATGAAACCATCTTCAAGGAAGCCCCTAAAAGCCAGCGATACAATAACCGTCATTTTCCCCGAAGGCACGAAGATATCTGACGATAACGAAAACAAATACTGCGCAAAAGTGGACAACATCAATTCTAAATCGGTTCAGGTTGATGGCCACGAAATGACGATAACTCTGGCTAATGATGTTGGGGCATTTTCTTATGTTAAAGTCGAAATCCTTTGTCCTGTAACAAACCCAAGGGTTAAGGATAATTACGTGTTAAGGCTGAGGACATCACAAGGGGAAGAATGCGAGTCCGAACCAATGAATCTTGATCCTGCACCGCTCAAATCCTTGATTTATTTCAAAGACCCTGAGGAGCCAAATTGTGACGGGTGGTTCAACAAACCGTCAATCCTTGGTTTTGACTGCCTCAATCCTGAAGCAAAAATAACTTTTTGGTTCAACAACCAGCCGGACAAGGAAGTCATTTATGGTGGTGAAGCAAGGATGATGCCAGGTCAGCAAAGAGCTCATATCACCTGGCAGTCGGAATTCAACGGGGTTAAAGAAGAACCGCAAACAGTCCAATTCGATCTTGACACCATTGCACCTCCATTGACGATGCTTCAACCAAGGACAGCTACATCAAGAACAAACAAAAAATCATTCACTCTCAAAGGCGAACGAGGCTTCACCGAGATGCTGACGGACGGTGACAACACGAAATATCAGGTTGTCGACTCGGTTTTCATAAGAATCAACGGCGAGGAAACCCAGCTTCTGGAAGGCGAAATTTATGAAACTGAAGATTCGGGTTCTATAAAGTATGAATTTGAAAAGACCGTCGATCTCAAAGAGGGTGAAAACATAGTCGAGATAATCGGCCGAGACCAGGCGTGCAATGAAACAGATATCACAAAAACGATAATTCTCGATACTGTTCCTCCACAAATGACAGAGATAGAGCTGGGAGTGAACAAAAATTATACAATTGGCGAACCAATCCAGATCAAGGTCAAGACCGAATCAAACTGTCTTGTGACAATAAATAAAGACTATTTGACAGAAGAAGCCACGACTGAATCAGACGTTTCCATTTACACTACCGAATTCACCCCACAGCATTACCTGGAAGAGCTGGTCTTCACTGCTACCGATCAGGTCGGCAACACTAGCACAAAAACAGTTGCGCTCAAGATTAATCCCAAACAAAAGAAGATTGTGCTTACACTTGACAGCAAGGAATGGACGGTTGACGGCATTCCGCAGGTACCATTTACAAATCCTCCCACTTCCAAAAATCTTCCGAAAGAACTCGCCGGAAACACTTATATTCCAATCCGCAACCTCGCAAACATTTTCGGCGTCAAGGTAGAATGGGATCAGAAAACCAAGAGAATAACACTTACAAAAGAACTGCTTGATGGCAAAAACAAAGTTGTCCAGATGTGGAATAATCAATCTTATGCAATGGTCGACGGCGTGAAAACCAAATTAGACAAGAACGGCAAGCTCTTCCCTGTGATTATCAATGGAGTCACAATGGTTCCTTTAAGATTCACATGCGATGTTTTTGGTGCGGATCTGGTATTCGACTCTAAAACCGGTAGAATAACAATCACATACCCAGGGAGTGTGAATTGAGAAAGATAGCATTTTCGATAATCTTGGTGCTGATATTTACAATAGGCAGCGTGAACGCCACGCTTGGTCCTGTAAGAGTTGAACTGAATCTCACCAAGCCAAAGATGAGCCATGCAAGAGCAAACTCGGTCAACGCTTTCAAAATCAGTTTCAGATACAACGTAGACATAAAATATACTGACTGGTACAAAATTTGGTTTCCGATTGATGAATTCACAAATTCAGAAAATCCTGAAGATGTGCTCGGAGAGATATGTGATGGTTTGCCGGTAATTGACAAAAGGATCAACAATCCCAGATTCATACCAAATAATGAGTACTTCGAGAAGTTTGATAATCCAGAATTGTCGAAAGTAAGACAGATATACGAAGGTAAAAATGATAATGGTGGTTACAATTTTGCTTCCTGTCCCGACGTCTCGGAAATATCGGATTGGGGCAGTGCTTGTGGCAAAGAATTGAAAAAGTACAGGGTAATCAAAGATCCGTCAGGTCTGGGCTGCTGGATGCTTGGAACTGTCATGCCCTCAATGCCACTTGATCAAACGGATTTGATCAAGAAATTACAAGCGATTATGAGAAGCACACTGTTTTGCTATACTCCCTGTGCAGAATGCCAGGGTTATGCAATAATCGTCAATAATTGTCTGGAAAGGTCATATCAAGAGTACGCCTCCCTGTCAGTAGATGCCTGGCGAAAAGGCTACAACTCTATCGACTGGAACAGCACAATCAGCACCGGAATAATCGCACCTGCCACACCCGGCAGATACAGGGTCGCGGTGGCAACCAAGCCTGAACCGGAGCCGGTTGAGTCAGAAGCTTTTGTCCTGCCGTGCTCGAAAATAACAACCCCCACTGCAACAGTCAATGTTTTGGAAAACCCTAATTCTTTGCTGCGAGTCAGTTTTGCAACCGGTGAGGGTGGCGCTCTGGACGGTGGAACCAGCCAAATATCCATGAGATTTCCCCCTGCCATAAAGCTCCCAAATGAATTGCCCAAGGGTTCTGTGTTGGTCAACGGGAAAATGCCTGCTGAATACATCATGAGGGTGACCAGCAAAAACAACTGGCAAACGCTGACTTTTACAACAAATGTCGACGTTGAAAACATGGGCAGGATTGCAATCGATTTCTTCCCCTCATCGAAGATTTCCGTAAAGGATTCGACAAAGCCTGTTCAAATAGAAGTCTGCACCGCCTCTGAACCCGAGTTTGTGAAATCGGAACCATTTACACCAAAGTTTGAATCAGTCTCGATTGCAACCAATTGTTATGAAGAAGAAATCCTGGACTTGACCATCAGGGCAGCTCTGGACAAACCGATCAAAAGTGGCGACCAGATAACAATCTTTCTGCCAAACGGCTTTTTTATCCCAAAAAAGATTGAAGCAAATTCGATAACCGTCGACGGGAAATACTGCAAGGGCACCGTTATTGCCGGGAACACTGGAGTGACATTCAAATCATCAGTCACTACCAACAGCCTCACAATAATTAACATCTCCTACAAATGCAAAATCATCAATCCGCCAGCCGGAAAATACGTTATAAAAATAAAAGCTGGCGAGACTGTCTACGATTGTGGCCAGATTGAAATTGTGAAACGAACGGAAAAATAAACCCCCGTCTTTCAACGGGGGTTGTTGTCGATACTGTAAATATTACGGATTAACCTTGATCGGGCTTGATGGATTCTTGACTTCCGGTTGTTTGATAATGATTGGCGAGTTGCAGTTGCTCAGTGTTATGTGGGAATATGGTCTGCTCTGCAAATCCTTGTAGAAAAGCATGATGTCGATATCGATGGGTGTGTTTTCAAGTCCAGCCTGGGTGGCGACGGCAATGTTGAACTCGCACAGAACGGTATCATTGACCATCTTTCTGCCAGTCTCGGAATCAAGTGGTCTCTGAAGCTGGATAATGGTGAGCCCACGGTACCTGTTGCAAGCAATTCCACCAATTGTAGTGGCTCCAACATCTTCAACGTTTTGAGCCTTTTCCAGAGCTTTACTGATGATTGAAGTCCTGTTCTCAATCATACTGAACATGTCGCGGAATCCCTGTCTGATCTTATCCGGAGGCACAGCTGAATAACCATTACCTTCGTCAATCCACTGTTTTCCAGCAATTTCGATGAGTTTTATTGGTGGAGACTCCTTTTTGGCATCATCTGGGCCAACCTGAACCTGCTGCTGTCTGAACTGCTTCATGTTGTGCGAGTAGGAATTAGGCGCAGAGAAGCTTCCATTCATTTCATACGTAATCTGTGTGGGTGAAGTTCCAAAGCTGAGCACGTAATCGAATGACTTGAGATTCTTTGTTGTCAGTTGTCCAAGATTCACCGTTTTTGGCGGATTCGGTAAATCTATCTCAAGTTCGATATCCTGGGTTGTTCCCGGATATACAGCCACAAGATTTTCCAACTTAAAATCCTTGTAAAGCAATTTACTGCATTCAAGAACATGTGTGGATCCCTTTTCCAGCTTCGAGAAAATGAATCTTCCATCTGAAGTCGAAGTCATCGTCTGGTCGTCGAGAGTTACGATTGCATCTGGAATCGGTGCCTTTGTCGTTTTCTCATAGATCGTTCCGGAAATGTATGCAAAATCCTCAGGCTTCTCCTCGCCACAGGATGTGAAAGCTGCCATCGTTGACAAAACCAATACTATCGCCACTAAAGTTTTCATTCTCATAAAAACCTCCGCCACGTAGTTTATATAAAAAAACCTGCGTTCAAACAAACTTCACTTAATCCTAAATTAACACGTTTTAGGGCTTTCTTAAATGGAATTTTGGTTTGATCTGCTTAAATCACACCAGCAGATTTTAATTTGTTTGAATATACCAAACTGCTAGACTTGTTGGAGTTTTGGTTGAAAGTCGAAAGGAGAATCGGATGAGGAAGACAATTATCGCAACAATCACACTTATCCTCACTGCCGGGTTGATCCTCACAACAATCCCGGTGACAATGGCAACTTTGGGTCCAGTTCACGTCGAACTGAATATGACAAAGCCGAAAATTGCGGCTGCAAGGGCAAACACCCTTACCGCCTTCAAGGTTTACATGAGATACAACGTGAACATCAAGATTCACGACTGGCTCAAAATATGGTTCCCGATCGACGAGGCGGTTTCAGCAACTAACGCCGAACTTGTCAAGCAGATTTGCGATGGACTTCCACCGGTTACTGGACAGAAGGAAAACATCAGATTCATCCCGAACGAAAACTACTTCAAGAAGTACACGAACCAGGAAGAAAAGGAACTCGGAAAGGTTTACGCCGTTAAAGACGAAAAAGGCGCAACCGAATTTGACGAAACCCCAGCATGCTCAAAGGACTCGGTACCAGGTTGGGCAAGCGTCTGTGATGCCACACAGGGCAGGGTCAGAATCATAAAGGATCCGTCAGGTCTTGGATGCTGGCAGCTCGGAACCGTTTTCCCACCACTCCCACGCGACCAGACACAGAGAATGGAAAGGATGAAGACAATCATTCGTTCAACCTCAATCGGCTACTCGCCATGCTCTGAATGCCAGGGATATCCAATCCTCATCAACAACTGCAAAGAGCGCTCATATCAGGTCAACACTCCGCTTGAGATCGAAGCCTGGAGAAAAGGCTACAACTCAATCGACATCAACACCTCGAAGAACACCGGCCTCATCGCTCCGGCAACCCCGGGACGCTACAGGCTGTCAATTGCCACTCTCCCGGAACCGACACCAGTAGAATCAGAAGCTTTCATGCTCCCATGCTCAGACATTACAAACGTTAACGTCATCCTCGATCCGCCAGACAACGACCAGGTCACAAACGCATCGATCAAGTTCAAGACCGGTGAGGGCGGAGCACTTGACGGTGGCTCTTCAACCATCATGATCAAGATTCCAAAAGCATTCACACTTCCAAAAAAGTTCCCAGCAAAGTCAATCAAGATCAACGGTTCATTCGTTACAAGCGCACCACAGATTGCCACAAACTACGAAACTTACAATCAGATAACACTTGTTGTACCAACTGATATTTCAAACCTTGGCGATGCAACAATCCAGTTCCTCGAAATTGCAGGAATCAGGAATCCGTCAGCATCAGGCGACAACACTGTCGAAATCTCATCCTCATCGGAACCGAACTTCATCAAGTCAGCAAACTTCAGGATCGGTGCCGTTGCCTCAGTCAAGGTTGTTCCAAACTTCGAAAAGGCAACAGCTGCTTACACAGCAGTCGGAATCCTTCCGGCAGACCTCAAGATCAAGGCCGGATCAACATTCTCGGTCGTCTTCCCAGCAACAACAGTTCTCCCAACCAAGATTGACAACAAGACCGTTGAAGTTGGTGGCAAAGCCTACACTGGTGCAATCGCAATCTCAGGCAATGCAATCACGTTTACCGCAACCGAAGAAATCTCAGGTTCGCTCCGCATAAGGTTTAAAACAGAGGCCGGCATCAGAAATCCGGTTCCAGGCACCTACACCCTCAAGTTCTCATACGACGGCAAGGAATACAACTTCGAAAACTTCGACATCATCAAGTCAATGCCATTGATCTCCGAACTCGAACTCACAGACTATCAGGGATCGGTTGCATCGGGCTACAAATTCAAGTACCAACCATCAGCCGGTGGCGAACTTTCAGTCGGCGAAAAGATTCACGTTGTCTTCCCTGAAGGCACAACAGTACCACCGACGATTGCTCCAGAAAATGTTTATGTGTGCATGAAGCCGGTCACTGAAGTCGTTGTCGTTGGCCAGAAGGTAACAATCACAACAGACTCAAACTGCAAGCCGTTCGAATGGTCAATCGTCGAATTCAAGGTTGACGCTGGCATCAAGAACCCGCGCAAGCACGGTCCATACAACCTCAGTGTTTCAACCGACAAGGACGAACCGATCACCTCGGAAGAATACGTAGTCGAACCATCACCACTCAAATCATGGATTTACTTCAAGGATCCGGACAAGCCAAACTGCGGCGAGTGGTTCAACAAGCCACCGATTCTCGGTTTCGAATGCCTCAACCCGGAAGCAAAGATCACATTCTGGTGGAACTGCCAGCCTGATAAGTCGGTCAGTTATGGTGGCGAAGCAAGGATGATGCCAGGTTCCCAGAGAGCCAAGATCACGTGGCACGCTGAGTTTGGTGGAAAAGTTGAAGAAGATCAGACAGTTGACCTCTATCTCGACACAATTTCACCGCCAATCAATGTCATCGTGCCAAAGTCAGAGTCGATCAGGGTCAGCAAGAAAACCTACACAGTTGAAGGCGAGCGCGGATTTACAGAAATGCTCACCAACGGAGACAACACCAAGTTCCAGGTCACCGACTCAGTCTTCATCAGGTTCGGTGGACAGGAAACCCAGCTTCTCACCGGTGAAATCTACGAGACAGCCAACTCAGGCTCGATCACCTACAAGTTCAAGCACACCGTTAATCTCAAGGAAGGTGCAAACGTTGTCGAATTTATCGGACGCGACCAGGCCTGCAACGAAACAATCGTCAGAAAGACCATCATCCTCGACACAACCCCGCCAAACATCGAAGTAGTGGCACCAACTGCAAACGACGTCTTTGCTCCGGACGATGCAACCACAATCAAGGTCAAGACCGAACAGACAGCAACCGTTTACATCAACGGCAGCATAGCAAACCTTGAATCCAACGAAGGCGACCAGGGCATCTTCACCCTCGACTACACAGTGGTTGAAGGAAAGAACACAATCACCATCGAAGCCTCGGACGAAGCCGGCAACAAGTCGACCAAGACCATCACCTTCGAGGCAAAGCCGAAGAAAACCGTTATTGTCCTCACACTCGACAAAACCAACTGGACAGTCAATGGCGCAGAGCAAACTCCGTTCAAGACTGCACCGACAAGCAAATTCACAGATCCAAAACTCAAAGCGCTCAATGGCACAACCTACATGCCAATCTCGGATGTTGCAAAACTCCTCGACTGCGCAGTTGCGTATGATGCAAAGACCAAAAAGGTCACACTCACCCAGACACCGCCAAATGGACCAACCAAGGTTCTTGAACTCTGGCTCAACAAGCCGACAGCGAAAGTTGACGGCAAGGACGTCAAGTACAACACCAAAGGCACAATCTATCCGATCTCGCTTGGCGGAAAGACTCTTCTTCCGTTCAGATGGTTTGCCGAAAACCTTGGCGCAGCTGTGCAGTACGACGCAAAGACAAAAGTCATCACACTCACCTACCCGAAATGATCACAGGCTGATCAAAAACTTCAAACCGCCCTTCTATCTCGGAGGGCGGTTTTTGTTTATAATGGGTTTAGCGAAAATCTTAAACAAAAGGCATTGACAAAAATATTCAAACCCATAGAATGGAGTCCGATGAAAAAACTGATACCTATAGTTCTAGCCATACTCTTACTCTTTCACTATATACCCTCTAGGGGTATCACATCAGCAATCTCAATCTGTTCAGATCACAGCGGCAACATCTTCGTGCTCAACACCGCCACACAGCAAGTTCACAAATTCGACAGCACCTATAACTATCAGGCAACGGTCATTGCCAACTCTCAGATTTCAGGCATGACAAACCTTACTGTCTGCTGGTGTGCCGGCGAAGTGGCCTTTGTTTCTTCAAACAACGGCACCTCAAAGCTGTTCGAGTTTGAAACATACACCTCTTACAAGTACATTCGTCCAGTCACCCAGACAGGCAGCGGTTCAGGCCAGCTTAAAAATCCTGTAGACATCAGTTACCTGAGGTCAGACTACGACTACTGGCTGTCAATCGTTGACAGGAACCTGAAAAAGGTGGTTATTATCGATGACCTTGGAAAACTTAGCAAAGAGGTCACGGGACTCGTCAACCCGACGGCTTCGTACTACTCGACCACAAAAAAACTTTTCATCCTGGACGACAACCAGGTCAAAACCGCAAGCAACACCGACAAAAAACCAACTGGATCATTTGGCAAGGGCTTGCTCTCCAACCCAAAGGCAATCGATGCCTCCGAGTACGAAGACAAAATCTTTGTTCTCGACGGGAACTCCATAAAGTCGTTTACGGCATCTGGTGTCATGATCAAACAGTTTGCCACTGTTCCGGAAGCAGTCACGCTGACAGTCAACATCGGCGCATCGGAGGTTGTCGTTGGTTCAAATGCCGATGGCGGCAGCCTTTATATCTTCTCGTATGACGGAAACCTCAAGCGCACAATCAAGAATGTCGCCAACCCCAAAAAACAGGTCGTTTTGAAGTTCACTGTCGGCGGGTATACATATGAGGTCAACGGAGAGAAGTTCAAGCTGTCCTGCCCGGTTAGAATCGAAAATGGACGGTCCCTGGTTCCGGTTCGGCAGGTTATCGAGCCACTCGGAGGGAAAATTGCCTGGGACGCCGCCAAACAAAAAATTACGATAACATACTCGAGTCCCAAGACTGTCACGATGACAATCGGGGACAAATACGCATACGTTGATGGAAAGAAAACGTTGCTTCCTTCAGCAGTTCCGCCGCGCATTTACTGCAACGGCACAACCATGGTTCCGCTCAAGTTTGTCTCGGACATCCTGGGCGCAGGAACCAACTACTATTCTGACACAAAGATGATTGAGGTGAAAAAATGAAACGCATTTTGGCAATGTTCGCAGTTCTCGTTCTTGTTGCAGTCGCACTCGGTGCGTGCGGAAAGACTGAAGAAGTCAATTTTGAAAAGGTGACCCCACCTCCCCAGGAAACAGCCAGCAACACTCAGCCGCAGGAAACAACAAAGCCGGAGGAAACAACCCCTCCGGCACCTCCGGCAACAGAAGAAACAAAACCAAGCGAAATGACCACTTCGGAAGAGCCAAAAGACAACCCAACCACAGAGCAGACCAGCACAAACAATGAGTGGTTCACAAATGTGCTTGAGGCAAAGGTTCTTTCGCAGACCTCGGTTTCTCTTGGCTGGAATGATCCGAACGGGAAAGCAGTCAACTTCAGTGATAAAGGCGCAAAACTCTATCTCATCGACGTTTGGGCGCAGTGGTGTCCTCCATGCAGAGCTTCAACACCAACCATGATTTCTCTGTACAACAAGTACAAAGCAAACGGCCTCATGGTCATCGGTCTTAACGTTGACACCACAGATGCCATCTACAAGGCACAGGAGTTCGCACAAAGCGAGGGAATTCCATATCCGGTAGTCAGCGACCCGCAAAGCGCAAAAATCGGCGGAATTTTTGTTGGACAGGGCATTCCTGCATTCACGCTCGTGGATTCTGAAGGGACAGTCCTTTTCCAGAATGAAGGCGCAATAACTCAGGGAAGTACTGAAGAAAACAAGCTCGAATCCATCATTCGCTCAAAACTCGGTCTTTAATTGAAGTCAAAACCAAGTTCGCTATAATGCCCAAAGTCGGTTGCCAGCAAGGCCCCGTAATCGGGGAGTGGCGTAGTTTGGTAGCGCGTCTGGTTTGGGACCAGAAGGTCGGCAGTTCGAATCTGCCCTCCCCGACCACTTTGAAAATGATTTCAGCAGGCAAGCATGGGCCCGTAGCTCAGATGGATAGAGCATCTGCCTTCTAAGCAGGTGGTCGGGTGTTCGAGTCACCCCGGGCTCGCTTTTAAATGGGCCCATAGCTCAGTTGGATAGAGCGACGGTTTCCTAAACCGTAGGCCGCAGGTTCAATTCCTGCTGGGCCCACCAGAAACTACGCGGATCATGCGCCCATAGCTCAACTGGATAGAGCGACGGACTTCGGATCCGTAGGTTGCGGGTTCAACTCCTGCTGGGCGCGCTTTGCTTGCACAAATTGATGGGTCGCTAGCTCAATCGGTAGAGCATCTGACTCTTAATCAGGCGGTTACAGGTTCGAGTCCTGTGCGACCCACCATCACCTAAACTGGATGAAAGACACAACCTATAATATATGGCAGGGAAACGCTAGAAGATTGATGGATTTCGCAAGACGCGAAGTCATTGACGCTGGATTGCCCGAACACATAGCAGAACACATCCTTCATGAAATCAGAGAACCCCTCAAGGAAGACTCAATCATTTGCACAGCCATTTCAGGCCCGCGAATGATCGGCTTCGTCTCTGGCATCATCATTGACCAGGAAGTCAAGGCAACAAGCATTCTTGTTGCAAGGGATTGTGATCAGAAGGACACCGCCAAGGGTCTGATCAAATTTCTTTTCAACACCGCAAGAACCAAGAACAATATCGAAACTATGGAAGTCACAAACGTTATCGTCGGTGGCGACTACCTCTCTGAACCCCTGTTCCATCTTGGCTTCATGGTTCTCCCACAAACCGACCTATATCTTGACATAGCCGACTTCAAACCAATCAAAGGCCCGGAGGGCTACCAGTTCACACCCTGGAAACCGGACAATGATTCGGAAGTGGCTCTTGTCATCGCTCTCTCGGATCTTGGCGACACACAGACCAAGGGTGAGCTTCCAGAGCGTGAACCGAGACAGAGATGGCTTGCTTCGATGAAGGAAGAACTCGGTGGCCAGTTTGATCCGGTCACATGCTTCCACGCTTACATCCACAACACCCTCACCGGCATCGTAATATCATCAATCGACGACAAAAACCTCGGTGAAATCAGAACATTATCGGTAGCAATCGATGAGGTTAAGAAACTCTCGGATGAAAAGCTCATCGAGGGCAAACTCGTCGAACACGCTGTGCAAGGATTGATCGAAAAGGGTGCAAAACTCATAAAAGTGACAATTCCTGAACAGCGTTCACAAACGATATACAACCTTCAGGAGATGGGTTTTGTCATCAGTGCGCACAAGCCGGACGGCCTCATTCTCTCGTCGGACACCACTTGGGATCAGCTTTCCTCCTGATCCTTAACTAACGACACTTGAAAAATTACCTGTCTTCAGTATATTCATTCCAGCGTGTGCGAGGGTGGCGAAACTGGCAGACGCGCTGGACTTAGGATCCAGTGGGCGCAAGCCCTTGCGGGTTCAAGTCCCGCCCTTCGCATGTTAAGAATTCGAGCGGGAGTAGCTCAGTGGTAGAGCGCGACCTTGCCAAGGTCGATGTCGCGGGTTCAAATCCCGTCTTCCGCTCCATTTGCTTTTGAAGGAATGAAATGGAAATAAAGACGAGCCCTGGTGGACAAACCGAACTTATCGGGAGAGCCACCTTCTCACCTGATGAAGTGAGTCAGGGGTTTGAGCAGGTATACAAAGAAAAAGTTGCTAAAGTCAAAATCCCCGGATTCAGACCCGGTAAAGCCCCATTCAACATCTTCGTTTCCCACTATGGGTATGATGCCCTCAAGGAAGATTTCATTGACATCGCCTATGCGCAGGCCTTTGAAAAAATCATTGGCGAACAGCGCATCAGAATGGTTGGAAGACCAGGCGTCAAGGTCATCAGCTTTGAAGACAAAGGCCCACTCGAACTTGAGATCAAGATAGAGCATGTCCCTGATTTCGAACTTCCGGAGCTTGAGAAGATTTCCATCAAGGTTCCAAAGTTTGAAGTAACCCAGCAAGATAAAGATCAGGCCATCGACCGCATCATGTTCCAGTATGCAACAATGGAACCAGTCGAACGCAAGGCCAAGGACACAGACTTCGTCTACTTCAAATGGTCAGCCATCAATGAAGGCAGAGCCAGCGACAGATGGAAAGAAGAGCTTGTAGAGGTCGGAAGAGAAGACTTCGTAAAAGGCTTTGACAAAAACCTGATCGGAAAATCAAAGGGCGACACAGGAAAAGCAACAGTCGAATTCACTGATTCAAACGAACCGGTCGAAATCGAATACATTGTTGGCCAGATAAAAGAACGCAAAATGCCTGAACTCAACGACGAGCTTGCAAAGTCGGTTGGTTTTGAAACCGTTGATGCACTCAAAAAAGCTGTCGACGCCGAACTTGAAAGGGCGGATGAGGACAGGAAACAGTCAGCCATAGAACAGGAACTCTTCAGGACGTTCCTTGACAAAACAAAGATTCATCTACCAAAAGCACTGATTGATGCATCCGTTGAGGATGAATGGAACGCCCTGGCAAGAGAACTGGCAAGGCGCAACATTACAATGACACAGTATCTCAAATCCCGTGAAATGACGGAAGATCAACTTCGAGCCGAACTCACCCCGAAGGCTGAAAACAACACCAAACTTGACATCATCATTGACGAATACGCTGAAAAGCTGTCAATCGATGTCAAAGATGAAGAAATCGATAGCGAGATTGAAAAGATTCGGGAGATCATGAAGAGATCCGGAAAACAGACCGGAAACCTCAACTCTGACAGGGTCAGGGAAAACATCGCCGAATCTCTTCGAAAGAGAAAGACTGTCGAGGCCATCGAGGGTAAGGTAAAGCTCTCTTAATCAGGAGGGCACATGTACTCAATTCCCTGGGTTATCGAGCAAACCAGCGTTGGCGAACGCCAATACGACATCTATTCAAGACTCCTCAAGGACAGGATTATTTTCCTCTCATCGGAAATGATTGATGACCAGGTTGCAAGCTCGGTCATCGCACAACTTCTTTTCCTTGACGCTGACGATCCAAAAAAAGAGATCAGCCTTTACATCAATTCCCCAGGTGGAATCGTCACATCAGGTCTTGCAATCTACGACACCATGCAATACGTTTCTGCACCGGTTTCAACAATCTGCATCGGTCAGGCAGCTTCAATGGGTTCATTCCTGCTTGCAGCCGGTGAAAAGGGCAGACGTTTCATCCTCCCAAACTCTCGCGTCATGATCCACCAGATCGCTGGTGGCGCCCAGGGTCAGGGAACCGATGTCGAAATCCAGGTCAAGGAAATGCTCAGACTCAAACGCACCCTCACCGAACTGCTAGCAAAGCACTGTGGCCAGCCGTACGAAAAGGTGCTTGCCGATGCCGAACGAGACAACTACATGACAGCAGCTGAGGCAGTCGCCTACGGCATCGCCGACAAGGTGATCGAGTCGGTGTCTAAGAGCAATGACTGACGAAGGCAGCGACAGGCAGGAAACACAGCAATCCTGCTCATTTTGTGGACAACCTCTCGGATTCGGTCTTCGTGGCATGGAAGGCATCAACGCCCTCATCTGCGAAAACTGCATCAAGGCAGCGGCAAAGGTTCTTGAGGATGACGCTTCCAAACGCATAAAAAAGAGAATCGGCCAAATCCCGTCACCTGCAGAAATCCACAAGAAACTCGATCAGTACATCATCGGCCAGCATGACGCCAAGAAGGTGATCTCGGTTGCCGTCTACAAGCACTACCGGTCAATCCTCGGCATGAAGCAGTCGGCTGTTGAAATAGAAAAATCAAACATCATGCTCATCGGCCCGACCGGTTCAGGCAAAACCCTTATCGCAAGGACTCTCGCTCAGATTCTGAATGTCCCTTTCACCATCGCCGACGCAACAACCCTTACAGAAGCCGGATATGTAGGTGAGGATGTCGAAAACGTCTTGCTTGGATTGCTTCGAAACGCTGATTTTGACGTTGACGCAGCCCAGGTTGGAATCGTTTATATCGACGAGATCGACAAGATCGGCAGAAAGAGCGAAAGCCCGTCAATCACACGCGACGTTTCAGGTGAAGGCGTCCAGCAGGCGCTCCTCAAAATGGTAGAAGGAACCGTCTGCAACGTTCCGCCACAGGGCGGAAGAAAGCATCCACAACAGCAATTCATCCAGATCGACACCACAAAAATTCTGTTCATCGTTGGCGGAATGTTTGAAAACCTGCCAAAAATTGTCGGATCGAGAATTGGCAAAAAACAGGTCGGCTACACCAGGGAGCCAACAGAAAACCTTTCAGATTCTGAACTGCTCTCAAAAATCACACCAGACGACCTCATGAAGTTTGGACTCATACCCGAATTCGTCGGCAGATTCCCGGTCCACACAACCGTTACCGGACTGACAACCGACGAACTGGTAAAAATCCTCGTTGAACCAAAAAATGCACTGGTAAAACAGTATGAAGCACTGCTGGCATCTGAAGGCGTTCAGCTCGAAGTCACACACGACGCCCTGAAAGAAATTGCCGAACGTGCAAGAAAACTCGGGACAGGCGCAAGAGCGCTCCGTTCCATATTTGAAAAGATAATGCTCGATGTCCTCTACGTCGTACCATCGCTGAAAACGGTGGCCAAATGTGTAATCGATGACAGGGTCGCAAGGGGTGAATCTCCGGCGACACTCATCGATTCCGACGGACAGGTCATGGAGCTGAAAAGGATAGCGTAAACAAAACAATGCAGCAGAAACCAAAAAAATGGACAAGGAAAGAGGCTCCACTCCTTCCACTTCGCAACCTGGTGATGTTCCCGGGCATGACGGTGCCCCTCATCATTGGACGTGAAAAATCAATCAATGCAGTCGAAAAGGCTTACGAAACCGACAAATTCATCGTCTGTACTGCACAAATTTCGGAACAGATTGACGACCCCACATCAAACGAACTCTACACGGTCGGCGTTGGCTGCGAGATCATGCAGATTCAGCAGAAGATGCCCGACGGAAACCTCAGGATCATCATCGAAGGCCTGCAGAGAGTGAAGATCACCAAGTTTATCGACATGGACAGAATGGCCGTTGTCTCGGTCACTCCATTGATCGACAAAACTCCGGTCACACCTGAAATCATAGCACTCATGCGCGTTCTGATGGAAAAGTTTGAAGAGTACATCAAGATCAACAAAAGACTTGTCCCAGAAATGCTTTTCGGGCTTGACAGCATCGATGAGCCACATCTGCTGGTTGACATAGTCTCAACCCATCTGAACATAAGCATTGAGGCAAAACAGCAAATCCTTGCAACCGAACCGATCAAAACCAGGCTTGAGATGGTCATTGAGGTGCTCTCAAAAGAGCTCGAGATCATCACCCTTCAGGGCAAGATCGAAAATGAAGTCAAAACCAAAATCGACAAGGGACAGAAAGAGTTCTACCTGAGGGAGCAGCTCCGAGCCATCCAAAAAGAGCTTGGTGAATCCTCATCTGAATTCTCCTCTGAAATTGGCAACTACAAGAAAAAACTCGAGGACAGGCCGAACCTTCCAAAGCACGTCGTCGACGCAATCAACGACCAGCTAGACAAGCTCGAAAAGATGCCACCGATGGCAGCTGAAGCAACAGTTGTCAGAAACTACCTGGACTGGATGTTCGACCTGCCATGGGAAATAAAGACCGAAGATTCAATCGACATTTCCCAGTCCAAGAAAATTCTCGACGAGGATCACTACGACCTCGAGGAAGTCAAGGAGAGGATTCTTGAGTTCCTTGCCGTCAGAAAGCTTGCCCCAAAGGTCAAAAGTCCCATCCTTTGCCTTGTTGGCCCCCCAGGCGTTGGCAAAACCTCCCTTGGAAAATCGGTAGCCAGAGCCATGGGCAGAAAGTTTGTCAGGATTTCACTGGGTGGAATCAAGGACGAAGCCGAGATCAGAGGCCACAGGCGCACTTATGTCGGCGCTCTTCCGGGTCGAATCATTCAGGGCATGAAAACAGCCGGTTCATCAAACCCGATTTTCCTGCTTGACGAAATCGACAAGGTCGGCGTTGACTTCAGGGGTGACCCGACTTCAGCGCTGCTTGAGGCTCTCGATCCTGAACAAAACACAACCTTCTCTGACCACTACCTCGAAATACCGTACGATCTCTCGGAAGTCCTCTTCATCACAACCGCAAACGTGACCCACACAATCCCCAGGGCTTTATTCGACAGAATGGAAGTAATCTTCATTCCAGGCTACACGGAGTTTGACAAGGTATTCATCTCCAAAAATTTCCTCATTCCAAAGCAGCTTGAGGCAAACGGCCTGAGCAAGGATGATGTACAGCTTACAGATGAAGCGATTTCCAAAATCATCAAGAACTATACACGCGAGGCAGGCCTGAGAACGCTTGAACGCAAGATCGCCACGCTCATGAGGAAGCTTGCCAGGAAAAAAGTGGAAAGCAAAAAATGGAAAAAGGTGAAGATTGAGGAAAAGGATGTTGAATCCTATCTCGACATCCCAATTTTCAAATCTGAAGCCCACCTCAAACGCGATGAAATCGGCGTTGCAACCGGACTGGCCGTCACCGAAATGGGCGGAGAAGTCCTCTTCGTCGAAACTACGACCATGGAAGGCAGCGGGAAGCTGATCCTCACAGGACAACTTGGCGATGTCATGAAAGAATCGGCTCAGGCAGCAATGTCTTTTGTCAGGTCACATGCGTCGGAACTTGGAATCCCCGATGATTTCAAGGTCGACAAATATGACATCCACATCCACGTTCCAGAAGGCGCCACTCCAAAAGACGGCCCGTCTGCCGGCGTCGCCCTCACAACATCGCTTGTTTCGGCAATCAGAAGGGTTCCGGTCAGGTCAGATGTTGCCATGACAGGAGAAATCACGCTTCGTGGCAAGGTTCTGCCAATTGGCGGAGTGAAGGAGAAAGTCCTCGCAGCCCACAGGTATGGTGTAAGGAAAGTCCTCCTTCCAGCCGACAACAAACCTGATGTCACAAAGGTTCCTGAGCAGATCAGAAACGAAATGAACTTCGTGTTTGTGGAATCCATCGACGAAGTGCTGAAAGAGGCGCTTGGATGAAGAAGGAACGCGTTGCAATAATCGCCCTCGGATGCCCGAAAGCGCTGGTTGACGCTGAACAGATCATGGCACAGGTGGCAATCGACGGCTATGAGATCGCATTCGATCCTGAAGAATGTGACACGCTTTTCATCAACACCTGCTCCTTCCTGCAATCTTCAAGGGATGAAAGCTTCGAAGTCATCGAAAACGCAATCGAGCTGAAAAAAGAAGGCAGGATCAAAAGAATCGTCGTCACCGGCTGTCTGCCCCAGATGCTCGGAGAAAAGCTCAAAGCCGATTATCCACTGGTCGATTCATGGCTTGGCACCGGAATTAACGATCAATCCACAAAGGCCATCAAAGAAAAAATGTTTGTCTCATCGGTTAGAAATTATCCTCAGGGCGCAATTCTTCCAAGACTCCAGCTCACCCTTCCACATGTGGCCTATCTCCGTGTCGCTGAAGGATGTTCTCATACCTGCACATTCTGCACCATCCCTTCAATTCGCGGGCCATACCACAGTTTCCCACTTAAAGAGCTTGTGGCTGAAGCCGGAGCATTGGTTGAAAACGGCGCCAGAGAAATGATCCTCATTGCGCAGGACACCTCAATTGTCGGCCTCGACCTCGACTACGACCTTCCAAAACTCCTTGGCGAACTCTCGAAAATCAACGGTTTGGACTGGATCAGAGTCCAGTATCTCAACCCAATGCACCTCACGCAAAAAATCCTCGAAGGCTTCAACACACCAAAGGTTCTCCCGTATTTCGACATCCCGATCCAGCATGTCTCGAAAGTTGTCCTTGAAAACATGGCAAGGCCGAAGCCAGACAAAGATGCCATCGCAAATCTCATTGCCAACATCAGAAAAAATTTCAGGGATGCAACCGTAAGAACCTCGCTGATCACAGGATTCCCGGGTGAAACCGAAGTTGAATTTGGCGAGCTTTCCGAATTCGTTAAGGAAACAAAATTCGACAGGCTTGGAGTCTTCCCGTTTTCACCAGAACCAGGCACAAAAGCTTTTGACATGAAATACCCACCGGTTGGAATCGCCGAACTGCGCTGCAAAGAGATCATGGAGCTTGAACAAACCATTGTTCTTGAAGCAAACAAAGCGAAGGTTGGCAAAATCGTTCAGGCTATCATCGACTACAGCGATGTTGGCTCATCAATCGGCAGAACAAGGGCTGACGCACCGGAAATCGACTGCACGATAAAAGTTGAAGGCGAAGACATTGAGGATGGAGACATCGTGATGGTCAAGGTCACAGCATACGACGGATACGACCTTGAAGGTGAGAAGGTTGAAGATTAGAACCTTCATCGCCCTTTCGCTGTCCCAGGAATCGGAGCAGTTCCTTTCATCATGCGTTTCACACCTCAAAAAATCAGGTCTTGAAGTAAGCTTTACAAAACCCGGAAACTTCCACCTAACGTTGAAATTCCTTGGCGACACCGATGAATCCATCGTCCCAAAAATATCTTCAAATCTTGATAATCTTGAGCTTGGGCCAATGGATTTCAGGTTTTCAAACGCTGGCGTGTTTCCAAAACTCTCGAATCCGAGGGTTGTCTGGTACGGAATTGATTGCGGCAGACTGGCAAACCTTGCCAGGCAAATTGACCAGATCACGCAAGGATTCGGTTTTACCCCTGAGCAGAAGGAATTTGTTGGCCACCTCACTCTCGCACGCATCAAAAATGAAAAACCCAAGGGTTTGAAAGAGGCGATGGACTCACTGCCAAGCCTCCGGCAAACCCAGAATTTTATTGCTCTGGAATTCATAAAATCAGAACTCAACCCGGCAGGGTCAATCTATACACCGCTTTGGCGGAAAGAACTCGGAGGACATTGATGGAGAAAGGCACCGAAAAGGACAAGGCTTTAGAGTCTGCACTTGCCTCGATTGAAAAGCAGTTTGGCAAGGGTACGGTCATGAAGCTTGGCGATGGTCACGGCAGAATGGCCGTTGAAGTGATTCCAACCGGCATTTTGTCACTTGACATCGCTTTGGGTGTTGGTGGCTTGCCAAGGGGCAGAATCATCGAAATTTACGGTTCTGAAGGCTCAGGAAAGACAACCGTTGCGCTCACGACAATTGCATCATGCCAGAAACAGGGTGGTAAGGCTGTCTTCATCGACGCCGAACACGCCCTTGACCCGTCGTATGCGGAAAGACTCGGCGTTAACCTGTCGGAACTTATCATCTCCCAGCCAGACTCAGGCGAACAAGCTCTTGAAATCGCCGAAATCCTGACAAGATCAGGCGCAATCGACCTGTTTGTCATCGACTCTGTTGCAGCCCTTGTCCCAAGAGCGGAACTCGAAGGCGAGATGGGCGATGCCGTCGTTGGTCTCCAGGCAAGGCTGATGAGCCAGGCCATGAGAAAACTGACAGGAGCGATGAGCAAGAGCAAGACATGCGGCGTCTTCATCAACCAGATCAGGGAAAAGATCGGCGTCATGTTCGGAAACCCTGAAACCACAACAGGTGGAAGGGCGCTCAAGTTCTACTCAACCGTAAGGCTTGAAGTCAAACGCGGCGAAACGCTCAAGGACGGAGACAAGATTCAGGGTTCAGAAGTGAAGGTGAAGGTCGTCAAGAACAAGGTCGCCCCACCTTATCAAAACTGCGTCTTCGACCTGATTTTCGGTTACGGAATCAGCAGGGAATCCCAGCTTCTTTCAATGGGCGTTGATCTCAACATCATCGAAAAGAGCGGAACCTGGTTCAGCTACGGTGGCGAAAGACTCGGACAGGGTCGCGACAACGCAAGGGAAATGCTTTCCACCAAACCTGAAATCATGAACCAGATAGAGACAAAGATCATGGAGGCGTATGGCCTTTCAAAGAAGGCCGAAGCGACAAAGCAAGGCGCTTGATGATTCTTTCAGGCTCCTTGGGGCAAGAGACCGCTCGGTGTCCGAGATACGGTCGAGATTGAAAAGAAAGCAGCACACAGCCGAAGATATCGATGAAACAATCGAGAAACTTGAGAGACTCAGGCTGGTTGATGACGAAAAGTTTGCGAGAGCTTTCATTTCCGCAAAACTAAAAAAATACTGGGGCCCGCTCAAGCTCAGGATGAAAATGGCTGAACTTGGACTGGCGCCGAAACTTATTGAGGAGTCCCTGAAAGAAGTAGACTGGATGGCAGCACTGAAAACCGCAAAAGAGTCGCTCAAAAACAAGTATGAAGGCGACAAACTGAAACTAAAGCTTGTCCGGCTTGGATTCCTCCATTCCCAGATAAACGGAGAAACAAAAGATGATTGAAGCAATTATTGGTGTTGTAGGCGCAATTGTAGGTTTCCTTATCGGAAACTACTTTGGCTCACAGTGGCTTGGCAAGAAAGCTGATGGCACACTGAAGAAGGCTGAGGCTGAAGCCAAGAAGATCCTCGACGACGCAAAGTTCGAAGGGGAGACCGAGAAAAAAGCCATCCTCGTAAACGCCCGCGACGAAGCGATGAAAATCGTTTCCGAGAGGGAAGCGGAGTTCAGAACGCAGAGGCAGGAGCTTGTCGAGATGGAACGCAGGCTCGCCCAGAGGGAAGACAAGCTCGAGCAGCGCAACGAAGCAATGAACAAGCGCGAACAGGGCATCCAGACCCGCGAAAAAGAGCTGGACATGAAGCACGAAAAGGTTGAGCAGATAATCGCCAGCCAGACCAAGGAACTCCAGCGCATAGCAAACCTCACCCCAGACCAGGCAAAAAACGTGATCATCGAGGACATGAAGCTGAAGATGAGCTACGAACTTGCACAGAAAGCCAAGAACATGGAAGAGGAGACGGTTGAAAGAGCCAACTCCAAATCAAGGGAAATCATCCTTGGCGCTGTCCAGAGAATCGCATCCGAGTACACATCCGAAGTCACGGTTTCAGCCGTTCCGCTCCCATCCGAAGAGATCAAGGGAAAAATCATCGGTCGTGAAGGGCGCAACATCAGGACGTTCGAAACTGCAACCGGCGTTGACCTGCTCGTTGACGACACACCGGAAGTTGTAACAATCTCATGCTTTGACCCAATAAGGAGAGAGATCGGAAAGATCGCCCTCGAAAAACTCATCGTTGACGGCAGGATTCATCCGGGTCGCATTGAGGAATGCGTCGAAAAAGCCACAAAGGAATTTGAAGAAAAGCTCAAAATCGAAGGTGAACAGGCTCTGCTTGAGATCGGTCTTCCATCGATGAAGCCAGACCTCGTCAAACTCATCGGACGACTCAAATTCAGAACCTCATATGGACAAAACGTCCTTGCCCATTCAATCGAAGTTGCAATGCTCGCTGCCCACATGGCCCGCGAACTCGGACTCGACGTGAACATGGCAAAGCGTGCAGGTTTGCTCCATGACATCGGAAAAGCCGTTGACAGGGAAAAGGAAGGAAGCCACGACGAACTCGGCGCCGACATCCTCAAACGCTACAACGAACCGCTCGAAGTCATCGAAGCAGCCAGACTCCACCACTCAGACATCTCCCCGTCAAGCGTCTATCCGGTGCTCATTCAGGCCAGCGACGCAATCTCGGCATCGAGACCAGGCGCAAGGCGTGAAAGCCTCGAAGCATACATCAAGAGACTTGAACAGCTCGAAGGCATCGCAAAGAGCTTCAAGGGTGTTGAAAAGACCTACGCCATCCAGGCAGGACGCGAAATCCGCGTCATCGTTGAACCAAAAGAGGTCGACGATGTCCAGAGCTGGCAGGTTGCACGAGACATCGCATCAAGAATCGAGAAGGAACTCACCTACCCTGGCACAATCAGGGTCACGGTCATCCGTGAGGTGAGATTCACCGAAAACGCCCAGTAGGGAACCAGACAAAACCCCCGGTTTGTCCGGGGGTTTTTCTTAGAAAGGCAATCGTTTTGAAAGTACTTTTTATTGGCGACATCATTGGAAAACCTGGCAGGCAGGCCGTTGAAAAGATTGTTCCGGAACTCAGGCAAAAACACTCGATCGATTATGTTGTGGCAAATGCAGAGAACGCCTCCGGTGGATTTGGCCTGACAATTGAGAC
This sequence comes from uncultured Caldisericales bacterium, assembly GCA_964639885.1. Lineage (GTDB taxonomy): Bacteria > Caldisericota > Caldisericia > JAAYUI01 > JAAYUI01 > JAGNLA01. Next base: position 101,775 of record CAZXEH010000003.1, on the reverse strand, counting down.
TGCGACATGGCTCCTCTCGCACGGATGTGATGGACTGACACTTGGCAACCACCTGTACGATCAGGTGGACACTGAAGGTTTGCTTGAGATGAACCCTCTGGTTTGCAGACCGGCCAACCTGCCACCTGGAAACCCGGGAAGACCCTGGATCATGCTGGATGGCCCTGCTGGACCATTTGCAATTTTGAATCTCATGGGCAGGGTGTTCATGAACCCAATTGACTGCCCGTTCAGGATTGCAGATGCGACGGTCGCAGAAATCCACCAGAGAACCAGATGCATTCTGGTCGATCTCCACGCCGAAGCCACATCCGAAAAACAGGCGATGGGCATCTATCTCGACGGCAGGGTTTCAGCCGTAGTCGGAACCCACACCCACGTCCAAACGGCAGACGAACGTATTTTACCGGGTGGAACAGCATTCCTTACAGACGTAGGAATGACTGGCCCTCATTACTCAGTCATCGGCATGAAACCGGAAGGCCCGATAACCAAAATGATAACCCAGAAGCGCAAAAGATTTGATGTGGCAAGCGATGATGTGAGGCTCTGTGCCGTGCTGCTGGACATTGATCAGGAATCAGGCAAATGCAGGTCTAATGAACGTCTGATGGTGTCACTGTAAAATCTTCTTCAGAAGTGGCTGTGGTTTTCTTTGCAATGAACTGGATTGTCGGGGCACAGCCAAGAAGCGACCGCTCCTGACCAAGCCTGAACTCCAGGTCGAGCAAACCATCCAGCTCTTCATCGCTCCACTGTGACGTTTCCAACTTTTTAACATTCATGTGCGACATGGCCATCTGCCAGCCAAACAGATCAACCACTTCAAAACCTATGGCTTCGAGCATGCAGATCAGTTCGTTTGGGTTGTAAAGCTCGCTGGTTCCATGCCACGATCCGGCTTCATCGCCTTCAACAACAAGTTTTGAAGCCTCGACAGAAACCGAAGCCAAATCCATTGCAGCTGCAAACCTGCCGGCAATCGAACTGACGAACAGACCTTTGTCTTTGAGAGCCTCTTTGGCCTGTCTGGCAGTCTTCTCGGTCATACCATGATCAGAAAGCCACCCTGGAGCCACTATTATATCAAAAGATTCTGGCTCCATCTTGTCCAAAGTGGTTTGAACACAACCGGGCTTTTCGGAATCTGGATCGCAGAGCATTACGACCTCGTACCCGTTTTCTTCAAGCAAGATCGCCATTTCAGCCTGCTTTGGGCCAGAAAGGATCAAAGCTCTGGATGCATCCTCGGGAAGATAGCCCAAGAAACCATAGAGCATGAGCCTGTTTATAGCTTCGTAGCCAAGCGACCCTTCACCGTGTGACGGCGATGGATTCCAGCTATTTGCGTTTTGAGATGAAGAATTCGATTGAGCGGTCATAAGTTTTTTCCTCCTGGGGAGTAAAATAGCAGGCTGGAAGTTCCCCCTGTGATTTATGAAATGAAAGGCAGTCGCAACAGACTCCTTTTCGAGGGCATGGTTCGTAAGTGCAGTTGCATTTTGACAGATTCTTATCCTTTTTGCATTCCATGGCGAAATTATAGCAGACTTTAATTAAATCAAGGTTTCATCAATATTTTATGCTCAAGAATCTGCGAAAAGCCCATCTTCGTGTAAAGTTTGAATCCGCCTGAGTTTGGCTGGGCATAAACGCTTATTCCCTGAGCACCGTTTTCGAAGGCCAGCCCGTCGACAAAATGACAGGCGTTTGCACCAATCCCCTTGCCACGAAACTCTGGAAGGGTGTAGGGATTTTTGATTCTTGCGGATTTTTCAAGCAAAAGGATGCCAACAGATCCGGCAAGCTTTCCATCCTTGAAAACAAGGAACCATCTCATCCTTTTGTCCTGTCCCTTGCCCAGCCTCTGTGCGCCTATTGAATCAATCAGCTCTTCCGGCGTCTTATGCTCTAGAGCTTCAAGCCTGTGCAAATCCAGATAAGCTTTCTTCTGGCTTTCTGACTCAACCGGCTCAAAGGAGAACGACGGGTCGACGACAGGATCATACTTGTCAATCCAAAAACCTATCTGGGAGCTTGTTTGTCTGAAGCCTTCGGTAGAAAACCGTTCAAGCTGTTCTGATTTGTCCGAGAGCACAAATGCCCTGCAAAAATCTATCTCTTTTGAGGCAAAAAAGCCTTCGATTTTCCCAAGGTCAAAACCTTCCTCAAAATCCCTTGCCATGTTGCAAGACCAGACTTTGAATTCAGTGTTGAAAATCAAGGTTGAACCATAATTTTTCTCGATTTTGTTCCCGATTGCGTAATATTGAGTGTCGCCGGCAATGGTCTCGGAAATGCTGTCAATGGCCACGTTTGGCCTCGTTCCAGATCGCATCCATTTCCTCAAGTGACATCATTTCAATGGGTTTGCCAATGTCTTTTGCTCGCTCTTCGATTTTTGAAAACCTCTCCACGAATTTGTTGAGCGTCTCATGTAGGGCGAGTTCAGGGTTTACCTTAAGGAATCTCGCAAGATTGAGCATTACAAACAAAACGTCTCCAAATTCGGCAAGAACCTTCTCGTGTGAATCGAGCCTCAGTGCTTCTACAAGCTCAGCGATTTCTTCATGTACCTTCTCAATGACGCCGTCGATTTTAGGCCAGTCAAATCCAAGTTTTTTTGCAAAAGACATGATTCTGTCGGCTCTTCCAAACGCTGGCAAAGCCGTTGGAATGTCCCTGATTGATCGTTCTTCTTTGTCCTTCAATCCCTTCCACTGCTTTAAAACCTTGTCAGGTGTGTCGGTAGTTGAATCTGCAAAAACGTGCGGATGGCGCTTCACAAGTTTTTCAAACATTGCAGCCATCACATTCCTCATGTCAAACCGCTCGGATTCGGACATCATCCTTGAAACCATCAACACCTGAAGCAACACATCGCCAAGCTCTGAAGCGAGACCCTTGCTGTCATTGCCAAGGATCGCCTCCCACGTTTCGTAGGTTTCCTCGAGGAGGTTTGGCATCATCGATTCAGGGGTCTGCGCCCTGTCCCACGGGCAACGTCGCCTGAGGATGTCAGTTATGAGGAGCGCATTGAAGTAGTCCTGATCGTTCTGGTCGGCAAGCAAAGGCTTGACATACTCACAATCGATCAGAAACTCCTGTAATTTTGCCGAAGAAATTGCGTTGTCGCCTCTGATTTCCCTTATCTCGTGAAGAGCGTCTCTTGAGCTGTAGTTTCTGTGAACGATCATATCACATGCAGCCATCATTCCAGCCCTGTCAAATCCCTGGTCGCAGAAGATCATGACCGGTTGTCTGGCTTTGTTCATGAACGACATCCATCTGATGAAGAGTTTCAGCTCTTCAAGGGTTGGCGGGTTCCCCGGTTTCAGCGGGATGTGAAGCAGTTCGATGCCAAGCTGGGTGTATGCCTGTTCAGGGAAAGGGTTGTCTGTCACACAGACGATTGCCTTTATTCCGGCTTCCCTGATCTTCCTGAGCATGAAATTGGATTCCGGTGCTGACGAGATCATCAGTTCATTTTCGACTATCCATGAAAAGTTCATGTCACTCCTCACAGGCCAGGTCTATGAATTCCCTTGAAAGCCTGATTGTATCTTCCCTCATTTTGCGAATTCTGATCATATTAGGTCTAACCGTTGTCCGGTCGCCAAACCTCGAAACCAGTCTGTCCAGGAAGTCTTCCCTGAGTTTTGCGTTCGGGCCGAAGCTGTAGTTGATTGTGAGATTGTCCTCAACAATGCTCATGATGCCCATGTTTTGCGCCAGAACCCTGAGTTTTACAAGCTCGTAAAGCGACTCCACCTCAGGTGGCGGATGACCGAAACGATCGGTCAGCTCCTGTTCAATGACTTCCACGGCTGCAACGTTTTCAGCCTCAAGCAATCTCTGGTAGCAGTCAATCCTCAGCGCTTCGTCGGGCACATAGCTTTCGGGCACATATCCGCTAACCCTCAGGTCAACATTGCACTCCTGTTTTGGGGGTTCAGGCTTGTATGGTTTGCCTTCCTGCGCATTCTGGAGGTTCTTTTTGGCATCTTCCAGCATTCTCAGGTACAAGTCATACCCGACTGCCGAAATGTGGCCTGATTGCTCTGCACCGAGAATGTTGCCGGCGCCCCTTATCTCGAGGTCACGCATGGCAATCTTGAGTCCTGAACCGAGGTCTACAAAATCTCTGATGGCTTCAAGCCTGAGCCTCGCCTCTTCGGTCAGCGGGTTGTCCTCTGGGTAAAGGAAATATGCATAGGCACGTTTCTGAGACCTTCCAACCCTTCCCCTGAGCTGGTACATTTGTGCCAGTCCAAGGTTTTGAGCGTTTTCGACAATGATCGTGTTGACAGTCGGAATGTCCAGCCCTGACTCAATGATGGTTGTGCAAAGGAGGATGTCAGTTTCACCGTTGTAAAAATTAAGCATGATGTCTTCAAGCTCATCGGAATCCATCTGACCGTGGGCTATGGCTATCCTTGCCTTTGGAACCAGCTTTTTCAGCTTCCACATGATGGCTCCCAGTCCCTGAATGCGGTTGTTTACATAATAGACCTGGCCGCCTCTGGCAAGCTCGTTGTCGATTGCATCTTTAACGATTGAGTCAGAGTACGACGTAACGTATGTTTTTACGGGTTTGCGACCTTCCGGGCTTGAGTTGATCTGTGATATTTCCCTCACACCTGTCAACGTCATTTCAAGCGTTCTTGGGATTGGTGTGGCAGTGAGTGTGAGAACATCAACATTTTCTTTGAGTCTTTTGATTCTTTCCTTGTCTTCAACGCCGAACTTCTGCTCCTCGTCAATAATGAGCAATCCGAGGTCTTTGAACTTTATGTCGCCCTGAAGCAGTCTGTGGGTGCCGACCACCATTTCAATGGTGCCATCCTCAAGACCCTCCACAACCTTTTTCTGGCTTGTTTTCCCTTTGAATCTCGAGAGCTGCTCAACTTTGACGGGGAACGGTGCGTAACGCTCCTTGAAGGTGTTGTAGTGCTGAAGGGCAAGGATGGTTGTCGGGCAGAGAAGGGCGACCTGTCTTCCGGCAACGATGACCTGGAAGGCAGCCCTGATTGCAACTTCGGTTTTTCCATAGCCAACGTCACCACAGACGAGCCTGTCCATAGGCTTCGAACGTTCGAGATCGTGCTTGACATCCGAGATTGCCCTGAGCTGATCCTGTGTTTCCTCATACGGGAAGGAACTCTCAAGCTCCTGCTGCCATATCGGGTCTTCCTGATAGCTGACACCCTTGGCAATCTCGCGCCTTGCGTAGAGTTTGAGCAGTTCAGCAGCGATGTCCTTGGTGCCTCTTGCAACCTTCGCAAGCGCCTCAGGCCATTCACGGCCTCCCAACCTGTTGATGGTTACGGTTTCGGGATTGCCAAGGTATTTGTGGATCAGCGAGAGTCTTTCGGGTGGAATGTAGAGCTTGTCACCCTTTGCGTACTCAACTTGCAGATATTCCTTGGTTATTCCAGCAGCAGTGACAGTTTTTAAACCCCTGTAGATTCCAATGCCAAAAGTGAGGTGCACGAGCAGATCACCCGGATGAAGCTCATCAACCGACTGGATCGGTGCGCCACCTTTGAATCGCCTGGTAGCCTTTATCCTTCTCCGCCAACCGAACAGCTCGTGGTCGGTGAGAAGAAGGATTTTTCTGCGTCTGTCTTCAAAACCCTTTTCCAAGGAAATGTTGATGATGTCGATGAAAGGTTCGATTTCAACCGGATCGCCAGGGTCGGTTGGAAGGTTGTCAGGTCTTTCGGTTGTTTCGATATCAATAAGCTCTTTGACCCTGAGCGGTTGTTTTGTGGCCACGATGACCGAGAAGCCGGCCTCGTGCTTGCTTTTTATGAAACTTCCAACATCTTCAAGCTTGCCGACCATCGGATCAGGCTGTGCATGCTGGATTGTAACAGGCTTGCTTTTCTGGACAGATTCCGGAGCCTTTAATGAATATGTCAGAATTGATGGGTTGATTCTTGTAATGTGTGGAAATTCGAGGCGTTCGATGTCGTCAAGCTCTTTTTGTGGCAGCAGTTCGCCACGCTTGATTCCGTTGATGTAGACTTCCATGGTGTCGGTGCGGTAACGTTTGTAAACTTCTGTGATTTTGTCGGGATCAATCCAGACAATCGGCACTTCCTTGAGGTAATCGAGCAACCTTGTGGCTCTGCCGTAGAAAAACGGGAGGTAGTGCTCGATGCCTGTGAACCTGACACTGTTTTTTATGAACTCGCTGTCACGCTTCATGTTTTCACGGAGCGTCGGATTATCCATTCTGACAGTCAGCAGAAACATCTCCAGCATCGAGATGGCATTGTCGATGGTTTTTTCGTTGAGAACCAGGTGGGAAACCGGCAAGAGCATGCACGATTCAGCCTGCTTTATCGAGAGCTGGGTTTCGGGGTCGACTTGCCTGATTGTATCGATTATGTCGACATCGAATTCAATTCTGTAAGGGAACTCTGAGGATGGCGAGAAGAAATCGATGATACCGCCCCTGATTGCGCAGTCGCCAACCTTTTCAACCTGTGACTGTGTTTCGTAACCAAGTTGGGCGAGTTTCTCCCTGAGTGTTGACATTGAGATGATGTCGCCCTTGCTTATGATTGTCGCCTCTTCAATCAGGTTTTTCTCAGGAATTATACAGTCATAAAGAGCCTGGAGACTTGTGACAGCCACGGTTGGACCGTTGTTTGCGGCAATCTGGTAAAGGCTCGAAATTTGCCAGCTGGTCAGTGAAAGTGAGCTTGCAGTCTTGTCCAGCGGGATTGAGTCACCGGATGGAAAGAAAACCCTGTTTATGGGCGTGTCTTCCAGAACCGTGTCAAGCTCCTGGAAAAATCTGAGTGCAGACTGCTCGTCGGAGAGCACCACACAAAAACGGGGAAGTTGGCTTGCAAGACCGGCAATGTTTATGGTAAGATCAGAACCACCGAGTCCTTCAACCACAATCTGCCTGGCTTTGCCAGAGACGAGTGGCGGTATGGATCCGGCGAATTTCTTGCTGGATAAATACGGAATATACTCACGCATCAGACAAATGTGAATATTAACGCAGGAAACAGAAAAAGTCAAATACCGACGATGAAGAAAATTAGAGCAGATGAGATTGTTGCACTTCTTGAAGGGGTCGAAACCCGCTCTCAGGCAAGGCTATTGATCATGGCTGGCAAGGTGAGGCACAATGGCAGCATTGTGGCAAAACCGGGCGTTTTGTTCCCGGAAGGAACTTTGCTTGAGCTTGAGCAACCACCGAAATATGTTGGCCGTGGCGGTCAAAAACTTGAAGGAGCCTTGGAAAACTTCAGATTAAACCCTGAAGGTCTGGTCATGATCGATATTGGAGCTTCAACCGGTGGATTCACCGACTGTTTGTTGCAAAACGGGGCAACAAGAGTCTACTGCGTCGACGTAGGCACCTCACAACTTGCACCGAAGATTTCAAACGATCCCAGGGTGATTGTGATGGACAAAACAAACGCAAGGTTTCTAAAGCCCGAGGCGTTTGATCCAAGACCCGAGGCAGCCGTCGTCGATGTCTCATTCATAAGCGGTGACAAGGTGATTGCTCCGTTGAGGGAAATTATTGTTTCACCTGCCTGGATTGTCTGGCTTTTGAAACCTCAGTTTGAAGCTGGGCCAGGTAAAGTTGGCAAAGGTGGAGTCATCAGGAAAAGAGAGCATCTTGAGGGCGCAATAACCGATGCCTTGGGCAGGATAATGGCCATTCCTTGCTCGATACGGGATGTTGTTCCTTCGCAGATAAAAGGCGCCGACGGGAACCAGGAATTTCTGGTCTGGCTTGATTTTGGAAGCTCTACAGGGCTTTCCTCGCGTGATGCCCTCGCGAAAATGATGCAACAGATTCAGTAGAGGGCGCAACAAAGTTCTGATCCATGAATTTTGTGATCGGGTATTTGGACATCCAGGGAATTTGCTTGACAAAAGCAAGCGTAACCAAGGCGATTGTCACATAAACAGCCGGCATTGGGCCACCAGTCGACCAGACGGCCACACCAAACCCCCAAAATTCGACGACACCGGCAATTGTTACGTATCCTGTCAGATAACCGGTTGCCAGGGCAAACGGCCCGACGATGAGGAAATGAAACGGGGAGAGGAAGAACAAAACAGCCATTGAACAGGTTAATCCTTCACCGCCGTTGAGATTCAAAAAAGCCGAAAAATCGTGCCCGAAAACGGCGGCACAACCACAAATGGCCACAACCCAGTCGGGGTAGGCCAGCAGATATTTTACAATCGCCATTGGGATCAGGGTTTTTAAGAGATCGAGAGTCAATGACAGCGCACCAAAGGTTTTGCCAAGCTGGCGCGTGACATTTGCAGCGCCGATCTGGCTTGTCCCAACCGATCTTATGTCTGTCCCTGCAAAGAGCTTGGCAACAATAAACCCTGACGGAAACGAACCGGCAAGGTATGATCCAATCGCCAGCAGTCCAACGTCAAAAGTCATTGCTCAGGCTTGCTGTTCTTCGGCAGAAACCGGCTCCATGAGCACGTCTGGATTCGGTTCGTCAAAGGTCATTGCAGACTTGTTGGCGAGGAATTCGTCAATTGCCTGCTCAACCATGAACCTTGTTGAACCTGCGATGAGCTTGGCCTGGTTGGCCTGAATCTGGTTGATCCTCTTGATGAGGAAGATGGTTGCAAGATACTTGTTTCCATCCATTTTCTTTATGAACTGCTCAACTTTTGCTCTGTCTACCATGTTTCTCCTAGTTGTTTCCTTTTCTTATGATTTCCACAACATCCCTCGTTGCCTGTTCTATGTCGTGGTTGATTACCTGATGGTCATACTTCAATGACAATTCTATCTCTTCCTTGGCATTGTCAAGACGTATCCTGATGCTTTCCTCGGATTCAGTGTTCCGGCTTTCAAGCCTTCGCCTGAGTTCATCTATGGATGGTGGAAGAAGGAAGATCAGCACTGATTCCGGTCTTGCATCCCTGACCTGGGCTGCACCATGAACATCGATGACAAGCAGCGAATCCTTGCCTTTTGCCAGTGCATTCTCAATCGGTTCAAGCGGGGTTCCATACATGTTGCCATGAACATTTGCCCACTCCAGCAATTTACCATCTGAAAGCATGTCCTCAAACTGGTCGGTTGTGACAAAAAAATAATCCTTGCCTTCAACTTCGCCTTCACGCTGCTTCCTGGTTGTACAGGAAACTGAGATGTGTATGTCAGGCAGAAGGTCTGGAATCTTCTGTCTTATCGTTGTCTTGCCAACCCCTGAAGGGCCTGAAAGAACGAACAGTGTTCCTTTTCTCATTGCCTGCCCTTGATAAGGTCTATGAAGATTGCCGGCACAAGGCTGAGACCGATGATAATTTCAATGTACTCAAAGTTGAGCGCATCGACCTTGAAGATTTGGGCAATTCCAGGAATGAAGCAGACGGCTGTAAGGCCTATTGACCCAAGGATTGCCAGCAGAAGCTGTGGGTTGCCTAAAGGCTTGATCTGCCAGAAATGCTTTGTGAATGATCTTCCGACATATGCCATCAGAAGTTCCGAGAGGATGCAGGTTGTGAAGGCGAACGTCTGTCCCATCTCAATTCCACCGATATTTGACCCTATGGCAAACGAAGCGAAAACCACTCCGCCCATTACAAGACCTCTTATGATCAATGAAACGAGGAATTTGGAGTCAAGGATTTTCTTTTTCGGGTTTCTCGGTTTTCTTCTCATGATGCCGTGTTCAGCCGGCTCAACACCAAGAGCAAGGGCTGGAAGGCCGTCTGTAAGAAGGTTTATCCAGAGAAGCTGGATTGGTGTAAGGGGTGAAATCCTGTAGAAAATGAGACCGAGGAGGACGATGAATACTTCTCCGATGTTTGCGCCAAGCATGTACCATATGAACTTGATGATGTTGTCGTAGATGACGCGGCCTTCATGAATGGCTTTGACGATGGTCGAGAAGCTGTCGTCTGTAAGGATTAGCGAACTTGCGTCTTTTGCAACCTCGGTTCCAGACTTGCCCATTGAAACGCCGATGTCGGCCTTCTTGAGCGCCGGAGCATCGTTAACACCGTCGCCGGTCATTGCAACCACTTCGTTGCTGCGCTGGAGAACTTCAACAATCCTCAGTTTGTCGTGCGGTGAAACTCTGGCAAAAACTCTGGTGTGGAGTATCTTCTCATCCAAACCAGGAGGGTTTGCGATGAAATCTGCACCGGTTATCGGCTTGTCACCTTCTTTGGCGATTCCAAGCTTTTTTGCATAAATCATGGCAGTTTCTGGATGATCGCCTGTAACCATAACCGTTTTTATGCCGGCTTCAGTTGCTTCCTTGACTGACCCAGGAACCTGTGGCCTTATCGGGTCTTTGAGTCCAAGGAATCCAACAAGGATGAAATCCCTTTCCTCAACCTTGTCGTCTGGTTCGGGAACCGGAGCGTGCTTGTAGGCAAATCCCATCGTCCTGTAGCCATCATGGGTGATGTGTTTTCCGCCACCTTCAAGCTTTTCTCGAAGTTCTGGCGTGATTGTTCTGATCTCCCCGTCAACTTCAACCCTTGTTGACATGGAAAGGACGACTTCAAATGCGCCCTTGATGTAGGCAAAGGTTTTGCCATGTTCCCTGTGAACAGTTGTCATGGCTTTCCTGTCAGAATCAAACGGGATTTCGTCGACCCTTGGCGGAACTTCGTTCAATGGCATGCCGAGGATTTCGGCAAACTCAACAAGTGCTGTTTCAGTTGGATCGCCAATAAGCGTTCCATCGGCATTATAGGCGGAGTCGTTGCAACCGGCACCGATTTTTGCCAACGGACCGAGGCTGTTGGGTTTGTCGACTGTCACATCGATATCTTTGAGGTCTACAAATGCTCGTTCGACCTTCATTTTGTTCTCGGTGAGGGTTCCAGTTTTGTCAGTGCAGATAACGGTTGTGCAGCCAAGCGTCTCAACAGAGGAAAGCCTTCTGATGATTGCGCCTTCCTTGCTCATCCTTGAAACGCCTATGGAGAGAACAATTGTAACGACTGCAGGGAGCCCCTCTGGAATTGCCGCAACGGCAAGAGAGATTGATGTCATGATGGCTATGTTGAAAATGTCGCCCCACGCCTTGTGATCGACAACGAGTCCTTCAAAGATGAAGAGGGCGAAGATGAGGACGCATATTGTGAGGAAAATGATTGAAAGCATGACGCCAAGCTGGTGCAGCTGCATTTCAAGCGGTGTTTTGTCGCGCTTGACCTGAGAGAGTGAAACGGCGATTGCGCCCATTGCTGTAGTTTTACCTGTTCCGACAACGACGCCTTTGCCCCTGCCCGTTGTCACAACCGTGCCCATGAAAGCCATGTTGCACTGATCACCTGTAACAGCTGATTCCGGCAGGGTTGCTCCGGCATCCTTCTGGCTTGGTTTGGACTCACCGGTAAGAATGGCTTCCGACATGCTCAGTTTGATCGTTTCGATAAGTCTTATGTCTGCCGGAACAAGATCGCCTGCGATAAGGAGTACAACGTCTCCTGGCACGAGGTCGCTTGAGTTGACTGTTGTGATGTTGCCGTCACGAAGCACCTGCGCTTTTGGCGCTGCAAGTTTTCTTAGGGCTTCGAGCGCACCTTCGGATTTGAACTGCTGGATGATACCAAGCACCGAGTTTGCGATCAGGATGACGATGATTGCTGTTGCATCGACACTCTCGCCCTGAATAATGCTGAAAATGCAGGCAGCCACAAGAATGAGAACCAAAGGTGACGAAAACTGTTCAATGATCATCGACCAAATGGGAGTTCTTTCCTTTGTGTCTATTTCGTTTTTGCCGTACTTGTGAATTCTGTCCGATGCTTCCCTTGATGTCAGGCCGTTTTGAGTTGTGCCCAGTTCTTTAAGCACTTCATCAGCTTTCCTGGCGTGAAAGTTCATCTTCATTTACCTCCGAGCACTTTAAGGGCTTCAAGAATTACAGGATCATTCTTGTAATCTTTTGGCAGCGGTTTGTATTCGTCAGTGTTCACGATGATATCCGGCGTTATGCCGATGAAATCGACCGGCTTTCCAGACGGTCTCATGTACTGCTGGATTGTAATCTTGACTGCTCCGCCGTTTCTCATTGGGATAATGTTTTGGACAAGGCCTTTGCCATACGTCCTTTGGCCGATGAGTGTGGCAATCTTGTGATCCTGAAGCGCACCGGCAAGGATTTCCGAGGCTGAGGCTGAATACTTGTCAACAAGGAGCACAAGTGGGTAGCCAAATCCTGGGCCATTGCATTCAAGGCTTCTCTTCACTTTGTTCCTGTCCTCAACGGTGACGAGAACGCCAGATTTGATGAACAGGCTGCCGATTTCCTGACAGGTCTTCAGCAATCCACCGCCATCACGCCTGATGTCCAGAATAAATTTTGTTGCCCCCTGAAGCTTCAGTTCGTTGATTGCATCTTTCATTTCCTGGGCACTGTTGGTCATGAAGCTCGAGAGATAGATATATCCAACGTTCTTTTCAATTATTTTATATGAGACGGAGTCAACTTCGACTCTTGATCTTGTTATCTCTTTGGTCACACTCTTGCCATTAGCAAGAAACTCAATTGTGACCTTCGTTCCTTCATCGCCTCTGATTTTGCTTGAGACAAGATCGAGGTCTGGTGTTGAAATCAATTCGCCATTGATCGAGTGTATGACCCAACCCTCTTCAACGCCTGCTGATTCTGCCGGTGACGGGCTAAACACCTGGTACACAACCACAGAGCGCTTGTTGTCGTCCAACTGGATCATCACGCCGATGCCTGAATATTCACCGGTCGTCTGCTCTGTAAACTTGTTGTAATCATCCTTGTTGAAATAGATTGAGTATGGGTCAAGTCCAAGGAGAACCGATTTTGCAAGGTCTTCTTCGGAAAGAGGCCTGATATAGTTGGTCTTTGCAATATTGATCACTTCGTTGAGCAGGTTGTAGCCTGGGAGGGTTCCCTGTTGTTCGCCATTGCCCTGCTGGTTTGGAATGTAGGTCTGGGATGAGTTTGAGATCATTATGCCCGAGAAAATTCCAGCGCCGAAGGTGAAAATGGCTATGATTATGATCAGGATTGTGGTAACAAACCTGTTCTGCTGCTGGGGTTTTTCGATGATTACAGGAGTTTCATTTGTGTTGTCTTCCATGTTGCACCTCTTTCAATGCGCAAATTAGAATTTTAAGTCATAATTTGCGGCTGATAAATAAAAATTGTGTATAAGAGGCAGTGTCCTTTATCTTGGCGGAAGGTAATCCCTCGGTGATACTGTGTTTCCGTTTTTTCTTACTTCAAGGTGGACATGTGGTTCGGTTGAAAGTCCGGTTGAACCACAAAGGGCAATTGTTTGTCCCTGTTTAACGACATCATTTTTTTTCACCCTGTAGTCGAGAAGATGCCCGTAAGTCGTCGTCCAGCCATCTCCGTGGTTGATGATGATACAGTTTCCGTAACCACCAAACCATGAGGCAAGCTCGACAACTCCGTCAGCACAGGCAAGAACGGGCGTTCCAAGGGGTGCATCGACATCGAGTCCGTAATGGAACTTCCTGTAACCGAAAATCGGGTGGATTCTCCAGCCGTATTCAGCTGCAGCCCCGACCACTTTCCCGTTTGCAAGCGGCCAGATGAATTTCCCATTCCACTTGAGTTGCGGCTGTTTGGCTTCTCTTGCTTTTCGTTCACGTTCTTCCTGAATCTTTTTGATGAACACTTTGATGGCTTCACTGTCGCGCTCCATCTGGCGTTCATACTCGTCTTCCATCTGCTTGCTCTGTGTCTGACTTTGCGTGATTGAATTCATGAGGTTCTGCTGGTGTGTCTGGAGATTGTTGACCCTCTGCTGATCTTTCTTTGTCTGGGAGATAAGGTCGGAAAGGTCTGACTCCTGGGTTTTCAGCTTGTTTTTAAGCGTTATCAGGCTCGCAGATTCGTCCTGAAGGTCGGTTATGGCCTCCATCGCCTTTTTCAGCAGCTGGTTCATCAGCCTGTTTCGGGTCAAAAGCTCAGAAAAATCGTTGGCAGAGAAGACGTAATCAACGAAACGTGTGTTTCGGTATTTGTGGATGACGGTGAGAAGCTGGCCGATTTCCTTGCGCTTTTTGTCGACCTGGGTTCCCTTTGTGGCGATTTTTGCTTTGGTGTTAACAATGTCTTTTCTGATATTTTCAATGTCTTTTTTGAGCTTTATGAGCCTGTTGTTGATGGTGTCAAGTTCTGCTTTTGCTGTCAGCCAGTTTTGATAAGCGTTGCCATAGTTTGCCTTGAGAGCTTTCTGATATGATTTTTCCTGCTCAATTTTCTGCTGGGTCTGCCTGACTCTTTTTTGAAGGGCAGCCAGTTCACCTTCAAGCGAACCCTTTGAAATGCCAGCCGGCGCCACCAGCGTCAACAACATTAAACCCAACAAAACCTTCTTCAAGACTCAATCCTCCCCAGATTAGCCCTGGACGAATACAAACTCGTGAAAAAACCGGTAAGCAGGCCGAAACCGACCGTCCCAGCCAAAACCAGCAGGAAGGTTGCGTTGGAAATGTTGAGGTCAAACCAGGGAAGGTTTGTTGAGAACAGCCTGGTGATGTACTTCCAAGATGCGTAGGCAAGTCCGGCTGCAAGACCACCGCCAACAAGTCCGTAAAAGATGCCTTCGATGAGGAACGGCCTAACTATTGCAGACGGTGAAGCCCCAACAAGGCTCATGATCTCGATTTCCTGTCTCCTTGAGTTGATCGAAAGAGCGATTGTCAGCGAGATGACCATCGATGAGACCAGTATTGAAATGAGCGCCAATCCGAGGGCAATCCATCTGAAAATGGCAAAAACATTAAGGAATTTCATAATAACCGTAGGATCGTTGACCACATCCTCAACATCCGTATAAGACTCGATTTGCTCGGTCAACTCTGCAATTCTGCCGGGGTCTGTCGGCACAACCTCAAGGCTGTAGCCAAAAGGATTGTAGCCAAGAGAGTTTGTTATGGCCGAACGTTTGCTGCCGAGGAGAAGCCCTTCGGCTTCCTTCATCTGGTCATCGGGACTTTTGACTGTCACGGATTTTACTCCGTCCATTTTCTCAATCTGACCGGCAAGGTTTTTTGCGATTGTTTCATCGGCTGATTTTGTGAGGTAAACGGGGATTG
Source organism: uncultured Caldisericales bacterium (assembly GCA_964639885.1). GTDB lineage: Bacteria > Caldisericota > Caldisericia > JAAYUI01 > JAAYUI01 > JAGNLA01. The sequence continues at coordinate 86,687 of CAZXEH010000003.1, read as the reverse complement.
TAAAGCGTTCCTTCGCTGTCTGTCCAAAGTTCATTCCGGCAAGGCCAAGCAGAAGGGTTGTGCTTGCAAGGAAAACAGTTATGGCAGTCACGATGATCGCAGCCAGCGATCTTCCGCCTCCACGCCAGATTGAACGGAATGCCCATCTAGTCTCTCTGCCAAGCATAGCCGTCACTCACTTTCTGGCCGTGGTCAAGCTTTATCAGCCTCATTTTTGTTTTTTCGACAATCGACTGGTCGTGGGTTGCGACCAGAACAGACGTGCCTTTTGTGTTGATTTCCAGCAGAAGCTTGAGGATGGATTGGGCGTTGGCTTCGTCGAGGTTTCCGGTTGGTTCATCGGCAAGCAGGAGCGGGGGATCATTGACCAAAGCTCTAGCAATAGCGACCCTTTGTTGCTCTCCACCTGAAAGCGTGTTCGGAAAATCCCTGCTTCTGAGATTCAAGCCAACAAAACTCAACACTTCATTCACCTTCGGTCTGATTAGCCTGTCGGGATAACCCTGAGCCTCCAGGGCAAACGCAACATTTTCCTGAACAGTCTTTGTTGGAATCAGTTTGTAATCCTGGAAGACAATGCCAAGTTTTCTTCTCAGTGAAGCGATCTGGTTTGCGCTCATCCTGCCTACGTTTTTGCCGAAGACAAAGATGGTTCCGCCAGTTGGTTTTCCTGCACCGTAAATAAGCTTCAGAAGCGTGCTCTTGCCTGAGCCTGAGTGACCCATTACAAATGCGAACTCTCCCTTTTTAAGCTGGAAGCTCACGTCAACAAGCGCCAGCTGCGAACCCTCAAAACGCTTTGAAACCCTGTCAATTTCGAGCATCACCACTCCTCAATCTTGGGTTGTTTGAATCCCTCTCCAACCACCTCGTTCAATGGCCCCACCATTATAAACGCTTTCGGATCGGCCTCGATGACAGCATTTTTTGCCATGGAAACCTGCGACCTGTGAATTGCGATGACCATCATCGACCTGTCAACCTGAGAATATCCACCACGAGCCTGCAGCATTGTCACGCCTCGACCCACCTTGGTTAAAAGGTTGTTGAGCACCTCGTCACGAAGGACTGTAACAATCATCATTTGTTTGGTATAGCTGATGCCTTCCTGAACAGCGTCGATCACGAAGCTGCTGACAATCAGGGCAATGAGTGCGTAGAGCGAGAGCACAAGACCATTGCCTGTTCCAAGGAAATACACACCCAGACCGGCGATAACGACGGTGTCGATTGCAAGAACTGCCTGACCGAACGGAAAGCCTGTCCAATAGTGGATTACCTGTGAAATAAGGTCAGTTCCGCCAGCCGAAGCCCTGTTTTTAAATGTTATGCCAATGCCCAAACCATTCAGGATTCCGCCAAAAACGGCTGCAAGGATGAGATTATCAGGTCTGACCAACTTTCCAGCAGCGTCAAAAGCCATGACAACCGGCTTTAGCAGATAAATGAAGCCATCGATAAAAACGAATGTGACGAAGGAAATGACAAGCGTTCTTATGATATATTTATGTCCCATCTTCTTCCAGGCGAAAAAAAGCCACGGAATATTGAGGATGAAGTAGGTCAATCCTACCGGCATGAGCCCGCCAGTTGCATTCCTCACAATGATTGAAACAGCAGTGAGGCCACCGGGGGCGATGTTGTTTGGGACAAGAAAAAGAGCGTATGAAAGCGATTCGATCATCACGCCAAGGGCAATGCCCAAATAGCGTTTGACTTCCTTTGACAAATTTTTCTTCATGGGCACAGCCCATTATTACAGAACTCATCTGTTAAATCAAGTATTTATCGCTTGCAGATACAGTCTTTGACTGCCAAAATCTAAAAACACACAGGTAACGGTTTCTAAAAAACAAATTGGAGATTCACTTTATCAATGCTTTAATCCACCCCTTGACAAAAGTTTTTTCTCCAAATAGAATCACTTACACTTGGCAGTCAACATGTGAGACTGCCAAAAACGACAAGGAGGCGTTATGAATCTGAAACCACTTGGTGACAGAATTGTTATCAAACCGATGGAAGAATCGGAAACAGTAAAGTCTGGACTCTACATCCCGGACACGGCAAAAGAGAAGCCGATCAAAGGCGAAGTTATTGCAGTGGGGCCAGGACGCTTCGACGAAAAGGGAGCAAGAATCCCGCTCGATGTCAAAGCAGGACAATCAGTGATCTTTGCAAAGTATGGCGGTACAGAGATCAAACTCGACGGCATCAACTACGTCATTCTCTCAGAGCGTGACGTTCTTGCAATCGTTGAATAAGGAGAACAAAAAATGGCAGACCCAAAACAGATAATCTTTGGTGAAGACGCAAGAAGGAAACTTCAAAACGGCGTCAACTCACTTGCAAACGCAGTGAAGGTGACACTCGGCCCACGCGGCAGACACGTCATTCTTGAAAAGAAGTACGGCTCACCGGTGGCGTCCGATGATGGCGTTTCAATTGCAAAGGACATCGACCTTCCAGATCCAATCGAAAACCTCGGCGCAACACTGGCAAGAGAAGTGGCCAGCAAGACTTCTGATGTTGCAGGTGACGGCACCACAACAGCGACCGTTCTTGCACAGGCACTAGTCACTGAAGGCATGAAGAACGTTGCTGCAGGAGCAAACCCAATCGCCCTCAAGAGGGGACTCGAAAAGGCAGTCAAGGTTGCCGTTGATCTCATCAAGGCAAAGTCGAAACAGGTCGAAACAAAGTCAGACATCGAGAAGGTCGCAACCGTTTCCTCAAAGGTTCCGGAAATCGGCAAGGCAATCGCCGAGGCAATGGACAAGGTTGGACGCGATGGCGTCATCACCGTTGAAGAGTACCAGGGACTCGACATCAAGCTTGACATCGTTGAAGGCATGCAGTTCGACCGTGGCTACGTTTCACCGTACATGGTGACAAACGTTGAGAGAATGGAATGCGTCCTCGAGAAGCCAAGGATTTTCATCACCGACAAGAAGCTTTCATCAATGCAGGAACTCTTTGAAATGGTCACAAAGGGCATCCTCCCGCAGCATGAACCGTTCCTCATCATCGCAGAAGACATCGAAGGCGAAGCCCTCCAGTTCCTCGTCCTCAACAAGCTTAAAGGCGTCCTCAACGGCGTTGCAGTCAAGGCTCCGGGCTTTGGCGACAGAAGGAAAGAGATGCTCAAGGATATCGCCATCCTAACCGGTGGTGATGTTCTCGCCTCAGACCTTGGAGTTGACATAAAGTCAGTTGGCAAGGAAGTCCTCGGCACATGCGAAAGAGTCAAGATCGACAAGGACAACACAACAATCCTCGGCGGCAAGGGCAATGTTGACGACATCAAGGCCAGAATCGAACAGATCAAGGCACAGATTAAGGAAACAAAGTCTGACTATGACAAGGAAAAACTCCAGGAAAGACTCGCAAAGCTTGCCGGTGGCGTAGCCGTGATCAAAGTCGGCGCAGCAACCGAATCAGAGATGAAGGAAAGGAAGCATAGGGTCGAAGACGCTGTTGCCGCAACAAAGGCAGCCGTTGAAGAAGGAATCGTCCCAGGTGGCGGAGTCACTCTGCTCAATGCTTCAAAATCCCTCGACAAGCTGATGAGTGAGCTTGAAGGCGACGAGAAGACAGGCGTAACCATCGTAAAGAAAGCTCTCATAGAACCACTCAGGGTCATCGCAGAAAATGCAGGCCTTGATGGCTCAGTAGTCATCGAAAAGGTCAAGAACCTTCCGGACAACAACGGACTTGATGCAGACGCAATCAAATACGGCGACATGTACGAGTTCGGAATCATCGACCCGGCAAAGGTCACAAGGGCAGCCCTCCAGAACGCATCGTCCATTGCAACACTGGTTCTCACAACTGAATCATGTGTAGCCGAAATGCCGAAGAAGGATGACAAGCCGATGATGCCTCCGCCAAATCCGTACGGAGACTATTGATCAACAAAGCACAAACATTCAAAAAGCCGGACATTTCTGTCCGGCTTTTTTGTTTTGAACCTTCAAACAAATGCACACAAATCGTGACTTTTTAAAACTACATGCTCCCGTAATCATTAAATGCAACAATGACTACATTAACCTGTTTTTAAGCAAAAATGCTGATTTTAAGCAAGAAATTGTGTCAAGTACGCCCACAATCTCTGGATAGGAAAACATTTTCGGTGTCCATTTGACAGTCACACCCCAAAACAATACTCTCATACTTGCGATTTTTATAAATTGGAGGACTTGAGTGAACACTCGAGAAATGACCCGTCGTGAACTTCTTAAAGTCCTTTTGGGTCTGCCGCTTGCAGGGCTTGCCGTTGCCGCACTTTCACCGGTGCTCAGACTGCTGAAGCCGTTTGGTAAGCTGGGGTTTGAAATACCACCAGCGCCAGTTGCAAAAATGAAGCTTGACAAGGTTAAAGAACCTCAGATCAACGCTGCAGGGCAGATCGTCGATGTCTTGGTGGACGCCAAGTACAGCCAGCTCAAACCGATGGTGGGATACTCGTTTGAAATCGAGACCATTGATGTCTCGATCCCATACAGGCCGGTCAGGATTTTCAATCCTGGAATCCTCATCAAGGACAATGAGGGCAAGCTGCACGTGTTCGATGCAAAATGCACACACCTTGCCTGTGTTGTCAGATGGGATTTCAAACCGGATGGTGAGGGCTACTGGCACTGCCGCTGCCATGACGGAGTCTTCGACCCAATTACAACCGCTGTTCTTGGAGGACCGCCACCGGCACCGCTGAGATCGTGGAAGTATGACGAAGCATTAGCCACCGAGGCTGATGAAATCTGGGTGGAGAAGGTGTGACGATGGAAGGACCAAAGGCATTTTCATGGAAAAGACCGTTTGATTTCTTCATCAACGGCGCTCTCGGCATGTTTGACGCCACAATCTACAACAGCAATTCCCTCAATCCGCTCAACCACCTTGGCTCGCTGACGCTACTGTTCCTGTTTGTCCAGATCATCACTGGATTCATACTCAGCTTCTTCTACATGCCTTCGATGGAGGGTGCAGCACAGTCAGTGACATACATCATGAGCAACAAGATACCTTATGGACTGTTTGTAAGAACACTCCACAGGTATTCAGCCGATGCCATGATCGTATGCGCCTGCCTGCACATGGTCAGGAAATTCCTGGCCAACAGGCACACAAGCACAAGGTCGGTCGGCTGGTTTGTAGGCATCCCGCTGCTCCTGTTCACGGTTGCCATCACAGTATCAGGCTACCTTCTCCCGATGGATGGCAGGGCTAACGAAATCCTGAAGTTCTTTGGACTACTGAACATAAACAGCATCACCTTCCTCATCATCTACAGAGCCATCCACGTTGCCCTCCCGATTCTGATTTTCGCAATGCTGATTGCCCACTTCCTGAGGATTTCCAGACCACCGATGATACCAACCCTTGCACTCACACTCGTTACAATCGGTCTGATGGCCGTTGTCGTCGGAGTTTTCCCGATTGCGGCAAAGATCGACCACAAGGCTGGCAAATACGTCTTTGACTGGGTTGCACTCTGGTTCATAAAAACCAACAGCCTCAACACAGCCATAGGAATTTGGTGTGGATTGGTTGCACTCCTGGTCGCCCTTCCGTTGCTTGGAAGAAAGATCAAGACTGCGGCTGTAGTCAACTCCGCAAGATGTGCCGGATGCTTCTCATGCATCACCCTTTGCCCGAAGAACGCAATCGTCAAGAAGCCTTACAAGTACAGCAGAACCGAATCAAGGCTGGTTGCATTCGTGGTCAGAAGCAAGTGCCAGGCGTGCGGAATCTGTGTTGCCGGCTGCCTGCCACAGGTCATCGATCTGGAAGGCTACGAGAACAAACAAATCCTTAACAATGTTAAGGTAGCATGTGTAAGGTAGGGGTGCCATGAACATCTACGGAAAGGAGTCACAATGAGAGACGTCTTGACACTGCCTGTCACACGGAAGCTGATAGTTTTCTACTGCGATGCTGCTCTTCGCGGCAGAATGCTTGCCGAAACACAGGAAAAATTCCCGGAAGTGACGTTCATCCAGCTCAGCTGCTGCGGAAGGTTGAATCCTCTCGTTGCATTCAAAGCCCTGATGGATGGAGCCGGTGGAGTCATTGTATTCAGCTGCCCGGACTTCGACTGCCATCATTTTGACGGAAATTTCTTTGCAAAACGCAGATTCTTTGCCGCACAGGGCGTTGCCGAGGCTCTTGGTATAGACCCGTCAAGAATCGAATACGTCCAGAGGAAATACACCGACAAGGCACTGCTCGAAAGAAGCATCAACTCAATGATGAGGAACATCGAAAGGCTGGAGGTGTAGCATGAACGAAAAGCTGCTCCAGCACATGAGAAAAGTGATAAAAGAAGCCTTCATCACCGGCAAGATAACACAATTCATCGGCTACAGAACCGTAAAAGGAATGCCACTTGTAATGAGGCCATTCATTGCAAAATCAGCCATTGATGTCGACAAACTCGACTTCAACTCGTTCTCAAGGGCTAACCTTGCAAGGCTGACCGGCGGAAAAACCAACTACATCCCGAAGCTCAAAGACGGCGAGAAGACCGGAATCATGGTCAAGGGCTGCGATAACCGCTCAATCCTTGCCAACATCTCCGAATCAAAACTCGACAGGGAAAAACTCTGGATCTTCGGAATAGTCTGCTCAGGCATGGTGAACACTGAAAGACTCAGAGAAGCCTGCCCTGCAGACATCAAGGCCGTTGAAGAAAACGGCAACAGACTGATCGTCACGCTCATTGACGGTCAGACCGTTTACTTTGACAAATCCGACTTCCTTGAAACAAAATGCACACATTGCAAGTACCCGTCGCCAATCGATGCCGACCATACCCTGGTTCAGGACACTGTTGGAAGAAAGCCATACAAAAACGGCCCGGACTGGGTTCAAAAGTACATGGAAAAGCCATTCGAGGAAAGACGAGACTTCATCCTCTCCCACCTGTCAAGATGCACCATGTGCAACGCCTGCAGGGACGCATGCCCTGGTTGCTACTGCAACGAAAACTGCGTAATGGACATGCCTAAGCTCCAGGAACCGTATCTGCACAGGGAAACAAACCTCAAAAACATACTTATGTACCACTTCATCCACTACTTCCACCTTGTCGACAGATGCACGGGATGCGGTGAATGCACGAGAGCGTGCCCGGAAAACATTCCACTGAACATCATCACCGACCAGCTCCAGTATCTGACTGAGACCACATGGAACTTCGAATCCGGAACCAACGACATCAGCAAGGCACCGCTGTCGCTTTATAGAATCGAAGAAGTGCTGGGGAGGTGACAATGAGGATTACAAGAACCAAATGCAACGCACTCATTGACGAACTGGCAAAGACGGTCACCGTTCTTGCACCAACAAGAGATGGTGGGGTAACCAATATTCTCCCCATCAATAGCTCAACAGAGATCGACTTTATGGCAATCAGGCCAAGAACGCCAGCCAAAGACACACTCTTCCCGCAAGCTGACCAGGTCTGGAAGTACAAAGATGGCAAGATCATCGCCATCGATCCAGCAAAGGAAACAATCCTCTTCGGATCAAGACCTTGTGACGCAAGAGGCATGGAGATTCTCGACAACTTCTTCCTCGCCCGTGAAAGAAAAGACGGCGGAAAGCAGATTTACGAGGATGCCTACTGGAAAGCCAGAAGGCAGAACACCGTCATCATCTCAATTGCTTGCGAAAGACCGCTTGCAACTTGCGCCTGCTCCTCGCTTGGCATCAACCCTGCATCGGAAAAGGGCTCAGACATCCTCCTCGTCCCAAACGGTGAATACTTCGAAGTGGTTACAGCTTCGGACAAAGGCAAGAAGTTTGTAGAAAAATTCAAATCCTTCTTTGAGGACGGCGGTGACGCCGGCGCACAGGCAAAGGTCAAGGAAGCCTGCGAAAAGCTCATGACCTTCAGACTCGACACCTCAAACGCAGGAAAACTCATGAAGCTATACGCAACAGACGTCTGGAAGAAAGTCAGCGAAGGCTGCATAAGCTGTGGCGTTTGCACATTCTTCTGCCCCACCTGCCACTGCTTCGAAATGAGGGACGACACCACAGGCAAGGACGAATGCACAAAATGCAAGTGCTGGGACTCCTGCCACTTCAATGTCTACAGCCTTGAGGCCTCAGGCCACAACCCAAGACCGGTTGTTGCCGACCGCTACAGGAACAAGATTTTGGACAAGTACGAATACCACATGACCCTTTACGGCGAAATCGCCTGCACCGGCTGCGGAAGATGCAGCGACTACTGTCCGGCAGGAATCTCGCTTTCAGAAACACTTGAAACCCTGGGAGGTGCATGATGAATCCTTACCTTCCCGAAATGGCGACAATAGAAAAGATCGAAACCGAAACCCCTTCGATCAAGACATTCTTCATCAAGAAAGATGGCGGAAATTTCAACTACGAGCCGGGCCAATTCTGCATTGTAGGAGTTCCTGGAGTCGGTGAATCCGCTATTTCAATCGGTAACACGCCAACAAAGAACCAGTACCTTGAGCTTACAATTGCCAAAGTAGGCACAACCACTAACTTCCTGCACACCCTCAAGGAAGGTGCAAGGGTAATCGTTCGTGGCCCATACGGCAACGGCTTCCCGAAAGAAGCCCTCAAGGGTCTCAACATCTCCTACATGGCCGGTGGCGTCGGCTTCTCAGCCATCAGCAACATCATGACCTACACCCTGGACAAGCGTTCCGAATACGGCGAAATCGAAATCCTATACGGTGCAAGAACTCCTTCTGACCACGTTTTCAAAAACAGGGTCGGCGAGTGGGCAAAATCACCAAATACCTCGCTAAAACTAACGGCCGATGTCGGCGATGCCAACTGGAAGCACGACGTTGGCGTTGTCCCACAGTACTACGACCCGAACTTCAAAAACAGGAGCAAGCTTCTGTTCGACGTGGACCCGACATTCAAGAAGACTGCCGTCATAGCATCAGGCCCACCCGTAATGATTAAGTTCACATTGTTAGCCCTTGATAAGCTCGGTTTCCCGAAAGACAAAATCTTTGTTTCATTGGAAGCCAGAATGAACTGTGGATGCGGAAAATGTGGCCGCTGCAACGTCGGTCACCAATATGTCTGTCAGGATGGGCCAGTCTTCACGGCAGCCCAGGTGGCAAACATGCCGGCAGTGTTTTAGGAGGAGGCCAAAATGACAGCAATGGACAAATTCGGAAACTGGCTGGCAAACCTCTCGGGCAGCTGGGAACGCTGGTGGAAGCTTCGTGGCCAGAAGTTCCAGCTCTTCGATGAGAGCATCCCGGAAAACAAGGTGAAGCGCAATCCGTTCTACTGGATCGGCTTCATGCTCTACGCCCTTCTCATCCTCCAGGTTGCCCTTGGAATCACACTCACATTCTTCTACGTTCCAGACACTACTCCGGTGGAAAAATTCGATCCAGGTCTTGTAAAATTCCAGCACGGCAAAACCCTTGACGTTTTCATGAAAGATGTCGAAACCATAAAGGAAAAGGCAGCCGAGGAATTCGCTCTCGACGACAGCCAGAAACAGCTGTACGAAATCGTTGGCATGACCAAGGAAGAGATCGCTCTCAAGGTTGCAAGCAACGACGAACTCAGCTACAAGGAATACACCCTCGCTGAAGTCATCGCTAAAGCCAACGAGCTGAAGAAGGTTCCAGAGGACAAGCTCACAGAACAGGATCAGAAATTCCTTCCGTTCCAGGGCATGAAGGCTGCCGATCTGGTCGCCTCTACAACCTGGGCAGACATGGATCTCGATTCTGCAACGGCTGAAGCGTCAAACCTTGCCACAGAAATTTCAAACAAGATCAAGGAAAAGAACCTTGAAGACCCTGAAAAACTCTGGGAAATCCTTACAAAAGAATATGGGGTCAAGGAAGACCTCAAACCTTACGCTGAAACTGTTCTAAAAACCAAAGATGCCCACATTTACGAGTCTCTTGGAATAACTACAACCCTTCCACTTGCCGAAGCCATCAAAAAGGCTGACGAACTCAAAGCCCTCCCAGAGGGCCAGGTTGCAGAGGAAGACAAGCCGATGCTCCAGCTTGCAGGAAAGACACCGGAACAGGTTTACGGCGAAGTAAAAATCGGTGATGAGTCAATCGCAGTAATCTACGAAAAAGCAAAACCGATTGTTGATGCCATCACAAAGATCAGGACTGAGAACGAAAAGGAAGCTGCAGAGTTCGCCTACGCCGGCAAATCACCGTTCTCAATCATCAACGGCGACGGCCTGTTGGTTTCAAGAGCATACATCTCGGTTGCAAAAATCTCGGAAAATCCGCTTACAAGATGGATCCGTGGCATCCACAGATACGGCGCTTACGGTTTCATAGCCCTACTCATGCTCCGCTGGCTGAGGATGTATTTCAACGGCGAATTCAAAAAACCCGGCGAACTCACATGGATCATCGCCACCCTCATCGTTGTAATCTCAACCTTCTCAGGCGTCACGGGCTACCTTCTCCCGTTCGACCAACGATCATACTGGGCTACAACGATTGGTGGGCAGATGCTCGATTCGGTCGACCAGTTGCCTGTCATCGGTCCGTTGGGAATCGGTGCAGGCCTGAAATTCGTTGGCCTCGGAGCACACCAGGTAGGTCAGACCACAATCCTCAGGTTCAACATCCTCCACTACCTGATACCCATCATGATGTATCTTGGCGCTGAAATCTATTTCATGCGGTCAAGGAAAAAACGGCCCAAATTCAACTGGATTGCGATCCTTCTAATAATCGTGTGTATAATCGCTGCAAACCTCTACCTTCCTGCCACCAACGAACCACCACCAAACACCGTCAAAACCCCTGACCACATCTTGCCTGACTGGTACTTCCTGTTCGTGTACTTCTACCTGAAGTTCATTCCTGGTGCCATCGGGCCATTGATTACAATCCTGTTTATAGTCTTCCTGGTGTTCATTCCGTGGATTGACGGGAAACTGCAAAAACGTGCCAAGGACAGGCCGTTGTTTACGACCCTTGGCATCGGCGGCCTCACCTTCTTTTTCATCGGATCGCTTGTTTCATACTGGATTCTGTTTAGCGACGCAGACCGGCCTTACTACATCTGGACGATGATAATCTTCAACGGACTGGTGTTTGTGGTTGCGTTCCTGCTTGAGTTCCTGTGGCGCAAACGTGTGATGGACAAGAGACGCAAACTCGCCGAGGAACAAGGTGTGGAGCTGAAACTGGTTTCATGAGGAAAGACTCCATCGTCCTGTTTCTGCTTGCCTTCCTGATGGCGATATTTTCGATATCGCAGCTGGTTCAGACGGTCAAGCACGCAGGTGAGATGGGTGGAATGGTTTGGGTTCAGGCGATCCTTTTTGGAATCCTTTTCCTGGTCTCGATGACGCTTCTGGCTTTAGGGCTGTATGCTTCTGAGGATGAACGTGGAAAAGTGGTCAAAAGGGTTGCCCTTTTCGACAGATTTTTGAACAAGGAGAAGAAATGAGGAATCAAAAAGCAACAGCAATCATCCTGATTTGCTTCCTTCTCATGGGACTTTGCATCGTGACAGCCATCGGCCTTGAAATCTGGGATGGCATCATCTCTGCAAAATTCATCGACAAAGCCGGCGTCGCTGCACCAATGAGCGCCTTGCTGAAGAAAAATCCACTCCAGCAGTGGGTTGTAATCTCAGCCGGTGCTGGTCTTGTGATTGGCGGAATCGGTGTCCTTGCCTGGACAAACCAGAAGAGGGTGTAATCGGAAAGCTTGACTGGATCGCAATCGGCTGCCACTGTGCAAGCAGACCGAACCTGCTTTCAAACTTAAAGGAAGTTGGGCCGGAAGAGCTGATTGAATCGATAAAAGAAGCGGAATTCAAAAAGGCGCTTGATCAGGCAAAAGGCTTGCTTGCATCGAGCGCCTTTTCTATTGTGACGCAGGATGACAAAGATTATCCCAGTCAACTTTTTGAGCTTGAAGACCCACCGGCATGTCTGTTTGTCAAAGGAAAAATCCCAGAGGGGAACTCGGTTTCAATCGTTGGCACAAGGAAAACCACACCTCTGGGGTTGTCGCTTTCACGATCGTTTGGATGTGATCTTGCAAGCGCCGGATTGATCGTTGTTTCAGGCATGGCTGATGGAATCGATCAGGCCTCACACAACGGCGCACTTGACGCAAACGGGAAAACAATCGCTGTGTTGGGCGAAGGTTTTGATGTCCTTCCGATCCACAAGAAAAAATTGTCCGAGCAGATCGTTGTCAACGGAGCGGTCATATCCGAATTTCCGCCAAACTTCCCGGCGTCCAGCTGGACATATCCATTCAGGAACCGCATCATTGCAGCCCTTTCAAAGGCAACGCTCGTCATCGAGGCCCCCGAAAAGTCTGGCGCTCTTATCACAGCCAGATACGCTCTGGATTTACACAGGGATATTTTGGCAACACCTGGTGCACCCGGCGTGAAGTCTTTTGCAGGATGCAACAAACTAATCAAGGACGGGGCAAGGCTTGTTGACTGTGTTGAAGATGTTCTCGACGTTTTCGGCATTGAAAACCGTGAAAATCTGGAGCAGCTTTCAGAGGTTGAGGTAAGCATCGTTGAACTTTGCAATGAGCCGTGTCTGTTTGACAAAATCGCTGATGAGCTTGGACTTGACTCAAACGCAGTGATGGGCTACCTTACGGTGCTGGACATGAAGGGTTTGGTCAAGAAATTGCCTGGCGGTTTCTACCTGAAAGCCTCATTTTCCAATGCAAAAAGTCGAAAAGATCGAGTTTAAAACATCGCCTTGAAGCCCGACACCATCAAGCTCTGTCAACAAACCGACAGCCGTCTGCAATTCTGAGGCAATCAATTCATCGACAGAGGTTTGCAAGGCATTTAAAACTGAACTTTCCAACCTTTTTATGAGTTCAAACTGTCTTGGCGTGATCGCATGTTCACGGGACGGCAAAGCTGAAACGATTGCCTTGACCAGATCGTCAATTCCTTTGCCAGATTTAGCGCAAACATTTATCCAGCCAGTTGTATTCGATTCGATGATATCTGATTTAGATTTTACCAATATTATTCTTTCAAAAAAGTGTTCTGGCGGAAGAGCATCAGGATCGACCCAGACAACAAGATCGGCATTGGCGACAAATCCTGAATAAAGCTTCTGCCCTCTGTCGTCAGATTCAAACTCGAAGCCCGGGCCGTCAAATAACTGGACGGGTTTACCACCTAAACTGACCTCGATTGAAAGATGGTCTCTAGTGGTTCCTGGAACTTCTGAAACAACGGTGCGTTCGTACCCGAGCAAGCGGTTGAAAAGTGTCGATTTGCCTGCATTTTGCCTGCCCGCAAGAGCAACTCTTGGGATTCCTGGTCTCCCTTCACCTGCAATTGTAGAAATCTCATCTTTAATCAGGTTCAACCGTTTATGAATCGAGGTGATGTCTGTTTCGGAATCGGTTGGAAATGATATTGCGGCCTCTAACTCAGCCAGGATTGCCGTCAGTTTTGTCCTCCAACCTCCAAGCAACAAAGAGATACTCTTGTTCCCTTCCGCTGGCCTGAGGTTTGACAGGGCGTTGGCCAATTCAAGCTCAGGAAGCGAGGATTTTCCGTTTATCCATGCACGGAAGGAGAACTCTCCGGCATTTGCACGCCTGACGCCAAGCTTCTCGATTTCAGAAGTGACATCCTCCAAAACGGCTGGACTACCATGAAGCTGGAACTCGACCACATCTTCACCGGTAAACGATGCAGGTGACTTGAAAACAAGCACAAGGCCTGAATCAATCAACCTGCCGTCAAGAGCGAAAACGTCCCTGAAAGCAAAAGTCCCAGGTTCGGGAAGGCCTGCCCTGAGGAGTTTTGACGACACCTCGAAAGCCTTTCCGCCTGAGACTCTCACTATTCCTACTGCCTGTGAAACCGGCGCTGAGGCCGGTGAAACTATCGTGTCCAAATCACTTCTTGAGGTCGACGACAACGAATCGCCTTGGTTCCTCGCCCTGCGAGTGTGTGAAAACCATCGGGTTTTCCTTGAGTGTGGTATGGATGATGCGCCTTGCAAATGCCGACATTGGCTGGAGTTCAACCGGTCTTCCGTAGCGTCTGACCTGAAGGGCTGCGTTGTTGGCGATGTTTCTGAGGATTTCGATTTGCCTTCTCTTGTAGCCACCGATGTCGAGAGTGATTCTGATGTTGTTGCACTGCATGTGCTGGAGCACCATGTTGATCAGATACTGGAGCGACGAGAGCACTTCACCAGATTTGCCGATGTAGATTGCCGGGTCTTCCATGTCGACCGACACAAACAGGGTGTCAACTTCCTTGGTAACCCTGACTGTGACGTCTTCGCCTAGGGTTGAAAACAGACCCCTGAGATACTCGACAAGGAATTCCTTGATCTTTGCTTCCGAGTACCTGTTGCCGCCGCCGTTATTTTGCATCCCTGCCCTCCTTGGCTTGTGGCTTTGCAGCCTGTGCAGGGGTTGCCTTTGGGAGCGGGAGGATGTACTGGCCAAAAGCCTGCTTGTTGAACCACAACTGGTGCAGGATCGAAATGCCTGTGAAAGTAACCCAGTAAAGTGAGATGGCCGATGCGAAGTTGATTGAAATGTAACCGATGAACAGAGGGAAGAAAACCTGAAGAGCCATGTTCTGCTGATCCTGACCCGGCATGGTTGAAACTCTCTGCTGGAACCATGTTGAGGCGGCCATGAGGAATGGGATGATGCCGATCTGGAAGGAGCCGAATGTGAAGAGGTGATCTGGATATGCAAGTGACGGCATCCAAAGGAAGCTTGAATAACTCATTGGGGCATAGCCGCTGATTGCAGCGTAGAGAACGAAGAGAATCGGAAGCTGGATGAGCAGGGGGAGACAGGAACTGAAAAGGTTGACGTTGTTCTCTTTGTAGATACGCATTGTTTCCTGCTGGATGCGTTCTTTCTGGCCAGGATACTTGTCATTGAGCGATTTGATCTCTGGCTGAATCTTTGCCATTTTTGCCATGTTTGTGAACTGGGAGTTTGTTAGTGGAAGGAGAACCAGCTTGAGGAGGATCGAGAAGATGATGATTGCGATTCCGTAAGAACCAAAGCCGATTGTTCTTGCAAGGAAGTCGAACAGCCAGCGAAGGCCTGCCAAATGCCAGCCTGTCGGTGTGACCTTGATGTTACCAGTGAATTCGCGCTCATACTTCTGTGTACCATCCGAGTTTTCCCAGGTGAGCTTGAGATGTGTCGGGTAATCCTTGTCAATTTCAATGTTTGGGCCGGTAACAAGTTTGATCGAGATATTGATTTCCTTGTCGCCTTCAATCTTTCCGATTGTAAGCGGCTTTGTCTCGGCTTCCGGGCTGGTCATGTACATATAGCCGAAATCTTTTGATGTGGCTGCAATGTCCTTTGAGAAGACAACCGGCTTGACGCCATTGATGTCGATGAGCTGAAGAACTACGTTTTCCATTGACTGAGAGATGTTGTTCTGCTTCGGGTTCTTGATCTTGATTGCGTAGTCGAAAATGATGTTGCCGTCAGTTTCCTTGTTGGCTGTAAACTCGACGTTCCAGTCTGGCTGTGTGGCTGTTTTCTTGATTGTGACAATGCTTGTCGATTCAGTTGAGCCATCCGGAAGGTTAACTTTGATTGTTACAGGTTTTTCGCCTTCAGATGCCGTGTTGTTTGTTTTAACGTCAAAGATTGCATCGAACTTGCCGTTTGGTTCGATTTCCGGGAAGCTGATGATCTTCTGGGCGCCTTCCTTGATGCTGTAGACGCCTTTGTCCATGACCGGTTCGCCGTCGATGTTGCTGATCTCGACTGATCCCGAACCAATCTTGTTTTTTGTGATGTTAAGAAGAGTGACCGTCACTTTTCCTTCGCCATCGATGACCAGTTCACCGCCGACTTTGACAGCAAGCTGTTCTGAAGCGAAAACAGGCATGACGGAGAGGGCAACGAGTGCCGCAACCAACAACGCTTTGTAAATGCGTTTCATTTTTTCCTCCATATAAAAGACCGGATTGTCAGGGAACCGGGTCGTATCCGCCCGGATTTCCACCCCTACATCTCCAGATTCTTTTTGCAGAAAGCCAACCTCCCTTGATAATTCCATATTTTGTTACCGCTTCAAGGGAATACTGCGAACAGGTGGGTGTAAAGTTGCATGACCTGGGAAGACCAGGCGATATGAGATAACGATAAAAGAGTATGATCAGGATAAATGGGAATGAGAAAATGAATCGGAGGGCAGACGCGACATCAAGAAAAGTATCTCTGACTGTATCTGACCAAGCTCCAGGTTTAGAAGTTTGTCTCTTGCGATGAATGCCATCATCAGGTTTTGTGGTAGCTCCAGCTGCGATGCTGCCAGTGTCTCTCTGATCAGACGCCTGAGTCTGTTTCTGATGCAGGCCTTGCCAAGCCTTTTCGGACTTATGTAGGAAACTCCTGTTGGATTCCCTTCCGTCCTGCACCAGATCAGCTTCAATGATTTTCCTGACAGCATCTGTCCGCAACCGAATAGCCTCTGAATCTGCCCAGAATTCAATCTGGGAGGTAGTTTCATGAAATGGCGACTTTATGACGGCCTTTTGCTCTCCTGCGATTGAGAACCTGACGGCCCCATCTTGTCCTCATTCTAGATCTGAATCCAGAAACGCGAAGTCTTCTGCGATTGTGCGGTCTGGTCATTGTGCGCATAGTGATACCTCCAAAAACAAGTCTTCCTATTCTATCAAAAAGGATTACACCGTGTCAACAAAACTGGTAACCATAAATGCGGTATTTTTTCGGTTTGACCCAGTTCTTGTTTACAAAAGGTAAAAGGATGCGTTTAAATCAGCGTTTTTCAACATTCCATGGCCAGACTTTTTTTCTTGACAAACGTTTTCCAATCCTACAAAATCAGAAGGTTGAGATAAATAAGAATGGAGATAATAATGGACAAACTCATCTACAGCTTTGAAGAAGCATCATCACAGGTTCCGGCCGACAAGGGCAAAGAGATTCTGGGTGGAAAAGGCGTAGGACTCGCCTACATGACCAAGATTGCACTCCCGGTACCGCCAGGATTCACAATCGTCACCTTCGCCTGCAAGTATTTCTACGGCGAATGGGGCGAAAAGATGCCGGGTGACTTCCAGACAGACATTCTCAAATACGTTGAAGGCGTTGAGAAGCAGACAGGTAAAAAGTTCGGCGACCCATCAAACCCTCTTCTGGTTTCAGTCCGTTCAGGCGCAGCGGTATCAATGCCAGGCATGATGGACACCATCCTCAACCTCGGACTCACAGACGCAACTGCTGATGGTTTCGCAAAGCTCAACGGAGACGAGCGCTTCACGTTCGACTGCTACAGAAGACTCATCCAGATGTACTCAAACGTCGTCCTTGGCGTCAGCCACGATGCCTTTGAGGAAGTCCTCCATAAGGTTAAACACGACATCGGCGCAACAGCAGACCAGGATCTCAAGGCTGCAGACTGGAAGAAGGTCATTGAAGGGTACAAGAAAGTCGTGCTCGAAAAGACCGGCAAACCGTTCCCGCAGGACGCAAAAGAACAGCTGTTCGGCGCCATCATGGCCGTTTTCAAGTCATGGAACAACCAGAGAGCCATCGACTACAGAAAGCTTTATGACATCAAGGGCCTCCACGGAACAGCCGTCAACATCCAGACAATGGTTTTTGGAAACATGAACAACGCGTCGGGCACAGGCGTTGCCTTCACGCGCAACCCCAACACCGGCGAAAGAAAATACTTCGGCGAATACCTCGTCAATGCACAGGGTGAAGACGTCGTTGCAGGCATCAGAACACCGTCACCGATTGCACACCTCAACGATGAAATGCCGGCAGTCTACAAACAGCTCACAGGCGTTTTCGACACACTAGAGCACGAACAGAAGGACATGCAGGACGTCGAATTCACAATCGAAAACGGCAGACTCTTCGTTCTTCAGACCCGCTCAGGCAAGAGAACCGGTCAGGCAGCCGTAAAGATTGCCGTCGACATGGTCAAGGAAGGCATCATCGACAAGGACACCGCCCTCCTGAGAGTCAACCCGAACGACCTCAACCAGCTCCTCCACAAACAGCTTGACCCGGACTCAAAAAAGAAAGCAAAATCAGCAGCAAAGGGACTTCCTGCCTCACCGGGCGCAGCAGTAGGACAGGTCGTTTTCACCGCTGAAGACGCAGTCACATGGACAGATGAAGGCAAGAAAGTAATCCTCGTAAGAGCTGAAACCTCACCGGAAGACGTCATGGGCATGTTCAAGTCCCTGGGCATCCTCACCTCAACAGGCGGAATGACCTCACACGCAGCCGTCGTTGGCCGTGGCATGGGCAAATGCTGCGTTGTCGGTTGTGGTGCGCTGGTGGTCAACCAGAATGCAAAATATTTCGAAATCAAAACTCCAGAAGGCGTCAAGAAGATAACCGAAGGCGAATGGATTTCACTCGACGGCGCAACCGGAGATGTCTACCTCGAAAAGCTCGGAACAACCGAACCGACTCTCTCAGGAGACTTCGGCGAATTCATGGGCTGGGCAGACCAGGCCAGGAAGATCGGCGTGAGAACAAACGCTGATTCCCCGCACGACTCAAAGGTTGCAAGATCATTCGGTGCCGAAGGCATCGGACTTTGCAGAACAGAGCACATGTTCTTCGCAGAAGACAGAATTCGTGCCGTTCGCGAAATGATCCTTGCCGAAACGCTTGAAGGCCGTGAAAAAGCCCTCGCAAAACTCCTCCCGATGCAAAAGGAAGATTTCACAGGCATCCTCGAGGCAATGCAGGGTTTCCCTGTCACCATCCGCACGCTTGACCCACCGCTCCATGAGTTCCTCCCGCAAAAGGATGACAAGGAAGAAATCAAAGCCATCTCAAAAGAACTTGGCGTTTCAGAAGAGAAACTCATCCAGAAAATCGAATCACTCCACGAACTCAACCCGATGCTTGGTCACAGGGGCTGCCGTCTTGGAATCACATTCCCGGAAATCACCAGGATGCAGGCGCAGGCAATCATGGAAGCTGCATGCGAACTCAAGAAGAAGGGGCTCGACGTAAAGCCGGAAATCATGATCCCGCTGGTTGGCGACGTTGCAGAGCTTGCAAACCAGAAGAAGATCGTTTTCGACGTTTGTGAAGCGACACAGAAAAAGTACGGCGTGAAGGTTGACTACATGATCGGAACGATGATCGAGGTTCCAAGGGCCGCCCTCACCGCTGACCAGGTTGCAACAGAAGCCGAATTCTTCTCATTCGGAACCAACGACCTCACCCAGATGACGTTCGGATTCAGCCGTGACGATGTCGGAAAGTTCATTAAGGACTACATCGACAAGAACATACTCGAAAAGGATCCGTTCCAGGTTCTCGACCAGGTTGGCGTTGGCCAGCTTGTGAAGATGGCCGTCGAAAAGGGTCGCTCAACAAGGAAGAACCTCAAATGCGGAATTTGTGGAGAACACGGCGGAGAACCGTCATCGGTTGAATTCTGTCACAGGACAGGCCTCAACTACGTTTCCTGCTCACCGTTCAGGGTACCGATTGCTCGCCTTGCAGCAGCACAGGCAGCCATCAAGGAGAACAAGGGCAAGTAATAAATGGCAGACCGCAACCGAGTGGTTGACGAGATAAGCGCCCGACTGCCGATTACAGATGTGGTCGGGCGTTATGTGAAGCTCAAAAAGGCCGGGAGAAACTATCTCGGCCTTTGTCCTTTTCATGCGGAGCGCACACCGTCATTCACTGTTTCTCCCGACAAGAACATGTTCTACTGCTTCGGCTGCAAGGCCGGAGGAGACGTGGTTTCTTTTGTCTCCAAGGTCGAAGGGCTTACGTATTTTGAAGCGCTTCAACAACTCGCAAAAGAAGCTGGCGTTGAGATTGAAAACATCAAGCGTGGGCCTGATCTTTCACGGGATTTCGAGCTTGTTGAGTTTGTTCAGGGCGTGTTCAGGGATCAGTTCAAAAAGTCCTCGATTGCACAGGATTACGCAAACAAACGCGGTTTGAAGCCTGAAACAATCGAACGGTTCCAGATCGGTTTTGCACCACCAAACGCTGATTACCTGGTGGCCATGCTTAACAAGGCAGGCTACAGCCTCGAACTTGCAAGAAAACTCGGCGTGGTCTCTCAAGGCAACGATGGCTCATATTTCTCCTACATGCGCGACCGCCTGACTTTCCCGATTTCAGACACTCGAGGCAGGGTGGTCGCTTTCGGTGGAAGGATAATCGGTGAAGGTGAGCCAAAATATCTTAATTCCCCGGCAACCCCAATCTTTGAAAAGGGGAACAACCTCTACAGCTGGCAGCAGGCGAGACAGACCATCTCCCAGCACAGCAGGGCAATCGTCGTTGAAGGCTACATGGACGCCGTATCCATGCATCAGGCTGGATTCACCGAAACCGTTGCCTCGCTAGGCACCGCATTCACGGTTAACCAGGCCATGCTTTTGAGAAAACTTGGCGCCGATGCCTATCTGTTTTTCGACGGAGACCAGGCTGGAGAGAAGGCTACAGAGTCGGCCATCAAAAACTGTTTTGCAGCCGGAATCGCTTGCAGGATTGTCAGGCCGGATGGCGTTAAAGACCCTGACGATCAGGCAAAATTGGGTTCAGATTCAGTAAATGCAGTCATCGTCAAGGCTGTCGATCCGGTTGACTTCCTTGTTCATCATTACCTTTCACAGGAAACCGCTCCTGATTCATCCACAGCAAAATCGAGGGTAGCCAGAAAAGTTCGTGAGGTTCTGGCAACCACCAATGACAAAATTGTAATTGGTCAAGGTCTGGACAGGATTTCAAAGCTCCTTGGCATTCCAAGATCAAGCATCGATGACATTACCGAAATTAAGCCGAAAACAAATTTAAGTGTCCAATCAGCCCGACAACAGTTTGAGCACAGGGTGCTCAGGGCAATTTTAGCTGATAGAGACTCAATCGCTTTCATACGACCATTTCTTTTTGCACAATTTTTTCAAGACGAAATGTGCAGGAATTTCACAAAAATGTTATTGGATTATGATTTCGAACTGGATAAAATACAAAATTGCTTGCTTGATGATTCGACGACAAGTGAGTTAAATTCATTTCTGGCAAAGCTTCTGGTGGAAGAGACTCCCGAAGAGGGCGATGTTCTATTGAAATCGCTCAGGCTGGAGCTGGTGAAATTCCGCCTTGAAGAGCTACGGAGCAAAAAGATTGATCTTTTAACCAAGGATGAGCTGGAGGAGTATCTAAATCTTGAGAGGATACGCAACAAGATAACCAAAGATGGCGCAGAAAGAAACAGCTAAAGACAAAAAAGAGGAAGTGGCAAAGAAGGCAAAAGCCGTGACCCAGCCGCAGAAGACTGCAGCAAAGGGCAAAACGGCCGAAACCACTGAACCGGCAAAGACGGTAGCTTCGAAGAAGCAACCCGAAAAGACATCTGCTGCAGCAAAAAAGCCGCAGGAGAAGAAGCCGGCTGCAACTCCTGAAAATGCCGACAAGAAGAAGGAGCAGCCAAAACAGGCAACGAAGCCTGACGCAAAGGCAAGCACTTCCGACACAGCCAAAAAAGCGCCAGTAAAACAACCAGTAAAACCAACCAAAGAAACAAAACAGGAGCCAAAGAAGCCCGAACCAGCAAAGGCTCCGGTAACAGCAAAAGATGCCAAGCCAAAACAGGCTGAAGTAAAAGAAAAACCTGTGAAGGAAGCAAAAGCCGAGAAGCCATCCAAGCAGGAAAAGGGCAAGCCAAAAACAAAACCGATAGCAATGCCCAAAGAGACCGAAGACGGTATCGAAGAGGACGGCGAAGGCTTTATCGAGGAAGAAAAGGAAGAGACAATCGAGCTGACTCAAAAAGAGCTTGATGACGTCCAGTATCTTCTTGACTCAAAAATCAAAGGCATGACCGCCGAACGCAAGGCGATCAGGCAGAAGCTCCTCCAAACCCCTGAAATCGTCAGGATGATCAGCCTCCACAAAAAAGACGGCGTGGTCAGCTACAGCGAGATCATGGAACTGATGGGGGCTATGAACCTCACGCCTGACCAGATCGACGAACTTTACACCGTCTTCACTGAAGCCGGCATAAAGTTTGGCGACGAGGACAAAACCGGCGAGGTAAAGCCCGACGAGTTTGAAGAGGAAGAGGCTCCGGCTTCAACCTATACAGCCAATGAAGAATCAGAGGTCTCGGACCCAATCAGAATGTACCTTCGCGAGATTGGAAAAATCCCACTCCTCACACTTCAGGGCGAAGTCGCACTGTCCAGACGCGTGGAACAGGGAAACCAGGAAGCAAAGAAAAAACTGATCGAAGCAAACCTGAGACTTGTGGTTTCAATTGCAAAAAAATACACTGGCCACTGTCTTTCATTCCTTGATCTCGTTCAGGAAGGCAACATAGGCCTGATAAGGGCTGTCGAAAAGTTCGACTTCCGCAAGGGTTTCAGATTCTCAACCTATGCCTCGTGGTGGATCAGACAGGCGATCACAAGGGCGCTTGCCGACCAGTCAAGAGTCATCAGGGTTCCTGTTCACATGGTCGAATCAATCAACAAACTAACCAAGGTTTCAAGAGAACTCTACCAGGAACTTGGCAGAGACCCCAACTATACAGAGCTTGCCGAGAGAATGGGTACAACAACCCGCAAAATTCGTGAATACCTCAAGATTTCCCAGGAACCGCTCTCACTTGAAACACCGATCGGTGAAGAAAAAGACAACCGTCTGGGCGATTTCCTGCCCGACGTCATGATCAGGTCGCCCGAAGAGGTGATCGTCAACAAATACTTCAGGGAACAGATGCATCAGATTCTGGCCATCCTCTCTCCGCGTGAAAGGGAAATCATCAAGCTCAGGTTTGGACTTGACTCCGAATACCCGCACACGCTCGAGGAAGTCGGTCAGATTTTCAAAGTCACCAGGGAGCGAATCAGGCAGATCGAAGCAAAGGCGATCAGGAAACTGCGCCAGTCGGTCAAAGCCAAGAATGCGCCGATGCTCTGATGGATCTTTCCAGGGAACTCAACCCGGCTCAGCTTGAGGCGGTAATGACAACTGAAGGGCCTGTGGCAGTATTTGCCTGTGCAGGTTCAGGAAAAACCAGGGTAATCACCTTCCGAATCGCCCACCTTATCTCAGACCTTGGCGTTTACCCGTCAGAAATTGTCGCCTGCACCTTCACAAACAAGGCTGCCGGCGAGATGAAGCAGAGGATTGCCAAGCTCATTGGTTCTGACGTGAAGGGCCTGTGGATCGGCACATTCCACTCACTGTGCCTGCGAATCCTGAAAACCGACGGGCAGTACATAGGCTACGACAACAAATTCTCGATTTTTGACGATGAAGACAGCAGCGACCTCATAAAGCGCTGCATGATCGATCTCCACATCGACCCAAAAGTTGTTAACTATAGAAACGTAGGGCAGGCCATCTCAAAAGCCAAGTACAGCCTCCTTTCTCCTGATGAATACAACGCCAAAGCCTTCAACCCAATGCAAAGGCAGATTGGCGCTGTCTACAGGCTGTACCAGGATTCTCTTGATGAGATGAATGCAATGGACTTTGACGACCTGATCAACAACACAATCAAGCTGCTCTCGATTGATTCAGTCGGAGAGAAGTATGCAAGGCAGTTCAGATATGTACTTGTCGACGAACATCAGGACATAAACCCTGCCCAGGACGTTCTCGTCAAACTGTTTGCAAAATCAGGCAACATCATGATCGTTGGTGATGATGACCAGTCAATTTACCGTTTCAGGGGCGCAACACCGGCCATCATGCTCGATTTCAAAAATGACTACCCGAACGCCAAGGTTATCAAGCTCGAAACCAATTACAGATCAACAAAAGACATCATCGACACAGCCCACAGACTGGTTGAAAACAACAGAAACCGCGAACCGAAGCAACTTGTTGCAGCACTGCCGGACAAAGAACCCGTCAGGCTCTACACTGGACTTGAACCATCGGATGAAGCAAGTTTTGTCACACAAAAGATAAAATCCCTTGTCAGGGATGGCAGGAAATACAGCGATTTCTGCGTTCTCTACCGCACAAACGCACAGTCCAGACACTTCGAGGATTCCTTCATCGCAAGCGGAATCCCGTACAGAATTGTTGGCGGGCTCAGGTTTTACGAACGCAAGGAAATCAAAGACCTTCTCAGCTATCTCAAGGCCTCGCTCAACCCAAAGGATTCAAACGCCTTCAAACGTGCCATTTCAATCCCAAAAAGAGGCCTGGGGCCAGCGTTCATGGTCGGTCTGGAACTTGCCTCAAAATCCACCAGAACAACACTCGAGCAGTCGCTCAAGACAATGGTTGAAAGTGTAGAGATAAGAGGCTCAGCGCTCAACGGTGCTAGAGAGTTCCTTGACGTTCTTGATGGAATCAGGGACAAGGCCAACAACGTGCCTGCAAGTCAGGTGGTTTCGTACATCATCAACCAGATCGGCATAATCGGTCTTCTCAAGGACGGAACCGAAGAAGGTCAGAGCAGGGCTGAAAACGTTGAGGAATTCCTCAACCTCTCTGCCGAGTTCGAAAAGGTTTCCGAAGACCAGAGCATCGACGCTTTCCTCTCAACTGTCCAGCTTTTGTCTGACATGGACAGCGTCGAGTCAGGCGCTGAAAAAGTCATCTGCACAACAGTCCACCAGGCAAAAGGGTTGGAATTTCCTGTTGTTTTCCTGACCGGTCTCGAAGAAGGCACGTTCCCTCACCAAAGATCGATGGAGGCGCAGGAGGATGTTGAGGAAGAGCGGAGACTGGCCTACGTCGCCGTGACTAGAGCCAAAGAAATGCTTTACCTGACAAACGTTGTCAACCGACAACTCTGGGGATCGATGAGAAAATGCGATGCCTCCAGATTCCTAAAAGAGATGGATCCATCAAAATTTGAACGCGACATGACCAGCAAGGCCATGCCAAAAATAAACCGTGAACCGCCAAAAATCCTGCCAAAACGAGAACCAATCGTTGTGGAAGTCGGTCAGGTCATCGACCACTCTGCCTGGGGCGAGGGCACCGTTGTCACGGTAAACGGTGACAACGCCGAGGTTGATTTCAAGTCAGTAGGCAAAAAGCTGTTAAACATGCGCTATGCTCCGATCAAGATCAAAAACACGCCCCCAAAATCTTGACAAATCCAAACTTTTAGACTAATCTCCTGATGTGGTCTTGGTTTTTGAACCCAGACACGGGTTTTTCCGTATGAACACTTGAAAGGAGGAGTTGATGAAAAAGCTCCTTTTTATCTGTGCAATAATAACCATGCTGTTCTCGGTCTGGGTGCCTGTCACAAAAGGTGACGGTGAATACAAGACTGATCTTAAAATGCTACTTTACACAGCACCAGGTGATCTCGGAATAATTGTCAAAAACAACATCATGAAGCACTTCCCATACATCCAGCAGTTTGACTCGATGGTGACATGGAGTTCAATGGAATCCAAGCTCAGATACGAAGGTTACCACATCATCTGCCTGCTTGGGTGCGAGAAGGGAAAAAGCTACGACATTCCAGACAAGATTGAGCGTCTCATTTACCAGTACGTCAAATGCGGAATCGGCGGCCTAATCGTTTCCGGAGACATCATCGCTCCAGGCCAAAACAACCCGCTCATTGAAGAGCTTGTCGGCGCGAGGCTGAGCGCTGAAAAACGCATAGGAATGACGATGATCCGTGTGGTTGATGTAACCGATCCATGCGTAAAGGACGTTGCCCAGTCTTTCCAGTGCGACCTCGGAACAATCCGTGAGGCAATGGTTTTCCCGAATGCAAAGAAAATAGCGGTCACAAACGACGGTACGCCCGTTTACTGGAGAAATGTAAACGGTCAGGCCAAAGCTGCCTACATCAGCCTTGGCGACAATGGAGATGCCATCAACAATCTCGAAATTTCGAGACTGTTTGTCAACGTCATGTACTTCATCCAGGGATCGGGCTGGCTCCAACCGTTAGAAGCACCAAGAAATATCAGATGCATCGCAGGCGACAAGAAAGTAAAGATCGTCTGGGACACGCCGTTTGATCCATCAAAGATAGTCGGCTACAGAATTTACCGTAAAAACAAAGCCGGCACTGAAACATTCAAGTGCATCCACGATTTCCCGGTAACCCTCGACCAGCCAAAGGAATTCCTTGATGAAAACGTTGAAAATGATCAGACCTACATCTACAAGGTCTGCTCAATTGTTCCGCCAGACGAGATATTCACCTGCAGCAACGACTGCATAGAAACGTTTACAACCGTGACCCCGACCAAACCAACAATCCAGACAGTCACACCAATTCCAGACCAAACAACCATCATCGGTGACAAATACATCGTCAGGGGCAAGTCACCTCCGGGATCAAAAGTCCGAATTGAATACACACTTCTCCCATCTGGCCAAAAGGGTGTTGTCGAAGGTGTTGCCGATGAAAACGGCAATTTCGCAATTGAAGTACCGGTTCCGCCAGGTCAAACTGTCGAATACTACATCATCGTTGAAAACGAGCTGGGAGACCAAACAAAACTTGGCCCTTACAGAGTCAACGCCACCATGCAATCGGTTGTTATCGGTCTGACCATTGGAAGCTCAACTGCATACGTAAACGGCCTCCCATGGCCGGAAACCCTCACTCCCGCTCCATACATCAAAAATGGCCGAACAATGGTAAACTTCCGCTTCATCGGCGAGCGTCTTGGTGCAACAGTCGACTACTTCCCCAAAGAAACCGGCAAACTGGTTGAAAAAGTCACATACGACATGGTCTCTGGGGTAAAGGGGCCAATCCACATCGAGCTTTTCATAAACAAAACCGAGTACATCATAAACGGTGAAAGAAAAATCCTCGATGCACCACCAGAAATCAAATCCGGCAGAACAATGGTTCCGATCAGGCTTGTTTCCGAGGCCATGGGCGCAAAGGCAGACTGGAACGACCAGTTCAAGCGTGCAACCATAACCTATCCTAACCCCGATCTCCAGCCATGAGCGAAGGCTTCATCGTTTACAGCCCTTACCCTTCGATGGATGAGGCAAAAAATGCAGCCAGACAGGCAGTGGAAAACAAGCTTTCCTTCTGCGTTAACATTTTTAACTGTACATCCATCTATGCTTTTAAGGGCAAGGACGAAGACCATCCAGAGTTTGTCTGCTTCTTCAAAACCCTTGGGAGCAGGCTGGAAGAGCTCAGAAGATTCATAAAAAAGACCCATCCGTACAAAATTCCTGCGATAATAACCCTCAAGATGTCAGACATGAACACAAAATATCTCGACTGGGCAATTGCTGAACTCAAATGCTGATCGAATTCGACGGCGATCCTGTCAGGCTTGACGTTTTTCTGGCAAAGAGGATCGACAGACTATCGAGAACAAAGCTTGCACAACTTGTAAAAGACGGCCAGATAACTGTCGACGGTGATCCCGCCAAGCCATCTTTTTTGCTCAAGGGTGGAGAACAGATTGAGATCGAGGTTCCAAGGCCTGAACCGTACGAGCTTGTGGCGCAAGACCTTGGCGTTGAGATCGTGCATGAGGAAGAGGATTTCCTCATTGCCAACAAACCGCAGGGAATGCTCACTCATCCCGCCGGACAGACCATCACGGGAACGCTTGTCAATGCGATGATGTTTCATTGCCAGGGGAAGCTGGCAAACATGGTAGGCGTTGAGCGTCCAGGCATTGTCCATCGGCTTGATAAAGATACTTCCGGCCTGATCATTGTCTGCAAAAACGACGTTTCAATGAGGGCTTTTGCCAAAATGTTCAACGAACGCAAGATGGGAAAGCATTATTTCGCAATCTGCAAAGGTCACCTCTCATCAGATCGTGTGATAATCAACGCCCCAATCGGACGCGACACGACAGCAAGGTGGAAAATGCAGGTTCAGCCCGACGGAAGGGAAGCCATCTCAAAAGTCACCGAGCTGGAGAAGTTCAAAAGCTTCAGCTTTGTAATGATAAAACCAGTGACTGGCAGAACACACCAGATCAGGGTTCATCTGACCTACATCGGCCACCCGATCCTCGGCGATCCTGTCTACGGCGGGCTTGACCCAAACTTTTCCTTGAACGGCCAGCTGCTTCACTGCGGCGAACTGGAGTTTGACTACCAGCTCAGGCATTATCACATAAAGACCGACCCACCAAAGATTTTTCAGGACACCCTGAATGCTTTGAGGTTGACAAAAGTCTGACAAAACCTAAACTTGTCTTAGCTCCACGAAGGAGGTTGTTTTAGATGGAAGTTGGAATCATAGGCGCACCGCAATCGGGCAAAACGACGCTTTTCACAGCGATCACAGGCGTAAATCCGGGTCACGAGGTTGGCAAGAAGGCTGTCGTGAAAATTCCGGACGAAAGACTTGACCGCCTGACAGAAATTTTCAAGCCAAAAAAACAGGTGAACGCTACAATCAACTTCATCGATGCACCGCCTCCGCAGTCAATGGCCACAAAAAAGGGCGGAGCAGCCTCAGGTTTCCTCAACTTCATCAAACAGGTTGACGCAATCATCATTGTTGGCGCCTGCTTCAAAGACGGAGGATTCAAGGAGCTTCAGGATATGCTCGAAATCCTTCTGCTCACAGACCTTGAGGTGATCGAGGGCATGCTTTCCAAAGAGAAGAAGGCTGCAATCGACCCGAAATATTCAGGCCCATCCATGGAAACGCTAAAAAAACTCGCCGACGAGCTGACAAACGGCAAAACCGTCAGAAACATAGACCTAAACGACAAGGAAAAGGAATCGCTCAAGGGAGTCCAGCTGTTCACCAAAATTCCAACCTTTGTAGTGCTCAACACAACCGAATCAGGCGGAACAGCCGAGGAGAAGAAATCGGCTGAATATCTGACCAGCTCGGACATCCCCTACCTTTCCGTGTGCGCAACAGTCGAGGCCGACATTGCCACTTTGCCACCGGAGGAGAGGGCGACATTCCTCGAAGAGTATGGCATCAAGGAACCGGCTCTCAACCGCGTCATACGTGCAGTGTTCGATTTGCTTGGCTACCACACGTTCTTCACGGCCGGTGAGGATGAAACCCGCGCCTGGACGATCAAAAAAGGCGACAACGCCGTGACCGCGGCCGGCAAGATTCACACCGACATCGCAAAAGGCTTCATCAGGGCGGAGTGCTGCAAGTGGGATGATTTCCTGGCCTGCGAATCATCGTTGAAGGTTGCCAAGGAGCACGGCAAACTCAGGCTTGAAGGCAAAGAGTACATCATCAATGACGGCGAGATCACGCATTTCAGGCACAGCGGTTAGTTACTGGCCATAGGAATAAATATTTCGGGAGGCTTCAAATGTTTGCTGTTAGAGAGATAGTTATTGTAATTTCAGTAGCGATTTTGATTCTTATGGTTGTTGTTGCAATAGTTATCAGATTATCTCAAAAAAGGCAGTAATTTTCTAATTTGAAAAGCTAGAATGTCAATATCAAGCTTGAATGTGAAGAGCGTCATAAATGATGGTGGGATAGGCACTACATTCCGCTGTTGACTTTTAGTTAAACTCGTGCTATATTTAATATATCTATAATGTGATTCTGGAGGGGATATGAAAATAGACGACAATTTTGTTAAGGAGTTCATTTCTATTATAGACAAACATGAGATTACACCTCTTCAAATGAAAGGTGTTTTTGAAAGGGCGGGTTATAATCCTAAGATTGAGCCAAGTTCGAGAGAACAATCTTTCATCAATTTCTTCCAACCTTTGATAGGCGTTGATGTTAAATCAGAAGATTTCAAAAACATCACTGATGAGATAAGATCAATACCAAAACACGTAAAACCCGGTTTAAAAATGATTACACCTGCAGAAATTGATATTTTCATAAGCGACATCGATAGTCTAATCGTAAAGTATTCTTAAGAAAAAATAGCCACCCTAAACCTGCAGCGGTCATCGCCTTTCAGCACCGATTCAAGAACCTCGCATTTGACAGGATGCCCGAGCAGCACTTCCCACATGCGCTTGTGGAATCCGGCGCTGCAGTTGCAAAACACCGGCGGGACGCTGGATTTTCCATCTTTCAGCGACTCCTTGACCCATGGGCAGTGGCAATAGTGGTAGCGCCTCTTGACCGGATCAGTCTCAGAGAGCATCTTTGCTGCCTGGTGCGGAATTTTCATGTCGTAATAATAGTTTCCGTCGAGGACACCGTAATGGATTTCAGGATTGGCCTTCACAAATTCGATCACCTCATCGGTTATCGGCTGTGAAAAATAGAGTCTGCCTTCATTTTTCATCGCTTCAAGGTCGGCCAGAAAACGGTCGCCCCTTGCCTTTATGAACTTTGGGATGTCGCGACCACACTCCTCAAACAGCTTTAACTCTTCTGCGTACCAGGAATCCTCAAGGTTTCTCAGGCAGTTGCAGATGAGCGAAGCCGTCTTTTCCTGCCCGAGGCTGTCCTGCATCCTTGAAATGACTTTGCCCATTTCGGCCGGTCTCGCCTCGTTTGGTTCGCCAATTTCAAGCATCCTGACATTTTCGAAATATTTGTCAGCCTCGGTTGTGCCAAAGTTTTTGTCCAGAACGTCCCGAAGATTCCAGATTGCTTCAGCCCCATCCAGCATTTCTATGACATTAACCGTCAACTCCGTCGACCCGAGAAGCCTGCCGTAGGTTGCCAGCGATGATAGGTTGTACCATGTGTTTTTGCCATTCTCGATGAGGGTTTTGCAGTATTTTGCGAGCGCTTGTTTGTCGTCAGGGTTTTTGTTGCGGGATTTCAAAAAAGCCTCAAAACCATTGACAGTCTCGACGGCGCTTTCGATCTGTCCACTGTCATATCCCCTTTTAGCCAGTGTCTCTCTGAGTTTGTCTTCCATTTGCCTCTCCTTTTAACTGATTTTATCATATTCGTTTATTGAAGGCAACAATTGCCGGTTTGACAAATCAGAAACAACTGAGTATAGTTTTTGATATGTTTACCACGATCCGGTTTCTTAGATCCGTTTGCAGGCCAGTCCTGCAGGCTAGAGGTCTGGATTCGGTCATTTCAATCCGGTAAATCAAGTCTCCCGTCTGCAAATTCCTGGCTTACCCACCCCTGTTATTCATTATTTTCATCATTCAATCCCAAGGAGACAAAATGAACCTCAAAAAACTGAACCCAATAAGAAAAATCAAAGAACTTGGACTGACCAAGTTTGCAACAATATGGATCGGACAAACCATCTCAATAATCGGCTCAAGCATGAGCGGTTACGCCCTGATGTTCTGGGTATGGAACGAAACCGGAACGGCAACATCGATGGTTCTTATGACCTGCGTCAGGGCGATCCCATCAATCATCCTGATGCCGTTTGCCGGATCAATCGTCGACAGGCTCAACCGAAAAACCGTCATAATGTTTTCCGATGCCGGCGCTGCAGTTGTCACGACATTTCTAATGATCGTGCTTCTTGCCGGCAAAATGAGCCTTGCTTTTGTTTATGTGGCCGGGTTCTTTGAAGCGGTTTTCAACACCTTCCACTGGCTTGCAAAGGATTCCCTCATTGTGCAAATCGTGCCAAACAGTCAGCTTGGAAGGGTTAGCGGAATGCGGACTTTTGTCGGTTCACTTTCTGGCGTGATTGCACCGCTTCTAGCCGGGGGATTGGTTGCAGTCATCGGTTATGCAGGCGTTTTTGCCATCGACCTTGCAACATTTTCATTCGCATTCCTGACAATAGCAATTGTCAAAATCCCGACTTTGCCAAAAGATGAAACCCGTCCTAACAACGTCTTCAAGGACGCGATGATCGGCTTCAAGTACTTCCTTGGCAACCAGACATTGCTTTGGATTGTGATAATCAACATCTTTTCCGGCGTTGTCTTTCAATTCGGTGCGTTGATCATAAACCCGATGATACTTGCCAAAACGAATGGCAGCACCATCACAATCGGAATCGCCGATGCCTGGATGAGCGTTGCCGGATTGATTGGCTCGCTCATTCTGATGGCCTGGGGTGGACCAAAGAGAAGATTCCTTGTTTCGAATGTCTTCTATATAGGTTTGTCTTTCGGGTTGTTGATCTTTGGCATAGGGAACAGCATTTTCATCTGGTGTCTTGGTGGATTCGTCTGGATGCTGTGCGGATCACTCTCTGGCATCAGCAATGCATTCTTCTCAAGCAAGATTCCGGCTGCCATGCAAGGAAGGGTTTTCGGAGCGATGGGCATGGCTAGCGAACTGCTTGCACCACTGAGTTTTGGTTTTGCAGGAGTTCTTGCAGACAACTTCTTTGAACCGTTGATGGCAAATCCTGGATTTGCCTCAAAAATCAGCTGGCTTGTTGGGACGGGAAAAGGTTCGGGCATGGGCTTGATGATCATCATTTCTGGAGTTGTCTCGATGCTGCTCGTTCTTCCGGTTTTCTTCATAAAACCACTCAGGGATGCCGACATTTTGCTTCCGGATGTCAACAATGACCTGGTTTGTGAAAATGAAAATGCCCAGTCGTAAAGACTGGGCATTTTGACAGATTAGGCCTTACTTTGCTACGATTGAGACGATCTTGCCTTTTGGAACGATGATCTGTACAATCTGTCTGCCTTCAAGGTTGCGGTTGACAACCTCTGATTCCATGGCCATTTTCTTGATGTCGTCCTCAGAAGTACCAACCGGAACCTCAAGCACATCCCTGAGTTTTCCGTTGATCTGAATCGGGATTTTGACCGTGTCGTCAGCGGCAAGGGATGCATCAGCTGTCGGGATCGGTTCAAGGTGGACAGATTTTCTGTGACCCAAAAGCTCCCACATCTCCTCAGTCAGGTAAGGAGCAACTGGTGCGAGCATGACGATGTAGGTTTCAATCAGCTCTTTGAAGGCTCTGGAGGTCTTGACCGTGTTGTCTTTGGCAAGGTCGAAGATTTCGTTGAAGGTTTCCATGAACGTCGAAATGACCGTGTTAAAATGGAATCGCTCGATGTCCTGGCTGACTTTTATAATGAGCTTGTGCTGGAGTCTTTTTAGATTCTTTTCAACCGAGGCATCGACAGAACCTGATCCGAACTGTGTCCCGGAGATCATGTCCCAGACACGGTTGAGGAACCTGTAGACACCGGCGCAACCTTGTTCATCCCAGATTGATTCACCCTCAAACGGTGCAATGAAAAGAATGTAGCCACGGAGAGCGTCTGCTCCATACTTTTCAACCATCGAATCAGGGGTGACGACGTTGCCTTTTGACTTGCTCATTTTCTGGTGGTCGGAGCCAAGCATCATGCCCTGATTTTTAAGGGTTAAAAATGGTTCCTTGAAGCCAATCAACCCCGCATCAAACATAACCTTCGTCCAGAATCTCGCATAGATCAGGTGCATGACAGCGTGTTCTGCGCCACCGACGTAAACATCAACAGGAAGCCAGCTGTCAACAAGCTTTCTGTCAAACGGCTTCTCGCTGTTGTGGGGGTCGGTGAACCTGAGGAAATACCACGATGAGCAGGCAAAGCCATCCATTGTGTCGGTTTCCCTCTTTGCCGGGCCGCCGCATTTCGGACAGGTTGTGTTGACCCAGTCTGTGGCTCTGGCAAGCGATGATTTACCGTCACCAGACGGGGCATAGTCGGTAATGTCGGGGAGTTTGACGGGCAGCTGGTCTTTTGGTACAGGAACCGTTCCGCATTTTTCACAGTGGATGATCGGTATTGGAGCGCCCCAGTACCTCTGGCGCGAGATCAGCCAGTCCCTCATCTTGAAATTGACGGTCGATTTTGCCTGTTTTGATCCGGCAAGCTCATCGACTATCACCTTTTTGAAATCTTCCGAATTCTGCCCGTTGTATTTGCCTGAATTGAACATGATACCCGACTCAGCATAGGCATCTTCCAAAACCTGTTCCTTGCCATCGGGGGAGATGACCTGGATGATTGGAAGGTTAAACTTCTTTGCAAAGGCGTAGTCTCTGGTGTCGTGAGCCGGAACACACATGATTGCGCCAGTTCCGTACGAACCGATGACGTAATCGCCGATCCAGATCGGAATCCTCTGGTTTGTGACAGGGTTTGTCGCATAAGAGCCGGTGAAAACGCCTGTCTTTTCCTTATCTGTTGAGAGTCTGTCAATCTCTGACATTTTTTTAGTCTGGTCGATATAAGCATCGACAGCATTTTTTCGGTCAGCAGTTGTGAGTTTGCCAACAAGCGGATGCTCAGGCGCCAAAACCATGTAGGTTGCACCAAACAGAGTGTCCGGTCTGGTTGTGAAGATCAGGATCTCGTCGCCGGTTTCAGCCTTGAAGATAACCTCTGCGCCTTCCGATTTTCCAATCCAATTCCTTTGCATCATCTTGATCGGTTCAGGCCAGTCGATGTCATCCAAATCCGAGAGGAGCCTGTCGGCATAGTCGGTGATCTTGAAGAACCACTGCTTGAGCGGTTTCTTGACGACATCCGAACCACAACGCCAGCATTTGCCTTCGTTAACGTTCTCGTTTGCCAAAACCGTCTGACAGTCGGGACACCACCATTGTTGTCCAAAATTCTGGTAGGCCAGCCCACGCTCAAACAGCAGGAGGAAAAACCACTGCGTCCACCTGTAATAATTTGGGTCTGTCGAGTTTATTTCCCTCTCCCAGTCGTAGCTTGTGCCGATGAGCGTCATCTGGCGCTTGTAGTTGAGTGTTGCGTCCTTTATTACCTGTTGTGGTGAAACACCGACCTTGATTGCGTAGTTTTCGGCGGGAAGACCAAAGGCATCCCAACCCATCGGGTGGAGAACCCTGTGGCCCTTCATTCTGAAATATCTTGAGTAAACGTCAGTTGGGACATAATTCCTGCAGTGACCGACCGAGAGACCCGAACCTGACGGATATGGGAAGAAATCGAGACAATAGAGTTTTGGCTTTGAAAGGTCTTCACTTGTCCTGTAGATGCCGGAATCACTCCATGCCTTCTGCCACTTCTTCTCAATCGTCTCAAAATCGTATCTCATGTTGCCAAACCTCCGTGATTGTTAACCATGAATTGTAATAATATAAGCTGGTTTATTCAACACAAATATGATCAAAAAAATCAGATAATGTCTATGACGGTTGAGTACAAAGATGGCAAGGCATTCTGCCTAATTCTAAATTTTGTACCATGGTTGTGTCCAGTCCTTGCATCAAAATCAATCAGGATATTAGCATTCTCAAGAGCCGTTATGAAGTTTGAAAAATCAAACTTCATAAGCATCTTTACTTTTATGTATTGATAAAATTCAGTCTTATTTGCCTTTTTCACTTCTGCCTGGACAAAAAAAGTGTTCAGAAGTTTTGTTCCAGCTTTATGCTCAAGATCATCAAATCCCCAATAAGGTTGAATGTCAAGTTCATGTAAACCTACAGTTTTAGCTATTCTATCAAGCCACACCTGATGTTTCGGGTCAACACACAGAGGATCGAATGAAACAATTATTTTCTTCTGTTTATTATCGACCACAACCTTAAAACCCCTGTCGCTTCTTGATTGTCCGTGAATCGTTTGTCTAAAACTTTTTTCAGACTCAGAATATTTCTTGCCTTTTTCCTTGTGGTCCCATCCATATATTGGCAAAAAAATATCGGGCACAAATTTTACGCCACGTGGTGAAGGTTCAGAATGAAAAAGTGTCACCAAAGATGAAGTGTCAATTCTCTGCGTCTTCAGTTCCCATTCCGATGCATTTGGGATTGGCAGATTGTTTTCTACGATTCCAAGCAAGTCCTCAAGTGTATTACCGATTCCACCAGCATTACCCGATCTCCTATTTTCAATCCAACCCATTAAGGATATTTCTTTCAATTTTTCTATTAGAGCATCCTTGGTAAACACTTTCTCTTTCATTGTCACCTCATATTTTGAAAAAGTGGTTGATAATTGCTTATCCTTTGTTTTGCCATTTCACAATAATCTGGCGAAATCTCTATACCGATATATTGCCGGTCGTTATTCATTGCTGCTATTGCGGAAGTGCCAGACCCCATAAATGGATCCAAGATCAGCTTGGCGGTTGTAGAAGAAATTATTCGATTGATCAACTCAATCGGGAAAGCAGCTGGATGTGCGTTGTTCATCTCTTGTGTATACTCCCAGACGTCTCCGTAAGCGTTCGCTTTTGGCGCTAGTTTGAAATTTGGTTTTGCGATGAGATAGATAACCTCATAAGTAGGCAAGAAATACCCTGGATTGAAGTTTAGACCACCTTTTCTCTTCCAAATAATTATCTGTCTCACCGGAAATCCATTCACAATGTCACTTCGATCCTGTAACAAACCCCCCTGAACCCTCCATTTATGATTATAAAAAATTGCGCCTTCGTCTTTTATCACTCTCATCATTTCCGAAAGACAATCTCTTTGCCACTTAACGTATTCATTGTGAGGCATACAGTCTTCATAATGCGAATATCCATTTTGGAGAGCAGCATTTGCCCATTTACCGCCTCTGCCATCTTTCAGACCGTTCCCTGTTGAATTCTTAATATTATATGGTGGTGATGTCACAACCAGATCAATGGATTCATTCGGTATTTGCCTAATCACATTAATGATGTCTCCACAGATGATGTTGTTAACAAAATCATCTGGAAATACAAGCTTTTCCATACCTTTTTTATAACAGCAAGGATGGTGAAATTCAACACCTAATGTAATTTTTCTGAACACAAAACAAAAAGCCCCGGGGTTCCGGGGCTTTGTTGGTTTCAAAAATAGTGGTGGACCTGAGGAGATTCGAACTCCTGACCTTCTGCATGCCATGCAGACGCGCTTCCAGCTGCGCTACAGGCCCAACTGAAGCAAAATTTTATCTAATCACGCTCTCTTGTCAAGGAAAACTAACTTTCCTTGACAGGCGTTGTGCCTTTTTTATAATAACGCAAGTCTTTTAAATCAAAGACTTTGGGCCTCTAGCTCAGTTGGTTAGAGCGCGTCCCTGATAAGGACGAGGTCAGTGGTTCGAATCCACTGAGGCCCACCATCCCAAGGCGTGGGGGTGTAGCTCAGCTGGCAGAGCATCGCGTTTGCAACGCGGGTGTCGGGTGTTCGAATCACCTCACCTCCACCATTCAATCCCCAGAGGGGACCCCATTAGAACTAAGCCCTTTGATTTTTCAAATATTGAAATCACTGGCAAAGCCAGATGATTTCATGTGTTCTGAGAGATTATCACAAAAAACACAACCACATGTTCAACCCTCTCCTGAAAGGCGAGGGAGATTTGCCAAAATCCTTCGCCAGAATCGAAGTTTTGGGCGAAGGTGGCTGAGTTTTAACGGCTCCGCCGATAAAGAACTAAACCCCTTGAACAAGCTTATATTGAAATCGCGGAGCAAGTCCGCCGATTTCATGGATTCCAAGTGGTATTTACAAAAAAGATAAGAATTATATTATCCTTCGCCTGCGCAAGCGGGAGAAGGTGTCACGAGTGACGGATGAGGGAGTTTTAACGGCTCCGCCGATAAAGAACTAAACCCCTTGAACAAGCTTATATTGAAATCGCGGAGCAAGTCCGCCGATTTCTTGCAATTAGAGTGGCAAAATAAAAGAGATAAGAAAAATAAACATCTTTGCATCCATTGTGAAGGAAGGTGGCACGAAATGCCGGAGGGTTCCTTCCCTTTGAAGACTTAAAGAAAACATCTGGCTTTGCCAGTGTTTTCAGAATATGAAGATTTATATAGACTAGTTCTGTACCGGCGAAGCCGTATAAAAGCACTCCCTCACCCTCCCTCTCCCAGACTGTGTCCGGGCGAGGGAAACAGGTTTTGACTACTCTCCAGCAAAATCACCGGCGAGGAGAGCCGTGTTGGCCACGCCTTAACCCCCACAAACGAGGGAAATTTGCAAAATCTTTCGCCCGAAACGAAAAAACTAAAGCAATCGCTGCTCGGGAAGCAGGCAGTCGGGTGAATCATTTTTGGGTGAGTTGCAAAGGTTGCTGACCATGTAGGCAGTCATCTGATCGGCCGGGTACTGGGCAAACAGCGACTTGTTCGGTTGCTCAAGCCACCTTTGCTCGTTTTCCCGATTGAGAATCACACCCATGCGATTGTGGATCGGCCTTATCAGCTCATTTGGCTCGCAGGTGATGAGTGTGAATGTAATCAGCTCGGAACCATCGTTTTTATCGATCCATGTATCCCAAAGCCCGGCAAAGGCAAACAAACTTTTCTCAGGAAGGTGAATAAAATAAGGCTGCTTGATGCTCGGAAGCTCCAGCCATTCAAAGTATCCATCGGCCGGGATGAGGCAGCGCCTTGTTTTGAAGAGTGTTTTAAAAGCCTGTTTTGTGGCAACCGTTTCTGATCTGGCATTGATCATTTTCTTGCCTGTGTCCTGGATGCCTGACCATGAAGGAACCAATCCCCACCTTGCCATAGTTGCTTTTGTCGGATTCTCGTTTGTGATGATTGGGAGAAACTGTGACGGAGCCATGTTGAATCTGGGTTTCCAGTCTATTGGCATCTCAATGTTGAACCTGTCTTCAATTGCTTGTCTGGTTGCTGTCAACGTGTAACGTCCTGGCATGTGATTATTATGAGTGCAATGGGTTTTTTGTGCAACTGACATGACAAGATTACGTCATAAATAAACAACCCCCCTGAATAATTTCAGGGGGGTTGAGTTGTTTCAGTTGGATATTACGGACAACCCTTCATTTCGATTGAAATGGTCTTTGTGCTGGATGTGTAGACGACGTCGGCGCCGAATGATTCTCCGATGAATCTGACAGGAACAAGGGTCTTGCCCTTCACAATCGCTGGCGGAGGCGAAATCTTGACTTCCTTGCTGCCAATAAACGCTTTGGTATTGTCAATCTGCAGTGTGACCGTGTCACCCTTCTGTGTTTTGTAGGTTATCTTTTTGGTTTTTGCGTCATAATTCATGGTCACGCCGAAAGCGTCGCCAATGAATCTTAAGGGGACAAACGTTGATCCTTTGATGATTTGTGGAGGCGGATCAACCTTGAATGTCTGTCTGTTGATTGTTGCACTTGTGTTGTTGATCTGCATGAGCATGGAAATTTCAGGAGTAACACCGTTTACAGTGACCGTGAATGTGTAATTGACAAGGTTTGTCAATACAGTGACCTTGCCAACAAAAACGCTTGTGTTGTGCAAGCCCATCGGGTTGATCGAAATCAGGATGCTTGGATCGGTTGTCTCAAAAACCATCGGCGAAACCATGAGCCACGGGACTGAAGCCGTGACTATTCCATGATGGAAACCTTTCAGATCAATTGTTTTGCTCCAAGTTGAGGCATCCTTGCATGAGATTGAAGCAGCCTCATTTGACACCTTCGGCTCAACTCCACCGCCATAGGTCACCGTGACATTGATGGTTTTCTTTCCGCCTGAGCTTGTGATTGTTATAACGCCTGTGTTTGTTCCGATTTTGAGGTTTTCGTGCTTTATTGAGACAACAATTGACTGGTTGTTGCCCTGGAATTGCGATGGGGTACAAACGATCCAGCCGACATTGGCCGTTGCAGTGCCCGTAAGCTCTCCAGAACCGGAATTGCTTGTCTTGATAATCTTGTTGACCGGTTCCTTCGAGTTGATGTAGCCGAAATCAAAATCGGTCTGGTCAATCTCAAGTTTGGGCTTGGGAACGCCCTTGTTGGTCAGGCAAACGTAGCTCATAATGCCTTTTCCGTTGTCATCGTGTGCTTCCAATCCCATCACCAGGTACTCTGCATTGACAGCGAGTTCTGATGGATTTGGCTGGCCAGGCATGACATCCGACCAAAGCAATACACCCGATTCAGGGTCAAATGCCCTGAGTTTTGTAAGCCTTCCCGAAGCGTCTTCTGTCATTGTGTAGATCGCACCGGATGTTGCCGTACAGGTTGCTCCGATATCAGAACCTTCAATTCTCGAGGTGTCGGGGAGGCTTACCTCCCATATTGTCCTGCTGGTTGCAAGGTCAAGGCAAAGGAGTTTCTTTGGCTCATGATTAGTGAATGACCCTCTTGAAACAATGTAGATTTTGCCTGCCATGATGGCCGGTGTGCTTACCGGGCTCTGGCAATCCTCGTTCGTGGGTTCATAGCTTGAAATCTTCTTTGTCCAGATGATCGAGCCATCTTCATGCTTTACCAGCCTGAGATTGTCGTAGATGGTGTTGCAGAGAACACCCTTGTCTGTTCCGACAAAATATGATCCCTGTCCAATCTTCTCCGGTATGTCCACTTTCCAGATTTCAGCGCCGGATTCCTTGTTCAGCTTGTACATGGTTTTGTAGACACCGCCGTAAACGCCGTTGTCCCAGACACAAAGCCATGGAGTATAGTATGCTTTTGGATAGGAGTACATCTTTCTCCAGAGCATCCTTCCG
This sequence comes from uncultured Caldisericales bacterium, assembly GCA_964639885.1. Classification (GTDB taxonomy): domain Bacteria; phylum Caldisericota; class Caldisericia; order JAAYUI01; family JAAYUI01; genus JAGNLA01. The sequence goes on along the minus strand of CAZXEH010000003.1, from coordinate 46,450 downwards.
TTTTCTGCCGAATTTGCCTGGAACACAAATATACGTTCAGAGATGTCCTTCTGATCTTCATTTTCTTTCCAGTCGGTGTAAGACATCG
>CAZXEH010000003.1:0-46262 GCA_964639885.1 uncultured Caldisericales bacterium | reverse complement strand
CGTTCAGAGATGTCCTTCTGATCTTCATTTTCTTTCCAGTCGGTGTAAGACATCGAGTAGATTACATCATCTTCAAGCACCGAATGGATCGTATACCTCGGCCATTCAATCTCCCAGATGGTTGACCTGTCCATAGAATTGATTCGTCTGAGCCACGATTTGGCCTCTTTTGCAGAATACCCCTGGACGATCAGGTCAGCGCCGTAAATGCTCCAGACCCACCAGCCACCAGGCATGTCCCAGGCAAGGTCGCCGTTTTCAATGTTTCTCTTTTGAACCGACGTATCCCAGCTGTTGCCGACAGGCATCTTCGCCATGCCGAGATAGCAAAAGTTGCCAGAAACAAGTGGTGGAACGGCATAGACCGACCCCTGCTTGTTGGTGTCCCACGCAAACTTGAGCGGTGGAGTGAGACCGGCACTGCTGTAGTGTCGTCTGTCCGGTGTGCAGCCAGCCATTGGCCATGAACCTGTCACAGCATTGATTGATGATACAGGACTAAGGATGACAGCAACAATTGTCATCATGAGGGCAATTTTTTTCATATGCCTCCTTTTGATTAAAATTATAGCCCCCTACACAAAAATTCAACTGAAGCTATAATGACAATCTGGAGGTTGAAATGAAGATTTTTTTGGATACCGCAAACATCGATGAGATAAAACAGGCGCTGGATTTCGGAGTGATATCGGGTGTAACAACAAACCCGTCACTGATGGCAAAAACTGCCGGCAAATCCTTCAAAGATATAATTCTTGAGATCGCAAAGATAGTGCCGGGACCGGTTTCCGCAGAAGTCACCGCTCCCGATGCCGATGGAATGATCAAGCAGGCGCTTGACATTGTTGACTGGTCAAATGATCCTGATTTCAAAGAGAGGATCACTATCAAGGTTCCGATGAACATTCCTGGAACAAAGGTTATTTCCGAACTCACCAAGAGAGGCATCGCCACAAACTGCACACTCATCTTCTCGGTCAACCAGGCACATCTCGCCTGTGAGGCTGGAGCAACCTTCATTTCACCATTTGTTGGAAGGCTCGATGACGCTGGGCACGAAGGAATCGACTCACTTTGTGACATCATCGACATGGTAAGGGTCAACAACTACAACTCAAAGATCATCGCAGCATCAATAAGGCATCCGGTTCATGTGATGAAAGCGTCACTTGCAGGCTGCGACATTGCAACCATACCCTTCACAGTCCTCAAGCAGCTTTACAACCACCCAATGACCGAGGCCGGAATCAGGAAGTTCGAAGAAGACTGGAAGAAATTCCAGGATTCTCTAAAATAAGCAGTTTTCGTTTTATTTCGGGAAAACCACCATACCCGCCAAGCCAGCCGGTTCCGGTGACCCTGTGGCATGGGATGAGGATTATTATCGGATTTTTCTTCATTGCCTGACCACAGGCCCTGTTTGCTCCAGGGTAACCGGCCATTGCTGTTGTTTGGCCATAAGTCAGTGTTTCACCGTAAGGAATATCTGATGTGACCGACCAGATGGCTCTCTGAAAAGGCGTTCCTTGCGGGTCAAGTTTGAAATCGAATTTTTTTCGCTTGCCAACAAAAAACTCCTCAAGCTGCATTTTGAGGAGTTCTGCTGTTTCAGAGATTATCCTCTCAGGCTGTTCCGTGATCATTGACAGCTCCCTGATGACGCCGTCGACTTGAATGAGCCTGAAGGTTGAAAAACTCGTTCTTATCAGTTCTGGGGTTCCGTCCATGAATCAAGGCTTTCTACATAAGTTGTTGTTGGTGGAGTGTAATCCTCCGGCACATTTTTCGGATTGACCGGATAGCCCATGAAACCTGCATCCTGCATGTATTTCACAAGCCTTCCAGTGTTGATGTCAAACCATACTTTCTGTGGTATCTCGTTGAGCCTGGCAGAGGCAGCGAAAGAGTCGTAGGAGACATTGGATGAAACTACATTTTTCCTGCTTCCCATCCAGATGAGTCCCTGAACAGGTTGTCCTGATCTGTTGGCAAATGCTGTGAAGTAAACCTTCTTGTCCTCTTTGTAGCCTAGAAGGGGAATGAGCCATGCCATTTCGTCTTCATCGTAATATGTCTCGTAGAACTTGATGTCCTTCGACTGCGACCCTGCCGGTGTCTTGTTTATCCACTTCACAATCTTGTCGCCGTACTCACACTCGGTTTCCTGCCAGCCGGCAGTTTTGCCCGACCAGTCGGTGCGAAACTTCTGGTAGTAGGGTGTGTAGTCGTTGATGTCGAACCACACTTCTGAAACTGATGTAACGATGTCATCGGCAACATCAGCGATCTTGTTCCTGCTTTCGGAATTGCGGACTATCTTTATGCAATCCTTGCCATTCTTGTATTGTTCGTGTGTGAATGTGTAGGTTGCCTGACCCGTGTAGACATCGTTTACAAATATGTTGTATTTTGCAACGGTTCCGTGCTTGTAGAGTCCATTGTAGTTTTTTACATCCCCGCCGCCGCATCCGGCAAGCAGGAGGACGGTGGCTGTCAAAATCAGAGCAGTCTTTTTCATAGCGCCTCCAAATGTTCCAAGATTATCCTGAAAAGCTCGAAATTTCAAGGATCATTGAAACTTTTCCAAGCCTGTGGTAGTATTTTTGACAAATGAGAAAACTTGTTTGTCTGGCATTGATTTTATCGCTGGCTCTGCCCATCGTTGCAAAGGGAACCAGCCAATTGTGGCCTTTTAAGAAAAACTGCCTAGTCGAGCTTGAGACTGCAACATGGTGTGGATATTGCCCTTATGCAGAAAAAGCACTTGCCCAGATTCAAAATGAGTACGACCCCAGCGATCTTGCCATTTATGCGCTTCACTACAAGGATGTTTTCTCAAATTCAAGTGCAAACGCCAGAATGAAAGCATACGGCAGCATTGCAACTCCAACAGCCATTTTCAACGGCCAGACATACTATATCGGCGGCGACACAAAGTGTGCGCAGGAATACCGGAAAAGAATCAACGAACAGTTGAGCTTCTTCACGCCGTTCCAGGTCAGGCTTGCCGGTGAGGTTGACGGAGGAAGCCTGAAACTGACGGCAACGGTTGCCACCTGGAAATATGTGCCAAATACAGACTTCTATTACACTTTCATGATCGGAGAGAACGAATCCTCGAAGAGTGGTGAGAGGGCTTATTGGACGATGAGACTTGCAGCACCCGATCCTACAGGCACAAAGGCAAAATTCAGCGAGCTTTCAACATATGAGTTCAACTACACCTACCCGCTAGGGTCATCCGATCCCAAAAATGTATACGCTTCATTCCTCGTCGAATCCTTCACAGATCATAACATCTACCAGAACGGAACATGGCGCTACAATTCGCCAGCCGTTGTATCAATCCAGCCAGCTCCGGGGTCAATTGTTGACAACCCACCCGAGACAATAACATTCACAATGAAAGACAAGGTAAAAGACGCTGGGAAGATAGTATTCATCGATCAGGAGCAAAACACAATTGACGCCAATGTCTTTGTCAAAGACCAGACAATCACGGTAACACCAAAATCAAAATTGAACAAAGGATTGGCCTATTATTGCGGTTTGACAGACGGCAAGGATGGACCAAAAATTGACGGCAAATTCAATAATTCTCCAATCTTCACCCAGTTTTCGGTAAAAGCCGGAACAGAACCGCCACCAAACCCTCCAACACCGCCCACTCCTGACCCACCGACACCTCCGGAACCAAAACCGCCAAAACTCACCGTTGAGCCTCTCGGTTTCAACCTCGGCAAAATTGAGCGTGATTCAATAAAAACCTTCGAGTTCACAATTGGCAACTCCGGCGATGGGACAATCAAGGGCGAAGTCAAATCCCAGTGCGAATATCTGACAGTCGAACCAGAAAAATTCGAGACCACACCAGCAAAAATAAAGTGCTCGATCGATCCGGCAAAAGTAGTTCCAGGACAAGCCTACAAAAGTACGGTCGACATCTCAACCGATGCCGGTTCAGCCAAAGTTGGCGTAAATTTCTCGGTGCCGGTGAAACCACCATCACTCACATTCACTCCAGATAAATTTGAGCTTGGAAACAATTGGTCAAAACCTCAGAAGATAACGATCAAAAACGCCGGCGAAGGGTCGATGGTCACAAAAGCGACATCAGACCAATCCTGGATTGTTATCTCTCCTGAATCTTTGACAAATGAAGGCGAATTCACAGTAATAATCGATGCTGCCGGACTCACACCAGGCGCTCACAGCGGAGTGATAAGGCTTGAATCCACGGGACTGGAAAAAATTGTGGAGATTCCGGTATCAATTGATGTGCCTCAGCCAAAAACCCCCATCGTTGTTGAGATGGTTGTTGGCAACAAGTTGGCAATAGTTGACGGCAAAATCGTTGAACTCAAGGTTGCGCCACAGGTTATCAAAGGCACAACGCTTGTTCCGTTCAGGTTTGTTGCTGAGAGCTTCAGAGCCGAGGTTGTGTGGGATGCCAAGACCAAAACTGTGACAATGGTCTTCCTGTCAAAAAACCTCAGGATTTTCATAACCGAAAACAATCCGGTTGTAAAAATCATCGAAGGCGACACCGAAAGAACCGAGACGCTCAGCGTGCCGGCCAAAAACCTTGAAGGCTCATTGTGTGTTCCAATCAGGTTCTTTGCTCAGGCGTTGGGTGCAAAGACTGACTGGGACGGTGCTGCTAAAAAGATAACGATCACCTGGCTGCCTTAAGCCCAAAGGGTTACGGTCAGTCCACTCTTTGTAAGCACTCCACGCTCATCCTCAAGCAGCACCGATGTTATGTATTGGTCATCAATAAACCAGATGGTTTCGTTGGTCTTCAGGTTCATCTTCCTGAAATACCTTCCGTCGGGATAGAAGTAGCTACCATCTTTTCTTGGCATGACCTTCAGCTCCCTGCTGTCACCGGAGAGCGGGTCGATTGAATAGAATTCGTTCTGCTTGCCGTTGGTGCTCTTGAGGTAAACCCTGTCCTCAAAGGTGTGCAGGACGGTTGTTGTCCAGCTGTCATTGCCAATCGACATCTCACGGGTTATCCCCTTTTGGGCAAGTGAATATTCAAGAAGCAGCCCATTGCTTGTAGTGACGAAGAATTTTCCCCAGAGATCGAAGCAATCACAGGGATTTCTGGCCTCGATACCAAAATCCGTTGCCACTCCCTTTAGCGGATCAATCTGGGTCAATACGGCATTCCTTGCCCCTTGTTGGATGATCCATAGGCTTTCGAAGGCGATGTTTGCGTTTACGATACCCATCGAGCCTGACGATTCGAGTTTCCACAAAACCGAGCAGTCTTCAGGGTTCAGTCGTGCAACCGATGGCATCTCGTCAGTTCTTGCATCCAGATAAAGCAGGTTTCTGCCGATATTTTTGAAGCTCCCCCTTGGTTTGGCTGCCGGGTTGAATTTGCCGGCGAATGACGATGAATCCATATCCAGAGCCACTCTCCACCACATATCGTCAAACTTCATCGCCCCAAAAATCTTGTAGCCATCAGTAATTTCAGGGATGAGCGGTTTCTTCAGATATTTTGTCATGCCTGTTGCCGGGTCGATTTTTGCGTATGGTCCAACAAACCAGTTGTTCATGGTTATTATCGGCCAGACCTGGCCTGGATCGCTTTCAAAAGTGGTACTCCATACTTTCCTTAGTTTGCCTGTACCCCTGAAAGATTCCGGTTGCCACTGTGAAAACGATTTGATGCTGCTGTGAATTGACTGAACACCCTCGGCAAGGTGCCAGATTGTTTTCGGGAGCTGGGGCACATGATTGATGATCTTAGATTCATCTATTGCCGGTGGCTGTGGTGTTTCGACCGGTTCTTCAGGGATATCCTCATCAATGAAATCCTCTTGCTCAACCGATTCTTCAACGGGTTGTTCCGCAGGTTTTTCGACTGGCTTTTCGGGTTGTTTATCCTTTGTGAAGTAGCCGTAATCAATCTTTATGTCTTTTATGGCCGTGTCCTGGTTGAGATAATCGAAAGTTATGGTTTCAAGATAGCTTTTGCTGGCTTCGGTCTCGGGATCATTGAGTCTGTCGAGATAACTTTCATGCCTTTCAGAATCGGTGCCATACATCCTGTCAAGATAGCCCGATCCAGACGATTGTTCCTCATGCGCCTTGTCCAGATAACCGGAATCCTTCTGGGTGTCCAGATACGATTTGTCCAATATCTTCGAGTCCTTTTCAAGATATTCGTCCAGCCTGTCCTTTTCCTTGTCTGCCATTGTCTCACCTTCTAAAAATGTTTGACACGCTTTTGCTTCCACGGTTTATTATCCGACAAACCAGCGTTTTGTCAAAACAAAAAAGCCTGCAGGGAAGACTGCAGGCTTGACATGAGAAATTGGTTGCGTACTATTCTTCAGTCTTTTCAAGCTGGGCATACTTGATGTTGTAGAACTGATCGTTGTCCACTCCCCTGTACTTCTCCCACGCAACCACGTTGCCGTCAACGAACACACCGTCACAACCGCTGTCATCAAGGTGGATGTTGATATTGCGCCTGATGTCGTAAACCCAGACACCCCATTTTGCCACAGTCCCTCTAACCCAGCCGTTATCGGAATAGCTTCTCCAGCCATGCCTGTAGGTGTCCCAGATGATGTAGTTTGGAGTTGCTGCAATCGGGAAGATTGATTTTTCTTCACATCCTTTGGGGACAGGCATTTTAATGATTTTTGTCGGGTCGCTCATTCTGACAAAATTCAGACCTAGAGCTCTCCATTCACTGCTGCCCCAGGTCATCCCCTCTGTCCTGACTTCCGTATACTGTGGTTTTTCTTTCGTCGAGCCTTCCTTGAGCCTTGGTTCGGTCCAGCAAACAACCGTATCATTGGGTGAATTGCCGGAACTCATCACAACAGAAGTGTCAAACGAGCTGCCCATGAACAGATGGGTTTTCTTTCCCGTTTCAAAGTCGTAGACATCAATGGGTGTTTCTTTAAAATCAGCTTTGTCTGGCGGCTTGGAATCATCTACCGGTATTGCGCTGACCGCATATCTGTCATTGCATGCGAACCTCTCAAATATGGAGAAATTTTTTGGCAATGGGAAATTCAATGTTTTTCCATTGAATCCCCTCAAAGTGATGCCAGGAACCTTGGCATCTCCGTACATCAGAAAGTTGTTGCTAACAGCTGATTGCAAACCTGAATCCTCGCATACAAAAGCTGGTTCGCCTGTCTTCTTGTTGATGATCTTCATTTCGAACGCATCATGCACAATTGCATACAGCTTGCTCGACTGCCAGAGTATGTATCCCTGAACCGGTTCAAGCACACCCTTGTAAGGGTTGAAGTGCCAGATGACCTTTTTGCCGCCAACAGCCTTCTCGAAGATCATCCCTGTGCCCTTGTCCACATGTTGTGTTCTTGTCTCCAGAGACTGGGGATCGAACCTGTAGCCGGTTTCCGATTGCATGTTGAACGTGTATAGCTGGAAGTCGGGTGATGATTCTCTTCCTTCCAGACTTTTCATGGTCAGGTAATCGCCGTCGAGCTCCACAATTTTTTGATCGGCAGGGCACATCATTTCAAAAACGTCGAACTTGTCAACCTTTGTTTTGACAATGTGGTCGAAAGGCTGCTGAGGCTGACTGCTGAAGTTCAGAAACCGTATTGTGTCGTCAACTTTCCCAAGCGACTCATTCCTGTTTCTGAATCCGAACCAGTAAGCTGCACCCGCACCAACGACAGTGAAAACGACGGCCGTGATGAAGAGGAAAATCCTAGTACCGACTTCGTGTTTTCTGGCTTCTTTTGTGAGTTTCTTCTCCCACGCCGGCTGCCTGGACAACACGCCTATTGCTGCAGATCTGGCAACCGAAGGGTCAAACCCCTGGGTCTCAACAAAGTACTGCGTCAGGTTGTCAACAACCTCGTCGAATGATTTCAGGTTACCATCCCCATCAATGCAATCGTCACAATATGTCTGGCTGGAAGTCCTTCCACACGACTGGCACTTCATTTTTCCTCCTGTTTGATCTTTGCAAAGCAAACGTTTGTGTACTGGCTGTCCTTGCGTCCACGGTCGATGGTCCAGCAGATGAAATCACCGTTGTTTTTAAACGATCCGATGAGATATTTGTCAGAAATCAAGGTTCTCTTTCCGGTTGAATCGTCAAGCATAGTCAATGTGCCATAGAACACATAATTTTCGATATTGCTCTTACGTTTGGTTTCCGAGATCATGTACCTGTGATCATCGATCTGCACACAACCTTCCTTGTCGCCTATCTTTGATTTTACCTTTGTTCCTTTTCCATAATTCTTATTCAGGAAATCAGAAGCTTTTATCGACATGAACACACCGTTGACTCTCGTGAAAAGCACAGGGTCATCAGCTTTTTCCGGTGAATTGTATGATATCCTTCTAAAAACAGTCTGCAAATCTCGTGACCCTTCGACATTGCCCATGATTTTGCCTTTTTCCATATCAAAGGTTTTCCACCCATCCAGCGAAAGCTGATACAGAAGGAATTTGCCGCACAATTCGATTTCTGGCGAACACTTGTACCCACCATGATCACTGTATGTGATCGCATCCTTCCTGTAATCGTAAACGTGAATCTCGCTTAGTCTTGAAGAATCATCGAAAATGGCAATGACAAGATACGTGTTTGTAAGTGTTTTCTGTTGAGAGACAAAATGAATGACGTACCTTGAATTGAACACCGTTTTTTTCTGCCCCTTCGAATCGATGATTTTCACAGTGTGGATATCGTACTCATAGTCAGGCTTTGTTTCATCCAGTCTGGCTTCAGCAAATTTCTTAAGTTTTGCGTCATAGCTGTCATAAAAACACTTTATTGAATAGCCATGTGAAAAGTCATTTTCGAAACCCGACATCCATTCAACAGATCTGCCATCGAGAACACTTGGTAAATTCGGGTCATCTTTTGAAAGCCTCGCAGCTTTTTCTGTGTCAACATTGAATAATCCATATGAAAACCCACCAAACTGAATGGGAATAACTGAGTTTGTTTGTCCTGATACGTATAAATAGTCATTAATTGATGAAGTTTGTTGACCTTTAATGGCAATTTCCTTTATGGACAACGGCTCTTTCATCAACTCAACCAGATTGATCTTTGTTTTAGAGTCGAACTTGCCATTTTCCCCATCCTTGTCCTCGAAGAACAGGTTTGTGAGCTTGATATTGGTGTATTGTTCATCCTTTTCGGTCTCGTACTTCTCCCAGGCGACGTTCCACCCATCAACGAGAACTGAATCGCAGTTATTTGAGTCCAGCTGGAGATTCAGATCACTTGCAATATCGTAAGCCCAGATACTGCATTTGGACAAATAGCCAGCTTGAGTTGTAGAACCATCCGAATAGATTGAATTGTGCTTCTGAGTGTCCCAGATAATCAGATTCTGACTGACACCCAAAACAAACATGTCTTTTGCTTCATACCCTTCAGGAACAGGAACTGATTTCATAGAGTCCGGCTGACCAAGAAGGATGAAATCGGCTGAAGCCAGCTGTTCAGAAGTTTTGTTTGGGTTTGGTTTTGAGCTTTCCCAGCTAAAGACAGATTCTTGCTCGGAGGTTGCCGGGCTGAGCTTCAATCCTGACATATAATCCTTTTTCCAAATCTGGTCACCGGTCGAGGCATAGAAACATGTGGTTGACTTCTCCTTTTCACCAGCCCTGGCGATGACCACATACGCATCGTTTGCAACGACTTCCATAATCATTGCCGGATGCGGGAGGAAGATTTGCCTTCCGTTGAACCATGAAATGACTGATTTGGCGATCTTTTCATCGTAATAGACGATGAAATTGTTGGAAACCGATGCGCCATACCCGTCAGCGCCTTTGATTTCCTTCTTCACCGTTCCAGTCAAAGTGTCGTACGCAATTAGATTGTTATTCAGGCAGACGAGGGCGGTTCTTCCATACTGGCATATGAGCTGGCCTTTCAAAGGACTAAGAAGCCCTTTTTCGGGAGAGTAATACCAGTTTATCAGTTCACCGCTGTTTGCTTTTTGGAAAACCAGTCCCGATCCCTTGCCCATCAGCTGGGTTCGTGTGGCAAGCGATTCAGGAATGAACTTGTAGCCAGTGTTTGATTTCAGGTTGTAGGTGTAGAGCTGGTAATCTGGAGAATACACGCTTCCTTCCAGACTTTTCATGGTCAGGTAATCACCGTCAAGTTCCACCAGTCTCTGGTCGGCAGGGCACATCATCTCTGAAACTTCGAACTGATCTACTTTTGACTTGACAATGTTTGCAAAAGGCGCCTGTGGCAGTTTGCTGAAATTCTGGAATCTTATTGTGTCATCTGCCTTTGTTCTGGTTCCAAACCACCAGGCAATGCCTGCACCAACAACCGTGAAGACAGCGGCTGTTGCAATAAGAAATGTTTTCATTCTCATGTCTTTCCCCTTTTCAATCCTCTCCAGTTTTGCTTCCCAGGCCGGTTGGTGAGATAGAACGCCGATGGCAATTGATTTTGCCACCTCTCTGTCGAACCCTTGAGTTTCGACATAATAACTTGTCAGATTCTCTGTTACTTCTTCGAAGGATTTGAGCTTTCCTTCCTGATCAATACATTCATTGCAGTATGTTTGGCTTGATGTTCTTCCGCATGATTGGCACTTCATGTTTCCTCCCTATTTGATCTTTGCGTAGCAGATGTTTTGGAACTGGTGGTCAGAGAATCGGAATGCTTCCCAAACAAAATAATCTCCGACTTTTATAATGCTTGAACCGGTAGTGTTGTCATCCAGGACTCTTTCCTCACCCGATGCAAGGTTCTTGGCAACCAACATCGACTTGTCGGTTGATTTTTGTCCGCAAACAAGCCAATCGTCGACGACCGTGTAAAACAACATGTCAAATGGTTTTCCGTTCGCTTTGAATTCTTTATAGGTTTTGCCAATATCGGCAACTGATGTGTATCCTACGGCCTGGAACAGGTTTCCATCCACTATGTTTGCTGTTGGCCAAAGGATGTATGTTTCTTCAGGAGTTTTTCCGCCGATGATCTGAAGGTTTTCGAAAAGTGAGACATGCTCATATTCGTAGATGTTGTTTTGTTCCGGTTTGATCTCAAACTGTTGGCCAGTCATTATGTCAAGAACGTGGATCGATCTTTTAGAACGGAAAGGTTTTTCGGCATAGTATTCATCATCATTGATAAATCGTTCCCAGACGTAATACCTTTCCGAACAGTTGTCATAAATCAACCCATCCCCTGTGCTAATCATTTTCTTCAGGGGAATTATGTATACAAAGGACTCTTTTACCTCGTCGCCAACAATTATCCTAAAAGTCACGATATTGTTGTTATCGCCGATCATGCTGGATGAAAAATCTATTTCTCCTTTACCTTTCCATATTGTGTTGGTTTCACCGGTCTTTGTGTCTGTAACCATTAACTCATCGCCATTTATGCCAAGTTTTGTTATGTATCGTTTACTATTGTTATCCCCAAATTCTACAGGTTGTTCGACTTGTACAATTTTTTTGTTGATATGGTCATATTTATTAACTTTTGTGCAGTCCGAAGAAGGCCAGAAAAGGTCTTGTTCATACTTTGAGAGGAAGTTGAGCGTTTCAAAATTGCCAGGATCAAGCAGAACGCCTTTTTCCGTATCCAGATCAAACGCCCAGTACTCGAATTCCTTCAATGATTTGTTCCAGCTCTGGAAGATCAGGCAAGAGGTTAAATTGTCCGGCCTAAAATTGAACTCCAGGTTCTGATCGCCTTTTGCATTAAGTTCTCGAATTTCGAAACCATCATTATTTTTTACTGTAATGTTGGAAAAAGGAGGTTTCCCTTCATTGTCATATTGTTTGCGATCAACAAGCTCTTGGGGTGGCATTGGTGAAAAGCAGACATTGATATACTGATCATTCTCTTTGCCGTCCCACTTGGTCCAGGCTAGATAGTCCCCAAACATGAACACCTCGCCCCTGTTATCGGTCTCAAGAATGGAATCCTTATTTGAAATCGTGTCATAAACATGGATTTTATTGTCTTTATATGGAGCCTTGGGGTTGAGGTCACAGCTTCCGATTGGTGTAGGGTCAAACTTTGTTTCTTCATTGAAATCCCAAATGATGGAATTTTTATTCACTTTCAGAAGCGGAGTCCATTGTCTGCTGGAAGGACGCTCTTTTTCTTCGAAATAAACTGATTTTGGCTTCGCCTCCCATGGTCTGAAATATCCAAACTTTATCTTGTTGTTTGAGTAGGTGGTGAAGGCAACAATTGTATCGGATGCCTCAACATTTTGGTTTATAGAAAGGTTGTCAATAAATTCATCAAACACTTTTTTGAATGTCTTGTTTTTAATATCGTAAACAAAAGTGCCAGTTTTACCGGCGATGGCATAATTGAGGCTCGATATGCAGACATAATTGTCATTGGCAACAATTGTTGATTGCACATTATTTTTAAGGTATGAGCTTACATCAAATCGAGCTACTTTTGCTGTTTCAAGGTCGTGAATGATTATTTCGTTACCAGACGAACAAACATAGTAACGTTTGCCAAGATTCACCAGCCCATCACCATCTCTTGTCGGTGATTTCACATTGTTTTTTGTATTCCAGATGTATTTTTCGTATTCCGTATCCAGCTTTGACGAATCCCAGACAATCAGATTGTCTCCCTGACAATAAACACTAATGTCTTTCCTCAACTCGCCTCTGCTTGGATCATAAAGCCAGGAGGATGGAGCGTCATGAGCTTCAAAATCCATATCGAAAGAAACCACTGATCCTGAAGGGGTAGTTTGATTATTGTAGTTTTTGTCCAGCTGAAGATAATCATTTCTCCCATCCAGCAGAAATTTTGTGTCCATCGAGTTTGGATCGAATGGGAAACCAATCCTGTTGACAACATCGAAATTGTAAATTACGGTCTTTGGCGAATTGGCTGACCCCACGAGGCTGTCAAAAGTTAGAATATAATTGTTGAAGTTGATAATGTTCTGATCGCCGGGTGCTTTGAATTCATAAACAACCATGTCATCGCCAACCGTTCTCTCCTGAATCTGCTCAAGGGGTGAGATTGGTGATTTTGCGAAGTTGTTTGTGGTTACTTCATCCGCCTTTGTCCTGGTTCCAAACCACCAGGCTATGCCAGCACCGACAACAGTGAAGACCACGGCTGTTGCAATCAGAAATGTTTTCATTCTCATATCTTTCCCCTTTTCGATCCTCTCAATTTTTGCTTCCCAGGCCGGTTGGTGAGATAAAACGCCGATAGCAACTGACTTTGCCACCTCTCTGTCGAACCCTTGGGTTTCGACATAATAGCTTGTAAGATTCTCTGTTACTTCTTCGAAGGATTTGAGTTTTCCTTCCTGATCTGTACATTCATTGCAATATGTTTGGCTTGATGTTCTTCCGCACGATTGGCACTTCATGATTCCTCCCACTATCTGGCCTTGATGTAGACAACGTTGTTAAACTGTTTATCCTTATATCCCCTGCTTGCTGTTGAGAATATTGCATCGCCAACCTTTACAATTGATGAAGAGAAATTGTCATGCAGCAAGGTGTAGGCTCCAGTCGAAATGTTGTAGCCATAAAGCCTTGTTGACATTGTTTCAAAGCGATCCTTCCCAGAAATACTGTAGAGAATCCAATTGCCAAGACACCCGATAAGATTTGGAGAGCCCTCATCCTTTTTGATTCGAACAATCTTCGGGCTGGTCGATATTTCCGAGAGTCTTGCATAGGCTATGCTGAATGAAAGTGAGTTGTTGTCACCTTCGGGATAGGGCCATGCCAACACAAGCTCATCGGGTTCGGTTGCGTTGTTTATCTTGCACAGACCAAGGTTTCCAATTACCGGCTTAATATTGGGGTTAATGTCCACCAGTTTTTTAGTCCGACGGTCAAACAGCTTGAGCGAAGCCATATCGTTAACGTTAGGTTTTATGAGGATGTATCGAGAGTTTGTGTCGAGAATGTTTATATTTGTACCCAAAGCCGTTGCTTCTGCTGTTTCAGTGTCCAGATAAAAATATCTTGATTCGTATGAATAATCGGAGGTTGAAACCTTGACTGTGAAAACCATGCTGTTGTCTTTTGGCGCATGGATATAAACTTTTTCAATCTTGCTGTCGATCACCATCACCTCATGATCCTTGGCTGTGTCATTGAAAATGATCCTGGTTTTATTGCCAGATGATTCCTTCCTGAGGCTCATGGCTTTTGGAATTCCGGCAAAATCCGACGTTTCAAAGTTTCCTTTGATGTGGTCGTACATGAACATGGCATTGTCGCCAGCCATGATCACGTCCGAATCCCTCCATTTGATCGAAATTTTCCGGTCATCCAGGAAACGCTTTGTTGCTGGGTTGTCCTTGGCCAGCTTCACGCCTTTTTCCGATTCTGGATCAAACAAATAGGATGTCGGCATCGGCAATCCTGGGTCGTATTGCGACAATTGCGCTACCTCGGTTGATGACGGACAGAAATAACTTGTTGTGTTTTTCTCGTCATAGCCATAACCATCTCGAACCCGCTTCAAACTCACATAATCAGTTCCAGGTTTTCCAAACGATTGGTCGCCCGGGCAAAACATCTCTGAAACATCGAGGTCGCCAATTGTGGATTCCTTGATGTTATCGTATGGAGCTAAGCCCTCTGAATCGTACGATTCTGAATTGATGTACTGGGGAGGCATCTTGGCAAAGCAGACATTGAAGTACTGGTCTTCGTCTGACCCCAGCCATTTTGCCCAGCACACCGATGATTCACTTGCAATAATTTTATCAACTCCACCTGTTTCAAGCTGATAATCCTGGCCGGTCAGCAGATTTCGTACCCACAAATCAGACAAGCACTTCTCATCGTCAGGTTTGTTATACCATTTACCGTAAGCTTTGTTCTTTTTTGTTGTATAGACCAATGCAGACTTTGAAGCAAACACTGGATAAAGATTGTCCTGATCTGTTGAAATCACCTTCGGTTGTTTGTCAGGCTTGAAAAGATTCTTGTACAAAGTTGTCAGCCTGTCTGTTTTCTTGTCATGCTTCTGATAAATTATGTAAATCTCAGAGTTTTCACCCGAATTGGTGATAACGGGTGATCCAGAATAGTCGTCATCAATCTTTATCAGTGAATTGGCCAGTGCATTGTAAACATAGAGCATGTTATCGGAGCTTGACCCGTCAGGAAAGGTTTTCGAGACTATCTTGAACTTCTTTGTGCCACCAAAGATTGAAAAATCATCGGGTATCGAAGTTTGCTTCAACTCCCCTGTTCGAAGATTGATTATCCCATAACCGCCCCTTTGTGGGACAATAATGCTTTCATCGTCAACAAAGCTGTAGTCTGTACCATATCTATTCCTGAAATACGGCAGCTTCTTGACTTTGCCGGTGCTGATTTCAAAGGCATATTTTGACTGCTCTACGTAGTTGGCATACACATAGTAGAAATTGTTATATAGACATAAATCTTCCTTGATTTGCTTGATGCCACCCTTAATCGGATCAAACACCCAAAAACTCCCTGAGCTGCCTACTTTTGATACAATGTTGAAGACTCTGAAATCTGTTTTTTCCAGCATATCTCTTGTTTCAATCGAATAGGGTTCAAAAGGGTGCCCCTGCATCGTGGAGATATCGATGTTAAAAAGCGTGTTGGCTTTTGAATATTTCGAACCTTCAAGACTTGAAAAAGTGAGCACGGAATCTGAAAGATCAACAATCTGCTGGTCGCCTGCACATCTTATTTCGAAAACCTGCAGACCGTTTACTTCTTTTTCGATTATGTTGTCAAAGGGTGATACGGATTTGCTGGAAATATTTTGGTATGTGACAATTGATTTTGCTGGTTTTGCCGAAGTCAGCCAGTAAACAATCCCGCCACTGGTCAACGCTACAACGATCGCCATGAAGACAATGCTCATCTTTTTGAAGTTTGCCCTTGTTCGTTCTTCTTTTTTAATCTTTTTCTCCCAGGCTGGCTGGCGTGACAGGATTTCGATGGCTACTGATTTTGCCACCTCTGTGTCGAACCCCTGTGTTTCGACATAATAGCCGATAAGGCTTTCAACAATTTCATCAAATCTTTTTAACTCTCCGGCATCATTGGCACAATCTTTACAAAATGTTGATTCAGACTGTCTTCCACACGACTGGCACTTCATGTTTCCTCCCTATTTGATCTTCGCAAAGCAGATGTTTTTAAACTGTTTATCCAAATAACCTCGATCGGTCATCCAATATAGATAATCTCCCTGTTTCATCATAGATCCATCGACATAATTGCCATCGATAACGATCTTCTCATTAGTTATAACATTGTAAGCGTATAGGGCATATTTTTTTGTATTGATCACATATGGATATTCAATATGAAACAAAGTCCACTTCCCCAACACTGCATCTATTGCTAGGTTCCAAGTGGTATCAATTTTTTTTATTTGCAACGTCCCGTTGTCATTAGCAAAAAAATAGTATGCTAAATAAGTAGAGCGCTTGCTATTTTCGATTTTAACATACTGCCACACAAGAATGAGTTCATCCAACTTTTTACCATCATTTATGTAGCATTCATTCATCTTACATCCAGTATTACCGAAATCGATGGCGCGAGCAGATGTTCTTAATGTTTCCTTATCGAATAAAACAAGCGATGACCCATCAGTTCCATTGGCGAATAAAATATATCTACTATTATAGCTTATTAAATCTTTGGCTTTAGAAATATATGTGAAACGCTTGTTTTTCTTATCAAAATAATACAACGATTGCGATAATGCGGAGTTAATGCAAATTAGATCATCCTGAAATTCATACCTGTACAAATATATAAATGCCCCTTGATGGTACGCTCTCAGCAATTCATATTTTTCACCTTTGACCGAATAATAAACATGGAAATGATCATTATCTTGTTTTATTGTGATACCCATAACATCAGTGTTTTCAATTTTATTTACATCGATAGAGTCAGATAATGGCTCATAGTTCATACAATAATAATCATTATCATATAAATAATCATAACTGACAGTATAGAAATTAGTAACATCATCTTTAAAAATTGGATGAGAGGTATTGTAAAAATCAGTGACAGTTCTATTACCAAAATCAACTTTTTTGATTTGATAATCCCCTTTGTCACTAATAAACGTTTGATAGAAAAGGTAGCCATTATGGTTATTCGAAAGTCGATTGTCGACGTTCACCACAAATGGAGATTGGTCGCCAACTTGATTCACTTCGGATAATTCAATATTACCTACTTGCCTACTTTCAATAGTGGCCTTGCTTTCAGATTTATCGATAATTTTATCGTTAGCGCGTTGTGGTGGCGTTTGTGCAAATGATATATTAAAATATTGATCATTGCCTTCCCCCGACCACTTGACCCATGAAATATACTGGTTTGATACCATGATGTTATCAACAATTTTATCTTCTAGTTTCCAGATTTTTTTGGATATTGGATCGAACAACCATAGATCAAACAATGTCTCTTCTGGAACAATTTTGGTAAGATCATCCTGGCTGATTGTAGAATATTTATTAAAACACTTGGAGAAAACAAGAAATCTGTCTGTAGTAGCTATCGGGTAGATAACATCTCCGTCGGTCTGTACTGTTTGCACAGTGTTTGTCGCAAGATTATAGCAATATGTGATTGACCTGTTATTATCGTATTTGCGATAGTACATCCAGGTATTTGTTAAATCCATTGAATCGGTTATTAGAAAATCCAAAACATTATTGAAGGATGTATCGATAAATCTCAGCGTTTCAGCATCGAAAACATTAATGTTGTTGCTTATCCTTTTTTCAATAGAAGCTAACCGACTTGCTTCACTTCTCTCAACACTCTTGTCGTCCTTCTGATGTGACTCACCGTAAAGTGCAAGTGATGTTTCTAATGGCAAATATCGTGATGAAACATGTTTCAGATAGTGCACCATCGGAGTATTTGATATTTTTGATTCCAACTTCCCTGCATCAATATCATATATCAATAAATCATTGCCATCCATAATTATCACTTTTCCGCCAACTATTGCTTTACTATCAATAAATCCTTTTTTTTGAATTTCTTTTTTATTATCAGTTCTCAGGTTATATATTTCAAAATGGTTATAATCATCAATTAGACAATAATCTCCCTTATTCATTGATAAGTCACCTTCGATTTCATGCAACAAGCCTTTATCAGGGGAATAAACCCAATTTGACTTTTTGTTATCTTTAAATATATTTGGTAATATCAAATAATCATTCATAAGCGATAACATTGATCTAGTCTCTAAAGACGATGGAACAAACGGGTATCCCAGCATGTGATCCAAGTCCATATTGAAAAGTTTGTAATACAAAGATTTTTTCGTTCCCTCAAGACTTTTGAATGTTAATATGTTATCGGATAACTGACACAATTGCTGATCGCCTGCACATCTTATTTCGAAAACCTGCAGACCGTTCACCTCTTTTTCGATTATGTTGTCAAAGGGTGATACGGATTTGCTGGAAATATTTTGGTATGTGACAATTGATTTTGCTGGTTTTGCCGAAGTCAGCCAGTAAACAATCCCGCCACTGGTCAACGCTACAACGATCGCCATGAAGACAATGCTCATCTTTTTGAAGTTTGCCCTTGTTCGTTCTTCTTTTTTAATCTTTTTCTCCCAGGCTGGCTGGCGTGACAGGATTTCGATGGCTACTGATTTTGCCACCTCTGTGTCGAACCCCTGTGTTTCGACATAATAGCCGATAAGGCTTTCAACAATTTCATCAAATCTTTTTAACTCTCCGGCATCATTGGCACAATCTTTACAAAATGTTGATTCAGACTGTCTTCCACACGACTGGCACTTCATCATTCACCCCTCTTCGAAAGCATTGTCATGAAAAACCCAAGAATCTCGTCGCCTTTCAGCTCGATCACCGACCCACCTGGTGCAAACATGTCACGATTTGCCAGATAGTAGCCAAGCGTTGCCGTCCAGGTATTGAACAGCATGTGAACCGGCACCGGAATGATCTTGCCTTTTGAAAGATCATTCTTGTATGCCACCGAGATTTGCTGTGAAACTGCCGACTGGATTGCGATGGTTGCCTGTCTTGCAAAATCCGGCAAGGCAAAGGATTTGGCAACGGTCTGCGAATAGAGATCCTCAAATTCTGAAACGACCTTCAAGTGAACAGAGAGAATCGACTCTATTCCAGCGCCTGCCGTTGAGAGTTCCCCCAGCCTGTTGACTACGCGCTGCCCAAATTCTTCGATGGTTTTGGAGAAGAGCTCATCCTTGGTCGTGAAATGGGCGAAAATGTTGCCATGCGACACATCCGCCCGTTTCGCAATGCTTGCGATGCTGGTCTGCTCATAACCCCCAAGGCCAAACTCGATGATTGCGGCATCGAGAATCAGCCTTCTCGTCTTTGCCTTCTGGTCTTTTCTGGAAATGTATCCTGCCCCCACAATTTCTCCTGTCATATTGACTCCTGTGTCATTGACTTTAAGTTCATTGACTTATAAGTCAATATAATCATTTTAAATTAATTGTCAACATGTTTAGTTGCTCCAAAACCTATAATTGAAAACAGATGAACATTGCAGGCAGGTATGAAACAATAGACCAGATCCGCGAAGGTGGAATGGGCGAAGTCTTTCTTGGCATCGACACTCTTTCCGGCATGGTCGTGGCCATAAAGATTTCAAAAGCTGATGACCCCGGAAACATTGAACGCTTCAAGCGTGAATCCGAAATTCTCAAGCAGCTTGAGCATGGCAATATTGTGAAATTCCTCGACGCAGGCCAATGGAATGACACACAGTACATTGTCATGGACTACATCGCCGGCAAACAGATCGGTTCAGATCAAACCGAGGTCAGGGCGCTAATCAGGCAAATCGTTGA
Source organism: uncultured Caldisericales bacterium (assembly GCA_964639885.1). Classification (GTDB taxonomy): domain Bacteria; phylum Caldisericota; class Caldisericia; order JAAYUI01; family JAAYUI01; genus JAGNLA01. The sequence goes on along the minus strand of CAZXEH010000003.1, from coordinate 26,413 downwards.
GGTTGCGGACGCCCTCTCATATCTGCACAGCATGGGTGTTGTCCATCGCGATGTGAAACCGTCAAACATCCTCGTTTCAAACGGACAAGCAACACTCGTGGATTTCGGTATCGCAAAAATTCAAAACAAGGAAACCATCTCAAAATCGGGAACGATCCTTGGCACACTGCAATACATGGCACCTGAACAGGTTTTCGGACAGGAAGTTGACCAACGGGCAGACGTGTACTCGCTTGGTGTCGTCATGTACGAGCTGTTTTCGGGCAGACCGCCTTTCGTTTCACAAAACCCGGTTGAGCTGATCTTTAAAATCTTAAGTGAACGCCCGGTTGACCCAGTAAAAATCAACCCTAACATCCCTGACGAGTTGAGAAACATCATTTTAAAATCTCTGGACAAGGACCCTGTAAACCGCTTCCAATCAATGCAGGAACTTATAGCAGACCTGGAATCATTCATTAACGGATCGCTGGAGAAACAGTCAAGATTCCTCAACATTTCGCCACTCTACGCTCCGTTCGTCGGAAGGCTCAAAGAAATAGTCCAATTCGACGTCATGCTGGACAATCTTTCATCATCAGGCAAACAGATCATGATTGTCACAGGCAAGCAGGGAATAGGAAAATCCAGACTTCTTGAGGAGTTCAGATCGATTGCCCTTTCCAAAACAATCAGATTCCTCACCTGCGATCCTGGGGCGGTTGCGCCTGGAAAACCTGCGATTGCATCCGTTCTCGATCAACTGGCAGGATATAATATTGCGCTGGACAGGGTTCTTGCCAGCAACTATGCCTTCCATATTCGCGAACTCTCAAAAGACTTTGCAAACAAAAACCTTTTGCCATCAAACAGGCGACCTCTCGACTACATCGCAAGCCTCCCTGATGTAGTCGCACAGATAATCGTCAGGGCTTTCAAAGGCAACCCGTTTGTCATTGGTTTTGAAGACAGGCTCGATGAGTTTTCGGTAAAAGTTCTTACCATCATCTCAAGGATGAAAACCCAGCACGTGGGGGTTGTGGCAATTTCTAACCCTGACAAGCCCTACCCGTTCAATGCACAGTACAGGGTTGAGCTTGGCCCACTCTCCAGAGACGACCTTGAAAATCTGTCAATGTCAGTGCTGGGCAGCAAAATGACAAGAGACGACCTCGACATCTTCCAGCAAAAAACAAACGGCAACCCCCTCTACGCCTTGAGCATATTGAGACAGATGCTGTCCCAGAGTACAACCATTACGCTTGTTGCCTTGCCATTGGACATCGCAAGGCTTTACGAGAAAAAAGTTGCCAGGCTATCTTCGGAAGCAAAGAATTGCCTGATGAAAATGGCTCTTCTGGCAAAACCCCTTCCAGTCGACCAGTTACGGTTTTTCTTTGATTTCACCGAGTTTGAAATGTTCAAGGTCACAAGTGAGCTTTTCAAGGCCGACCTGATCACTGAAAAACTGTTTGGCAGGGAGCTTTGTCTTGACGTTGTCTCAGGAATCCTGTCCGATATCATCGCCTCATCAATTACCAAGCAGGAAAAGTCAAGACTTCACAACGAACTGGCCAACTCGATACTGCATTCGATCAAAAACGATTCCGATCCCCTCCTTGCAGAAGCCGGAAAACACTTCATGCTTGCAGGTGAGATATCTGAGGGTTCAAAAATGGTCATCGCTTCAAGCGCCATTCTGGTATCAAAGCGACTGTTTGAACCATCGGCCAAGTATCTTGAATATGTGTTTCCTGTTGCGAAGGATCTCGTGCCAGAACTATCAGCCATGTTCTGGCTCAACTATCTGAAATCGCTGTTTGGCATTGGCAAGGTGAAGGAAGCCTACGGTCTGATCGAAGAAATTGAGCCGAAGCTTGATCATCCATCCATCCCCGGAAATCTCAAGGCGGAACTCTATAAGGAGTTTGCCAACATAAGCGTTTCTGAGCTCCAGTTTGAAAAAGTCAGGGATATGTGCCTCAAAGCCATGCATTTCACGAACTCATCAACACCGAATGTGCTCATGTCCGACATCTTCCATCTGCTATCTGCTGCTGAATGGAACCTCGGTGACTTCAACATGTCACTTGAATATTCCGAAAAGGAGAAGGACTGTGCCCAGCAAAGCGGAAACAAAAACAAGCTGGTGAACGCACTGATTATGAACGGCAATGCATTCATAGGACTTGAAAAATTTGACCAGGCAAAGGAATCCTTCCAAAAAGCCTTCACTCTGGCTGCCGAAATCGAGTTTGTCCCTGGCCAGCTCAACGCAATGAACTGCCTCATCGAGTTCGATTTCAAGGCTGAACGGTTCGACGAGGTGATCAGAAAACTTAGGGACTTGATGAAAAAAGCCAAGTCAATCAACGATTACAGCAACTATTTTTCAGCCACCATGAACCTCATAATGGTGCTGACAACAATAGGGAAAATCAAAAATGCCCATGAGGTTTGCGAGGAAATACTCAACTACTACGAGGAGACAGGCTGCAATCTCCAGGTCGTCAGGATTTACGACTACATGGTGAAATTCTCCCTGTTCAGGGAAGACATGGCAAACCTTGAGAAGTTTACAAAACTGATGTTCGAACATGCCAAAAAATCAGGTCTGCTGGAGTTTGAGATTTCTGCACTCCTTGCAATTGCCAGGCTTCACATGCTGAAAAATGACCCGGATAAGGCTCTCATGCTTCTTGAAAAGATGGTTAACGGCAAGAAATACCCGCAGTCACCGTCAATTGTTGAGGCTTATGGAGCTCTCTGCGTCCTTTCGGCAATGTGCGAGGATAATGATCGAGTTGTGTTCTGGTTCAAGGAATTGAACCGGTTCCTGAATGCCAGGAATGAGACTGACCTTTACATTGATACCTGCCTTTACCCGAAGGTTCAGGCTTATGTTTTGTCAATGCTGCTCGAAAGAAACCAGGATCCCAACTTCTACAAAGACAGTTTCAACCTCACGATCAAGGATGAAAAACTTGATTTTCAAAGGATTCTTTACACATCGAAGCAATCTTGCGCCATAGAATCCAGGGGGATGTCAATCATCGACTGCTACAAACCAGAGTCGGTTCTTGGATATATCATGCTTCTCAACGTCATCCATCACAAAAGGCTATATATTGACAAACACCAGATACGGGACGGGTTGAAGATAGTTGAGGACACGGTTTACGAGATGTTCACCCATGATTTCAAATACTTCAAGGAAGAGCTTCTGGCTGCAAAATTCAAGCTTGTCACCATGCTTCAGAATTAGCCCGAATTCGGAACCCTTTGTGATGTATACCAATTCAAAGAATCTTGGGTAAAATGTGAACATGGATTTCTACAAAACCTCAAAACCGGGAACGCGCTGGTGGTGGTTTGCCGGCGAAATAAACGAAAAAGACATCGCCTTTCAACTAGACTGGCTCAAGGAAAACGGATTCGGTGGCGTTGAAATAGCCTGGGTTTATCCCCTTCCAGATTCAAAACTTGCTCCAAAATGGCTGTCAACGGAGTGGTCGGGGAAAGTGGCATTTGCCAAGGAATACTGTTCCAAACTAGGTTTATTTTGTGATTTCACCTTTGGATCACTCTGGCCGTTTGGCGGGTCAATTGTCGATGAATCCATAGCCTCACGGGATTTCGATGGTCTCTCGAAGCAGAGGCTCAGAAAATCGTGGGAAGGCGGAGAACACTACATCTTAAACCACCTATCCCAAAACTCTCTTGAAAAATACTCGGATGCCTTGGGGAAAGCCTTGCCAACAACCGGTGATAAATCAGCCTATTTCTGCGATTCCTGGGAAGTTGCTCCTGAAAGGCTCTGGAATGGTGGACTCGACGAGGAGTTCGAACGTGAGTTCGGCTACTCGATTGGACCGGCCAAGGCTGATCTGGACTCATCTCCTGAGATAAGGTACGACTACAGAAAGTTCATTGCAAAGGTTGTAAATCGTGAATTTTACAAGCCCTTTACTGATGTTTCAAACAGGATGAACGGGTTCTCAAGGGTTCAGGCTCATGGGTCGCCAACAAATCTCGTTGATTCCTATGCCTGTGCTGACGTGCCCGAATCCGAGGCTGTTCTTTTTGACCCTCATTTCTCCCAGTTTGCAGCCTCATCCGCAGCTTTATCAGGCAAAAATATAGTCTCGAGCGAAACTTTCACCTGCCTTTACGGTTGGAAGGGTCATCCGGGGCCTGGCCAGCATCAGTGTGAAGAAAACGTCGAAGATTTGAGGATGCTTGCCGATGCCCTGTTTGCCAACGGTGTAAACATGATCTTCTGGCATGGTTTCCCATATAACCCTGAAGGCGGTCACAACACTTTCTACGCCAGCGTTCATGTCGGCTGGGAAGGATTGCTTTCAAAACAGCTCAAACCGTTCAATTCCTATATGGAAAAGGGCTCGACGTTGATGAGGGCTGGAAAATCTTGGTTTGGTTGCGCCTGCTACCTCCCGATGGAGGACAACTGGATGGCGGGTGAAGTCCCTCAGGAGTTGAGAAGGCCATCGGCGCAGTATTTCTGGGAGCTTCACTACCAGAGATTTCCGGAAGAACTTTTGCCGCACCGTCCGTGTTGGATAACCGGAGAGTTTTTGAAGAAGGCTCACGTTGATAATGGCTGGCTCGTATCCGGTGGCATAAAGGTTCCATTCCTTTACGTCGACTGTACCTATCTGGATTTTGACTCGCTCAAGGAAATTTCAAGGCTTGCCGGCGACGGTCTGAATGTTGTTCTTGCAAGGGAACCGGAAGAGCCTGGGTTCATCCAGCACGGCAGCTACGAGAAGATGCTTGACGAACTCTACAAAAAACCCAATGTTTCAGAGCAGATCAATTATCCAAAGGTACTGGAAAGTTCGACCAGACTTGAATACTGGATACGGGAAGATAATGGAAAATTCACAATCTTCATTGCTCACCCTGCTTCGGGTTCAATAAAATATCCAATGGACTATAATCAGTCTGACATGGCAAAACCAATAACCGTTCCGGTAAAGATAAACCTGAACGGAAAAACCTTTGAGCAGAGACTGGACTTCTGCCAGAACAGACCAATAATTCTGAATGTTTCTGACAGGATTGAAATTTTGGAGGGAATATGAAAAGATTTGTATTTACGCTCATTGTTGCGACATTGCTTTTTTCGGGGTGTGGAATGGAAAAGAAGAATGATGAAGTGAAGCCTGTCGAGTCGCAGGAATCGATTGATACAACAAACGCACAGAACGATTTCACCTTCAACCTCCTCTCAAGGCTTTACGGCGATGATTATTATCAAAACGTGGCCATTTCTGGTGTTTCGGCTCATATAGCCCTGTGTTTGACGGCCAACGGAGCAGTCGGTTCGGTGAAAGACGAGATTCAGTCAGCCCTCGGTCTTGAAGGCATCGACATGAAGGCAGTCAACGAGCACAACAAGAAATTCATCGACAAAAAATACGCTGATGACATCGATCTTGTGGTTTCAAACTCACTGTGGGTCAATAAAGACACAAAAATGGTCGATGATTTCCTCAAGATTGCAGCAGACTACTACAAGGCATCGGTTGAAAAAACCGACTTCTCTGACGAGAAGGCTGCGAACGCAGTGAATGAATGGATTTCAAAGAGCACAAACGGCAAGATTTCCAAGATGGTGACACCGGAGGAACTCAGCGATGCGATGCTTCTCCTGCTCAACGCGCTCTACCTCAAGGCTCCGTGGACAAACCAGTTTGACAAGCTGGCCACAACCGATCAGGACTTCACTCTTCTCAACGGCAGCAAGAAAAAGGTCAAGATGATGAGTCGCGAAGGTTTCTACAAGTACCACAAGGGCGAAGGCTTCCAGATCGTGCGCATGCCATACGGCAAAAACGAGGAACTGGCCATGTACGTTGTCCTGCCGGAGTCTGACGACGGGCTTGTCACTCTTGCCAACTTCTTTACACAGAAAGAACTCAATGTTGAGATAGCAAAGATGAAAGATTTGATGCTCGATCTCAAGCTTCCGAAGTTCAAGTTCGAATATGAGACAAACCTTATCCCAACCTTGAAACAGCTTGGAATGAACGCCTGTTTTGACCCAACGACCTCCAGCTTCTCAGACATGATCCAGCCACCACCTGAAGCGTACATTTCCCTGATCAAGCACAAGGTTTACATGGATGTTCACGAAGCCGGCACAGAAGCAGCAGCTGCAACATCGGTTGAGTTCATTGCCGGTGCAGCACCGGGTGAAGAATCGGGTCCACCAGAGTTCCTTGTTGACCACCCGTTCATGTTCATCATCAGAGACGAGGTTTCTGGCGAAATCATGTTTGCATCCTGCGTTTCGGTGCCATAAGCAATTCGCTTGGATAAATCGATGTCAAGAGTAATTTTGATTTGTTCTGCACTGGCTTTGCTTTGCAGTTGCGGCGTGCCAGAGAAGGCGGGAACCAACGGCGCTTCAGTCAGAAATGAGCCGGCTGGACAGCATGAAACATTGATCGGCACAGAATCTGTTGTAACAATAAAAAATGCCGAAAGCCTGTCGTTTCATGACAACGATTTGCTTATCTTCAACAAACCTGCAAAGCAATCCGGTTACATGGCGACCGATTGGACAGGCAGAAAACTTTGGAATATTGACGTCTCAGGCGCAAGTTTCGAGCAGTTTTCAAACGAATTGTTCATGCTTAAATATGAGAATGACGGCAAATCCTATGTTTCGTTCCGTAAGATTATCGATGGCCTTGAAATTTTAAGGCTGGTGGACAACTTTCCAGATCAATCAATCACCGATAAAGGAATTTCCAAAATCATAACCGAGCAGGGCGATGAGTATCACTGGGGAAACAATCTGGACGATTACCTGCTTGTAACAAACGGCAGCGTAAGTGTGATCCATAAAAAATCGAAGCCAGTTCTTGCCGGCTCCAACATCAACGGCGATCCGTACGCAATGCTTCAGGCAATGGTTGACGGAAAGGTTTCCTGGGAAGTAAAGATTGACAAGCGTTTGCTTCCTATCGTCGACAAGTCCAAACTGAACGATGTCGATTTTTCCTTTGGGGAATCAGGGGATTTCACTTTGGTAGAGTACAGTTCACCTGACATCAACCATAAGGTAAAAGGGCTGCTACGCATTGACAACAAGGGTCAAACCCAGTGGATATCAAATATTCCACCAATTCTGAGCTACTGTGTTTCCGATGAAAGAGTTGTTGCCTTGACTGCCACAGTTGAGAACGGTTTCTATACTGGAGCAATTTCTTTATGGGTTCTCGATTATAAAACCGGACAAGATATCGCTTTTGTGAAAGATTTTAAATACAACGGCGACATCGTCGAACATAGTGGATTGGTGTTCTGCATTGCAGGAAATACAGGTGAAATGGAGATCATCAAGATCAACCTCAACGACAAATAAGCCAAATACACGTAAAATTTTGAAATCTTTATTTTCTGATCGCTTTTTGTTATCATTGCCTTAATGCGGATGCGTGGGCTGAAAACAATTATTGTTGCTGGGCTGGTCTTGGGACTGGCTGCCACTGCATTCTCGGTCTCCTCTGCGCAGCTTGTCCACTACTGTGGCTGGTTCATGCCAAGCGGAAACTCCGCCAACACATGCTCAGTTGCCACCGACTGTTCACCTTCGAAGCACAGGGTGAAGAAGTTTTGGGAACAAATCCTCACCATTCCGGCAAGACAGCTGCTTGAAGGCAATGGGAAGGTTTATGTTGCCGATGATGACGGCTTGACCTGCTTCACATCCTCAAATGGAAAACTGCTGTGGAAAACGCCTGTCAACAAACCAACAATGGTTGGCATCTGGAGCGACAGGGTTTGCGTCAATTCCAATGGCCTGATGATGGGCTTCGACGCATCAAACGGCAGGAAGAAGTGGGAGAAGAAAGGTCTGCTCCTTAGCATCAGCGAAGGACAGGTTTACTACACAAAAGACGATATCCCCGGAATCCTGGTTGCAGGATCGATGGCAGACGGGGCAGAGTTCTGGCAGTACAAGGTTTTCCCTGCAAAATACCAGAGCGAGATTCAAAAAATCGCAATTGCCGGCAAAAATTGCCTGATCCTCTCAAAAGACTGGACTGATCCAGGAATAGACGGTAAAACACTCATCTACGAATCAAGCCTGCACCTTATCAATTCAGAGGACGGCAAGATCATCTGGAAGAAATCAATCGGCGTCGACAACTACGCTTATCTCGGAATTGTTGAAAACACTGTCGTGATCAACCTTAAAGACATTGGCCTGACCCTTCTTGAGCTGGACACTGGGAAAATCATCTGGTTTTCGTCAATTGCCCCTGACATGACCAACTCTACTGTATCGCTTGATGGCATCAAAATCATCTCCCAGCTTGAAAAAACTGTGTGCCTTGCAGCCCAGACCGGCAAAAAACTTTGGACTAGAGACATCGGGAGCAGCCAGTCAAGTCTGCCGATTCTTTCAGGAGAGCATATATGGTGCAGCATCTCAGGCGAGCCTGTTGTTTCCTCCCTGTCATCCCGCGATGGCAAAACACTTTGGTGGTGGGGCCCAAAATCTGAATTCAGATCAACCCTTGTTGTCGGCGATGGCAAGGTTCTGGCTCTGTGGAACAACAACACAACATTGACTGCGCTTGTGGATGCCAACGACAAGATAGTTTTCACGCTTGGCAGTGAGGATTGGCAGCTGGATGGCGTTAGACTTAAAACAAAGGCCATTCCGGCACTTTATAACAAAATACCGTACGTCTCGGCAACTTTGGTGCTCGGAAATCTTGGCGCACACTACACCTACAACCAGGCCAAAAAAGAGCTTACCATAAATTTCAACGGCAAATCCACAGTTTTAACGGTTGGAAAAAGTACAATCATTGTAGATGGCACAAAAAGACAACTTGACAAAGACACAAAAAACACACCCCAGCTCATCAACGGTTATTTCATGATTCCCGCAAAGTCGGTCGGTGACCTGTTTGGGATAAAAACCTATATAAACCTGAAGAACAAAATGATTGCCTTCAACGCTTCGTCACTTTAGCCATCAGCGCTGTGTATTATGATTGCGTGTGCAATATCCATGAGCACCGCTTCCTTGAGACCGATCAACGGCACTTTTATCTCGTCGCATCCAAGTTTTATTGCAAGCCATAGATTGATAATTGCTGCAGGACAGATGACCTCTGCTCTCTCATGGGCAATCCCGAAATAGTACCTTATTTCATCAATGGTCAGCTTTTTGCACTGGTTTATGAAGTTGGCAAGACTGTCAGTTCCAAGATGTCTGACTCCATCTTCATCCGTTACACACTCGAGGAGATTTGACAAAACCTCGATATTGCCACCTGTGGCGATAAAAGATTGGGCTCCTGAAAGGGTTTTTTCGATACATTGAAGTTTGGCATCCATCGTCTCAGGCAGGCTTTTGTCAAGAACACTGCAGTCCATTCCAGCAAAAACGACGGTTCCAAGAGTGAATGAGTTCATCCAGACTGGTTTTCTGCCGACAACTTTTATCAACTCAAGACTACCGGCTCCAAGGTCGGCAATAACATGAGTTCCTTCGTCAAGACTGAGTTTTTCGGATATTGCCCAGGAAACCAGAGCAGCCTCTTCAAGTCCTGAAATAACCTCAAGCTTGATCGAGGAACATCTGAATATTTCATCGACCAGAACCTTTGAGTTTTTTGCCTCGCGCATGGCGGAAGTCGCTACAGCCCTGACGTTTATGACTCTGTGAGATTCAAGGATTTTTCGGATTCCTTTGAAAACCTCGCACGCTTCCTTGATGTTGTCAGGTGACAGATTGGATGATTTAAAAACAGACGACCCGATGCGAAGCGGGTACCTCTGGGTGTGAACAATCTCCAGCCTGTTTTCCTCGTCGAGTGTCCCGATTGCAAGCCTGGTTGCATTCGTTCCCATGTCGACCGAGGCGAAATACTGCCCTGTCATGTCGGAATTATACTGAGGTTTTACATCAGCTGCTGTTAACAGATTTATAATTAAATCATGAAGTGGCTCGATGGGTTGAAAGCGAAGGCAAAAGCTCTCAAAAAGGAGATTGTTGTACTCCATCTGGCTACAACCCACCCAAAAACTCCCTGGTACGCGAAAGCTTTGGCCATAGTAGTGGTTGGATATGCAGTCAGTCCGATTGATCTGATTCCAGACTTCATTCCGGTTCTGGGCTTGCTCGACGATCTTTTTCTGCTTCCAATCGGCATTGCTGCGGTTATAAAGATGATCCCCAAAGACGTGATGGCTGAATGCCGGCAAAAAAGCGAGGAGATGGTGGTAAAACCTGAGAGTAAAACGGCCATGTACGTTATCATTGCCATTTGGGCAGTTCTTATTGGCGTTATTGTGTTTTCGATAATCAGGGCTGTTTCAAGATGACGATGGATTTACTTTTATATCGAGCTGAACCGGCTACGCTTTATCAAAAAAGTAGGAATGATGGATAAGTCTATCAACATAAAAAAATCGATTTTTGCAGCATTCAAGCATTACAATTACAGGCTTTGGTTCACCGGCCAGGTTGTCAGCCTTCTTGGCAGCTGGATGCAAATGGTGGCACAAGGATTCTACGTTTTTGAACTGACCAAGAATCCGGCATTTCTTGGACTTGTAACTTTTGCCTCCGGCCTTCCGACAATCATCCTTTCTCTGTTTGGCGGTGTTGTTGCAGACAGGATTTCCAAGCGTGATCTCATGGTTATAACTCAGTCAGTAATGATGGTTCTTGCATTCATTCTGTCAGCGCTTGCCTTCACCGGTCTTGCCACGCCCTGGTTGATTGTCATACTCGCATTTCTTCTTGGTGTGGCAAACGCTTTTGACGCTCCGGCAAGGATGGCCTTCGCTATTGAAATGGTTGGCAAGGAAGACCTTGGCAACGCCATTGCCATGAACTCGATGATGTTCAACCTTGGAACAGCCATTGGCCCAGCCGTCAGTGGAATCGTTTATGCAGCGTTCGGCCCGGGCTGGTGCTTCTTCGTCAACGGTGTTTCATACATCTTCATCATCATCGCTTTGCTGATGATGAGGCTTCCAAAACATATAAAGCCCGTTAACACCGGCTCATCCATTTCAGACATTGTTGCAGGACTGAAATACACCTTTGCCCACGAGACAATCAGAATGCTCATCATTGGCGTAGCGGTGGTTACAATTTTTGCCTTCTCGTTCATGACGCTTCTTCCGGCATGGCCGGAAAAGGTATTGGGCACGATTGGAACCGAACATTCATCGATGGTTAATGGTTTCCTGCAATCTGCAAGGGGCGTCGGCGCTCTGCTTGCCGCCCTGACAGCCGCAGCACTTGGAACAGCGAATATCAAAGGCAAAATGCTCTTTTGGTCACAACTGCTTGCGCCTGTGCTTCTTGTTGCGTTTGCCCTGACCAAAACAATTCCGCTCTCACTTGCCTTTCTTTTCCTTGCAGGGTATTTCCTGATGCTTTTTTTCAACACAAGCAACGTCATTATCCAACTCCACGTTGACGACCGATACAGAGGAAGAGTGATGGGCATATACAGCCTTGCATTCATGGGCATCATACCAATTGGCGGTTTGCTTGCCGGTGGGATGGCCAAGCTTATGTCACCACAGTTGACAGTTCTCATCAATGCCGGAGTATGCCTCGCCTTCATCCTGGTGGTTCATGCGATCGCACCCAAACTCAAGCATCTCCAGTGATTTGACAATCACAAAGGTTTCAGGAATAATTGCCGTATGAACAACAAAGACAAATTCATATGGCTGCTTGTTGGCGGTGGTTTGGCACTGGTTGGCGTGATTTTTCTGGTCATCAACCTCGGAAACATTTTGGCAAGGTCATGGTGGATTCTAGTTCTGCTTGGCATATCAACCGGCTGCCTTTTTTTTGCCTGGTCAGGTTACAAAAAGGGAACACCTATTGGCTCTTTGTCAGTTGTTATCCCTGGCGGAATAGGCATCATCCTCCTGATTGTCTTCCTGGCATACCTTGTGACTTTCAGCTGGGGAATCATCTGGCCAGCATTGCTTATCCTTGCAGGCATCGGGATCATACTCTATGTGACCGGCAAGAAACCTTCTGAAATAGTCTCAATCGTCAAAGATCAGCTTGACGGGGACAACACTACACCAAAAGCCTGAGACTTGCATTTTCTGATAACAAAACACCCCGACACTGTCGGGGTGTTTGATTTTTAATCTTTGACCGTATCAGGACTTCTTCATGACCGGCACAAGAATCTCAGTCACATTCTCACCTTTGCCATCCGACTCATGCTGAAGGTACGATTCCCTCATCGGTCCTGCGACAACAAATCCGTTGTTCTCAACCCACGAGAAAACGGCATTGTAGGCGTCCGAGATTTTTTCGTATGAACCAGTGTGGATGGTTGAGGCGAACTTTCCACCGGCAAGGGTGATGAGTTTGAAATTATCCTTGTCGGCCGGACTGCCTGCAACCGGAAAAACGCACTCGACATCAACATCTGATTCCTTGTACTCCTTGTCGTGGTAGATCGCACTTGGTGGGCCGGCTGGAAAAACCTTGCTGGCTTCAAAGAATTTGACCAGTCTCATGATCTGTGTTCCAACTTCGATATACCCCCGAAGTTTTTCCCTGATTGAAACAACCTTTGTGTCTGCAACATCCTTCACAATAACAGCATAATTTGGCATGACATCCTCCTTCTCGATTCTTTCGATTAGATTTTCGACAAGGGCAAGCCTTCTTCTGTCTTCCTCAAGCTTTGTCTGCATTTGTGCGGACTTGAGAGCCAGCATTCCACGCATCTGTTCGGTGGTCGGTTCATGCTCCAGCACCACTCTGATCTCTTCAAGACTCAAACCCAGGTCTTTGAGCGCCAGAATGCGATAAAGCCTTGAAAGTTGTGACGGCGAGTAGATTCGGTAGCCAGACCAGTCGTCAAATGATTCGGGGATGAGCAGACCCATCTCCTCATAAACCCTGAGTGCCTTGACGGTCACCTGTCCAACCCTTGAGAATTCACCAATCTTCACGGCTTCCTCCTTGTCCAAAATCTTCGATGGTTGGATGATAAACCCTGACCCTGGGGAAGAGTCAATAGCAGCCTGTGAGGTGTAGTTAGTTTCTGATTTTCACAACAACGACCGAGTCGCCGTCGATGTAGGCTTTCTGGGGAATCTGGTCACGGTTAGGCATTTTGCCCGGTGAAACGACGATCTTGTCAGCAATTCTCATCTGTACTGGTTCGAAATCTAGTGCCACAACAAAAGCGTTTCTGTCACCTTTCGAACCTGCCCAGAGCCTTCCTCGGAGTGTGCCAAAAATGTAGACCGAACCAGAGCTTGTTACTTCAGCTCCAGGATTGATGTCGCCAAGAATCACGATGTCTCCATCGTGCGTTATGATCTGTCCGGCTCGAAGGGTGTGCGTGATCACCTTGAGCTCGTGGTTTTGAGCGGTTGGTTGCTGAATCGTGACCGGTTCAGGTTTGGGGAGGTCTTGAACAGGAAACTCCGACTCAATCTCGATGCCGTACTTGAGCAGCAGGTGAGACCTTGCATAATCAAACTCGTCGCTGGTCATCACACGGTTTTTAAGTGACAACGATATTCTGTTTCCGGCAAAAAACGCTTTTGAAGTCTTAATCTTCTTCTCAAGCAGTTCAAAAACCGGCATGAATTTGTATGAATCGTCCAAAACAATTTTGAGCCCTTCAAGAGAGCCCTTCATCAATATTGCTTCCTCAGGAATCGTCTTTCTAGCCATCGCAGTGGATTTTACAGGAGTTTGCGCACTTTGGCAAGTGAAAGCATTTCCATTAACCTGGCAAGCGGAAACCCCATCACATTGTCAAACGCACCCTCAATTGATTTAACAAGGTTCCAGCCCTGCTCCTGGATTCCGTAGCCACCGGCCTTATCGGTTGGGTCAACTGCTTCAAGATATGTGGAAATTTCAGAGTCTTTTAGATTTTTAAATGTCACAAAAGTTTGGTCGGTCCTGACTTCAAAAAAATCAAAACCGGCAAGGCAGACGGCGGTTGTACACCTGTGAGTTTTGCCGGAAAAACCTTTCAAAAGAGTAAACGCTTCAGATATAGATTTTGGTTTTCCAATTATTCTGCCTTCAAAATCGATAACCGTATCAGCTGTGATTACAAGCTGGGAATCGTAGATTTGCAGGGCTTTTTCAGCTTTCTTTCTGGCGTTGACGATCACGGTTTCCTTTGGGTCTGGCCTGACCACTTCCACGCAGTCTAGCGGAACAGCTTCAAACTCAATTCCAATCATTGAAAGCAGCTGCGCCCTCCTCGGAGAGGCAGACGCCAGAATGATTTTAGTCCTGATAGGTGATTCTTGCATCTTTGTCAATTATCCCCAATGTTTCTCCACATTTGCCACATCTGCCGGCAACCGTCAGATTTTGCTTGACAGCAAACCCTTCCCTTTGGATCACGATTGTCTGACATCTTGGACAGAAGGTGTTTTCGCCGTTTGCAGACCTGATGTTGCCCACATAAACGTTTGTCAGTCCAGCCTGTTTTCCGATTCTCTCGGCCATTTGGAGCGTTGCAAGATCGGTTGGCATGAGATGCTGGAAACGCAGTGCAGGATAGAATCTTGTTACATGCCACGGCACTCTCGAACCAAGATTGTCGCGAATCCAGATGGCGATTGATTTCAGCTCATTTTCAGAGTCGTTGACTGTCGGGATCACGTTTGTAACGCATTCAACATGCATTCCCCAACGATCCTTGGCATAGATTGTGTTTTCGAGGATGTCCTCTGGGTCAATGCCGGTGACGCCAATTCTTGCCAGTGACTGGTCATTCATGGCCTTGATGTCGACACGGTAGGCGTCGCAGCTTGAGCCAACGTAATCCAGCGATTCCTTTGTAAATGAGCCATTCGTAACGATAACCGTGTAGAGTCCTTTTTTCTTGGCTAACTTAAAAGTATCCCTCACATACTCTGACCAGATTGCTGGCTCATTGTAGGTGAATGCTATACCCTGAGACTCACGCCTGATTGCGTCTTCAACCAGTTCGGCCGGTGGGATTTCGGGGTCATTTTTCAGTTTTGGGACGATGTGGGCGATTTCGTGGTTCTGGCACATGGCACACGAAAAATTGCAGCCCCAACCGCCTATCGAATAGACTTTTGTGCCAGGATAGAAGTGGAACAAGGGTTTCTTTTCAATCGGGTCGACGGCCACTGACGAAACATGGCCATAAGTGAGCGAGAACAGTTCACCGCCGACATTTTCCCTTGTCTGGCAGAGTCCGGTTCTCTCCCTTGGAATTCTGCACCGCCTCAGACAGGCGGTGCAGACTATCCTTCCTTGTTCGTCCTCAAGCCAGAGTTCGGCTTTTTTCATTATCCCCTGGACTTCACATACTCGTCGATTGCGCGTGCGGCAACTTTTCCGGCACCCATGGCAAGAATTACAGTTGCAGCGCCTGTTGCGGCATCACCACCGGCAAACACGCCTGGTATTGATGTCATTTGCTTGTCGTCAACATTGATGGTTCCCCATTTTCCAACGGCAAGACCCGGTGTGGTTCTTGAGATGAGCGGGTTTGGCGAGGTTCCGAGAGCCATGATGACAGTGTCAACATCGATGATGTAATCTGAATCTGGAATTGGTTCAGGTTTGCATCTGCCTGATTCGTCAGGCTCGCACAGTCTCTGCTTCTGAACCTTTATGCCTTTGACCGTCTTCTTTTCGTCGTAAAGGACTTCAATCGGGTTTGTCAGCCACAGGAATTCAATGCCCTCTTCCTGTGCGTGGTGGTATTCCTCGACCCTTGCCGTCATTTCCTGTACTGAACGCCTGTAGACGATCATTGCCCTGTCAGCGCCAAGTCTTTTTGCCGTTCTGACCGAGTCCATGGCAACATTTCCACAACCAACGACAGCAACGCTCTTCCCTCTCCAGATCGGAGTATCGAAATCCGGGAACTTGGCAGCGTTCATGAGGTTTACTCTGGTCAGATACTCGTTTGCCGAGAAGACACCGTTTGAGTTGATGCCAGGGATGTTCATGAACGACGGGAGTCCGGCGCCTGAACCGATGAAAACTGCGCTGTAGCCAGTGTCAAAGAGTTCCTGGATCGTGATCAGCTGGCCGATGAGATGGTCAAGCTTGATTTCAACGCCAAGTTTTCTGACGTAATCAACTTCCGATGCGATGATGTTTCTTGGGAGCCTGAATGGTGGAATACCGTATGAAAGCACCCCTCCCGGCTTGTGGAGGGCTTCGAAAATTGTTACTTCATAGCCAATCTTTGCGAGATCACCGGCACAGGTGAGACCGGCTGGTCCACAACCGATGACTGCAACTTTTTTGCCGTTTGGTGGCGCCTTTTCAGGAACTGCAACTCCATTTTTCAGTTCCCAGTCGGCAACAAAACGCTCGAGTTTTCCAATTGAAACCGGATCACCCTTCACGCCAACCGTGCACCTTTTCTCGCACTGCTCTTCCTGTGGGCAAACGCGTCCACAAATGCCCGGAAGATTGTTTTTCTCTTTGTTTTTTGCGATTGCCTCGGCAAATTTTTCTTCAGCAACCAGCTTTATGAACTCAGGTATCGGAACTTCAACCGGACATCCACCGACGCACGGACGGTTTTTGCACTGGATACAACGCTTTGCCTCTTCGACAGCTTCCTGCTCGTTGAAACCAAGGTTTACCTCAAGGAAGTCTTTGTTGCGCTCATCTGCAGCCCTCTCACGGGTCGGTATCCTCTTGAAATTGATGGCCATCAGTGACCTCCTTTCGACTGCCAGAGAGTCAGCGAATCCTGCTCCAGTTTCTTGAAAATGCTCAGCCTGCTCATCAGTTCGTCGAAATCGACCTCATGTCCGTCAAAGTCTGGGCCTTCAACGCAGCCGAACTTGGTTTTTCCACCAACAGTCAGCCTGCAGGCTCCACACATGCCGGTTCCGTCAACCATGATCGGGTTGAGGGAAACGATTGTCTTGATTCCAAAAGGCTTTGTTGCTTTTGATACTTCACGCATCATGATGACAGGGCCGACACAGAAGACCACATCAATCTTTTCGCCCTTTTCCATCATTTCTTTCAGTGGATCGAGGACAAGTCCCTTTCTTCCATATGAACCGTCGTCGGTGGTCACAATCAATGAATCGCAGACACCTTTCATCTCGTTTTCAAAGAAAAGCAGTTCTTTGTTGCGGCTTCCGATGATTCCGATGGTCTCAAGCCCTCTGGCCTTGCAACCCTTTGCAATCGGCACAATCTCTGCGATTCCAACTCCACCAGCCACCACAACAGCCTTTTTCCATCCTTCTTCAAAATGGGTCGGCGTTCCGAGAGGCCCAATGATGTCGGCAATCGAGTCGCCCTGGTTCTTGTCGTGCAGCCTGTAGGTTGTTGTGCCAATGGCCTGAACAACTATCGTAATGGTTCCCTTGTCGGGGTCTGTTCCAGCAAGCGTGAGAGGGATTCTCTCACCGTTTTCATCAATCCTGATCATGACAAACTGGCCGGGCTTGGCTTTCTTGGATAGAAGCGGAGCGTCAAAGACATACTTGCAAATCCTGTCTGCCAGGTCGGCTTTCTCAATAATCCTAAACAATTCCAGCACCCCCTAGGTAGTGTAGCATACAACTAACCAGTATAAGGATGAGTCAAGGTCAATCCATACAATTTTTTCACCTTGATAATGTTTGGGATTGGGGTTATCAATTCCTTTAATAATCGGACAGACAGCCCAAAAATTTGCGTTCATATCTTTTTAAAACCATTGACTTAACCAGCATCAAAACTAAAATCAACACATGAGAAAAGCCATTCATTCCATCCTTGCAATTGTTCTGTGCCTTTCAGGCATCATGTTCGTCAGATCCGGTGAAATCAGGGAATATCCGCTTGTCGCCATATCGGTGAAGTTCTCAGACCAGCCAAACAGGCATGATTTCTCGTGGGTGCAAGACCAACTATTCGGCCAGGGAGACCAGAGCCTCAACGAGTTTTATTGGCAATGCTCATCCGGTCGTGTCAGGGTTGTCCCGGGAAAATTCGGCGGGCTTAATTGGTATCAGGCTGAGAAACCACTCGGCTACTACGCCGAAGACACCAAGAACAACTTCGATATCAGGGCTTATGAGCTGATCAAGGAGGCCATCACAAAAGCGCTGGACAACGGCCTAAACCCCAAGGATTACGAATTCTATGACCCTGAGTGGGAAACCACATACAGTCAGGCATGTATCATTGTCACTGGCGATCAGGAAGGCTACAAGAACTTCCCGAGATCAGATGCTTTCTGGCCACATGCCTCGGCAATAGAAATCAATTACAAGGGTGAGAACCATCTGTTCAGGTATTTCCTCGCCTGCGAAGGTTTGACAGACACCGACACCGACCTCAACCTTGCCTGGACTTCTGCACATGAATATGGGCATGTCATGGGTCTGTGGGATCTCTATGATTACGGTTGCGGAGGCCCATTCGGAACACACTGCACTTATCCGGTCACATATTATGACATCATGGTCGCCCGCCACAGCGGACAGGGGATGCTTGGCTACCACAGGGAAAGACTCGGCTTCATAAAACCGTTCGAGGTGACCGAATCCGGCGAATACACGCTTAAACCGATCACAACCAACGACAGCAAGAGCTATTTGAAGGTCTGGATTCCAGGAACGAAGGAATACCTTGGAATTGAGTACAGAAAACGTGAAGGAATTGACGCTTTCTGGACGGCAATCCCTTCCGAGGGCGTCATAATCTCGAGAGTCAGCGACGATCCAAGGTACGGCAAAGAAATGAACAGCGGTGAGGATGGATATTTCTTGCTGGAAATCCTCAACCCCGGGAAGACTCAATGGCACGAAAAGGCTGCATATTCGATTGAGTCAGGACAAACCGTTGCCTCTGCCAAAACCAGCCCTTCGACCATGCCCTACAACCCCGACTACACCGGCACCGTAAAGGTCGAAGTGATTTCAAAGCTGGGCGATACGGTGACTGTCAGGATAACTTTTGCCCCAAGGGAAAAGGTTCAGTTCTCCTTGAACACCGACAGGGTATTTGTCGGCAGGCTTCACAAGTCAGAGATGAAGATGCTTGCAATCAACAGAAGCGATTTCCAAATCTCGCTCAAAGGTGCGAATTGCGAACTTGAGCAACCTGTTTCACTTGAACCAGGAAAAATTGAAGATATGACCCTTGGCATCGAACTGCCATCCGAAAACATACCAAAAACCATCAGCGACGGCGTGATAACGCTTGAGTCCGAAAACCAGTACCACAAAATAAAAGTCGTCTACGTAAACATCATGCTGGTGCTGGACAAGAACCACGATGGCACAGTGACAGCTGAAGAGGTTGAAGCGGTTGCCAAGGCAGTAGGCAAGCAGAGAAAGCCGGGGCAAGACTACGATTTTGATGGAAGCGGCAAGATCGATATGGGCGACTTGATGATAGCGTCAAAGTATGTAGGATTTACTAACAGATGATACAAAAATTCCTTGCGATCTCGACTGCATTTGTGGTTATGATGGTAATGGCTCCCATGAACATGCGCTCACAGGATGAAACCATCATTGACAGTGAACTTGTGCTCGTTTCACCTGGGCAAACAGTGGACTGGTCTTTCTCCATCCCCGCACAGGACAAAACGCAGGTAAAAGGTTCTCTTGTTTTCGATGAGACCACAAAAGATTCAGTGTGGGCGGCCCAAGGATGTGTGGGCGGATTCTGCTTCATGAGCGAAGGTGGCCCGGAGGAGCCAGTTTCCGGCAATGTTGAATGCCAGTTAAGACTCTTTGTCCCAAACGACTTCACAGGTGAAGGAAAGACAGCACAGATTTCCTTGAGGCTCCAAAACCAGTCAGGCGAGATGGGAGTTGCAAACCTGTACGTCATGGCCGTAAAACCCTTCAAGGCAAATTTTGTGGCCGGCGAAAAACCCATCCTTGTCTCTGAAGTGAAGATGGAAAACTGCCTGCCTGTGAAGACTGAATCTGAACACAACGTGGTTTCCAAGACAGCACCAACAATAATCAAAGGTAGCATGATGATCCCGTTCAGGATTCTCGGCGAAATAGTTGGTGCCGAGGTTGGCTGGAATGCAAACACAAACGAGGCAAGCTACATGCTTGGTCCAAAGAAAGTTGTCCTCAGAAAAGAGATTGGCAAGGCCAGGATCATTTTCAGTGGCTTTGAAAAATCCATCGAAGTCAAGCCTGCACCAGCAAACGTCAACGGCAACATAATGGTTCCCCTTAGATTTGTCACCGAAGCCCTCGGCGGAGCGGTTGCCTGGGATGCGCCCACCAAAACGGCGACCATCCAGTTCCCGGGATGCAGAAAATGATACCGTTTGGAAATATTTTTAATTGTGTGTTTGATTTACATTCCAACCGTTTCAGGCTATAAAGATTCCTCCAATAAAAGGTGAATCATGGATAAAAACGATTACGGACTCAACGAGAAACTGAGATTGACAAAGCAGAGGAGAGTAATCCTGGACATCCTCCGTTCAACTGACACTCATCCAACCGCAGACTGGGTTTACACCCATGCAAGAAGACAGATCAAAAATGTAAGCCTCGGCACTATCTATCGCAACCTGGGCTTGCTGGCCAAAGAAAATCTTGTTAAAAAATTCGATTTTGGTTTTGGTTTCGCACGATTTGACGGTTGCATGGATCAGCATTCCCACCTCGTCTGTGACAAATGCGGAGCCATCATTGACCTGCCGGTAGAAAACAACCCTGTTGACCTTGCAAACATCGAAACCAGAACAGGTTTTTCCATCTCAGGTTTTGAAATCGAAATTCACGGCATCTGTCCAAAGTGCAAGGCGGACGGATCAAGCAAGATGTAACAAATCCACTTTCAGGAGCCAGCGATGGAGTCAACCATTTCAGACAATGCAAAGGTTGTGTTGGAGAAAAGGTATGTGGCAAAGGATGCAAACGGCAAGCCCATAGAAACAGTCACCGGACTGTTTGAGAGAGTTGCCAAAGCGATCGCGGAAGGTGACCTGAAATTTGGCTCAAGTCAGGAAACATATCAGAAAACCTATACCAGATTTCTGGAAATGATGCTGAACCTGGAGTTCATGCCAAACTCACCGACACTGATGAATGCAGGCAGAGAACTTGGTCAGCTATCTGCGTGCTTTGTGTTGCCGGTAAAAGATTCAATCGACTCAATATTTGACGCAATCAAACACACAGCCATGATCCACAAATCAGGCGGTGGAACAGGCTTCTCGTTCACAAACCTCAGACCCAAAAACGACATTGTCGGGACAACAGGCGGAGTTTCTTCAGGCCCAGTCTCGTTCCTCAAGGTCTTTGACGCAGCAACCGAAGCAATCAAGCAGGGCGGAACAAGAAGAGGAGCCAACATGGGCATCCTCAGGGTCGACCACCCTGACATTCTCGAATTCATCAAGTGCAAATCAGAAGACAAGACAATCAGCAACTTCAACATCAGCGTTGGAATAACCGAATCCTTCATGGAAGCTGTCGAACACGACCTCGAATATTCGCTGGTAAATCCAAGGGGTGGCGGTGAAGTTCAGAGGTTGAATGCCAAGGAAGTTTTCCAGCTGATCGTTGACATGGCGTGGAAAAACGGCGAACCTGGAATCGTTTTCCTGGACAGGCTCAACCGCGACAACCCAACACCAACCATTGGAAAAATCGAAGCAACCAACCCTTGTGGCGAACAGCCACTCCTCCCATATGAAGCCTGCAACCTCGGTTCAATCAACCTTGTCAAGGTTGTGGCCGATGGAAAGATCGACTGGGACAAGCTCAGATTGCTCGTTCACGATTCAGTTCACTTCCTCGACAACGTCATCGAAGTCAACAAATATCCGCTTCCCGACATCACAAAAATGTGTCTGGAAAACAGAAAGATCGGCCTTGGAGTGATGGGTTTTGCCGACATGCTGTTCCTGCTTGGAATCCCTTACGATTCACAGGAAGGTGTGGATTTAGGCGGAAAAGTCATGCAGTTCATCCAGGATGAGGGCAGGATCGCTTCGCAGGAACTGGCAAAAGAGCGCGGCCCGTTCCCTAACTTCGCAGTTTCAATCTTTAAAGATGGCGTGCCAGTCCGCAACGCAACCATCACAACAATCGCCCCAACCGGAACAATCTCGCTGATCGCCGGTGCATCGTCGGGGATCGAGCCGGTTTTTGCCATGAGCTACATCAGAAATGTCATGGACGGCAAGCATTTCTACGAAACCAACCACATCTTTGAAGAAGAGCTCAAAAAAAGGGGGTTCTTCTCAGACGAGATGCTGGAAAAGATTTCATCACACGGAACAATCGCCCACATGCCGGAAATCCCGGAAGACATGAAGAGGGTTTTCGTCTGTGCCCACGATATTAAACCAATCTGGCACGTCAAGATGCAGGCAGCGTTCCAGGGCGCAACCGACAACGCCGTTTCCAAAACCGTCAACTTCCCCAACAGCGCCACAAAGGAAGAGGTTGCAGAAGTCTACATGCTGGCCTACAAGCTCGGTTGCAAGGGCGTAACAATCTACCGCGATGGCAGCCGCAGTGAACAGGTTCTCAACATCAAGGAAGTGAACAAGGAAGTGAAGGAGAAGCAGGAGCCACAAATAAAGCTGGTTCCAATCGCTCCGCGCCAGAGACCGGAAGTGACCCATGGTTCGACATACAGGATAAAAACCGGCTGTGGCAACCTTTATGTAACAATCAACAACGACGAGCAAGGCATCTGTGAAGTCTTTGCCACCATCGGCAAATCGGGTGGTTGCGCAGAAACCCAGAGCGATGCAGTTGCAAGACTCATCTCGCTGGCTTTAAGGGCTGGAATCGAGACCAAATCAATCATCAAACAGATTCGTGGCCTCAGATGTCCTGCTCCAAACTGGAGCCAGCATGGGCCAGTTTTCTCCTGTCCAGACGCAATCGCACAGGCAATCGAGCTTCACCTTGAGGCGATGCCAAAAATAGAGTTCTCGCCGTCAATGTTCACGCCGGACGATCCGGTGGAGGAACCACACGACGATGACGATGAAACCAACATCTTCGGCCTCAACCCACAGTGTCCCGAATGCGGCTCGATGCTGGAATTTGTGGAAGGATGCGTGGTTTGCAAATCATGCGGGTACAGCAAATGCAGTTAAACATAAAAAAAATTGTCGCAATCATGGCGGTTATGATTCTTGCTTCATGTGGCGAAGTAGTCCCAGCCAAAAACGTGATCAAGGTTGAAAACGGCGTTGTAAAAACAAAGTATTTCATTATCACCCTCCCCGACAACTGGAGAGTTGCAACCAGCGAAACAAGCGAGGTCAGGGACTCGTATTATCCTGATCAACTGAAGCCACTTCAGCGTTTCCAGGCTTATGATCCAAACGTCTTCACAAAAAATGTCGAAATCGGCATCTACAAAAAGGAACCACCTGTTTTCAAGGATTTCCTGTCAGAGATCAAAACGCTTTCCAAAGGTCTTGAATTCACTGAGACGGAAGTTGATTACAACGGCGTAAAATTGATCAAACTCAATCCAAAAAGCCCGATGTTTTCGGAGAGACCGGTAGTGCTTTGTGGCCAGGGCGAAGATTTCTACATTCACATCTACGCACAGAACACTTATGATGATCTCACAAAGGTCATTGAAACCTTCAAGCTGACACCGAAAGGTGAATGGAAGCCGGGCGATGTCTCGCAGGCTGAAACATCAACCAGCGGTTTCTTCCTCATCGGCGGCAAGTACGACACAAAGTTTGCAAAATGCCAGCTTCCGGACGGCTGGAAAGTGAAAACTGAGACCGATATTTCCGTTGTTTTCCTCCCGGGTGACGATGCAAAGAAAGAACAAGCCATGGATTGCACCCTCAACCCATACATCCGTGACGACGAAAAAGTTGAGGATGTGGTAAAACGTTACGCATCGGCGCTCACAAAGCCAAAAATTGAAGATGTAAAACTTGGCAACAACACCTACACAAAACTCTCAAACCCTGAGGACGGAACCGGCAGAGCTATGTATTTCACGCTCTCACACGGCAAGATTTACACTTTCAGGGTCACAACCTTCGACAAGGAAATCGATGAACAGCAACAGCAAATCCTTTCAACAATTGAGATGAAATAGCCTCTCAAAGACTTTTGCCCCGCCTCCAGCGTATATATTGGCAAATGGAGGCGCAAATGAAGAAAATATTTGCAGCAGCAGCCGCAGTTGTGCTCGCTCTCCCGGCATTGTGGATCAATCCGGTCAAAACCGACCAGACTGTTTTTCAGGCTAGGCAGTACAAAACCGAGAACGTCATTTTCCTCAATACCGACGGTCTGCGTTATGAAGACGGTTTTGCAAAAGGTACCCTGAACATGCCTCATGTCTGGAATGACCTGCGACCAAACGGCACAATTTTTACAAAGATTTGGAACAACGGAACCACCTACACCGCCCCAGCCCACGCAGCCTGTATAACCGGTTCATGGCAGTACGAACCAAACAACGGCAGGATAAGACCAAACACACCAACAATGTTTGAGTATTACAGGAAGCAGTTTAACGCCAAACCTGAAGACACGCTGATTCTCCCAGGCAAAGGCAACAGCTGGCATCTCAACTATTCGTTGTTTCCAGGGTTTGGCAGACCCTACGAATCACCGTTTTATGCCCTTGGCGCAAACGATGATGAAATTGTGAAGGTTTTAAAAGAACGTCTCGCAACCCAGAAACCAAAGCTGGTTTATGCAATCCTTCCGCATATTGACAGCGCAGGACACGCCGGCGACTACGACCAGTACTGCGAAACCATCAAGCACGCCGACTCGCTCATCTGGGATGTCTGGAACACAATCCAGTCCGATCCCTTCTACAAGGACAAAACAACGCTTGTTCTGGCAACCGATCACGGCAGACACACAACAGGCATAAAAGACGGCTTCGTTTCTCACGGCGATGCATGCGAAGGCTGCAGGCACGTTTACTGCCTCATGATTGGCCCTGACATAAAAAAGGGCTATTCATACGACAAGGACTGCTATCAGGTCGATATCGCCCCCACAATTGGCCAGCTGATGGGTTTTGCAACTCCGGCTGCCGACGGTTCACCGCTTATGGATGCACTCGTTGACAGGCCAGCCAAACAGCTTCCAGAGGAGATGAAAGGATACATCCTTGGCCTCGAGCGTGAGTGCCAGCTGATGAGAGAACAGAAGTACGGCTCAAATCTTGAAAAAATGCTCAAAGCCTCCCTTACTGTCGACTCATCAAAGCTTGGCTACAAGCTGGGTGATTCCATCTTCATGGAAGGTGTTCTTGAGGCATCGATCAAACTTGGCAACAAAGACGGCATCGCCTATGTCCAAAAATGGGCGGACAGATTTTTATCAGGCAAGATGAAGATTTCAGCCATCAGCGACTGCGCCGTTGGAACCGTTTTTGCACGACTCACAACCCAGACCGGAGAGGCAAAGTACATCGAGGAAGCAAAGAAAATGGCCGATTGGGTCATGACCTGTCCATTTGGAAAAACCAAGGACGGAGCTATTTTTGACAGCGTTCCGGCAGCCAAGAACCTGTCGCTCAAACTCGTGCTTGCCCAAAACACCTATTCAATTCCATCGCTGTTTTCTCTTCTATCCAAAAAATACGGCGAAGATTACTCAAAATTCTCCAAGACCCAGTTCGATCTTCACAGGAAAGTGCTTGCCGATTCGAACGGATTGCTCAGGCACTATTACAACCCACTGGCAAAATCAGGCACCGACACCAATCCTATCGCCTGGATCAGAGGTTCCGCTTATGGGCTGTTGGGAATGATGGATTCAGCAATCGCCCTCACAAAGGATCAGAAGATTTTGGCTCTGCTTTCTTCAGACAAACTCGTCACCGAGGTTCTCCACAGGCAGCAGCAGAATGGAACCTGGCTGGATGACCTTTCCGGCGAGTGCTCGGATGTTGACGCTGTGGCAAACGGTCTCATGATCGCCGGCTACTGCTCGTGGTTCAACCGCAAGGGTGACGATGAAAAACCATTAAGCACGAACTCAGCCATCGACGTTGACGCAATTGCAGCCGATCCTCCACAGCAGAAGAAAAACAACTATCTTGGCGGCGCTCTGTGCGCTGTGATCGGAGCCTGGGACTCGTGGAACTACATGATCAGTCAGACAGGGTTTGTCTTCGGCTCAGCCAGTCCGGCACCAAACATCCAGAGAGGATATGACGCTTTTATGCCACCGGTTTACGGCGCAGACCGAGGGTTCAATATTGAAGGTCAAGGGGCAATGTTGATGGCTCTTTCGAGGCTCTCAACCCTTTGCGAGAGCACCGGTCAGACCTTCTACAGAAAGCCTCCGATAAAATAAGCCTCGACTCCGTCGAGGGGTACAAATATTTTTTATCCTTCTCCCAAGACTTTGTTTTGGGAGAAGGTGTCACGAAGTGACGGATGAGGGAGTTTATGCGGCTCCGCCGGTA
>CAZXEH010000002.1:85058-153338 GCA_964639885.1 uncultured Caldisericales bacterium | reverse complement strand
AGGATTGAAACTACCAGGATCCCCTTTTCTGTCAACCCAAGATCAACAAGCGTTTTTCCTGAAACACCGTGATGGTTAATCTTCACTTCAGCGATCTCGAGTTTCCCCTTGGCAATCGGGACGAGGTTGAGCAAGTCCTGAAAACCGAGGTTTTCACTGATGAGGTTTGCAAGGATGTAGGTGCTGTCAAAAACGACGTCGATGTTCATAGCCCTAAAAACCTGCGTATTTGCAGGGTTATTGACTCTAACGACCGCCTTGGGAACACCAAAAACGTTTTTCGCTATCTGGCAGGCAACAAGGTTGTTTTCATCAACACCTGTAACTGCCACGAAAACATCGGCATCTGCAGTGTTTGCATCCTCAAGGTACCTGATGTCCGTTCCATCGCCCTGTATGACGAGAGCGTCGGTCTGATCGACAAGTTTCTGGATGTGTTCCGGGTCTGGCTCAATAACAGTCACTTCATGCTTCTTCCTGGTCAGTATCTTTGTCAGGTTCAATCCGACCTTGCCACCACCGACTATGACTATGAACATCAGATGCCTCCTTTAAAGCTCTCCATCAACTGGTAGAGTCTGGAGGTTGGAGCAAGGAGAATCCATGATTTTGCATCTTCTGGTTCTTCATCGATCCATGGGAAGATAAGTTTTGAGTGGGTTCTCATGCCCACAATCTTGCACATGAACTCACGCTCGAACTCCTTGATGTTTGCAATATTTACGAGCTGAATCGGGATTTCAAGCAGTTCAAAGTCACCGTTGTTGAGCGGAAGTCTTGAATTGAGCTTCATAGAGAGAAGTTCGGCATATATTTGATACGAGCCAAGCGTTGTTGGGCAAACGCCACGAAGATCGAGACGTTCGTATGTTTTTTTCTTTCTCGGGTCGAATATCCTGATGACAATTGACTTGACCCCGAAGATTTGCCTTATCGTTTCAGCAACCATGATGTTAGTGTTGTCGTTTGGTGTTACAACTGCTACACCATCGGCGGAACCAACCTCAGCTTCCTTGAGAACCTCAACGTCAAACTCAATGCCGGTAACCTTTTTGCCTGAAAATGTGCTGGGAAGTATGTTGAAGTTGTCCGGATTTGAATCTACTATGGTCACATTGTGGCCATCAGCGCTGAGAATTGTTGCCAGCTGGGAACCAACCCTGCCCGATCCAATCACTACGAAGTTCATTTTTCTCCTTTGGCGGGGGCGCATAGGAATCGAACCTACCCGTGGAGTTCACCACACACTGGATTTGAAGTCCAGGAGGCCCACCAGAGCCCAACCACCCCCGTCACGAGCTGAAAAATGTACTACAAAGCCTCGATTTGTCAAGTGACGATCAAAGAAGAGTTAACCTTACAGTCTACTATTATTCATAGTTTATTATGGTTTGCTTTAAGATATGGATAAATCCAGGAGCAGCACACAACAAATGGAGCCCAACCACCCCCGTCACGAGCTGAAAAATGTACTACAAAGCATTGACTCTTTCATCTGCCGATAATGAAAGGTATACCCCTCAATTTACTTTAATTCTTATTTTTGAAGGATTCCAAAAATATGGAAAGATCAGGAGCGGCACACAACAAAGGGAGCCCAACCACCCCCTTCACAAGCTGAAAAATGTACTATAAATCTTGATTTTTATATTGTCATTCAAGAAAAAATAATCCTAAAATCTTCTCTTATTCTTTTTTTGAAAGATTGTCTAAAGGTATGGATAAATTTCCAGGAGCAGCTCACAACAAAGGGAGCCAACCACCCCAGAAAACATGCAACGCAGTATTATTTGTCCATTCCCTTCGACCCTAGCTGTCTCACATCACCGTTTCTGCGGGTTAAGCCAAGCAAATCCAGCAACTCAAGCATCGCCTGTGCATATTTTCTGGATGCTTTTATCTCGTCCCTGAACTGTGCGAGCTTGATCGAACCCTCTTTGGCGATGTATTTTTTCACGATCTGAAATGCAACTTCGACTGCATCCTTGTGGAAGTACAAATCCTGGTCGCCGCGCAACAACTGCTTTTCTGAAATCAGTTTTGACAGGACTGATTCAAGCTCTCGCCTGCTGTTTGCGAATCTCGAGCTTTGGCGAATCTCTGTAAGTGACGGTGGTTGAAGGATTTCGTGCTTGAGCATTGCAACGACAGCCTGTTCAATTGGGTTTTGTGTGACTGATGAGCCTGAAACAATGTCATTTCCAACTTTTTTTAGTGGCTCTTTGACAGCGTTTTCAATTACCGACGAGAAGATGTCTTCCGGCATTTCAGGTGCAAGCCTTGATCTGGCCTCAGCCTTGGAAAGCGTGGTTCTGTCGGAGTTGTCTTTGAAGAATCTGGTGATGTCTGCCGCGAGTTTGTCTGTGATTGATTTCAGAACCGAAGCTGAAACCATTCTGTAACCGATTTTGATGATCGCTGCATCCTTCAGAAATTTTTCATACCGGTCATCCGGCCAGTTGACCAGAAACCTCAGCTTGCCAATTTCAAAGCCGTTTTGCCCGGTTTCGGTGATCCTGACCTTGAGGTAGTCCTCATCTGTGCAGGCATCGATTTGTTTGAGCCTGTCGATGGTTTCCTGGTGCTGAGGTTTTTGTGTCGGTTCGACATCAAGCACGTTTCCGCCGCCAACCGTATCCGCCGGAGCGATTGACCTGAGGATGAACCTTGCCCCCCGGGTCATTGGAAGCGGTGATTCAAGATGGATTCTCGCGAAGCCGTCTCCATGGTCAATGTAATCGACTTCCTGAACGATCGTTGCGTAGTGGAATTTCAGTCTCGTCTTGCGTTTGACATTCTTGACCAACTGAACTTTTGCATCAATCACTGAGGTGGCATCAAATTTTTTCGGGGTTGCTGCTATGTATCCATGGTCAAGGTCAGCCTTTTCCATGTTTGGAAAATTGATTGCAAGTCTTGACCCTGCCAGTCCTGTGTCGGTTTCGGCATCGAAGAGTTCAATTCTTCTCACTTTTCCGAGTTTTCGTGTTGGGAAGATTTCGAGTTCCGAACCTTTGGCGATCGACCCTTGCCAGAGCGTTCCGGTGGTCACAACTCCGAATCCTTTTACAGCAAATGCCCTGTCAATCGGGTAAAAGGCGGGCATGTTCAGTGGTCTTGGTTCGGAATGATCGAGCATTTCATCGATTTTCAACAGCAGCTTGTCAATGCCCTCGCCAGTGAAAGCGGAAACCTTGATTCTTGGCGCATTTTCCAGAAATGAGTTGACTACTAGCCTGTCAACTTTTGATTGTAACTCGGCGTCGTCGTGTGGCAGGTCGCACTTTGTCAAAACGACGATTCCAAGCTTGAGATTGAGTTGGTTGAGAATAGCCAGGTGCTCTTCTGTCTGAACTTTTGGCCCCTCATCACAGGCAACCGTGAACATGACGAGGTCAAATCCCTGGGCGCCCATGAGCATCTGCCTGACCAGTTTTTCATGGCCTGGGACATCGACAATGCCGCATTTTCGGCCAGAAGGCAGCTTGAGCGGAGCGAAGCCCAGCTCGATGGTCATCTGCCTCTCTTTTTCCTCTGGCAGCCTGTCAGGATCAATCCCGGAAATCTTTGTTACAAGGGTTGATTTTCCATGGTCAACGTGTCCGGCAGTGCCGACAATAAAGCTTCTTGCTTCCATTTGGAACAATTCTATCTGAATCGGGCGTCCTAGACAAGAATTACTTTTTCAGCTGTGCCTTCAGGTAACCCCAGATGAACTCGTCCAGATCGCCTTCAAGGACTTTGTTGGCGTTGCCGACTTCGATGTTTGTCCGGTTATCTTTGACAAGTGTATAAGGCTGAAGAACGTATGATCTTATCTGGTTGCCCCATTCGATTGAAACCCTTGGCCCACGCATCTTTTTTTCTTCATCGGCAATCTGCTCATCCTGAAGCGCTTGCAGTCTTGCCGAGAGGATTTTCATTGCCATTGCGCGATTCAAGCCCTGCGAACGCTCATTCTGGCAGGCTACGACTAGACCGGTTGGGTAGTGTGTAACCCTTACGGCTGTGTCGTTTTTCTGGACGTTTTGTCCACCGTGGCCGGATGCGTTGAAGGTGTCAACCCTGATGTCGTCAGGATTGATCTGAATTTCTTCTGCAGGTGGCAGTTCTGGTAAGACCTCGACCAGCGAGAAGGAGGTGTGCCTTCTGTGGTTTGCGTCAAATGGCGAGATTCTAACCAGTCTGTGAACGCCCTTTTCACTTTTCAAGAATCCGAAAGCGTAGTTGCCGTCGATTTTCAGTGTTGCGGATTTCACGCCGGCTTCATCGCCAGGTGAGTATTCCTCGATTGTAACCTTGAAATTATGCTCTGTTGCCCATCTTGTGTACATTCTCATAAGCATCTCTGTCCAGTCCTGGGCATCGACGCCACCTGCGCCTGAGCTGAAACTGAGGAAGCAGTTGAGCTGGTCGTTCTTGCCTGAAAGCAGGTTTTTAATCTCGATGTCATCAAGCTTTTTTGCAATATCCCTGATCGATTCCTGCAAATCCGGAATCTGGGTTTCATCGCCCTGGGCAAACTCGACAAGAACATCGGAATCATCGAGCGACTTTTTTACTTCTTCCAGAGCGTTGAGCCTTTCGTCAAGAATGGCCAGCTTTTTGTTCAATTCCTTGAATTTTTCCTGGTCACTCCAAACCTCTGGCTTTTGTGTTTCAGTCTGTATTTTTTCTTTCTCTACCCTTGAAGGGTCAAAGAAACTCCTTCGCCTGGGTGAAGCGGAGCTTAAGCTCATCCAGACTGCGAATCAAATCGTCAAGAAGCATTAGTAGGGGTACCTTTCTTTGGGGATTTCGACATAAACTCCCGAAATCGGGTCGAGGAGGTATGTTTTTGCGGTTTTGATGTGCCTGAAATGGAGATAACCTTTTGATGTAACCCTGAGGTTTTCAATCAGTTCAGGCGTGAGTTGCTCGCCTTCAAGCTCTGGGAGCTTTACCGCAACCGGAGCCGATGCCGACTTTGCTGTGATTTTTGAGTAGACGAGTGTATGATCTTTTAAGAAAAAGGCTGAATTGTCATGGAAACCAATCGTTGGAAATTGAATGTTTTCCATCTTGGTTGTTTCAGATGTGCTGACATTGAATTTGCCAATGTCACTTGACATATCTTTATTGCTAGAAGAAAAAGTTATCAACAGATTATCTGAATCTATTGTGCCAAAAATATTTCTTAATTCTATTTCCTTGTTTTCTATTGGGATTTCATTTTCATTTCCCGTTGTTGGCTCAATCGAGACAATCATAGGTACAATTTCTTTGTTTGAAGTCCACGTGTTGGTTATCATATCGTATGTTCCGAGAATTTCTGATCCACTGTCAACCATTGCCGAGTCTTTATATTTTTGAACAATCAATCCCTGATCGGTCCAGTAAAAACCTGGGAACTCGACAGTGCTCCCACCGATGGGATTGTAGTGGACGAAATTTTCTTTGGACTCGTATGTTTGCTTTCCACTGGATATTTCGAAAATTGATAAGATTCCATTGATGTTCATCAGCGCCAGGAACTGGCCGTTTGGTGAGACAGAACCGGTCAGGATATCTGCCTGACCGGCTTTAAGTTCGAGATTTCCACCTTCAATGAGGAGGTTGAAACCGCTTCCAAAATTGGTAACACCTTCTTTTGGAGAGGCTTTGAGTGTGAGTGCGCCGGTGCCGTAGAATCTGTATTTTCCGGACTGCCCAAAGAAAACCTTTGAGTTGTCGTCCTTAGATGCCAGATAAACACCGGCTCCCTGATCATATTTCAAGAGTGAATCGGCAATCATTTCGCTTTTTATGCGGTTTCCGAAGAGGTTCGGAGAGAGCCACACGCAGTAGCCGAGGAAGGCCACAATTGCGATTGCCACAATCACTGTCTTGAATTTTGTCACTCATTCCTCCCGCAACAGTTTTTGTATTTTTTGCCTGAACCGCATGGGCAAGGATCGTTCCTGCCAACCTTCGGCTGGTTTCTTACCATCGGAGCGTTTGAAGCGTGTCCGGATTCGGTTGGTCTGGCTTTTGAATATCCGTCATCCTGCTCATCAGGCGGTAGTTCGCTGAGCTTCTGCGATTCCTTGATCGAGTTCTCGTTTGTCTTGCCTACGTTTCTCGGTGGAGGAGGTGGAGTGTTGGCCTGAAGTTCAACCCTGAACAGCAGTTTTGCTGTCTCTTCCCAGATTGAGGCAAGCATGTTGTTGAACATTGCAAACCCTTCCTGCTGGTATTCCTGAAGCGGGTTCTTCTGGGCGAAGCTTCTCAGATGGATGCCTTCCCTGAGGTTGTCCATGTTGTAGAGGTGGTCTTTCCACTTCTGGTCGACAACATGAAGGAGTACAAAACGCTCGATTTCACGCATGGTTTCTTCACCGAAACGCTGTTCTCTCTCGTTGTAGGCGTTGAGGCTGGCATCAATGAGATTTTTTACCAAATCCTCACGGTTCCTGTAATCGACAGTTTTGACCGCTCCGGCAGTGAAATCCATTACCTCTGCCATGAGCATGTTCAGGTTCCATTCATCTGGCGGCAGGCTTGCCGGACAATGGACATCGCAAAGCTGCTTTACCGACTCGCCAATGTTTTTGACGGTTGTTTCCCTGAGGTTCTCTCCGTCAAGAACTCGCCTGCGTTCGTTGTAGATGACCTCGCGCTGTTTGTTGAGTACGTCGTCGTATTCGAGAACGTATTTTCTGATGTCGAAGTTTCTGCTCTCAACCTTTTTCTGTGAATTTTCAATCGTTCTGGTGAGAAGCGGGTGTTCAAGGGGAACATCATCTTCTATCTTGAGGAAGCTGAACATCCCCTGCAATCTTTCGCCACCGAAAATTCTCAGAAGCTCGTCATCGAGAGCCAGATGGAATCTTGTCGATCCCGGGTCACCCTGACGACCTGAACGGCCGCGGAGCTGGTTGTCAATTCGGCGGGATTCATGTCGCTCAGTACCGATAATGTGAAGACCACCGAGTTCCTTTACGCCTGGTGCAAGCACGATGTCAACACCACGGCCAGCCATGTTGGTGGCGATCGTGACAGCGTTGACTTCGCCGGCTTTGGCGATGATTGTGGCTTCCTTCTCGTGGTACTTGGCGTTCAGGACTTCGTGCGGGATATTCTTTTTCAGGAGCGCACGTGAGAGCATCTCTGATTTTTCAATCGATCTTGTTCCCACGAGAACCGGCTGGCCGATCTTGTGGCAATCCACGATTTCATCAATGATCTTCTCGAATTTGATTTTTTCGTTTTTCCACACGATATCAGAGTGGTCTTTTCTGGCCATTGGTCGGTTTGTTGGAACCACGACCACTTCAAGTCCGTAGATTTCCCTGAACTCGTTTTCTTCGGTCTTTGCTGTACCGGTCATGCCTGCGATCTTGTTGTAGAGTCGGAAGTAATTCTGGAAGGTGATTGTTGCCAGTGTCTGGTTTTCCTGCTTTACCGAGATGCCTTCCTTGGCCTCGATTGCCTGGTGCAGACCGTCGCTGTAGCGTCGGCCGTACATAAGCCTGCCTGTGAACTCGTCAACGATAATTATCTCGTCATCTTTAACGATGTAATCAACGTCGTTTTTGAACAGGTGGTGAGCTTTCAGTGAGGCAGCAATGTGCCTTGCGGTTTCAACGTTTTCGGGGCCGTAGAGGTTGGAGATGCTGAGGATGCTTTCAACCCTGGCAACACCTTTTTCGGTAAGCGTTACGTTCCTGTCCTTTTCGTCGACGACGTAATCCTCTTCACCTAGTTTTTTCACTGCCTTTGCAGCGATGCCGTAGAGCTCTGTCGATTCCTCGGCTGGGCCAGAGATGATGAGTGGTGTTCTGGCTTCATCGATGAGAATTGAATCAACCTCGTCAACGATTGCATAGTTGAGAACCCTTTGCACCAATTGTGACGGATGCACGGCCATGTTGTCCCTGAGGTAGTCAAAGCCGAATTCGTTGTTGGTTCCATAAGTGATGTCAGACCAGTAGGATTTCCTTCTGTCCTCGTAGCTTGCCTCATGGTGGATGCAGCCGACGGTGAGACCAAGGAAATTGTAGATTTTCCCCATCCATTCGGCGTCACGTTTTGCCAGATAATCGTTTACGGTTACGACGTGGACACCCTGGCCATCAAGACTGTTGAGTACTGCCGGCAATGTGGCGGTGAGCGTTTTGCCCTCACCGGTTTTCATTTCGGATATTTTGTTGTAATGGAGAGCCATACCGCCCAGAAGCTGGACATCGAAATGACGCTGGCCAAGAACTCTCTTTGCCGCCTCGCGTGTTATCGCAAACGATTCGACAAGATAATCATCAAGTTTAGCACCATTCTTGATCTCTTCCCTGAATTTGTTGATTTCGGCTTTTATCTGGTCGTCTGTGAATTTCTCGTATTCTGGCTCAAGTGCGTTGATGCGTGAGACAAACCCTTGTTTACCCTTCAGAAATCTCTCTGAAGAATCGAAAATACCTGATAAAAATGACATATTTGCTACTCTTCCTTTGCCGGCCCTTGTTTTTCCAGGTCACCGATGCTCACTATGATCCCGAAGAAGCCGGTTTTTGTTGTTTCCATGTAGATTTTTCGGCCAGGCTTGACCAGTTCCCAGTTGTAGAACAGGCTTGAACCCTTGAACTTTGGATTGACAGAGACAGCTTCGAAGATGACAGACTTCTGTTCAGGGTTTTCTGCCGATGTCAGCTTGCTGTCCCATGTTACAACGGCCTGTTTTGCCTGGCGGTTTTCCACGATTTCGGTGATCCTGAAGTAGGCTCGTCCATCCCTGTCGACGATGAGGTCACCGACGTTGATTGAGTCAGCCACTTCAGGTTCAAGGTTTCCTGCCTTCACCATGATGGTGATTGGCTTGGCCTTCTCTTCTGTGGCCTTGGCGTAAACACTGAAGCCCAAAAGAGCCACTATGACTGCAGCGGCTCCGATAGCCACCCAGTCCCAGAAATTCAGTTTCCTCATGCTTTTATCGGTTCGAGAATACCGTAGTCACCGTCTTTCCTTCTGTACAGGACGTTGATCTTGTCGGTCTCGTGGTTGAAGAAAACGAAGAAGTCATGGGATAGGAGTTCCATCTGCATCATGGCTTCGTCGTAGGTCATTGATTTGACTGAAACCTCTTTGACTCTGACGATCTTTGGAATTTCAAACTCTTCAGGCTCGATGAAAGCCGGTGGTGGCTCCATCATCCCTTCCTTTGTGCTGAGTGCTTCTTTCCTTCTCTCCTTGAATTTGTCGTGGAATTTCCTTATCTGCCTTTCAAGTTTTTCAGCGACGAAGTCGATGGCTTCCCTGAAATCCTGGCCTTTATATTCGGCCCTGATTATCTTTCCGGATGCCTTCAAGGTGACTTCACAGACCCTTATGTTCCTTTGTTCTGAAAACAGAACTTGCGCATCCTGAATTCCATCAAAATACCTTTCCAGCTTTCCGATCTTTTCCTGCGCGTAAATGCTCAATTCGTCAGTAATGGTGGTGTTCTTTCCTGTTACCTGTATACGCATTCATTACCTCCTTGATACTGAATTCGAAAGTCTAGCACCCGTATTATAACATATCAAGCAAATTTGTGGTAGGTAACATTTTTTTAACCCTTGACAAGTTTTGAATTGATAATAGATTTATATTTATGAAGGAGAAAGAATCACACAACAGAATTCTGCTCATCGAAGACGATAAAGAAATTGCACGTCTCGTTGAACTCCGCCTGAAATCAGAAGGTTTTGAGGTTATTCATTCCGATACCGGCAACGATGGAATAAACAAATTTAATCAGCATGAACCCGACCTTATGATCTTGGACCTGATGCTCTCCGACATGGATGGCATAGAAATCTGTCGGCAAATACGCAAGCGTTCAAACTTGCCAATCCTCATGCTCACGGCCAAGAATTCCGAAGTTGACAAGGTTCTCGGCATAGCCTCAGGAGCCGACGACTACCTGACAAAACCGTTCTCGTTAAATGAGCTCATTGCCAGAATCAGGGGCCTGATCAGGAGATGCCACTATCTCTCGGCACCGACAAAGCCAAAGGAAGAAATTGTATACGATGACATGATCGTTGATTCCAAAGCTCACTCGGTGATCAAAAACAACAAGCGTATTCATCTGACAGTCAAGGAGTTTGAACTGCTCTGGCTGCTAATGTGTAATCCCGGAAGAGTCTTCACCAGAGAAGAGCTCTTCACAAAAATATGGAAAAAGAAATCACTGCTCGACTGCAGAACAGTCGACGTACACGTGAACAAGTTAAGAAAGAAGATCGAAGAAAAGCCATTCTCGGTCTCGATAATCCGAACAATTCACAAAATTGGCTACTCTTTTGACCCTTCAAGTTGATTTGCTTGACAGGCAAACGAGCTTAATTATACTGTCAAAACGTTGTTCCCCGATAGCTCAACGGTAGAGCGGCTGGCTGTTAACCAGTAGGTTCGAGGTTCGAATCCTCGTCGGGGAGCCAGTCATTTCTGGGAGCTGATTTCCAAATAATACCCAAAAATCTTTTCGTATTATTCTGTTATAATGATATATCCTACTTTTTTCCTTCTGATTAACAAAACCCGAAATCTTCAATCAAATATAGTACGACATTTGAAAATACCGGTGTAAATTCCAAATATTGCTGTTTTTGACAGAATCACCTAATAGCGCACAATTATTTGTGGAGGTGCATGATGACTAAAAAACCAGAATCGAAGACGGCAAAAGCTGGAGATAAGAATCAGACAAAGTCAGTGACGAAAACAGAACCGGCGAAGAAGATGGTTGGAACAAAAAATGTAATCAAAACCAAAAAAACACCATTTATAGATTTAGTACATAATGACAATACTTGGCGAGCAAAAGACAGAGAAAAAAATGAAATTTTAGTCGAGTTCAGTACGAAGGATATTGCTTTGAAAGAGGCAAGAAGAGTGGCAAAAGAACTTCATGCAGAACTGGTTATCCATAACAAAAATGGAAAAATTTCTGATCGGAGATCGTATGGCAACGATCCCAAAGGTAACGGTTAATTCAATATAATTTAGAAAAGACCCCTGGAATCCAGGGGTCTTTTCTAAAGAGATTATAATTTCGGTGGCCTGTTAAGGAAGCTGTAAAGCATGAAACCGCCGTGAGTGGTTGCCATCAGGAAAGCAAGAATTCCGAGGGTGATGTGGACTGTCATGTAGGCTTTTTTCAGAGCTGAAGCAAGTGGTTTCCTGAAGATTCCAAAGAGAAATGTCAAAAAAACAAGGCTCCAGGTGAGTATTCCGAGAAGAGCTCCGGTCATTACCGGTCTGCCGCTGGAGATGATACCATTAAGGATAAGCACTCCGTGAATGGTTGCAAAACCAAGCGTGAAAATAATGTCTAAGACATGGAGCGACATGAATCCTGCTCCAAGCTTCTTTCTCAGGAACATGCTATGAAGAGCGGTCAAGAGAAGAAGGATCCAGGTGACAATACCCAATACTGCGTTGATGCTCATAATTCCTCCATTTTTTGTATAGTTACGTGTATGATACCCATTACCGAAAACTTGAAAGCATTTGAATTAAATAAGCTTTCAACATGACATAAATTATAACATGCTGTCAAGTGTGGGATCATGGTATTTAATTGTAATTTAAGCATAAGAATACTAGAATGCGTATATGAGACTTATAAACCTAAGCGAAGCAAGCTATATCGGGTTCCATGCCCTCTCTGTTCTTGCCATACATGGCGACAAGATGAGCATAAAGGAGCTTGCACAAAAAACCGATTCGTCAGAGTTCCATTTGAGCAAGATCATGCAGCGCCTTGCAAAGGATGGCCTGGTCAAATCCACCCGCGGACCAGAGGGTGGATTCATGCTTGCAAAGGATTCTGAAAAAATCACTCTTTTGGACATATACGAATCGATAGAAGGGCGCATTGATAGCAACCCGTGTGCCTACGGAAAGCAGAATTGCGTGTTTGATATCTGCCTTTTCAGGGGAGTGCTCAATGATCTCAATGACAAGTTCTGCAAGTTTCTTTCAGGAACAACCCTCAAAGCGTTCACAAAACCACAAGGAGACAAATGCTGAGAAAAATCATCCAGATAGATGAAGAAAAATGTAATGGCTGCGGACAGTGTGCAAATGCCTGCGCCGAAGGTGCAATAAAGATGATAAATGGCAAGGCAAAGCTTGTCACCGATTCCTATTGCGACGGTCTTGGTGCCTGTATCGGTGACTGTCCTGTCGACGCCATAAAAATAATCGAAAGGGAAGCCGAAGATTACAACGGATTTGGCAATCCAGAGGTTGGCCCTCACGAGCATTATAACCCTGAAGATCATCATGGCCACCATCATGAGCACCATCACGATCATCATCACCATGAACACCATGATCATGAGCATCATTGCGAAGGTGGACACGGTATGCCAGAAAAACTTGCTTGCGGATGCCCTGGTTCAGCCGTTAAAAATTTGTCCCAGAGCCAGCCCCAGCAGTCAGTCAAGCCAAGAAAAGGTGGAATTTCAATTGCTTCTGCCCTAGTAAACTGGCCGGTTCAGCTGATGTTGATGCCACCGAATGCCCCATACCTTCAGAACTCTGATCTACTTATTGCCGCTGACTGTGTCGCCTATACAAAAGCCGATTTCCATCTCGATCTTCTGCCGGACAGGGTTCTGACCATTGCTTGCCCAAAACTGGACAACGCCGAGATTTACCTCGAAAAACTGACCCAGATGTTCAAAATGAACAACATCAATTCAGTCGAAGTTGCATATATGGAAGTTCCTTGTTGCAACGGTCTCGTGCAGATTGTAAGGTCGGCTCTGGCAAATTCAGGGAAGAACATCCCTCTGACGCTCACAAAAATTTCGCTTAACGGCGAAAGAATGTAACATAAATCGTGGCAATAGGGTTGGAGTTCAGAGATTCCAACCCACCAAAAAAGTCGGATTATTATTTTCTAAGACATTGGTTTTTTAAATTTTCTTATCGTATTGAATTCGACGAATTCCTGGTACAATTAAACGAGCACATAACCATTGGCAATGAAAGGATGGAATTTATGGACATGTTTTGTTACCAGTGTGAGCAGACGATGAAGGGAACCGGATGTACAAAGATTGGAGTTTGCAGCAAGGATCCGCAGGTTTCAGCTCTGATGGATATGCTTCTTCATGCTCTAAGATTCAACTCGACGCTGGCCCACAGGCTTGCCAAGACCGGCTGCCATATTTATGGTTGCGATGTTTTCACGGTAAGAGCC
Organism: uncultured Caldisericales bacterium; assembly: GCA_964639885.1. Taxonomy (GTDB): domain Bacteria; phylum Caldisericota; class Caldisericia; order JAAYUI01; family JAAYUI01; genus JAGNLA01. The sequence continues at coordinate 140,128 of CAZXEH010000002.1, read as the reverse complement.
CTGTTTGCAACCATCACAAACGTGAACTTTGATGAAAATCGCTTTGTAGAATTGCTCATGGAGGCGAAAGATTGCGAGAAGAAGCTGAAAGAAGAGTATTTTTCAAGAACTGGCAACATTGAAGGGATCAACCTTGACTCAGGTTGGGAATTCAGACATGACAAACGTTTTTTGGAGTCTGAAGGGGAAAGATTCATCTTCACGAAAGACATTGAAAAAATGGGCGAAACAGCTGCCGGCCTGTACCACTTCGTGCTTTACGGCCTGAAGGGTGTTGCAGCCTATGCAGATCACGCAAGATTGAATGGTGTCGAAAATGACGAAGTCTATGCAGGATTCCATGAAGTTCTTGATTTTCTGAGCGACACATCGAGAACAATCGATGAATTATTTGACATGGCCATGTTTGTTGGCAAGTTGAATCTCAGAGTGATGGAATTGCTTAACGAAGCAAACTGCAAGTTTGGCAAACCAGAACCGACAAAAGTAAGGATTACACCGATCAAAGGCAAGTGCATCCTGATTTCAGGTCACGACCTTGCTGACCTGCGCGAACTCCTCAAACAGACTGAAGGAAAAGACATCAACGTTTACACGCATGGGGAAATGCTGCCTGCAAACGCCTATCCTGAGTTGAAGAAATTCAAACACCTCGCTGGAAACTTCGGTTCAGCCTGGCAAAACCAGCAGTCGGAATTTGGCGAATTTCCTGGGTCGATTGTTTTGACGACAAACTGTCTTATGAAGCCAAGACCGTCTTATCAGGACAGGCTTTTTACCATGAATGAAGTGGGTTTTCCTGGTATCAGACACGTCAATAATCGTGATTTTTCCGAGGTTATTGAATCAGCTGTAAAGTCCCAGGGGTATCTTTCTGATCTTGATGAGAAGACGATAATGATCGGGTTTGGAAAAGATACGCTCATTTCAAGTGCCGATGCCGTTATCGAACTAGTGAAGGCCGGAAAGTTGAGGCACGCATTTCTCGTCGGTGGTTGCGATGGAGCAAAACCAGGCAGGAACTACTATACTGAGTTCGCACAAAAGGTGCCGAAAGATTGCGTCATCCTGACCTGTGCCTGCGGAAAGTACAGATTCAACAAGCTAGATTTTGGAAACATTGAAGGACTTCCAAGGCTACTGGATTGCGGCCAATGTAATGATTCGTACTCGGCAATCATGTTCGCTGTCACACTTGCTCAAAAACTTGGGACAGATGTCAACAACTTGCCACTATCACTGGTTCTCTCTTGGTATGAGCAGAAAGCAATCTGCGTTCTTCTCACCCTTCTCTCGCTTGGAATCAAAAACATAAGAATTGGCCCAACTGCGCCAGCTCCAATCAAGGAAGCGGTCTTTGAGGTGCTCAGGGGAAAACTCGGTCTGAAAATGATTACAACACCTGATATGGATTTGAAAGAGATACTCGGCTAAAAAAGTCCTATTTTGTAGACCCGTCTTTCGGCGGGTCTTTTTTTATTTCTGCTCGTAAGGCTCGACGTGAATGTTTGTGTCGTGGAGGTTCAGGCCTGACTCGATGAGTCTCTGTTTTATTTTGCCAGTGATGTTGTGGCTTTCCATTACGGTCATTTTGGGGTCAACCTGGATGTGGCATGTCAGGTCAAGGTCACCGCTTAGATAACGCGTTCTGAGCTTGTGAATCGACAGGACTCCTGGAGTCTCTGAAATGATAGATTTGATTTTCTCTCTGGTTTCCTTGTTCGCGCCCGTGTCAATTAGTTCCTTGAGCGATGGCCAGACAATGTTAACAGCTGCCCTCAAAATCAGAATACAGACTAGAATGGCTGCTGTCTGGTCTATCCACCAGAGTTTCGGATTGATTCTTACAAGAAGAATTGAGATTGCTACAGGGATTGCGCCAAGGGCATCCGATCTTTGATCCCATGAGTTTGCGAGGACTGCTTTTGAATTCAGTCTTGTGCCAACGCTGACAGACCATCTGGCCATTGCTTCCTTTGTGACGATAGCCAGACAGGCGATGCCAAATGTAATCCAGTCGGCCTGTCTTGAGTTGCCCGCTATCAGGTCAATTACGGAATTGTAGCCGAGGGTGATGCCGATTGAGGCGAGCATTACGCCGATGATGACCGTAACAACGGTTTCAAGCCTTTTATGGCCATGTGGGTGGTTTTCATCAGCCGGCCTCATCCAGTACTTCAGGCCGAACAGCACTATGAAATCTGAGCTGAGGTCCGTCATGGAGTGAAATCCATCTGTAAACAGAGCCGATGACCCCCCAAACAGACCGCCGAGTATTTTTGATGCCGTCAACACAAGGTTCACACAGATCCCTATTAGTGTTATCCTTCTTATTTCCTGTTCTTTTGTAAGTTGTCTCATTGGACTGCCAATAATAATGAATTTGTGAAAAAAATCAAGCATTGACCTAAAACAAATTATTTGCAATAGAAGGTTTCTTCTTATTGACACAAAAATGCAACTGCCCCAGTCGATCGACTGGGGCAGTGAGGTTGAAAATTGGAATCAATAAGGATTTTTGACCATATAATAGTTCATGTAGGCACCGATGCCGATGATCATGAACCCGACAAGCCAGAAAAGATCGAAATATCCACCAACAACGTAAATGTTGACGTTGGGATGGGTAATGAGGTTCCAGATGATTTCACCGGTGCTGTAGACAACAAAACCAACAAGAACAAGGATCCAGGGGCGGCCAAGCATACCTGAAAATAGAGTTGAAGCCATTGTCACTGCGTAGGAAAGCATCAGTGGGTAAAGAATCGCGTAAAGCAGAGCGAAAATAAACCTGTCTGTTGCAAGCATATTCGCAGAGTCTGCAGGGAACAGAAGGCTCCAGTTAATCATGGCTGAAACAACCAAAGAGCCAATAAGGACGACACCACCGATGATCCAGCCATAAAGTGGAATCGGCACCCTCATTGATTTGTTAAGATTGTAGAATCCAACTATGATCAATGGAATTGAGATGATGAAGAAGAAATCATAAATATTCGGGAGTGCGTTTGCGGTTGCTTCTGTAATTGAAAACAGTCCGTCAGCCCATGAAAGAAATACGTTTCCTATGCTCCAGGAGACCAGCCCCAGACCTATGAAAAGCCAGGCTTTCCTGTTCAGATCAACCCAGCTATAGACAGTAGAGGTTACAAAACATAACGCTGCCGAAATCCAAACAGTCAGGGTTGTCACGATGTTGGAATAATCAGTGATGAACTTTGGATCAGCGCTGATCAGACCCCATTGACCAATCATGAGCATGAAAACAAACGGAATCATCCACAAAACAGCCATAAGAATTGAATTTAAAGTCATTTCTGCTCCTTTCAGGAAACAAGTAATGAAATTGTTTTTTGGTCAAGTGTTGAAAATGATGATAAAACCTTTGCCAGCATTTTCTCCGAAATGGTTGATGGTACTGTTTCGTTGACTGCAATAACAACCGCTTTGGCCCATGCTTCAAACGGCTTGGCACCAAACACCGGATCAGTGAAACTTTCCCTCCAGTCAACAATTGCCTTGTCCACTTTTGTGTTGAAGGAGTGCGATATGGCAATTCCCATGAATCTCTTTATCTCAGCGTCTACAACCTCCTGGTATTTTTTTACGACTTCACCGAGGAGTTTGTGGTAGCTTGGGATTACGGCTCCGACAGATGTTGCCAGAATGAAAGAGCTCCAGAAATCTGTAACCGGAAAGGCGTTTGCCAACGCAGAGAAAGTTATGCCATTTCCAACCATGCTCAGAAGATTTTTTATTGATTGCGATGATTTGAGAGACTCGAAGTCTGAGTTACCGCCTTTGATACAAAAAACATTGTGTTGAACAGGAAGCATCGATGAGAAATTGATTCTGCCGGACAGTACCAGTTCCTCAAGCAACATTGGGTAATCGGTTTTACCTGAGCCAGCCAGATCAGATTTTGTTATAACCTCACCGGCCGTAGTTTTCGAGAGAAAATTAAGAGCCTGGGTTTCTGCCTCCTGACTGGTTCTCATGGCAGTTACCTTACCCAAATTGAGCCAGGCTGTAGCCATGTCGTTCTGATTTGAAATCTTGACGGCTCCGGTGAACCCTTTGGCCATGTAACAACCGATGACTTGCGTTCCAAGCAGCATTGAAAATTGCATTTTCGTCTCCTTGGCAATTTTTTATATATATTATTTTAATAATTGTATTGAATCAAATCAATCTCATGTTTGATCTTATTTGTTATCGCGCTTATATGTCAGGTAGATGAAAGCTAGACCAATGCTTTATTTATCTGTTCAAGTGTAATATCCGCAGAGCACGATCCGTTTACAGCATTTGGATTTCCTCCACCTTTGGCGCCTACGGAGTTTGCCAGGGCTTCGAGAATCTCTTTTGCTTGACCAGTTGGCGAACCGGTTGCCAGTTGGCATGGGTTTGAAGAGAAAACAATCGAATTTAAGCCTGATTTCGCCACCAGCATGGAGCCAATTTTGGAGATAAGTTTTGATGGGGCCGAGGTTTGAAGGATGCTTATCTTCCCGAACCTCGATTCAATCTGTTTCGCATTTTCAAGTTCCAGTGGAATCACCTTCTCCCAAAGTGAGGCTATTTCTTTGGACTGTGCTGAATTCAGGTTCACGATCTTCAGGTAGGAGTCTTTGAGCTCCTCGTTTGAGCAGCTTGCAGTTTTTCGAAGTTCTCTCAGAATCGTCGATTCGCCTGCTCCAAACCCGACTGCATCCAATCCGGCAACAAATGTGATTCGGTTGCCCTGTCTGTTTGCTTCGAGGTTCGTGATTCTGATCGAGCCGACCATTCCGGTCATTGGCACGTGTGTCCCACAACAGGCTGAACGATCAATCCCTTCGATAACCACAACCCTCAGTTCTGAAGTGTCTTTTTCGGAAAGGTTTTCACTGAATCGTCCACGGTTTGTCAGGGTTCCATACTCGGTTACGACGGGAATATTGTTCATTATTGCTTCATTTGAGAGCTGCTCAAGCTTAAGAATCTGCTCCCATTCGACCTTTTTATCGAAATCAATTGTGCAGTTGGAACCGATCTTCACGCCAGTTGTTGCAAGCCCCATCTCGGTTTCGGCGATTCCTGAAATGATGTGCTGCGCAGTGTGCCTTCTGCTCTGGGAAACCCTGTGTGCAGTTTCGATTTTGGCTGGGTATTTACCGGAGGGAAGTGGTCTGTCAAGCGTTATGATGGCATCGCCGTCCTTTGCCTCAATCTTTATGATGTTGGCGACGCCTATCGTTCCCCTGTCTGGTGGTTGTCCACCTTCATCTGGATGGAAAATGATCGGCGAAATCCTGCACAGCGAGCCTTCAATCTGAACGAGTTCGATCTCAGCTTCAAAAGCGAACGGGTTTTCCCAGTAAAATCTTTTCATATGCAGATTCTACCAGATGAGGAGCTACTTCTTCAAGTGCTTGAAGCCTGAGACTGTTTGGCTAGAATTGCTTTCATGAATTCAGAGATAATATGTGCGAAAGTCAGGAATGGCCTTGATGAATCGGTATTCAGGGGTCATGCGGTTTCAATCGACGAGAGCCACAAAATAACCTCAAACCTTGGAAACCCAATGTACATTACATATTTTCGAAGCTCATCCAAGCCAATCCAGGCAATGACTCTCGTAATTTCCGGTGCTTACGAAAAATTCAGACTGAGCCTTAAACATCTGGCAATCGCTTCTGGCTCACACAACGGACAGAAGGTTCACACAGAAGTTGTTCTCGATCTGCTCGAAAGATGCGGACTAAATGATGAGTTTTTGCTTTGCGGAACCCATCCACCTCTCACAAAAGCTGCAAGAACTGAGTTCGATGAAGTGTCAGCAAAGCCGATAAACCACAACTGCTCAGGGAAACATGCCGGAATGCTGGCCACTTGCATGACGAAGGGCTGGAGTACTGACGGTTACAACAAAATTGAACACCCAATCCAGCAAATGACCCTTGATGTGATTGCCAAGATGTGCGAAATGAACAGAGACGATATTGTAATAGGCGTCGACGGTTGCGGTGTGCCGGTTTTTGGGATGCCCATCTACAACATGGCTGTTGGTTTTTCCAATCTTTCAAACCCTGTCAATCTTGAGTCTGAGTTGAAGGACGCAGCATCGATGATTTCTGAATCGGTTAAGCGACATCCATTACTCATGGGTGGCGAAGATCGTGTTATGACGGCATTTCTTGAAGACAATCCGGGTATTGTGGCAAAAGACGGTGCGGAAGCTGTTTTCTGTGCCGGAAAAGACGGTAGAGCCTTTGCTTTCAAGATTGAGTGTGGCGATGGCGGTGATCCTTTCAGATTCACGATGGCCAGACTCTCGCCAAAAATCGGTGGGAAGGTTGAAAAACTTAAACCTTTCTACGATATTCAGATTTTGACCACTCACGGCGAAAACGTAGGCCAGCTTGAAATGAGAACCGTCTGGAAACCCTGGTAAACAAAAAAAACCGGCTCCGCAAGGAACCGGTGTAATCGTTGGATATTCCTAGCGCTTTTCTGCCACCAACATCTGGAGGAACGTCTTGTTGTCGCGTGTTTCCTGCAGCCACTTGTAGAGTTTGTCGAGAGCGTCTGTCGGGTCGAGGTTTGTGAGGAATCTACGAAGTTGTCTGATTCTCTTGCCCATCTCGTCGTCGTAAAGGAGTTCGTCGCGCCTTGTGCCTGAGCGGTTGATGTCGATGGCTGGGAAAATACCCTTTTCTGCAAGCTTTCTGTCAAGAACAAGCTCCATATTGCCGGTTCCCTTGAACTCTTCGTAAATGACCTCGTCCATCTTTGAGCCGGTCTCGATGAGCGATGTTGCGATGATGGTCAGTGAACCACCGTTGTCAATGTTTCTTGCAGCGCCAAGGATTTTCTTTGGCCCATGAATGGCGGAGGTGTCGAGGCCGCCGGTGAGGGTTCTGCCAGTCGGGGTCATTACAAGGTTGTAAGCTCTTGTCAGCCTCGTGATGCCGTCCATCAGAATGACTACATCTTTCCTCATTTCGACAAGACGTTTTGCGCGTTCAATTGCGAGTTCGACAACCCTTATGTGATTTTCAGGGAGTTGGTCGAATGTTGAGCTGATAACCTGTGCATTCACCGATCTTTGCATGTCGGTTACCTCTTCCGGGCGTTCGTCAACCAGGAGGATCATGAGCGTGACTTCCGGATGATTGACCGAAATGGCCTGGGCTATCTTTTTTATGACTGTGGTTTTTCCAGCTTTTGGCGGAGAGACGATCATGCCGCGCTGGCCTTTGCCGATTGGTGCGACAAGGTCAACAACCCTCAGCGTAATGTCGTTTCTTCCTGGATATTCCATTTTCAGTTTTTCATTCGGGAAAATCGGGATGAGGCTTTCAAAATTTGGTCTGCTGCGAAGCTGTTCCGGGTCGACGCCGTTGCAGGTTTCGATCTTGAGCATGGCTGAATATTTTTCGCCCTGCTTTGTCGGGAACCTGACGATTCCTTCAATGAAATCGCCGTTTCTGAAACCGAAGCGCCTGATCTGCGACGGGGCAAGATAAACGTCCTTTGGCGAAGGAACGTACTGGGTTCTCAGGAAGCCGTATCCATCCGGGTGGATTTCAAGAACTCCGCCTGCATGACCCTGGAGCTCGTCATCTTCTGAGGCTTTCTGCTCCTGCTGTACTGTTTTCTGCTGCTGTTCCCTGAGGTGGCTGATATCGTGCTTTATGAGAAGGGGTTTGTCGTAATCCGGCTTTTCTTTTGGTTCGTGTGGAACAGGCTTTTTCTCTTCCGGCTTTATTGTGCCGTAGAGCTTCTCTGTCTCGCGTTTCTCTGCAAGCTCGAGCGCCTTTCTCATGGCTTCAAGTTCGGCTTTGGATTTTCTGCCCCTCTTTTTCCTGACAATCTCTTTCTCACCCGAGGCAACCATGATGATCTCGTTGATGAGGTCATTCTTTTTGAAGCTTGTATAATTCTTGATCTTCAAATCCTTGCAGATGTCGTAGAGTTCTCTTGCAGTCATGACATCAAGCTCTTCATAGGTGTACGTTTTTCCGCTCATTTCTCATCTCCTTGCCCGAACGCGAGGTTTGCCATCCTGTCGGCTGACTTGTTGAGTTCCCTGCCAACGTGGATGATTTTGCAACTGGTGAATCTCGAATAAAGGTTTTGGGCTGTCAGGAAATACTCCAGCAGCTCTTTGGTTTTCAGCTTGTATTCGCCTGACATGTGCCTGACCATCAGCTGGCTGTCAGACTTGATCGTCACATCTTCGTTTTCCAGGCCAAGCTTGATCAGCTTGGAGAGGGCATAAATCAGGCCGGCATATTCAGCAGCATTGTTTGTCTTTATGCCGATTTCGTAGCTGTCCTGGAAAGTGAGTTTTCCGTCAACTTCACAGATGGTTCCAAAACTGGCCTGACCAGGGTTTCCCCTCGATGCGCCATCTGTCCAGACTTCAACCTTTTTCACTCGTTCCTCCAGATGTAGATCAGCCTGCCACAATTGTTGCAATAATGAAGCTCTTCAGGCTCATCCCTGACCGCCTGGATGATGACGGAAGGGATTGTCTGCTGGCATCCGTTGCATTGATTGCCAGCCACTTCCACCATCGCAAGACCATTTTTAGTGTTCATGAGTTTGTCATAAATTGTTGTCAGGTCTTTCGAAATTGTTGGCGCAAGCTGGTCTCTGTCTCTTTTGATGTCTGCGATTTTTATCTCGCCTTTGAGCTTGAGTTTTTTGAATTCGGTGGATTTTTGTTCAAACAGCTGTTTTTTATTATCGAGCAGCCTCTTCGCTTTGGCCAGCTTTTCTCCGATCTTGTCGGATTGATCCATCAGCCCGATGCCTTTAGTCTCAAGCTCGTCGATGAATTTGTCGATCTTCTTTTTGTGGTCCTGAAGCTCTTCAAGGCGCTTGACCGATGTGTTTGGCTGAAACATCGATGATTCAATTTTTTTGCGTTCCAGGATCGACTTGTCAAGCTGGAGTTTGTTGTCTTCAAGCTCTTCCCTGTTCTTTTTGAAGATGGCCTCACCCTGTGCAACAATCTGCGCCAGATTGGTAATCTCTGACTGCAGGCTGGAACCGTCATCAGCTGTTTCGATTTCTTTTTCAATCAGCCTTATTTCCAGGTCAAGCTTCGAAAGTCTGATTAGTCCTTGAATTCCTAGCATGTTTGGTAGTCTGGGCCCAGTAGGACTCGAACCTACGACCCGCTGGTTATGAGCCAGCTGCTCTGACCGACTGAGCTATGGGCCCGTGAATTGATCTCCTGGTTGGATTGGCATAGAGAATTTTCGCCGTGGAAAACTTATAACAACAAACGCAGGCATTGTCAAGAATTTATTTGGCTAACATTGCACAAACAAAAAAAGTATTGATTTGCCAGTGACGTGCGTATAATCATTATTCCAGAAGGCGGCAAAACCGCCACGACAGAACTCGATTCATTTGTCAAAGATTCTTTGGTTAAACCAGGACAATTTGGGCATCCGAAAAAAGGAAAATTGGCCCACAAGTCCATTCACCTTCAAGGAGTGGGTATGAACAATTTTGAGAAACGCTTTGCTGCTATCCAGGAGAAGCAGAAGCAGGTCGTTGCTGACGATCATTTCATTCTCTCAAGAGAGATTGAAAGGAATGATCATCAGTACGTTTGGATCGGTGGAAAAAGATACCTCAACTTCACAAGCTACAACTACCTTGGCTTGCTTGGTGACGAGAGGGTCAACCAGGCTGCAATCGATGCCACAAACAAATTTGGCACCGGCTCGCACGCCATCAGGCTACTGTGTGGCACCACAACCGTTCACATTGATTTTGAAAGAAAGATTGCCCAGTTTCACAATATGGATGACGCCATAATCTATTCGTCCGGCTACCTAACAAACCTCACAACCGTCTCGACCCTTTGCCAGAGGGAAGATGAAATCTTCTGTGACAACCTCAATCATGCATCGATCATTGATGGCTGCCTGCTTTCAAGGTCGAAGTTCACAAGATTTGCCCACAACAGCGTTGAAGACCTGGACAAAAAGCTGACGGCTTCAAAGTCAAACGGCAAATTCATTGTTGTCGATGCAGTTTTCTCGATGGACGGAGACGTCACGCCTCTTCCAGACATCATCAGGGTTGCCAAGAAACACGAAGCACTCCTCATGGTTGATGAATCGCATTCACTAGGCGTCATTGGCAAAAACGGACTTGGAATCATGGAGCATTTCGGCCTGAAAGACGGTGTGGACATAATCATGTGTAGCCTCTCCAAGTTTGCCTCAATCACAGGCGGTTACATAGCTGCAAGAAAAGAAATCATCGACATGTTGAGATTTTTCTCAAGAGGCTATGTCTTCTCGGCACCAATGCCTCCGGGAACAGCGGCCGCAGCCCACAAGACTTTTGAGATCCTTGAGCAGGAGCCGTGGAGAGTCCACAAACTCAATGAAAACATCGCCTACTACCTCCATGCCTTGAAGAAAGCCGGATTTGACACGGGCAATTCAACCACAGCCATAGTGCCGATCATCATTGGAGACGAGTGGTATGCTTACGAAATTTCAAAACAGCTGTTTGAGGCTGGCGTTTACCTTATGCCAATCCTCCCACCGGCAGTACCGGCTGGAACAGCGAGAATGCGCTGCAACGTCACGTCAATGCACGAAAAAGCCGACATCGACTATATGGTTGAAACGCTTGCCAAAGTGTGGAAAAGTGCAGGCATGGGTTCGATGAAACTCCAGTACCAGACTGAATCGGTTTGATTGATTGAATGAACATAAAAAAAGGCCAGACTTTATGTCTGGCCTTTTTGTTTTGGATTAGGTTTAATACTCGGTCAAATCATCCTTGTCGGCAAACGGGTCAGCTTCGTCTTTGTCAAAAAGTGAATTCTTTTCAGAGTTCTTGAAGCTGTCAATCGCCTTGTTGAGCCTGTCAAGAACCGATGAAACGTTTGGGTCGATCTCAGCCTGTTTCGCCGATTCATCAATATTTGCTCTGTCCGAAGGGAATTCGATGGCCTTTGCATGATCCTCTTCGCCGGCTCTGATTATTGGAGATGGTTTCACATCGTCAGGGTTCGGCTGCTCGACATCAATTTTTTCGGTTGTCGGTTCAAGGGTGTGGTCGTCGTACGTCTTGCCGTATTCCTTCATTTCCTTCGGCTGGAACTCGATCGGTTCGTGATGTTCAACTGAATCGTTCATACGCCTAACTTCAACCGGTTTCACTTCCTCAGGCAGAATCCTTGTTCCGTCATATCTTTTTGTCAAAGTGGTCGGCTCAAGGACTGTTTCATCAACATGCTCAGTTCTCGGAATGATCGTTGGATCGGGAGAATCTTTCTTCGGTTCTTCGTGGTAGATCGGAACCTCATTATGCCATTTGACTTCCTGTGGTTTAACTTCTTCAGGATTAACCGCATCTTTTGCCGGAATATGTTCAGTTGTTGGTTCGAGAACATGATCATCGTGTTCCTTGCCGTAGTCCTGCATCGGTTTCGGCTCGAATTCTGTTCTTTCATGGCTAATTTCAGAATCATTCATGCGTCTGACTTCAACCGGTTTAGCCGGAACCGGCTTTTCAACATCGGGCAACTTCTCGATGGTTGGCTCAAGAACATGGTCATCGTGCGTGACGCCATAGTCCTGCATTCTCTTTGGTTCGAACTCTGTTCTTTCATGGCTGATTTCAGAATCGTTCATACGCCTAACTTCAACCGGTTTCACTTCCTCAGGCAGAATCCTTGTTCCGTCATATCTTTTTGTCAAAGTGGTCGGCTCAAGGACTGTTTCATCAACATGCTCAGTTTTGGGAATAATTGTTGGATCGGGAGAATCTTTCTTCGGTTCTTCGTGGTAGATCGGAACTTCATTGTGCCACTTGACTTCCTGTGGTTTAACTTCTTCAGGATTTACCGCATCTTTTGCCTGAATATGTTCAGTTGTCGGCTCGAGAACGTGGTCTTCATGATCTTTGCCGTAATCTTGCATCGGTTTTGGCTCGAACTCGGTTCTTTCGTTGCTGATTTCTGAATCATTCATGCGCCTGACTTCAACCGGTTTAGCCGGAACCGGCTTTTCAACATCGGGCAATTTCTCGGTTGTTGGCTCAAGAACATGGTCATCGTGCGTGACGCCATAATCCTGCATTGCCTTTTCCTTGAATTCAACCGTTTCATCCCTGATCTCGGAGTCGTTCATTTGCCTGACTTCTGTTGGCTTGATGTCATCAGGAATGAATTTAACTCCGTTTTTCATGAATGTTGTCGGCTCAAGAACCACTTCGTCTTCATGTTCCTGGATTGGTGACTTTGTCGGTTCAGGCCTGTCTTTTGGCGGTTCCTGATGGTAGATGGGTACCTCGTTGTGATATTTGATTTCTGAGGGCTTCACATCTTCAGGGTTGATCTTCACTTTGGGTTCAATCTTCTCTGTGGTTGGCTCGAAGTCGGTGTGGTCGTGAGAGGTTGGGTGTTTAAAAGGTTCTTCGATTGAAATCCTGATGTCGCAGGGAATGTCCTTCTTGGCGCATTCGTCGGCAATTTGACCTGCAATGTCAAGGGTTTCTTTCAAATCTTTCGGCACAGCCTCGCCCTCTTCATCTTCAAGCATGAGCTCGATTTGAACCTTGTCTTCCGATTGGGCTTCCGCCAGCTCTCTTGCCAGCATGTGCACGTCTTCCTCAAGTTCCCTCTCGACAACGATTTCTGAAACGGATTGCGCCAGGTCGTCAGCAAGCCTGTTTCCGACCAGCAGAAGCAGTCCAAGGTTCACCTTTTTGCCCGCCATGACAAACAGGTTGAATGTTCCCATGCCAAAAACGAGGATGTACCCGCCGTTTGAGCGGATGAGGGTGTAGTTGACCTCACCTTTTCCAAGGAATTCAGAAGAGGCGTCAGAGAGGCCGGTGATTGAGGTTGATGATGCTGCAATCGAGTCGGCAAAGTCACAGTTAGGTGGATAGCAGGCGATTCCGATTCCATCAGCTGTGGCCACGACTATCTGTTCGCAGGATGGGATTTTTTTGTAGGCTTTCGCCATCATCTTTTCAATGATTCTGGTGTTCATCGCAGGATCTCCTTGATGACCGGTGATACTCTGTTCATCATGTAGCGCGCCTTGCCGATGTTGCCTGAATTGCCAATGACGACGAGCAGGAAATATGGGAAGTCATCGATCATCTGAGTGAGAAAGTGATATTTTTCTGTAGATTCGAGTGTTCCGGTCACTGCTCCGGCGTTAATGGAAAGTGAAGTTTTTGCAAGCGAATTGATAACTGAGGCAAATTCAGCCGAGACCTCGGTTATATCCATCTCAACACCTGCTGAAACTTCCGCAATGGACAGCCCGTCAAGACCAACGATTGCGGCCGCGTAAAAATCAGACAGTTCCAGCTCCAATTCCTCCAGTACATTCTCAAGCTCCACGATGGCCTCCTTAAGACATAAGAATCCTAATAATGATGCTACTTTGAAATCACACGCAGTCAACCCCTTTAAAAACCTGACTTTTATTTTGTTTTAGGCAGTGTATAATGTAGCCAAATGGCTAAATGGCTTGTTGGTAATAGATTTTCCCGCTTTGTGCTATCAAGGTCAAAGAGACTGGCACGCATTTCATTTGAGATCATCGGCGCAAGACGAAATGGAACCTTTTCCGAAAGGTTCTACGCGTTCTTCTTCGGGCTTGTCCTCAGGGTTTTTATGGGAAGTGCAGGCGTTCCATGGTCAGAAGTAAAGAAATCACTGTCTGATCCTGGCATTGCAAGGTGCTTCATGATCGTTGTGGACAGCCTGATAAAGTATGGCTACAACACGCCACTCATTGTCACGGCCCCATTTTCTGTGGTATTCAATCTGACAAACAGGTGCAATCTCCTGTGTCAGCACTGCTTCCAGAAAGCTTCGATAGACCAGAAGGATTTGATGACCAAAGCCCAGAAACTGTCAATCATTGACCAGCTGGATGAGACTGGAACTGCCGCAATCACCTTTTCAGGTGGAGAACCGCTCATGTCTGATGATTTCTGGGAGATTGCGGGTTATGCTTCGTCGAAGGGCATCTTTGTCTCCATCGATACAAACGGAACCCTCATTGATAACCAGGTCGCTTCAAAGCTCGTCGAATTCGGCATCAGATACGCCCAGGTCTCAATCGACTCCCCTGATCCAAAAGTCCATGACCAGTTCAGGGGAATGGATGGCGCTTTCAACCTGAGCATGAAAGGTGTTGCAGCGATGAAGGCTGTTGGCATGTACCTTTCAATGGGCGTCACTCTCACAGCTTTCAATGCAGACAAGATCGACGAGTTCGTAGATTTGGCAAAAAATCACCATTTCAACAGGATTGTTTTCTACCACCTCATTCCGGTTGGAAGGGGCGAATCGATCAAAAACCTTGACCTAACGCCAAAACAAAGGGCGGAAGTCATGGAAAAGCTTGCAAAGATTGATGATCCCGAGATTGAAGTACTCTCGGAAACGCCACACTTTGCAACCGAATCAGCGATGGTTGATGGTCGTGGAGAGCAAAAGCTGCCTGATTCAAACTGCTTCCCGATCACGGCCTATTTCAACATGGGCAAAAACCGAAGATACATGAAATCTTTGAGGTTCGTTTTCGGTGGGTGTCCAGCCGGCAGGCTCTATGCCAACATTCAGCCCAACGGAGACCTCACTCCATGCATGTTTTCGCCGTTCTATCCGGTCGTCGGCAATTTGACAAGGCAAACCCTTAAAGAAGCATGGCTGGGATTTGAGATTCTTTGGGACAGAACAAAACTCAAAGGAATCTGCGGAAACTGCAGGCACAGGATCGAATGCGGCGGATGCAGGGCAAGGGCTGCCGGAATGGGCGATGCGCTTGGGCCAGACTATGGATGCTACACAAACCGTTATATGGAGGCAATAAAGTGAGTGACGCTGGAAAAGTCAGGGAACTCGGAGATAAACTCCTGAGCCAGTTTCCGCAACTGAAAGAATCATTGAACATTGAAGAATCAATCAAGCATGCATTTGCCGAAGTCAATGGATTTACCAAAGAGGCCGGCGAGAATCTCTCAAACATGCAGACCAATCTCTTTGGAAGAAAAGGTGTTGTCACCGGACTTCTAAGGGAACTTGGCAAACTTGACCCAGATAAACGCAAGGAGTTTGGCCAGATACTCAACGATTTCAAAAACCATCTCGATGGACAAATTGAATTCCAGCTTGAGAAGTTTAGAAAATTCCAGCGTGAGGAAGCCCTCAGGTCTGAAACCATCGACATAACCATGCCAGGCAGAAAGCCAAACTATGGCACGGTTCACCCTTTGACAATCGTTCAGGAAGAGATAACCGAAATATTCCACAAGCTTGGTTTTGAGGTCAAGCAGGGACCACATATAGAAACAGATTTCTACAACTTCGAAGCCCTGAACTTCCCGCAGTGGCACCCGGCTCGAGCCATGCAGGACACGTTTTATATCGACGGGGACAGGCTTCTGAGGACTCACACCTCACCGGTTCAGGTAAGAACAATGCTTGAGCAGAAACCACCGATCAGAATGATTGCCATGGGATCGTGCTTCAGGCGTGATGCACTCGATGCAACCCACTCCCCTTACTTCAACCAGGTTGAAGGCCTGATGGTCGACAAGAACATTGGCTTCTCTGATTTGGCTGGAATTATCTCAATCATTTTGTCCGAACTGTTTGGCGGTGACGTGAAGGTCAAGTTTCTGCCGTCATATTTCCCGTTTGTCGAACCGGGCGCCGAAACGCTGGCTTCCTGTCCATTCTGTGGTGGTAAAGGCTGCAACATCTGCCAGCAATCAGGCTGGATCGAGATGGGTGGCTCAGGAATGGTTCACCCAAACGTGCTTCAAAAATGTGGTATTGATCCTGAGGTTTACCAGGGTTTTGCCTTTGGCTGGGGAATAGAGCGAATCGCCATCATGAAGTTCGGAGTCAAGGACATAAGGGAGTTCACAGCCTGCGATGCCCGCTTCCTTTCGCAGTTTGGAGGCGTGAGATGAGAATTTCAAAAAACTATATCGAATCGATCATAAACTGGGGTCTTTCTTTCGACCAGATTTCAGAAGGATTCAAAATTCTTGGCATCGAAGTCGAAGGCGTTGAAGTCAGGGACAGGGTGAAAGGTTCTGTTTTTGGCAAGATTCTCTCGCTTGAAAAAGCAACAGAGAAGCTTCAGATGGCAAAGGTGCAGGTTTCACCTGATAAAACTGCAAACGTTGTAACAAACTCCAAAACTGTCGCTGCTGGTGATGTAGTCGCTGTTTGTCTGCCTGGCGGAAAAGTCGGCGATCGGGATGTCACTGTTGCCACCATCCAGGGATTCACGTCAGAAGGCGTGATGCTGTCATCGGCGGATTTTGGCATTGAACCTGACATCCTGCCAGCTTCAGAGCGTGAAGGAGTCTGGATTTTCCCCAAGGACGCACCGCTTTTTACAGACCCAACCAAAACCTTCTGGCTCACTGACACAATCCTTGAACTTAAGATTACACCCAACCATCCTGAATGGCTGTCAGTTCGTGGATTGATAAGGGAAATTGCTTTAACATACTGGAGAATCAACGGGAAAACACCGGAAATTCCAACACTCGATGTCAAGCATTCAGACAACGGTTTGAAAACCTCCGATAAACTCAAGCTTGAGATCGAATCAGCCGAAGATTGCCCAAGGTATGTCGGCGTTCTGGCCGATGTTTCGCCTGTCCCATCCGGTTTTGAAATCAGAAGAAAGCTCCTTTCGGCCGGACTTAGACCTGTAAGCAACATTGTCGATGCAACAAACCTCGCAATGTACGAAGACGGCCAGCCAACCCACGCCTTTGATGCCGATAAAATCACATCTGGCACTGTCAGAGTTGCCAGAACCAAAGTCAACATGGAGTTTACAACGCTTGATGGCATCAAGAGAAATCTTCCGGTTGGAACCCTGATGATCTGGGATGGCGACAAACCGATTGGAATAGCCGGCGTTATGGGCGGTTCTGATTCCGAGGTGTCGGATTCTACAAAGCGAATTTTCCTTGAATCAGCCTACTTCAACCCGCTTCTGATTGCCAAAACCTCCATGCTGCTTGGTTTGAGGTCTGAGGCCTCGACCCGCTTTGAAAAAGGCGCTGATTTTGAGCAGTCAGGCAAAACGGCTGACAAAGTTTTTGCGCTTTCAGGCAATGTTCCCTGCCTGCCAGTCGATTATTATCCTGAAACAAAGAGGAGAATCGTTCCGGTCAGAATTCCCAGGATGAAGAAAATTCTTGGATTCGACCTTAATATTGAAAAAGTCTGTCAGGGCCTGGAGATTCTTGGTATTAAGGTTGAAAAGGGCGATCCTTTCAAGTGCGAAATCCCTGGCAACCGCCACACAGATTTGAAGGCTGAAATCGATCTGATTGAAGAAGCGGTCAGGGCTGTAGGCTATGACGAAATTCCAACCACTTTCCCGATCATAACCGAACGAACCATGAAAGAATCGGCATTATTCGGGCTAGAAAGACGGATAAGGCGCATCATGTCAGGCATGGGCTTGATGGAGGTCCACTCCAAAATGCTTACATGCGAAGAAGAGTTGAAGCTGCTTGGCATGGACGCATGGATCGACAGTTCACCCAGGATTCTCAACCCGATGACTACCGATTCAACGTTGATGAGACCCCTCGCCGAAATCGGAATCATCCAGATTGCAGCGTACAATACAAGACAAAGGAACACCGACCTTGGAATGTTCGAGGTCGGTTCGCAATATGGCCCGGAACTCCGCAAACTCACGATAATGCTGACCGGCAGGAAACACAGCTCATGGTCAGAAAAAGCGGATTACGACTACTTTGATCTGAAAGGGTCGATTGAAGCCCTGTTTGAATCGCTGTTGCTCGGTAAAGTTGAATTCGCAGCCAACGAAACCTCATATTTCCACCCTTACAGACAGGCAAAAATTGTTGTGAACGGTCAGGCAGCCGGCTACATGGGTCAGCTTCATCCAGAAATCTCTGGGAAACTCGATATCCCAACGCCGGTATTCGTAGCAAGCCTTGATCTGGAAACATTCTCAAGGCTCGTCTCTGAAAAAATTGAGGCTAAACCAACACCAATCTATCCACAGGTTCTGAGGGACATCGCCATTCTTGCACCAAATTCACTATCAAATGCCGATCTCGAAAGCATTATCAGGACTAATGGCGGAGAATATCTTGAAACAATCAAACTCTTTGACCTTTACGCCGGTGATTTTGCCCGTGAAGACAAGCGTTCGATGGCCTATTCGCTGACATTCTCGAAAGGAACCGGCTCACTTGCAGGTGAAGAGATTGACACAGTAATTTCCAATATTTCAAAGGCATTGGAGACAAAGGGAGCCACACTCAGGTCGGCATGAACTCCTGGGAACTCTCCGAAAGGCTTCGTTGGTTATACCAGCTGGCAAGCGTTGCTGATCCGATAAAGGCCAAAGCCTATGTCGATGGAGCCATGCTTGCGAATTCGCTTGAAACTACCGAGGTCACAACTCAATCAATCGAGTACGGCAAGCAAACCGGTATCATTTACGATTACGTTGCTAATGATGCTCTGGAGCTACTCAGAACTGGCCAATCATCAACGGAGAACGAATACATCAGAAGACTCCCAAAAGGCGTGGTCAATCTTCTTGGAATTGATGGGATCAAGGCGTCAAATGCAAAAAGACTTTACGACGAACTGGGGATCGAAACGGTCGAGGAGCTGAAAAGAGCCTCTCAGTCTGGAAGAATCGCAAACCACCAAAGTTTCGGAACACGGTTTTCAGATCAGGTCGGGCACCTCGCAATGCAAAATCTGTCCGGAAGGAAATTTGTCCCACTCCCAAGGATGATGCACCTGACAAAGCTTGTGCTGCAGACACTAGAACAAAACACTGACATTCTAAAGCCTTTCATCGTCGGTGAGGTCAGACGTGGCAAGGAACTGACGGACAGGATGGAATTTCTTTGCGCTGTCTCGAAACCCTCCGTTGCCTTGTCCAACAGCATCGCAAGCAAGCTGGGCGTTTCAGATGTTGAGCTGACAAAATCAGGCATCTCCGGCGTTCTTTTTGGGATGCCGATAAGGCTTCATTTTTGCAAGCCCAAGTACGTCGGTTCCGCGCTTGCCTGGTCGACCGGCCCCGGTGATTTCTATCAAAGACTCGAAAGTCTCGTTTTCAAGCCGTTTAAAACCGTAGCCGGTTTTCTTGGAATCATTGGCGATGAGCACGGTTTCTTTGAAAAAATCGGTCTTGCCTGGATACCGCCAGAAATTCGAGAATGGCCAGATGTTATTGAACTTTCAAAGCCTGAAAACAAATGGGAGCTGATCGAGTCTGAGGATTTGCTTGGCGAACTGCATAGCCACACAAATTGGAGCGATGGAAGATCGAGGCTGGGCGATATTCTTCACGAAGCTGAACGAATTGGCCTGAGCTATCTTGCAATAACGGATCATGCAGAAAAGATTGGCGTTGCAAGAGGTCTGACCTACCAGTCGTTCATGAAGCAGATTGACCTGATCAACAAAATAAATTCTGGAAACAGCCCGTGTCGTGTTCTCCCTGGTATTGAATTCAACATCGACGATGATGGGCGGGTTGATTTTGAACTCAGACACAATGTTTTACGGCTTGCAGGCCTGCACTCGGGGCTTGGCCAGCACTCTGCTGAAATAACAAATAGATATGTCAATGCGGTTAAATCAGGACAGATTGACATCATCACCCATGCCACCACGAGACAGCTCCAGCAAAGACCACCTTTGGAGCTAGACTGGGAGCAGATTTTCCTGGCCTGCGCAAACCATGGCGTAGCTGTTGAGATGAACTATGCCCCGGATCGTTGTGATATTCCGTGGCCGCTTGGTCGTCTCGCCGATAAATGCGGATGCGTGTTTTCCATCGGTGGAGACTTGCATGGTGCCACTCAGCTCACAAATTTCAGATCAGGTGCAATCCTTGCCAGAAGGTCTGGCCTTTCAAAGCAAAAAGTGCTAAACTGTTACGAGTATGATTATATACTGGGAAAGAACTGGAGAAAATAATGAATGAGCATTCGCTGAGAGTGCTTGAATTTTCTTCAATTCTTGAGATTCTTGAGAGCCACGCATTCACTGAGAATGCAAAACTGCTCGCTCGGGAGCTGACACCAAAAAACTCCATCGAGGAAGTCACCTCTGCGCTCAAGGAAACGACCCAGGCAAGACAGTATCTTGAAAACTTCGATGCTCTCCCATTGTGCGACATCAGGCCGATCCACCAGACAATCCAGAATTCAATGATTGGCATTGCCGTACAACCAAGGCAGGCACTGGATTTGCTAGCAACTTTGAAAGCATCTGAAAAAATAAAAGACCTGCTTGAACGAAGTCACGACAGGACACCTGATCTCTTCGAACTTTCCAAACGAATCCGACCACAACCAAAACTCATTGACCTGATAGAATCAACAATCGATGAAAACGGTGAGGTTCTGGACTCTGCATCCGAAAGGCTTTCGTCAATCCGTGTTCAGATGAAGCTCGTCTATACGAGGGTTCAGGCAAAGCTTGGTGAAATCATAAAAACTTCGTCCTATTCCAGGATGATCCAGGATCCGATCGTAACCATGAGGGAAGACCGCTATGTCATCCCGCTCAAGGCCGAGTATAAAAACCATTTCCCCTGCATCGTTCACGACACTTCTGCTTCAGGCCAGACGCTTTACGTTGAGCCACTATCGGTTATTCCGCTAAACAACGATATCAGAAACCTGAAACAGCGTGAGTCGGAAGAGATTGAAATGATCCTTCTCAATCTCGCAAAAGAGGTCAGCTTCAAGTTCTCCGACCTTGAGGTTTTGGATCAGACGCTTACCCTGCTTGATTTCATTTTTGCCAAGGGTGAACTTTCGCTGGTCTGGGATGCTGTCGAACCCGAACTGACAACAAACCCATGGATTGACATAATCAATGGCAGGCATCCACTTCTGAAGGTTGAGCCGGTGCCAATCAGCATTGCAATCAACGAGCGCCAGAGAACGTTGATTTTAACAGGCCCCAACACTGGCGGGAAAACTGTTTCACTTAAAACAATCGGTCTTTTCATTCTCATGACCCAGTGCGGGCTTCACGTTCCGGCAAACAGGGGAACAATAATCGGCATGTTTGACGATGTACTGGTGGACATTGGTGACGAACAGAGCATTTCACAAAACCTTTCAACTTTTTCGTCTCACCTTGGAAACATTGTAAAAATTCTTGGAAGTGCAAACAAATCAACACTGGTGCTGCTTGACGAGCTTGGAGCCGGAACCGATCCCCTTGAGGGCGCATCTTTGGCCTACTCGATAACCGAACACCTCCATTTTGCCCATGTTCCATCGATCATCACGACTCACATTGGCGAGCTGAAAGCTTTTGCGTACAAGAATGAAAATGCAGTGAACGCTTCTATGGGTTTTGACTCCGAAACCCTTGAGCCAACCTACAGAATTTACATTGGCACGCCCGGTTCATCGCACGCCTTCCATATTGCAGAGAAGCTTGGTTTACCGGCTGACATCATCGACAGGGCGAAATCCCTGATTGGCGCTGAAGACAAAAACATCAACGAAATCATCACCAAGATGTCTGAAGATGCCCAAACCATCAGCCACGAGAAGGAAGAGTTGATCAGGGCAAGGGATGAGGCTGACGAGTTAAAGCGAAAGCGTGAATCAGAGCTGATTGAACTTGAATCTACAAAAAAGGACATGCTCGAGCGCGAGCTTTCAAAAGCTAAACGTTTCCTTGGTGAAAAAATAGCTGAGGCAAACGAGATTGTGAGCAAGCTTGCGGCGGCAACCAGACAGAGCAAGGAAACAGACACCCTTCACAAGAGGCTCAAGGAGCTGACTTCCGAAATATCTGAATCCGAGGTCAAACCGGTAGAGTCTGTCGAACCGGAAACATCGTATGGACCGGTTGATGTCGGCGATGCTGTGTTTGTGCCAAAATTCAAAAGCCAGGGTGTGGTCATCGACAAGTACCCAGAAAAGTCAAAAATCCTCGTTCAGATTGGAACGGCAAGGGTTCAGCTCTCATATGACCAGGTTGAACTGATCGTGTCAGAAGTGAAAAATGATGAGAAAGTTGAAGTCAGGCCAAGGCTGGAAGTACCTCTCAAACTCGAGCTTTATGGGCTGACTGTCGAGGAAGCACTGCACAGACTTGAAAAATATCTTGATTCAGCCTATGGCAGTGGAACGCCATTTGTTTATGTTGTGCACGGAAGAGGAACCGGAGCCTTGAAAAAAGCTGTTCAGGATTTCCTTTCCCAGCATAACCGCGTTGACAGGTTCCATGCAGCGGATGCTGGCCAGGGCGGAGACGCGGTGACAATAGTATTTTTCAAATGAGGTGATGAATGGAACTTGCGGGAAATGTAAAGGATTTTTCGGTTGTTGAGATTTGTCAATTCATCTGGATCTCCAAAAAGACTGGAAAACTCGTTCTTGTTATCGAACAGGGTGGAAAAAGGTACGACTGCGCTGTCTATTTTGTGAATGGCACTATCACAAACTCTTATGCTGACGATCTTCGTGGCAAGGAGGCCTTCTTCTTCATCTGCGAAGCTGAGGACGGCAGTTTCAGGTTTGTTGGCGATGAAACCTCCCCGGAGGCAAACATTGTAACCGCCATGGATCAGCTCCTGCTTGAGGCTTCAGGCAGGGTGAAACTCTTTGAAACCTTGAGAAGGGAAATCCCTTCAAACAACATAATTTATGCGCTCTCTCCTGAATTCACGATGTTCAGTCTTGAGTTTGACAAGAACCAGTGGCGGGTCATCGCACTCACCGATGGAAACAGGAGCCTTGGGGACATCTCCAAAGAGCTGGGTTTGCCTGAATTTGACACTATGAGAGTCTTCTACTCGCTTTTGCAGGTTGGAGTGGTCAAGAGGATGTCGGTCAAGCAGAAGGTTGAAAAGAAGATCGAACCTGAAAAGCAAAAAAAGTCGATCATCAACGTTATCATTGACTATCTGAGAAAATTATGAGAAGAGTCAAGATTCTTGTCACCGGGCCTTTTGCATCCGGCAAGACTTCGCTGATACAGACAATTTCGGAGATTCCGGTTGTGTCAACAGAAAAAGCTGTCACTGACGAGAGCCGTGTGGTAAAGACACAGACAACGGTTGCTCTCGATTTTGGAAGACTGACGATCAACGAAGAGTTGGTTTTGTACATCTTCGGGACTCCAGGCCAGGAGAGGTTTTCCTACATGTGGGATGTACTCTCTGTCGGCGCTCTTGGATTGATTGTCATGGTCGATGCGTCTGACTACAAGTCGGTCATCCTTGGCAAACGCTATCTTGCATTCTTCCTTCACAAGATGAAAATACCGTGCGTGGTGGTTGCAAACAAACAGGATGACCCCAATGCACTCAGACCGGAACAGATAAGACAGGCTCTCAGTCTCGATGATTCGATAGAGGTTCTGCCCTGCGTTTCGAGGGATAGGGAATCCGTTAAAAGTGTTCTAATAAGGCTGTTTGAAATAATCAACGAATCTGGCATGGAAGAGGAAATAAGTGAACCCAGCATTGAAACGAGCTCTAACTGAGCAGGACTTCAGAAAAATTGTTGAACTTCTTGGCAAGAAATCGTTCAGGTCAATAGGCGATAAAAACGCAGGCATTCTGGCCTACGCACTGTGCAAACTCGGGAACAACGTTGATGCGAGAGTGATGCTTGAAGGCGTTATTGACGGCAGATATGGCAAGTATCCTACGGCGGTTCGTCAACTTACCAGGATACTCTCACTTGACGGCAAGTATGATGAAGCATACAAAATTGTCAGCAAGGCATACAAGGCAAATCCCGAACAACACTGGCATATTATTTCGATGGGCGATATCTTCTATTATTTTGCAGAAGACCTTGAGAGAGCACTATCGATCTATCTTGAAGGAACAAAACTTGGCAAGGAAAACCTGAGACCCGACATCCTTTCGATCTACCGCTACATTCTCAAGCGAATATCGCACATCCTTTTCGACCTGAAAAAATACGATGAGGCGATAAAGTATTTCGAGGAGTTCAAAAAGCTTGAACCATCGAACTTCTACGAGAGCGATTTTGTTTTGCTTGGCAAGTGTTATGAGCTGAGTGGAAACCGTGGAAAAGCTCTGGACATCTGGCTTGAAGGTACAAGAAGACGCAAAGGCGCAAAATGTCTCAAGGAAATCCAGAGAGTGTCTGCGGAAACGGCGAAGTCAGTGAAGCTTGCCCCGCCTCTCCCGTCAAAACCTGGTACAATCAAAATACCGGTGAAGACAAAAATCATAACTGAAGAAGATGTTGCTGGAAAAGTCATTTCTGAGGCTATCAAAGACATTGCGAAACCCGGCGATATTGTCACTTTTGCATCGGCGGTCGCCTCAATAACGCAGGGAAGAATTTATCAGGCTGAAACAATCATACCTTCAAGACTGGCAAAATTCCTTGCCAGATTCGTAACCGCTTCCTCAAGAAATTCATTTGCAACCACGTCGCCGCTTGCCAATCCGCTTTCGTTCCAGGTGGCAATTGAGATCGCCAGCACATTCAGGATTCTCTTTGCTGCGTTTTGTGGTGCATTCGGAAAACTGATCGGCAAAAAGGGCTGGTTCTACATGGTTGCTGGCCCTGAAGTTGCAATGATCGATGACATGCCTGCGTCAATGGCTCCCTATGACTACTATGTCATACCCGGGCCATACGATTCGGACGTGCTGGCAAGCCAGATAAAGGCTGAAACCGGACTAGAGACGGCAATTGTTGACGCAAACGATCTCGGGATCGCGTGGGTCGTTGGAAAGACTGACGGAATAGATTCCGCCGCACTCGAAGGGTGGATGGCCGACAATCCTGCAGGGAACGAAGACGACCAGACCCCTGTAATACTGGTCAGGAGGCAAAATGTTTGATCTGATTGAAAAAGTCCTGGCAAAATCGTCAGGTTTTTGCGAAATAAGAATCCAATCGAGGGTGACAAGGGGGGTGTCCGTGAGCAACGGAATCCTCATGAATGCCAACTCAAGGGAGTCAATCGGCGCCGGAATAAGGGTGCTTGTCAATGGAACATGGGGCTTTGCCTCAACATCCGACATGACGGTAAAAGGACTGACAAAAGCTCTCACGGACGCACAGTCGATGGCAAAGCTGCTTTCAAAATCAAACCAGCACAAGATTGCAAAGTTTGAAACCAAGCATCTTGCCAAAGGAGAATTTGTTGTAAAGGCAAACAATGACCTGAGGAAGATGCCGATCGACAAGAAAATCGAGCTTTGCATCAACACTGAAAAATACGCAAAGAAGCTCTCACCGCTCATCTCAAACACTTCGGTTATGTTCAGGGAGGTTCTCGATGAAAAGTGGATTTGCACCTCTGATGGCGCAAGGGTCCACATCCTCGACACAAAACCGCAGTTTTACACAACCACGGTTGCTGCAAAAGATGGGCAAATGACCAGCGGTTTTGAGGCAGAGGGCGTATCTGGAGGTCTTGATGACCTGTTTGCCAAGAAGAAACCGGAACAGATTGCTGAAAAGGCTGTGAGGCTTGCCGTTGACAGGCTGACAGCTCCGCACATTCCTGGTGGTTTCCACACCGTTGTTTTGCACCCGGCAATGGTCGGCATCCTGTCGCATGAGGCGATCGGCCACACTGTTGAAGCTGATTTTGTTCTTCAAGGATCGATAGCAGCACAGAAGATGAACCAGAAGGTCGCCTCTGAACTTGTCACGCTCAAGGACGCTGGAACCAACACCATGTCTGTTGGCCATCCGACTGGACAGATCGGCATTGACGATGAAGGCATCGAATCAAAGGACGTGGGAATAATCGTCGATGGCGTGATGAGGTCATACCTCCATAACCGCGAAACTGCAGCCCATTTCAAGGTTGAACCTACCGGAAACGCAAGGGCATGGGGTTACACCGACATCCCAATCATCCGCATGAGGAACACCTACATCATGCCAGGTAAATCCACTCCTGAAGAGATCATCAGCTCGACAAAGGAAGGATTCTACATTGTCCTGCCAGGTTCAGGCCAGGCTGACTCCAACGCTGAATTCATGTTCGGTTGCGAAGAAGTCTACGAAATTAAGAACGGAAAAGTTGGCAAGCTCTACAAGAACGCCACAATTTCCGGTGACGCTTTCGAAGTTCTCAAATCGGTTGACATGGTCGGAAACGATTTCTTGTGGGCGATGGGTTCAGGCTATTGCGGCAAGGGCCAGCCTGCAGCCGTAGACGGAGGCGGCCCAACAATCCGCTGCAAGGCAATGATCGGAGGCCAGGCATGAAGATACACGACATCGCATCTGAGGCTGTTGAGGACATTACAAAAAAGAACAAGGTGGATGCTGAAGTATGCATCTCGGAGAGCAAAGAAATAAAGGTTACGATCCAAAACAACAGGCTCCATGTCGCAAGCTCGGATACGAGTTCATGGGCTGGAGTAAGGATCATTTCAAATAAATCTGCCGGTTTCTCGGCTGTCAATGACCTTACCAAAATTGATTTTGCTGCGAAGGAGGCGCTTGCAATAGCCAAGTCGTCTCCGAAGGAAGATGCCAATATGCTGCCAGCACCAACGGCAACACCTTCTGTTTCCGGTCTTTATGACAGTCGAATTGCCAAAATGGATCTCGACGACACGATGAAGCTGGCAAGCGAAGTCCTCGGCGTCATCACTTCTTACGACAAGAGAATTTCCTGTGAAGGTGAATTTTCGGTGAGTGTCGGCAAAAACGCAATCGTTTCCAGCAAAGGCCTTTCATCGGAAACTAAAGGAACTGGAATCGTCTACTTCTTCATGGGGCAGGCGGTCGATGGTCCGGTGGTCGGTTCTTTTGATTACAACGTTTGCGCCACTACTAGCCTTGACACACTCGATCTGGTAAACATTCCAGAGAAGCTTGCCAAAGGTTTGGTGGAAAGCCTTGGCGCAAAAAAAGGCAAGAGTTTTAAAGGCCCGGTTATCTTCTTTGGAGACGCTCTCCAGGAAGTGCTCATCACTCCACTCATCTACTCGATGATGGCTGACGGCATCCAGCTTGGAGCCTCGCACTTTGTCGGAAAGATGGGCAAAAAGGTTGCTTACAAGGATTTGACTTTGAAAGACTGGGGCAGGGCTCCCGGGCGAATCGGTTCCTACAAGTTTGACCGTGAAGGACTGACGCCAAAGACCATGTTCCCGATTAAAAACGGCGTTTTCTCCGAAATGTATTACAACACCAGATCGGCAGCCCGTGACAAGGCAGTTTCAAACGGTCATGCCTCCGGTTCTGCAAGCATGTCGCCCGGTTGTGGCCCCTCAACGGTTTTTGTAAAGCCCGGCAATGATTCTCTTGAGAATTTGATCAGAGACACCAAGCAAGGTGTATTCATCAAGCGTTTCTCAGGCAATGTTGACCATCAGTCGGGTGATTTCTCTGGCATTGTCAAAGGTGGTTATCTTATCGAAAATGGCAAGCTCACAACACCGCTTCTTGGCACCATGATTGCCGGCAACCTTTTCCAGTGCGTCAACAACATCACAGGCATGACAAGCGACACTGAAGACCTGATAAATATTGTCACTCCATCAATCAGGGTCGAAGGGGTGACGGTTACTTCAGAATGAGCCTTGCACCGGAAAAAATCCTTCCATCGACTGCAGAAATCAACCTTGACCGGCTGGTTTCAAACCTCGGAACAGTGAGGAGATGCGCTTCAGGCAAGAAAATTATCGCTGTGGTCAAGGCCAATGCTTACGGTCACGGAGCTCCTGCAGTTGCCCAGTGCCTTATTCAAAACGGGGTTGAATGGCTTGCTGTCCAGATGCCGGAAGAGGCGTTACAGTTGAGACAGGCAGGCGTTGTTGCTCCGATTCTGATTCTTGGCTACACCCACGCTGCATATGCAGCCGACATCCTTCACTACAACCTGACTCCAACCATATTTGATTATGATCTTGCAGTTGAGCTCAACCGTCTCAGTTCCAAGCCTGTCAATGTTCACATCAAGATAGACACCGGAATGGGCTGGGCCGGAATAGCTGTAAAGGATGCAATCCATTTCATTACAAGCGTTCTCAAACTCCCAAGGATAAAAATCGATGGACTGTTCACCCATTTTGCCTCAGCCGACACAAATCCTGAATATACCAGATTCCAGGGCGAGTCATTCATCAAGATTGTTGGGCAGGCAAAAGAACTCGGAGTTCATCCGTCAATCATCCACGCTGCAAATTCAGCGGCAACGGTTAACCACAGGGAGTATCATTTCGATGCAGTGAGGCCGGGGCTGATGCTTTATGGTGTCCCGCCTTGCGAAAATGAGGTTAATCTGCTGCCGGTCCTGTCCTGGACATCGCTTGTCTGTGACATGAAAATTCTGAAGCCTGGAGATTGTGTTGGTTATGGCTGCACCTTTAAGGCTGACACTGTAAAAGTTATTGGCACTGTTCCTGTGGGTTACGCTGACGGATGGCGCTGGAACCTTAAAGACGGCGGTTTTGTGCTGGTCGGTGGCAAAAAAGCACCGATTCTTGGCAGAATCTGCATGGATCAGTTCATGATCGACCTGACTGACATACCGACAACAGAAGTCGGGGACAGGGTTATTTTGATTGGCGAGGATGGAAGGGAATCAATCACCGTTTCTGATCTGGCAAATATTTGCAACACTTCTTCTTACGAAATATTGACTTTATTGGGGGGCAGGATAAAAATCAAATACACGTTGACCAACAAGGAGGTCGTTTGATGAAGAGAACGTTTGTTGCACTACTGATCATGCTCCTGGTCGCTCAGGTGCTTCCAATGGTGCACACGGCTGTGGCTCTCTCCAAGGCTGACTTTGCGCCAAAACGCAGGGCTTTGTGTGAAATTTTTGTGGAGCCGAACTGAACGAAGTGTCACCCGATCGTGAATCGGTTTGAAAAACTTCAATCAGAAAACGGCGCCAGCTCAATTTTTTATCTCAGGGAACACAGCAACCCGATAGACTTCCTTTACAATGTTGAATCAGGCAAAAGAGCCCAGATGTATGACAGAAAGAGCTATCCTACAACGCTGTTCAATGGCGGAAGCGTTGTCAGGACAGGCATGTCAGATGCAGAAGTTGATGCCGCAATAACAAAGGAATGGAAGAAAAAAGTTCAGTTCTCGGCACAGCTTGATGGCAGATTTGCCGAAGGCTCGGACAAGAAAAAGATTGACTTTGTTGGTTCGGTCGAAAGGCTTGACAACCTCGCAAACGACAAGCTCAAATATGCCTTTTTCGCATTCGAAAGTGGATTTGAGGAAGGCACGCATGTTTTCAATCATGTTATAAGGCTAATTGATCCTTCAGCTCAGGGCGGCTCTCTCCGTTTTGGCAACGAGACCAGAAAGAGCATCAAACGCACACTTGAAATGAACGAAGAATGGGTTTCCGAGAACACAGGCTTTGTTTTTGTCATATGGGATGCCGATACACTCGAGGTTTATGGGTACAGTGTTTGGGATTATGTTGCCCCACACGTTTCAACTGACTTCTCAAAGCCAGTTCCGTCAGGAAAATCCTTCAATCTCGAATTTGATACAGCCATCGACAAATCAACCGTTGGAACAAACTCGATTCTCCTGACGACTTCATCGGGTGAGACCGTCGACTTTACAGCAAAGACAAACAACAATGTTGTATCAATTGAGCCGACTGGTGGCCTCAAGGATGGCGACTATGTCATCTATCTGCTTGGTGGCTTGAAGGGTGTTCTCTCAAAGGATGTACATCCAATCAGCGACAACCTGACATTTGCCTTCACTGCCGAGACAATCAAAACACCTTTGCTTACAGTTGACACTAAAGCGATTGAATTCGGAACGA
Source organism: uncultured Caldisericales bacterium (assembly GCA_964639885.1). Lineage (GTDB taxonomy): Bacteria > Caldisericota > Caldisericia > JAAYUI01 > JAAYUI01 > JAGNLA01. The sequence continues at coordinate 110,298 of CAZXEH010000002.1, read as the reverse complement.
TCAAGGAAAGTGCAACAAAAACCTTCGCTCTGACAAACTCAGGCAATGAGACACTGACCGGAAAACTGGCAACCACTGAGACATTCATCTCGGTGACACCAGAAGAATTCTCGGTTGAACCTGGATCATCGCAAACAATTGCTGTCAAAGCAGATGTTTCAGGCATTGAACCGTCGACAAAATCTGGTTTCATCAACATCGAATCAAACGGTGGCGAAGCGCAGATTACAGTTTCTTTCACCTATGAAAAGGACAAGCCGAAGGTAGCACCGACGCTAACTATCAATCTAGAGCAGACTGAAACGGATAAAGATTCGCTCACTTTTGAAGGATCCACCACAATTGGTGCCACTGTAACTGTCACGGGAAAACCAGCATCAGTTGATGCCAAAGGTCAATTCAAGGTGGTTGTTTCTATCGCCCCCGGCAATAACACCTTCAAAATCGTTGCTGAACTGGACGGACTCACGACTGAAAAAACCATCACAATCTTCAGATACATCCAGATTTCGCTCCAGCTTGACAACAAGACCATGTATGTCGGAAGTTCAGCTCAAACGCTTGCTTCAGCCCCAACCGCTTCATCGCCCCCTCTTCCATCTGACCTTGCCGGTTCAACATATATGCCAATCCGTCCTGTTGCGGAGGCTCTTTTCTCAACAGTCGGCTGGGAAGCTGCAACACAAAAAGTGACATTGACCCAGAACACGCCAGACGGCAAAAAGAAAACCATTGAGCTTTGGATTGGAAAGAAACAGGCGAAGATCAACGGTGCCGATCAGTGGATCGATTCGAAGCAGAAACTGTATCCTGCAATTGTTGGCGGTAAAACCATGCTTCCGCTCAGATTTACGGCAAACGCTCTGGGTGCCGAAGTTGCTTACGATAGTGCAACAAAAAAAATAACAATCAGATTTCCTGCGAGGTGAACATGGATGCGGTGATCCTGGGTGGTGGTGGAGTTGAGGACTGGTTTGCAAACGAGAATGTTCCTCACAAGGGTATGCTGGAGCTGGGCGGAAAACCCTGCGTCTGGTACACGATAAACGCTCTCAAAACTGCCCCCGGGATCGATCGCATTGTTTTGATAGGAAGCAACTATTCGAAGGAAATTCTGGATTTGGTAGATGAAAACAGGCCGGATGCCGGATCATTGAAAGCAAACGTCGATCTGGCTTTTGAAGTTGCCAAGTCAGACAAGGTGTTGATTGCAACGTCGGACACCCCGCTTGTGACCAGGCAAACCTACATCGAACTAATGAAAAGACTTGAAGGAAACAATGCTGATTTGATCCTGCCATTGCTGACAAAAACCGACACTGACGCAAAATTCCCCGGAACCAAGAGGACTTTTGCAAAGCTCAGAGAGGGGAAGGTCAAGGTTTCAAACTGCTTCCTCTTGAAACGTGAGGCTTATGTGAAGGTTGAGCCTGTTGTCGCTGAAGTGCAGAGACGCAGGAAATCGGCACTGAAGCAGGCAATGCAGCTTGGCTTCGGTTTCATCCTGAAGCTGCTTTTTGGATCAGCTACAGTCCCACAGCTTCAGAAAAAAGTTGAAGGAATTTTGAAAATTTCAGTCTCGGCACCGTTCGTCCCGTTACCGGAGCTTGGCGTCGACGTTGACAAACCATCTGATCTCATTTTTTGCAGAAATTACCTCAAGGAGCATTAAAAATGAACCCAATTCAGGCAGCAATCCTCGGATTTGTACAGGGAGCAACGGAATTTATTCCGGTTTCATCTTCAGCGCATCTTGTAATTTTGCCGCGACTGTTCAATTGGGCACAGCCGCCCATGACTTTTGACGTGTTTGTTCATTTCGGAACTCTTCTGGCTCTGATAATTTATTTCTGGCCTGAGTTTGTTAATATGATCAAAGGAATATTTTCCAATCCTTTTGCAAAACCTCTTCCTTTTACGACCGTATATCCATGGCTGCTGATCCTTGCTGTGATCCCTGCTGTTATTGCTGAATTTCTCTTTTCAGACAGGATTGAAGCGGCTTTCGGCGATCCGGTCATGGCTTCATGGATGTTGCTTGGAACCGCTGCCCTTCTTATCATTGCAACTTACGTTAAGGGTGTCAGAAAGCTTGAATCTGCCACATGGACTGACGCACTTGTTGTTGGTGTGATGCAAGCCATTGCAATATTGCCAGGCATTTCCAGATCAGGAGCAACCATCACTGGCGCAAGAATCATGGGTTTCGACAGGGAAGCATCGGCAAAGTTTGCCTTCCACATTGCAATTCCGGCCATTGGCGGAGCATTTGCCTACAGCCTGTTCAAGGCTGTCAAAAACTCGATGCCTGTTTTCTGGATGCCGTCAATCATCGGAATGATCGTTGCAGCCGTCATTGGTTACCTGTCATTGATAGTTTTCTTCAAGATCGTCAAAAAGACCGATTTCACCGTATTTGCTGTCTACTGCATCGCCTTCTTCCTAGTCTGCAGGCTTGTCATGCAGTGATGACCCCTTCTGACAGAAAAACACTCCTTGAACCGGCAAGAGTTGAGATTGAAAAGGGCTGCCTGGATAAGGTTGTTGGCGGAGGGTTTGCCAAATTCGCAATCGGCAAACTCGAACAAATTGGCAAACACGAACCGGAAAACATTGCAGTAATCAATTATTTTATAAAGTACATAAACTATTACGACAGGTACGAACCTGAGAAAAGAAAGCAGCTGCTTGAAAAACTGGTTGCCTTTCTTGAAGGCGAAGAGGTTGCCAAGAAAACATCAATCCTGGCAAAACCAAGCCCAGACAGGCAAAAATTTGAGTTGACCACACCGATAAAAATGGTTCCCGGTGTTGGGCCGTCAAGAGCTGAAAAGTTTGAAAAATTTGGGCTTTCAACGGTTTTTGACCTGCTCAGGCATTTTCCAAACCGTTACATTGACCGGACAAAGGTTGTGAAAATAAGCAAAATAAAGGTCGGAGCCGATGTTTCCTTTTTTGGAAAAGTTTTAGATGTCAGGTTACCAAGACCAGGCAAGAGATATTTACAGGCTTTGTTTGGCGATGATTCTGGAAAAATCATGGCGACCTGGTTCAACGCACCGTACATCGCAAAGAAACTCGCTGTTGGTAAAACATTCTTGATCTCCGGCAGAGTTGGCGATTTCGGTGGGGCACACATGACAAACCCTGATTTGGACGATAAGCCCGGTTCCCAACGAATAATCCCGGTCTATCCCGCAACCGCTTCGATTCCGCAGTGGCTTATCCAGCAAACGATAAAGTTCGTGCTGGAAAGGATGCCTGAGCTTGATCCTGGCTGGATTCCCGACGAAATTGTAAAAAGGCTTGAACTGCCGTCTTTGACTGACAGTTATTTCACCATCCATCATCCGCCGTCTGAAGAATCAGTTGAAATCTCGCGAAAACGTGTGGTCATGGAGAGTCTGCTCCTGCTTGAAGCTGGATTGCTCAGACAAAGGGCGCTTTTCAAAAAACAAACTGCCAGGAAAATTCCAAACGCAACGGAGAGTTCAAGGGAATTCTTTGAAGACCTTCCGTTCAAACCAACAAATGCCCAGGACAGGTCAAGAGCTGAAATAGCAAAAGACCTCGAATCTAGCAGACCGATGAACCGTTTGCTTCATGGAGATGTCGGATCAGGAAAAACTGTCGTTGGCTTTTCGGCGGTGAAAGCGATCATGGACGCAGGTTTTCAAGCGGCCTGGATTGCCCCGACCGAGGTCTTGGCGACACAAACCTTCAAGAATGCAAAGAAATTTTTTGGCGACAAGGTTTTGTACCTTTCAGGCTCAACGAAAAAAGCTGAAAGAGCTGAAATATTCAAACTTCTGTCGACTGGTGAACCGTTTTGCGTGATTGGAACTCACGCGGTTCTTGAGGACTGGATTGAGTTTCCAAAACTTGCACTCTGCGTTGTTGACGAGCAGCACAGGTTTGGCGTTCTTCAAAGGGCAAGGCTGGCCAGGAAAGGCTCAAGCCCACACATTCTCGTTATGAGCGCTACCCCTATTCCCAGAACGCTTGCGATGACGCTTTACGGCGACCTCGACGTTTCAGCAATTGACGAGATGCCGGAGGGAAGAATCCCAATCATCACAAAAGTTTGCATCAATTCAGAATCATCGGCTTACAAGCGAGCTCTTTCAGAAATTTCGAAGGGCAACAAGACTTACGTGGTCTGTCCGCTGGTTGAAGAATCGGAAAAACTGGAAGCCAAATCAGCTGTCGAACACTTTGAAGAGCTGAAGGCAACAAGATTTAAGGAAGTTCCTTGTGGACTCCTTCATGGAAGGATGAAACCTGCCGAAAAAGACGAAGTGATGAGGGCTTTTGCTGATGGAATGATTAAAGTCCTCATTTCCACAACCGTTATCGAGGTTGGCATCGATGTGCCGGATGCAACCGTGATGATCGTTGAAAATGCCGAAAGATTCGGGCTTGCCCAGCTTCACCAGCTTAGGGGAAGGGTTGGGCGAGGCAAAGACCAAAGCTATTGCTTCCTTCTAACCGACAGGCCTTCACAAAACCTGATGATTCTGGAGCGTACAAACAACGGCCTTGAGGTGGCTGAGGAGGATTTGAAGCTGAGAGGGCCTGGCGACATTGGCGGTACACAGCAGGCAGGAGCACCGACGCTGGAAGTGGCGCCGTTGCTGACACCGACAAACCTTCCGCTTCTGACCTTGGCAAGAACGGAGGCCGAGGCTATACTTGCAGACGATTCGGAGCTGACCGCTCCCGGTCACGAAAGACTTAAAGAAGGAATCGAAAAGTACATGACAAAACACACTGGATTCGCCTGGGTGAGCTGATGGGTTCAATCATTGTAGGCGGAATAAAAAAATACTTTGGCATCGATCCAGTCATTGAAGATGCAACGTTCAACATTGGCACTTACGACCGCGTCAGCATTATCGGTCAAAATGGCTGTGGAAAATCAACGCTCATCAAGATTTTGATGGGCGAGCTCGAACCTGACGCCGGATCATTTTCGTTTGAACCGAACAAGACAGTTGGTTATTTTGCTCAGGACAGGGCTGTTGATGTTTCAGAAAAATCCGTAATCACCTACATAAGGGAAGCATTTTCAAAAATCACGGAGCTGGCTGACAAGATTGATGTGCTGCACAAGGAAATCGAGAAGAATCCAACCAACCAGGAACTTCTGGAAAAACTTGAGAAGTGCCTCCATGAGTATGAAGCTCTGGGCGGTTACGAACTCGATCACAAGATAGATCGAATTCTGACAGGGCTTGGGTTTACAAAAGCAGACTGGATGAGGCCAATTTTGAGCTTGTCAGGTGGTGAGCGGTCCAGGCTCTATCTTTCAAGAATCCTTGCAGCCGAACCGGACACGCTCGTACTCGACGAACCCACAAACCACCTCGACCTTGACTCGATCATGTGGCTCGAGGAATTCCTGATAAATTTCAAAGGTTCAGTGCTGATCGTCTCTCACGACCGTTTCCTTCTGGACAAGGTTTGTCCCAAAACAGTCATACTGATGGGCGGGAAAACCTATCTCTACCATTGCAATTTCACAGAAGCCAGGAAGCAGTATCAACAGGAGCGTGAGCTTGAACTTTACAGAATGCAGGAACAAAACGAATTTCTTGACAGAGCAAAGAGATATATCCAACGTTTCAAGGGCATTGGCACGGAAATCGCCAGCAAGAGAGCAAAGAACATGGAGCGTCGGGTTGAAAGGCTTGATGAAATCAATGTCAGGCCAAAAGAGGACACGATAAGCCTCGATATTGCCTCATCTGGCAGGTCTGGTGAAATAGTCTTCCGAACCAGAAAACTAACCAAGACATTCGAACAGAAGACCCTTTTTGAGGATGTCGACATTGAACTCAAGTATGGCCAGAAAATTGCCCTGATGGGGCCAAACGGTTGCGGCAAAACCACATTTCTCAAGATTGTCATGGGGGATGCGCAGCCAACATCTGGAGAAGTCTGGGTTGGGCCAAGTGTTGAACCAATCTACCTTGAACAGGAACTTGGCGGATTTGATCCCGAGAAGACCGTGCTTAAAGAGCTGATGGACTCATCAGATCTCAACATTCCAGAGGCGAGAGATCATCTTGCAACCTTCCTTTTCACCGGAGATGACGTATTCAAGAAGTGCAGCATCCTTTCAGGCGGTGAAACCAGCAGGCTGATCATGTCAAAGCTTGCCCTGATTTCTGCAAATTTCCTGGTTTTTGATGAACCCACCAATCATTTGGACATCAACGCGCGAATGGCTCTCGAGGATACGTTAAGAAATTACAAAGGTTCGATTATGCTTGTGAGTCACGACAGGTACTTCATCAAGAATATCAACGCCAGAATCTGGCTTCTTGAGGGCAAAACCATTCGTGACACGGGCATGAATCTGGAGCAGTATCTCGAGTGGAGGCAGTCGGCAAAGTCCGACAAACCAAAACAGGCTGTTATCGAAAAATCACCTTCAAAGCAGACAATTTCCAAAAACCGACTGAAAGCCATGCAAGATGAAATTACAAAATTAGAGAGCAAAATCCAGCAATTTGAAGCTGAAAAGCAGGCCCTTGAGCTGGCAATGCAAAACTCTGACTTTTACAATCGAGGCACACAAAGCGTAACGGATATGGACAGATATGACTTTCTTGGCAAAGAAATCCCAAAACTCGAACAGACCTGGGAAACCAAATCTCAGGAGTTTGAAGATCTTCTCCACTGAAATTTGTCAAGTTTACAAATGAAAACCGAAAACCTATAATTAAAAATCAGTAGTCAAAAATTCGACCGGAGGTGTGTTTTGACCTACTTCAAGTACTACCTCTTTGTAGGCATTTTTGTTCTCGTTGGAATAGGTTTTGGTCTATTCGCCTATTTCCTTTCCTGGCTGCTGCGTCCCAAACGCATTGACAGCCCAGAATCTGTCACTTCCTATGAGTGCGGCATCAAGCCCGAAGGTTCAGCCGACATCAAGTTCAACGTCAGATACCTGATTTTTACCCTTATTTTCGTTGCTTTTGACGTTGAGGCCGTCTTCCTTTACCCGTGGGCTGTTCATGCAAAACTACTGGGCTGGTACGCAGTTGGAGAGGCATTGCTGTTTATCGGAATCCTTCTTGTAGGATACTTTTACGCCTGGGGAAGGGGGCTGTTGAAATGGGATTGAGCAAGGAAGGGCCGGTTGTCTACAAACCGGATGAGAAATCGTCGATCATGCTTGCACCACTTGAATGGCTTGTTGCCTGGGGCAGGGCAGGTTCGCTTTGGCCTCTGACATACGCCACCGCCTGTTGTGCCTTCGAAATGATCCATGCGTGGATGCCAAGATATGATTTTGACCGTCACGGATGCTTCTTCAGGCCGACGCCAAGGCAGTGCGATGTCATGATCGTTGCTGGAACAATCACAAAGAAAATGGCTGAGCCAACAAAACTCCTTTATGAGCAGATCCCAAATCCAAAGTGGGTTATCGCAATGGGAGCCTGTGCTTGCTCAGGCGGGCCATTCATTGACAGTTACGCAGTGGTCAAAGGCGTGGACAAGATTATTCCAGTAGACATTTACGTCCCAGGATGCCCACCAAGACCAGAGGCTTTGATGTACGGAGTCATGAAGCTCAAAGAAAAGATCATGGCTGAAAAGATGAAGCTTGGAGGCAGAAAATGACGACAAACCTCCAGGAAATGCTTGGCAGCAAAGGCATCACGATCGAACGTTTTGAAATCGCTGAAAAAGGAATGAAAATCAGGATTGATCCTGAAACGATTATTGACATAGCAAACGGTCTCTCCAGCAACGGGTTCAATTTCCTCACCATGTTAACAGCAAAGTGCACGGAAACTGGATTCACGCTCGTTTACATCTTTGATAACTGGGGAACAGGAGAAGAAATGTGGGTTTATGCTGACGCTCCAAAATCACTCAGAGTGCCGTCACTCACACCTTTCTGGCCTGGAGCTGACTGGCTTGAACGCGAGGTTTATGACATGTTCGGAATCGAATTTGAAGGACATCCAAACATGATTAGAATTCTGACACCTGATGGCTTTGACAAGTTTCCGCTTCGCAAAGACTTCACGGATGTGGACTAGGAGGACAGATGTCGGATTTTATTTGCACTGATCAGATAAAAGTCAACATAGGCCCACAGCATCCGGCAACCCACGGCGTCTTCAGGGCTGAGATTACGCTTGATGGTGAAGTTGTCACACATTGCCGACCGGTTCTCGGCTACCTTCACAGGGGCATTGAAAAACTTTCCGAAAAACTCCTGTATCACCAGGTGATTCCATACTTTGACAGACTAGATTATCTTTCAGGGCTTCTCAATGAGTGGCCTTACGTTTCCGCTGTCGAAAGGCTGATGGGTATTGAGGTTCCACCGAGAGCTTCCTATATCAGGGTCATGCTCATGGAACTCAACAGGATCGGAGCCCACCTTGTAAACGCCGGCGCCCAGGGACTTGATCTTGCATCGATGACTCCAATGGTCTACTGCATGAGGGATCGTGAATATCTTGTCGAACTCCTCGCTGAAGCCACCGGATCAAGAATGACATTCAACTTTTTCAGGTTTGGCGGAGTCAGGTACGACCTCCCCGATGGCTATCTGGCAAAAATTGATCGCTTTATTCATTATCTAAAGGATAGGATTCCAGAATATGCCAACCTTCTGAGCGACAATGAAATCTTCATTTCGAGAACGAAGGGCATTGGAATGCTGACACCATCACTTGCTCTCGACCTCGGTTGCACTGGCCCTGTGCTAAGGGGATCAGGCATAAACAGGGACTTGAGACGGGATGAACCTTACGAGGTATACGACCAGCTTGATTTTGAGGTTGTGACCGAGCAGGGATGTGACTCGCTTTCGAGATTCATGGTAAGATTCAACGAAGTGAAGCAGTCGATCAGAATCATTGAACAGATTCTGACTCGCATTCCTTCTGGCCCGGTTCAGTCGAAGGTTCCGAAAGTTATCAAACCTCCGGCAGGCGAAATCTACACAAGAGTTGAGGCGCCGATTGGAGAGCTTGGAGTTTACCTTGTTTCAGACGGCTCCAACAAACCTTACAGAATGAAACTCAGGGCGCCATCATTCTCAAATCTCATGGCGCTCCCACACATCGTCCAGGGAATATCGATACCTGATGTGGTTGCCACACTGGCATCGATCGCACCGACGATGGGAGAGGCTGACAGGTGAGGAAATGAAAGAACTGCTGTCTCTTTTCAATGACTACTGGCTTTTGATCCTCATCCAGCTGCTGATCTCCGTCGGCCTTTTTGTCTTTGTGACCGTCATGGCGCTTGTTCTCACTCTTGTAGAGAGAAAATTGCTTGGCTGGATGCAGCAAAGACTTGGGCCGATGGAAGTTGGACCATGGGGATTGCTGCAACCGTTTGCTGATGCAGTCAAAATTCTCGCAAAAGGTGATGTCATCCCCAAAAACGCCGACAAATTCTTTTACTGCTACTCCCCAATCATCGCGTTTGCCCCGGCGTTCATTGTTTTTGCATTCTTCCCTTATGGATCAGTGCAGTTTCCCGGCATGGCGCATCCGTTCAATCTCGTGCCGGTAAACACTGACGTGACTGTCCTTCTTGTGGCTTCGATCATGTCAATCTCGGTCATCGGAACGCTTGTCGGAGGCTGGTCTTCAGGCAACAAATTCTCACTGCTTGGAGCCATGAGGACGGCTGCGCAGGAAATCAGCTACGAAGTGCCAAAAACATTGGCTGTGATCTCAGTTGTAATCCTTGCCGGAACCATGAGCCTGTTCAAGATTTCCGAAGTCCAGAAAATTTGGTTCATCATTCCGCAAGCTCTCGGGTTTGTGATCTTCTTCATAGCCTCACTTGCCGAAGTCTTCAGGATTCCATTTGATCTTGCCGAAGGCGAGTCCGAGCTGGTTGCCGGATACAATGTTGAGTTTGCAGGCATCAGGTTCGTCTTCTTCTTCTTTGCCGAGTACACCTACCTCTTTGTAACCGGTGCACTGGTCACGACGCTTTATCTTGGCGGTGGTTCTGGCCCATACTTCCTCTGGGGCCTTTCCTCAGTGTTCTGGTTCCTTGTAAAAACAATGGCTATCGTCTGTGTAATCCTCTGGATTTCACGTTCGCTGCCACGAGTCAGGGCTGACCAGCTTATGAACACAGCATGGAAATGGCTGGTTCCTCTCTCGCTGTTCAACCTTGTGTTTACTGTTGTTCTCGCCCTTACACCAATCGGCGAGTGGTTTGTAAGGTCGTTGTAGGAGGTGCGATAGATGAGCATACCCGGATCTGGAATCGTATACTCGCTGGTCATCACCCTCAAACACCTCTTCAGGCCGAAAGTGACGCTGAGATACCCACTCAGAAAACAGGCCATGGCTGAGCGTTTCTTTGCCCTGATGAACCTTGTCACCGATGAGAACGGCGTTGAAAAGTGCACCGGCTGCGGCATTTGTGCTTCAAACTGCCCCACACACTGTATAACAATCGTCAAAGGCAAGCGTGAAGATGGCAAACCATGCGCCGAAAAATATCAGGTGAACATCCAGCAGTGCATGTTCTGCGGCATCTGTGTCGAGGTCTGTCCGTTCGACGCTCTCCACGTGGGCCACAAATTCGAGCTTTCAACGTACGACAGGGAGCATATGGTCTATCAGAAGGAAGACATCCTTGTCAGAACTGGAGGTGAAAAGTGACAGGGCCAACACTCCTGTTCATAGTAATGGCTATTCCGGCGTTCTGTTTCGCCGCCCTCACAGTAATCGTCAAAAACATTGTTCATGCTGTAATTTGTCTGATCTTCTGCCTCATATCGATAGTACCGATCTACATTGGCTTGAGGGCTGACTTCATTGCAGCTGCACAGGTGGCAATATATGTAGGAGCCATTTCGATCCTGATCATCTTTGCCGTCATGTTCATCCACGACAAGTCCAGCAAGGTGATCAGCCACCTGAATCGCCAGACATACCTTGGCGTTTTTGTTGCCCTGATGCTTTTCGGAGTCGTGTTCTTCTTCATCTTCAACACACACTTCGATGTCATGCTTAACACAACAAAAGATTCCATCTCCTCGGTTCAGGCTGTTTCACACACGATGTTTGGAACCGAGGATACAGTCAAATTCTCCAACTACTTCATCCCTGTCCAGCTGGCATCGTTTGTTATTCTGGGTGCGTTGGTCGGGGCGATTGAAATGGCCAAAAAGAAGGAGGATGAGCTGTGAACGCCGCTTTTAACATGACAACGTTCCTGATGATCCTCGGTGCAGCAATTTTTTGCATCGGAGTCATGGGAGCGCTCACCCTCAAAAACGCCATCAGAATCCTGATGTGCATTGAACTGATGCTCAACGGCGCAAACATCACGCTGCTTGCTACGGCCTCAACCCTCCCCGATCCAGGCCCGGCACAGACGATGGTGGTTTTTGCAATCGCCGTTGCTGCAGCTGAAACAATCGTCGGTCTTGGAGCCATCATAGCGATGTTCAGGGCAAAAGGCTGGATCATCGTTGAAAACTTCAACATTCTGAAGGGATAGGAGGATCATGGACATAACAATCATTCTTGCAGCATTGACCATGATTTTCCCGTTCCTGGGATTCCTGGTCATCGGTTTGTTTGCAAAGAAGGCAAAGGGCTGGGCGCCAAGGCTTGGCACGATAATGATGGGTCTGGCGCTTGCGTGTGCAATTGCCGTTCTCATCATTGTCTCGATCAACACCTACAACGGAGTAAAGCCGGGTGTCGAGTCGTTCACATGGATGAAGTTTGACGGTGTTGTGAATGGGGCTGCAAAAACCTTTGTTCTTGACTTCGGCTTCAGGATTGACTTCATCTCGGCGGTCATGCTAGTGGTCGTCACGCTTGTTTCATTCCTCGTCCACCTTTTCTCAATCGACTACATGCACGGCGACCCGGGTATAGCAAGGTTCTACGCCGAACTTCAGCTGTTCACCATGTCAATGCTTGGTGTGGTAACGGCTTCAAACCTTCTCCAGCTGTTCATGTTCTGGGAGCTGGTGGGTTTGTGTTCGTACCTGCTCATCGGCTTCTGGTTTGCAAAGCGTTCAGCATACCAGGCTGCCAAGAAAGCTTTCTTTGTCACAAAAGTTGGTGATGCCGGCCTGTTCATCGGAATCGTCATTGTTTTCATGGTAACCGGAACACTCAACTTGATTGAGCTGCCAGCCATCTGGGCAACAGCCGGTCTCGTGACGCCTCTGGTTGGAATCCTGATCTTCATGGGCGCAGTCGGCAAATCAGCCCAGTTCCCGCTTCATGTCTGGCTTCCAAACGCCATGGAAGGCCCGACGCCGGTTTCTGCGCTTATCCACGCAGCGACAATGGTTGCAGCAGGCGTTTACATGGTCTCTAGAACGCTTTTCCTATTCACGCAAGATGCGTTGCTTGTTGTCATGTGCATTGGTGGATTCACAGCCTTCTTTGCTGCCACAATTGCAACGGTTCAGGAAGACATCAAAAAGGTTTTGGCCTACTCGACCATAAGTCAGCTTGGTTACATGGTGCTTGGTCTTGGATCGGTGGTTGTCGGCGGTATTGAAGGCGGCCACGCCGGTGAAGCTGCAGCAGCAACATCTGTTATGGTCTCCGGTGGTTGCATTGCAGCGTTCTTCCACCTGATGACCCACGCTTTCTTTAAAGGATTGCTCTTCCTCGGTTCAGGCTCTGTCATTCACGCCACCCACACGCAGAACATGCACGAGATGGGCGGTCTGTACAAAAAGATGAAAACAACAGGCTTGACCTTCATCCTTGGCTCGATTGCCCTTGCAGGCATATTCCCGTTTGCAGGGTTCTGGAGCAAGGACATGGTCCTGGCCAATGCTTACCACATGACAAGCGAATTCCCGATTGCATGGGTTCCGTTCATAATGGCCATGTGTGCAGCGTTCCTGACGCCTTACTACATGACAAGGTGCGTCTGGCTGACGTTCTTTGGCAAGCCAAGGAAAGAAAACCACGCCCATGAAGCATCGTGGAGAACAACGACACCGTTGATCGTTCTTGCAGTGTTTGCGGTTGTAATTGGCTTGGTTGGCTCACCTTTCCTTGGTGAAATCTTCCAGAAGCTAATCCATGCCGAATTCCACGAAGAGATCAACTGGCTCGTACTCTGGGGCTCAACGGGGCTTGCCTTGCTTGGCATTTTTGTCGGTGCAGCCATCTACATCTGGCAGTGGGTGAAACGAGAGACACTGATCAGGATTTTGAAACCCTTCTACGTCTTCTTCAAGAACAAGTGGTTCATCGACGAAGCGTGGACTTTCCTTGCCATAAAGCCGATGTTCTTCTTTGCCAGGGTGTTCCTCTGGATTGACCAGCATGTCATCGATGGCATGGTCAACGGAGCTGCATGGCTTGCCAGACAGTGGGGCAAAATCTGCTATTGGTTTGACCATAATATTGTTGACGGAATGGTCAACGGTGCCGGCTGGCTGGGCGTGACGCTTGGAAACTTTGCAGGAATTTTTGACAAGTATGTGATTGACGGATTCATTGACGGCATGGCCGCGTTCTTTGGCTGGCTCTCGGGGAAAACGAGAAAAGCCCAGACCGGTTATGTCCAAAACTATGCAGCAGTGATGTTTGCTTCGCTGGCTGTCATACTCATTGTCATAATTATCGTTTTCATCAGGAGGTAAAATGCAAGACATTGGATTCAACGGTTGGCTTACAACTTTGACCTTCCTTCCGCTGCTGGGATCGCTAATCATTCTGTTCATCCCCAAAACCAAGGAAGCCTTTATAAAGTATTTTTCTCTTGTAATTTGCGTCATATCGCTGGGTATTTCGATATTCATCTGGACCCAGTTCAAGTCCTCTGTTCCTGGTTACCAGGTGCAGGACTTCACCCCATGGATCAAGGATTTGGGTATCAGTTTCCACCTTGGTGTTGACGGCATGTCGATGCTTCTGGTGTTCCTGACTTGCCTTCTTTCGGTCACCGCCTGCCTTGCCAGCTTCACCATCAAAACCAGGGTCAAGGAGTATTTCTCTCTCTACCTGCTTTTGATCACCGGCTTGCTTGGTGTTTTTGTGGCTCTCGACCTGGTCATGTTCTACGTCTTTTGGGAAATCGTCCTTGTCCCGATGTACTTCCTGATCGCCATCTGGGGCGGTGAACGAAAACTTTACGCCTCGATCAAGTTCTTCATCTACACACTGGTTGGCTCGCTGTTCATGCTGGTGGCCATCCTTGCGATTTATTTCACAGCTCCAACACACACATTCTCAATCCCTGATCTTGTAAAAATGAGCGGTTCATTTTCAAACTGGGCACTCGCCCTCCCTGCATTCGGAGCCATGTTCCTTGCGTTTGCCATCAAGATTCCGGCCTTCCCGTTCCACACCTGGCTTCCTGATGCCCACGTCGAAGCGCCTGCCCCAATTTCGGTTCTCCTTGCCGGTGTGCTCCTGAAGATGGGCGGCTACGGTCTCATCAGAATCGGTGTCGGAATCCTTCCTCAGGCAGCAAAATGGTGGGCGTTGCCAATGGCAATCCTTGCTGTGATTGGCATTGTCTATGGAGCCTTCTGCGCATTGATCCAGAAAGACCTAAAGAAGCTCGTTGCCTACACATCAGTAAACCACATGGGCTTCGTTCTTCTAGCTGTTGCAGCCTACGCCTGGACAGGTTCGCAGGTTGCCCTCCAGGGTGCAATTCTGGTTATGTTCAGCCATGGACTGATAACCGGACTGCTCTTCCTTCTCGTCGGCTACATCTATGAAAGGGAACACACCAGAGAGATTTCAAAACTCACAGGTATGGGCTCAAAGATTCCAGTCATTGCAATCATGTTGATCATCGCCTCGTTTGCTTCGATGGGTCTTCCGGCGCTCTCCGGTTTTGTTGGTGAATTCCTCTCGATGAACGGCTCATACCTCGCCTTTGACTGGTCACCATGGGTCGCTGTCATTGGAATTCTCATAAACGCAGCCTGCATGCTGTGGATGATGCAGAGGGTAATGTTTGGAAAACCGAAAGGTGCACCAGAAACCGATGATGCTCATGGTCACGATTCACACGCTGTCGCTGCCCATGATGATGGACACCAACCGGCAAAAGATGCTGACTTCAGAGAAATCATCGCTGCCCTCCCATTGTTTGGTCTCAGCTTCTTCATAGGAATATTTCCACTTCCGTTCATAACCATGATAAACCAGATGTTTGTGAAGTAGGTTGGGATCATGACACTCGACTACTTCATACCTGAGATAGTGGTCTTTGTCGGCGCCTGCCTTCTGTTGCTGACGTCGGTGATCAGGATGCCGAGAAAAAACTGGGTTCTTGGAATTCTAGCGTTTGCTGTGATTACAATAGCATTGCTGGTATTGGCAAAAGATGCAAACTTGTTCAGTGGTGTTATGCCGTCCGGTTCATTGATCATCCAGGACAATGTCGCAGCTTACTGCAGGGTTCTGCTCCTCTTGATCGCCTATCCGGTTTTGCTTTCAAGCATGGACATGTTCTCGGTCGAATCAAAGCGCCAGGGTGAGTTCCTGTTCCTGCTGCTGCTCTCTGTTGGCGGTTTGATGGTTATGGTTCAGACTTCAAACCTGCTTGTCCTGTACCTGACAATCGAGTGTGCATCGATTCCACTTTACATGCTCGCAGGACTCAAGACTGGTGACATCCGGCCAAAAGAAGCAGTTGTCAAATACTTCCTGCTCGGAGCGTTTGCTTCGGCGATAACAATTTATGGCATCTCATTGATCTTCTCGGTTGCCAAGAGCTTTGATTTCATTTCGATTGCAAAGGTCAACGTTGAGACAATCGGCTCACTGGGTCTGATCAACGCCTACACAATTGGTTTCCTGCTTGTGATAGCCGGACTTTCGTTCAAGGTTGCTGCCGTTCCGTTCCATTTCTGGGCGCCAGATGTTTACGAGGGGGCACCACCAGTTTCAACAGCTTTCATATCGGTTGCTCCAAAAATAGGCGCTCTCGTTGCCCTGTCGAGGTTTGCCGGATTTGCTGTGCCAGCCTACCCATTGTTCAGGGATTTGCTCTCCTACATCGTTATGGGTATCTCTGTGGCTTCCATGACATATGGCAACATCACGGCCCTGATTCAGACTGAAGTCAAAAGGATCATGGCTTACAGCTCGATTGCACAGATTGGCTACATGCTCATCTCGGTGGTCGTCATATTTGCCAATGATTCGATGAAAAGTGGTGCAATTCAAGGTGTTTTGATGTACGTTACCGCCTATGCCCTGATGAACATTGCTGTGTTTTCAATTATAAAAGTCGTGGAAAAGGAACGCGGAGGAACGACACTCGACCATTTCAAAGGACTTTCAAAAACCCATCCGGCACTGGCATTGTGCATGACAATCGCTCTTGTGTCTCTGCTTGGAATCCCTTTCACGGCAGGCTTCTTTGGAAAGCTCTGGGTTTTCTCTAGCGCAGTCAGCGCCCACATCTACTGGATCGTCATCGCTGCAATCCTCAACTCGGCTCTGTCAGCTTTCTACTACTTCAACATCGCAAAAGCCATGTACATTGAAAACGGCGACACTGACAAACTCTCCATGACGTATTTGAGCAATCCGGCAACCATCTCGGCGTTCATCTGCACGGCCGGCACGCTGCTCATTGGACTTCTGCCTATCATATACAGTGCAATTCTTACGGCTGCAAAAGGGTTTGGATCATGAAGACAGGCAATATTGCAGCTGAAATGGTCAAGTCAAGAATGACTGCAATCACGGTGCTGGTCATGTTCCTTGTACCGCTTACCCTTGGTGGTTTAGCTGGGTTTTTCCTTGACCGCTGGTTGCACACAATGCCAATTTTCTTTCTTGTGCTCATGCTTTGTGGCCTTGTAGCCGGGGTAAAATCCTTAATGAGGTTTAAGCTGTGATTTACTTGATCATCATCGTTTGTTTATCTTGGGGAGCCGGATTGGGCTATATTTGGTTCCAGACACTGTTCTCGCAGACAAGAAAGTCGATGGAGAAAGGCATTCCAGCCGTCTCCAATCCTCTCAGGTCAATGGGTGCAGTGATCGTCATGTGCTTGCCGCTTCTCCTGACTCTTTGGGACAAGGTATACGGAATAGCCGGCATTCTTTCTTCAATGGCCGGATTTGCCGTAGGGTCGGGGGTGTGGTGGATCATCTACATCCGCAAAAACAAGGATGGAGGCAATTGATGTCTGAAGAAGCAAAGGTAGCAAAGCCAAAAGTACCGCTCTTCCAGCAAAACTTCACATGGCTGGTCATTCTTCTTGTGCTTGGAATCGGTTATGGCATTGCAGCGTCACAAGTATCTGCTCTAGCTCCATTTTCAAATCTTGTCTATGTTGGTCTGATTCTGGCTCTTTTCCTCAAGGTTGCTTTTGACAAGCTGACGAAGTACATGACGAAGGTTCTTGTGTTTGGTCTTTTCGGCTGGTCGTTCGCTCTTCTTGCAGTTCCCTACATCACCGGTTTGTTTGGCGGAACAGCGGTTGTGCATGAACGCATTCCTGTTGGGCCTCAATTCACAACGGTTGTGTTGTGGGGTCATAGAATGACAAACACTTTCTTCGCAGTAATCATCGCCGGACTCATCTTTGCAGCAATCATAATTATTCTCGGAATCGGCCTAAAGAAGAAGGGTTCCACTCTTGCAGCCCTGGCTGAAATGCTCGTTGGTTCTGTAAAGGGCTTGACAAACATGATTCTCGGTCACGACGGTGAAAAATATGAAGTCATTGTTGGTACACTGTTTGGTTTCATTGTCATCTCGAACCTGCTGGGAATCATCTCAAGCCTCACGGTTCCGTTCTATGGCCACATCAATATCAAAATGATCATCGCCCCAACAACCGACCTTTCAGTGACGCTGGCGCTGGCACTAACAGCCGTCAGCTACTTCCACTTCCAGTGGATCAAGGTCAAGGGCTTTGGAAACTATCTCAAGCACTACATAAAACCAACACCGATCATGCTCCCGATCAACATCCTTGAAGAGGTCAGCAAGCCAATCTCGCTTGCCGTCCGTCTTTTTGGAAACCTGACAGGTGAGCACATCGTTCTGGAAGTCATCACATCACTGGTGGCATTCGCTGTGCCATGTATCATTCTCGTACTCGGTCTCTTCACAGGATTCGTTCAGGCATTGGTATTTACAATGCTGTTCATGGTATATCTGCAACCGGCTGTCTCAGCCAAAGGAGGACACTAATGGAAAATTCAGCAGCAATAATCTCGGTGGCAAAGATGTTTGCCTCGGCACTTGGAATCTCGATTGCCGCATTTGGCGGAGCACTTGGACAGGGAAAAGCGGCAGCCTCGGCTGTAGACGCTATCGCCAGGCAGCCTGAAGCAGGAGACAGGATTTTCACAACCCTCATCCTCTCGCTGGCTCTCATCGAGTCACTGGTCATCTACGCCCTCGCCGTTGCACTCGTCATTCTGTTCGTCCTCTAGGAGTTGACGGTGAACCTTTCATCAATGCTACTGTCGACATCCGAAGCGACAGGCCCGGGACTCCTGGGAGTCGACTGGGTGACAATGGTTGTTGTTTTCATAAACCTGCTCGTGCTGGTTTTGCTGTTCAGATCATTCCTGTACACGCCGGTTCAGAAGATGCTTGCAGAGAGGAAGAGTGCTGCCTCCAAGGAAATCGACGAGGCAAAAGCGCTCCAGGCTGAATCAGAAAAGAAGCTTGCCGAAGCCGATACGGTCATAGCCGAAGCCCGCGACCAGGCCAAGCGAATCCAGTCTGACAGCGTCATGTCCGCTGAATCCATGAAGGAAGAAATCATCATCAAGGCTCGTGAAGAGGCAAAATCAATCATCAAGTCTGCTGAAGATGAAGCAAAGGGTGAACGCGAGATCACTGACATTCAGCTCAAGGACAGGACAAAAAAGATTCTCGCCCAGGTTACAAAGTCAGTTGCCGTCAAGGTTTTTGGAACTGGAAACAGCGTTTCCTACACCAAGAGCATTATCGACAGCCTGCCCGAGCAGATGGCTTGTGACCTTTCAGGACAGAAAACCCAGCTTTGCGACTTCCTGAAAACGGTCAAGGATGTGAAGAAGGTTGTGATCACGTCAGCTTCTGAACTTCCTGAACCACTCAAGGCCAAGGTGAAGGACTTCATCGGTACAACAATTCCCGGAAAGCAGTCCTATGCCTTCGAAGTGAACCCGGAAATCATCTCTGGACTCAAGCTAGCTTTTGACGACACAATCTTTGACACATCGGTTGCCAAGATAATCGAATCCACCGTCAGCTCAATGAGGTGATGTCATGGCCGAAACCCTTGACAGAATCTTCAATGAGTGGATGGGGCAACTGACCCAGACAAAGTTTGAAGTTAAACTTGAGAATGCCGGAGTAGTCTTTTCAGTTGGTGATGGCGTTGCAACCATTACCGGCCTTTCCGATGCCTTCATCGGTGAAATCCTGACCTTCCAGGGTGGAATCGAAGGATTCGTCCTCTCGCTCTCACCGGAATCAGTCGGCGTCGTTCTTCTTGGCGATGACAAGATGGTCAGGGAAGGCGACAGAGTTACGAGAACCGGTCGTGTCCTTTCTGTTCCGTTCTCACACCAGCTCATCGGCCGCGTTATCGACCCGCTCGGTTTGCCAATCGATGGAAAACCAGCCCCAGCTACTCTCAAGCACATTCCTCTTGAGCAGAAGGCGCCGTCGGTTATCGACAGGGAACCGGTTCATGAATCGATGCAGACAGGTCTTAAGTGCATTGACGCCCTGTTCCCAATCGGCCGTGGCCAGCGCGAACTGATCATCGGTGACAGACAGACCGGAAAAACCGCCATAGCCATCGATGCAATCCTCAATCAAAAAGACCAGAACATGATCTGCATCTATGTCGGAATCGCCCAGAAATCATCAACGCTTGCCGGCATAGTAAAGACGCTTCGCGAAGGTGGAGCGCTGGATTATACGATTGTTGTCGGTTCTCTTGCCGACCAGTCGCCAGCAGTCAGATACATTGCCCCTTATGTAGGATGCGCCATTGCCGAAGAGTTCATGAAGGCAGGTAAGCACGTCCTCATCATTTACGACGATCTGAGCAAGCACGCCGATTCTTATCGTGAACTGGCATTGCTTCTTAGAAGACCGCCTGGACGCGAAGCTTACCCGGGCGACATTTTCTACCTCCACTCGAGACTGCTTGAGAGAGCTGCAAAACTCCACAAGGATTTTGGTGGTGGCTCGGTTACCGCTCTGCCAGTCATCGAAACCCAGGCAGGCGATATTTCGCAGTACATCCCGACAAACCTCATATCCATCACTGACGGTCAAATTCACCTTGAGAAAGAGCTTTTCCACGAAGGTATCAGACCTGCTGTCAACGTAGGACTTTCCGTCTCACGTGTCGGTGGAGCAGCGCAGATCCCAACGATGAAAAAAGTCGGTGGAACACTGAAGCTTGACCTTTCACAGTACAACGACCTCAAGGCATTTGCCCAGTTTGGAGCTGAGCTTGACCCTGTTACACAGAAGAAACTCAGCAGAGGTGAGCGTCTGGTTGAATTGCTCAAGCAACCGCAGTATTCACCGCTTCCTGTTGGACAGCAGGTTCTTGTTCTGCTTGCCTACTCAACCGGTGCTTTTGACGATCTGCCAAAAGACAAGGTAAAGGATTTCGAGCGCTACCTCATCGATGAAGTGAAGAAATCCAATCCTGCGGTGATCACCCAGCTGACCGTTTCCCCAAAACTCACCGATTCGCTCAGGGAAGAGGTTGCTGACGTTGTGGGCAAGATAGCAAAGGATTACAGGAGCCAGTAGTGGCGACACTTCGAGCACTTCGTAGGAGGATATCATCGGTCAAGTCGGTGTCGCACATCACCAGATCGATGGAAATGCTCTCCGTGGTCAAGATTTACCATCTGCGCAAGCAGGTCGAGGAATCGGTGCCGTACGTGGAAAAACTGCGCGAGCTGCTTCTTTCGATTTCAGCGCACGTGCACGAAGACATTACGGTATCCCCGCTTTTTGAATCAAGACCGGTTGAAAAGTCGCTTTTGATGATTCTCACCTCTGACAGGGGTTTTTGTGGAGCATTCAACTCAAACGTAACCACAATTTCAGAAAACTTCATCCAGGGCAAAAATGTCTTTCTGGGAACAACCTCAAAAAAGACAGCAAAGCAGTTCAAAAAACACGGACACGAGTTTATCATTGAAGAACCTGGCCTGCTTGACCATGTGACCTTTTCAGTAGCTCAAAAGATTTCGCATGTGATCAAAAAAATGTATATCACAAACGAAATCCAGTCTGTCAGCTTTGCCTATATGGAGTTTCAGTCGGTGCTCAAGCAGGAAAGCGTCATCAGAGAGATGCTTCCGCTTGTGCCGATAACAAAAGGCTACAAGAAATCACTTGAAACGTTTATTTTCAAACCTGAACCAAGAGAGATTCTTGACGGTCTTATGAGCAACTACGTTGATCTGTTTGTTTACAAGGTCTTGCTTGAGGCAGCCGCCTCAGAGCAGGCCATGAGAAGGATGAGCATGCACCGGGCCACGGAAAACGCTGAGGAGCTTGGCCAGAAGCTCTGGATCAAATACCAGAGAACCCGCCAGGCAGCCATCACCAAGGAACTCACAGAAATCACATCCGGCGCCAATGCCATCAAGGAGAGATAGATGAGCCAGGGAAAACTGATTAGAGTAGAAGGACCGGTTATTGATTTCCGGTTTGAAAAAGGCGGTTTGCCAGAGCTTACAAGCGCCGTTGAGGTGAACGATCCAAGCCTCCCTGAAAAGCTGGTTTGCGAAGTTGCACAAATCCTTGACGAAACCGATGTCAGATGCATTGCACTCGGCCCAACGGAACTCCTTATGCGCGGCATGGTGTGCGTCGACACAAAAAAACCGATCACCGTTCCAGTTGGCGAAGGCGTTCTCGGCAGGGTTTTCAACGTGTTCGGCCAGCCAATTGACAGAAAAGGTGACGTCACCGCAACCGAATTCAGACCAATCTTCCACGAACCACCACAGTTTTCCAAGATCGAGCCGGTCGAACAGGTTTTTGAAACCGGAATCAAGGTTGTCGACCTGCTTGCGCCGTTCCCGAAAGGCGGAAAAATTGGTCTCTTTGGTGGTGCAGGCGTAGGCAAAACCGTTCTTCTGATGGAGCTGATCAGAAACGTTGCATATGAGCATGAAGGCGTTTCAATTTTTGCTGGTGTCGGTGAAAGAACCCGTGAAGGAAACGAACTCATCCTCGACATGGTCGGTTCAGGCGTCATCAAATCGACAGCCATGGTTTTCGGCCAGATGAATGAACCACCAGGCGTCCGCATGAGGGTTCCGTTCACAGCACTAACGATGTGCGAATACTTCAGGGACGACAAAGGCCAGGACGTTCTTCTTTTCATCGACAACGTCTTCAGATATGTCCAGGCAGGTTCTGAAGTTTCGGCACTCCTTGGAAGAATCCCGTCAGCCGTAGGTTACCAGTCCACGCTTTCGACAGAAGTCGGTGAACTTGAGGAAAGAATCCTTTCAACAAAGAAAGGTTCGATCACATCAGTCCAGGCTATCTTCGTTCCGGCCGACGACTACACAGACCCAGCTCCAGCCAACATCTTCACTCACCTCGACGCAACGATCACACTCGACCGTGCACTTGTCGAACTTGGCATCTATCCGGCAGCAAACCCGCTCACATCAAGCTCAAAGATGCTTGACCCAAGGATTGTCGGAACTGACCACTACGAAGTGGCCATGGAAGTCAAGAGAATCCTCCAGCACTACGAAAACCTCAAGGATATCATCGCAATTCTCGGCATGTCCGAGCTTTCAGAGGAAGACAGGCTGTTGGTCTACAGAGCCAGAAAAGTACAGAAATTCCTCAGCCAGCCGATGTTTGTCGCTGAAACCTACACTGGTCTGAAAGGCGCATCGGTTCCACTCAAGGAGACGGTTGCATCGTTCAAGGAAGTCATCTCCGGCAACTGCGACGACATGCCCGAAGACGCCTTCTACATGGTCGGAAACCTTGAGCAGGCGAGAGAAAAGGCAGCAAGACTCAAAGCTGAAGAAGAAAAAGCAGCAGCTGCAAAAGTCAAGAAGGGTGAATACGTCTGATGCTCGAAGTAACGATCATCACTCCCGAATCGAAACAAAACGCATTCAAGGCAAGTTCGCTGATGGTGCCGCTTGAAGATGGCTACTGGGGTATTCTCCCCGGTCACATCAATATGGTGGCAAACCTTGCAAAAGGCAAGATTTCAGCAAAGTCGGATTCAGGGGAAATTTTTTTTTCAATAAACAAAGGCTGGATTGAGGTTTTTCACGACAAAGTGATCATTATCACGCCCGAGTTTGAAAGGATGTCTGAAGATCGGCATTGACGATATTGCAAAGATAATGATAGCCTCAGAGACCCTGTCCGAATTGCCAAGGACAGGGTATTTGCTTTATGGGGTTGCCGATCCCGAAAAAGTCTCGTCCCATGGTTACCAGGTGGCAGTGTTCGCAATGTTGCTTGGCGGGTTTGTAGAAGGACTGGACGTGAACAAGGCCGTTAAAATGGCTCTGGTTCACGATCTTCCTGAAGCCCTGACAACCGATCTTCCCTGGATTGCCAAGCGTTTCATCAACAAAGACTCTGCAGAGGCAAAGGCTTCGAGCGAGTTGTTCATGGCAGTTCCAGATTTGGGCAACCTTGCCACGGAATATTTTGAAAACAAAACCCTTGAAGCCAGATTTGTCCACGATTGCGACAGGCTCCAGCTGATGACAAGGGTGAATCGATACAGGCGAATGAACCGTGGCGACATGGAGAAATTTCTAATCGGCGACACAGGTTTGCAGTTTGATGTTTGCAGGAAGGCGCTTGAATCTTTCGTCAAACTTGACGGAACCACATTCATAAAATAGAATAACAATCGTGTTTTCATCGGTAGAGAGCGTAACTTTGGAGGGTCTGAGGGCGCTTCCGCTTATTGTGGAAGTAGACATCACCGGCAATGCCTTGCCGTCGTTTACAATTGTTGGATTGCCTGATGCTGCCGTAAACGAGGCCAAAGAGAGGGTTAGAGCAGCCCTTAAAAACAGCAATTTTGCCTTCCCCATCAGAAGGATAACGGTAAATCTTGCACCTGCCGATGTAAAAAAGGAAGGTTCGGGATTTGACCTTCCGATAGCCGTTGGAATGCTGGCCGTTACTGAACAATTGCCGATTGAATCACTGCACAACAAGGTGATTCTGGGTGAGCTGGCTTTGGACGGGAAAATCAGAGCTGTTCCAGGCGTTCTACCGATTGCCATTGCCCTGTCAGGTTCTGGCAAACAACTGATTATCCCAAAAGAAAACCTTGCCGAGGCTTCAATTTTCAATGTTGAAGTCATCGGAGTTGAAAATCTACGCGAGCTTCGCAATCACCTGTCGGGTGACGCGCCTATTACGCCCCAGATCAACAGACGACCTGACGTGGACAGAAAGCTCCAAACCTATCCAGTCGACATGAGCGACATCAAAGGCCATCTGCAAGCGAAAAGGGCGATGGAAATCGCTGCTTGTGGTGATCACAACGTCTTGATGGTTGGCCCTCCCGGCTCTGGCAAAACCATGCTCGCAAAGAGACTTCCAACGATTCTGCCTCCCTTGACTTTTGAAGAAGCTGTTGAAATAAGCCAGATATATTCAATATCGGGTTTGCTCTCGTCAAGTGAAGGACTGATAACAAACAGGCCGTTCAGATCACCCCATCACACAGCCTCTCCTGCCTCAATCATTGGAGGTGGCACATCACCAAAACCTGGCGAGATAAGCCTTGCTCATGGCGGAGTGTTGTTCCTCGATGAATTGCCAGAGTTTCGGCGCGATGTTTTGGAGGTTTTGAGGCAACCCATTGAGGATTCAGAAGTAACAATTGCTCGAGTGAGATCGACTATCACCTATCCCTCAAGGTTCCTGCTCGTCGGTTCAATGAATCCCTGCCCTTGCGGATATTTTGGGGACAGGATCAAACCGTGCACTTGCGGCCAGGCTGCAATCAGGCGTTACCAGTCAAGAATTTCAGGCCCATTGCTTGATCGTTTCGACATTCACCTTTCAATTGCCAGACTGACTCCTGAGGAGCTTTCCTACATCAAACCAGGAGAAACCAGCGAACAGATCAGGGAGCGGGTTGTTACAGGCAGGCAGGTTCAGACCTCCCGTTTCGAGAAGGCCAAAATATTTTGCAATGCACAGCTTTCTACAAAGCAGATAAAGGAATTCTGCGAGCTTGGCGATGAGGAGAAAGCATTTATAAAACTTGCCTCAGAGAG
>CAZXEH010000002.1:0-84958 GCA_964639885.1 uncultured Caldisericales bacterium | reverse complement strand
GCACGTGATCGTGGAAAACTGATAAAAAGATCGCTCGTTGCACAGTTTTGCGATGATCATGGAATAAAGGTTTTTCAACCTGATACTGTGAACAGTCCTGAGGCTGTTGCAACTATTTCTAGTGCTAGCTGCCAGATTGCCGTGCTTGCCTCATACTCTGAGATTCTTTCAGACGACGTTACCAAAACATTTAAAATGGGTATAGTCAATG
The DNA here is from genome assembly GCA_964639885.1 of uncultured Caldisericales bacterium. GTDB lineage: Bacteria > Caldisericota > Caldisericia > JAAYUI01 > JAAYUI01 > JAGNLA01. The sequence continues at coordinate 84,747 of CAZXEH010000002.1, read as the reverse complement.
TCCATCCATCGCTTTTGCCAAAATATCGTGGAGCAGAGCCGATTCGTTGGCCGATCCGCAAAGGCGAGAAAGTCACGGGTTCAACCCTGATGCTGATTTCGTCTGGCTTGGACAGAGGAAACATACTCTGGCAGGAAGAAATCCCAATCGATGATACCGACACCTATGAATCACTCACTGAAAAGCTGATAAGACTAACAAATGCCAATATTTTGCCGATTCTGGCAAAGGTTGAAAATGGTTTTGTAGGTCAGCCTCAATCTCAGGAAAAAACATTCTATGCAAGAAAACTTAGAAAAGAAGATGAGGTAATTGACTTTAATAAAACCGCACAGGAGCTGTCACGGCAAATTCGTTCGATGGATCCATCGCCTGGTATGTACTGCCTGTTTCAGGGCAAGAGATTAAAAATTTTCACTCACAGGGATTTGGGATCAAACGGTGAACCAGGGCAGATTCTTCAAGCCGACAAAAGGCTGGTTGTTTCGTGTGGATCAGGCTCAATAGAAATCTTCGAACTCCAGCTTGAAGGAGGGAAGCGGATGCCAGCACAATCATTCCTTGCTTCAGGAAAAGTGATTGCAGGTGACATTTTTGAATCAGTTGACTTGAATACATTAAAAAAGTAAAATGGAGTCTAATGAAATACGCAATTTTCTCTGATATTCATGCAAATTCGGAAGCTTTTGAAGAAGTCCTCAAAGCCATTGAAGCCGAAGGCGTTGACGAAATGATCTGTTGTGGCGACATCGTAGGCTACAACGCAAGCCCTGACGAATGCGTCACAACGATAATCAATCTTGGTGTGAGGGCGATCATGGGCAATCATGACAAAGCCCTTATCGATCCAGCCGAAGAAAGGCTTTTCAACCAGTACGGTCTGGCAGCGATCAGGTGGCAGAGAAGCCAGGTCACACCAAATCACCAGAACTATCTGAGCCAGCTGCCATTGAGGCTAAAGGTTCCGGGCCCAAATTCACACGACTCCTTTCAGGTAGCCCATGGCTCACTTGACCCACAGGCTCCTTTCGAATATATCTCTTCGCCAATGGAAGCTGTCAGGATGACAGAAATAATGACATCGGACTTGTGCTTCATCGGCCATTCCCACATTGCTGGTATTTTTTCTGTAGACCGCGATGGAGATGTCGAATACTACAGAGCTTCCTACGGTTTTGAGATGGTTCTGGAACCGGCAAAAAAATATATTGTCAACGTTGGTTCTGTTGGCCAACCCAGAGACAGAAACCCACAGGCATCGTTTTGCATCTTTGACGCCTCAACCCGAAAAGTTACCATAAAAAGGGTGGACTATAACCTTGAATCAACGATTTCGAAGGTTACCAAGGCTGGTCTGCCTCTCTTCCTTGCCGACCGCTTAAGGATCGGTTGGTAACCTATTGACATATTGTTGATCTAACCTATAATGCTAACCGCAATGAAAAGCAGGTTAGTGTTTGTATCCTTAATTTGCCTGGCGCTATCGGCAACTGTTATCGACAGTACATCGAAGGCAGCCGGACAATACAGGCAGATTCAGATGTTTATCAATCAGAAGACAGCCTACATCGATGGCAAATCAATCGAACTTGAAGCGCCACCGACAATCATAAACAACAAGACGGTCGTTCCACTCCGATTCCTTCAGGAAAATGCAATGCCAACATGCGCCGAGACGATCTGGGATCAGAGGGATAGAAAGATCACTCTCAACATTCCATCAGAAAGCCTCGATTGCGACACGATTTTAAACATGCAGAAGGAACTGGACAAACTCAAAGCTGAGAACACCGACCTCAAGGATCAGCTTGAAAAGGCCAAACGTGGTGAAACACCGCAGGAAAACACTGTTCCACCAATTGTTTACGGCCCGAAAAACGGAATCAAGTTCACCTTCAAATCAATTGTGAAAGACAGAGATGGAATAAGAATTGATGTTGTTGTTGACAATATCGCCGACAGCTATTGCCGATTCCCTGCGTCACTGACAAAAATTACACTTGATGGCAAAGAATATGCAGCAACATCGTGGGACTCAGCATTCAGGGAAAGGATAAACCCAGGCAAACGTCAGCCTGGTTATATCAGATTCCCGATCTTCCCAACGACAGGCATTGCAAAATTCAAGTTCTTCATGTGGCCGGAAAACACGCTCAAATACTTTGATTTTGACATAAAGGTAGACTTGGAGCAGTCAATTCCGGCACTCGCCAAATAAATTTTATTTTGCCGGCCAGACAATCTTTAAAGCTTTAACAAGATCGGTAACTTCTATGATGTCCAATCCGTCAATATCTGGATGATCCTGTTTGGGGCAAACAACTGTTTTAACACCCAATGTAGCCAGTTCTTTGAGTCTTGCACTCATCTGCGTCACTGGCCTGACCTCGCCGGTCAAGCCAACTTCACCGATAAACGCGGTGCCAGACGGTACGGGTTTGTCCAAAAATGATGAAGCAACCGCCATTGAAACTCCAAGATCGAGTGCCGGTTCTTCAGTGGAGATTCCACCAACAAGATTCACATAAACGTCCATCTTACCGATTGGCATGTTCAGGCGCTTCTCCAAAACGGCAATCAGCATGAGGGTTCGATTCAGACTGCAGCCTGTAACCACCCTTCTTGGAGCGGGATAGTATGTTGGAGCTGTCAAGGCCTGGACTTCGAGAGCAAAAGGTCTGTTGCCCATTGAAACGGCAGTGACCGCGATGCCTGGCACCGGATCGTGCGAAAAAAGTGACATTCTGTCAGCTGGAATAAAGCCTTTTTCGGTCATTTCAAGCAGGCCAACCTCATCGGTTGCGCCAAAGCGGTTTTTTACACAATGTAGGATTCTAAGTGTGGAATATCTCTCGCCTTCGATGTAGCAGACAACATCGACGAGGTGTTCAAGGGTTTTTGGCCCGGCAATGGAGCCTTCTTTTGTAACGTGGCCGATTATAAAAACTGTGACGTTCAAAGACTTGGCAAATTCGACAAGAAGCCTGGTTGTTTCCCTAAGGTTTGAAGGACTGCCAGACATCCCCTTGGTATCAGTTATTGTTTGGATTGAATCGATAAAGATTGCTTTGGGTCTTCTTTTTCTTGCTTCCTCTAGCACTACTCCGAGATCGGTTTCAAATGCCAGATAGATATCTTTTCCGGTTGCACCGATTCGCTTTGCACGCATCGAAACCTGCATCTGGGACTCTTCACCGCTGCAGTAGAGAGTTTCCATCCCACATTTGCTGAAAGTCTGGGCAATGGCAAGCATCAACGTTGATTTACCAACTCCAGGCTCTCCACCAAAGAGCACGACTGAACCTTCAACCACACCACCACCCAAAACCCTGTCTATCTCGTCAATGTTGGTTTTGAATCTTTTTGAGTCTGAATCTGAGATGGTTTCAAGGGTCAGTGTTCGAGACTCTTTCTCGATCTGGTTGAAATCAGGCTGTTCCTTGAATGTGTTCCACTCACCGCATTCAGGGCATCGACCCATCGGTTTTACAGATGTGTAGCCGCAATTGATGCATTCAAACATGGTGGTCTTTTTTGCCATGTCCGATATCGTACCAGAGATTACATTGACAGGCAAACTTAAAGGTTTAAACTGATTCTGCCGGCAAAAGGGAATTTCGGTAGAATCCGAAGCGGTCCCGCCACTGTAGGCAGCATCAATGCTTTTGGTCACTGGGTAACCGGGAAGGCCAGAATGCTTAGCTGTCAAGCCAGGAGACCTTGGCCGGACGATATGTCCCGAGGAGGATGAAAATGAAAAGATTGCTTGCAATTTTCGCTGTTGTCGTGCTGCTTGCCGATTGTGGAGGCCAGACAAAATCAGGAGCTGGCGACATCACAATCACTGACGATCTTGGACAGAGGATTTCTGTTACAAGCACACCAAAGAAAATAGTCTCACTGACCCCGAATACCACCGAAATAATCTGCTATCTCGGCTTGAGAGACAAACTCATTGGCCGTTCGAACTACTGCAACTATCCGCCTGATGTGAAGGAAGTAACTTCTGTTGGCGATCCATTGACCCTTTCTGTAGAAAAAATCCTTGAAATGCAGCCGGATTTGGTTGTCGCAAACAGGATGATTCCGATTGAAATCATTGAAAAGATGAAATCGCTTGGCCTAAATGTCGCAGCATTCGATCCCCTGACGGTTGATGGTGTAATAGACACAATCGACAGAATCGCCATGATCTGCAATGTCCCCTCAAAAACTGATGACCTGAAAAAAGAGCTTGACTTTTACAAGAAGGAACCGACAGGCAAGACCGTTTATGTGGAGATATGGAACGATCCACCGACAACATACGGAAAAAACACATTCGGCTCGGACATGGTCAAGTGGGTTGGAGCAACAAACATCGGTGATTCAATGGAAGGTTCGTATCCTGTCACGACAAATGAAGCTTTGCTTGCCCTCAATCCAGATATCGTGCTCATTCCGACTTCAAACACAAAAGCTGTGGATGATTTCAAAAAGAGACCTGGGTTTGATGCAATGAAGGCTGTTAAAGACGGAAGAGTCTACGCAGTCAACGAAGACGTCATGAGCAGACCCGGGCCAAGGGTCATCGATGCAATAAAGCTCCTCTCCGAATATACAACGCGTTGAAAAAAAATCAGACTTTGCTGCTGGCTTCGTTGCTGGCAGTTATTTCGGTTGCAGCGATCCTGTTTGGATCGTCAGGGCTTGGGCCGGTTGACGTTTGGAACTGGGTTTTCAAAGGCACAAACTCGATTTTGGTCAGCAGAGTAATCTTCGATTTGAGGTTGCCACAGGTTTTGACGGCGCTTCTTTCAGGTGCAGCGCTGGGTCTGGCTGGATACCTGTCGCAAACCCTTTTCAGAAACGACCTGGCTGATCCCTACATCGCAGGAATTGCATCTGGCGCAATGTTTGGCGTCAACGTTTCATTGCTTGCCGGTTTCACGCTGACTCTGGCCGGCATTTCGACCATATCTATTGCAGCATTCCTTGGCGCCTGGGTTGGTGTTGTTGCCATCTGGGCTATGTCTTCGAGAACTGGCACGTCCGGGTCATCGCTGATTCTCTCGGGAGTCGCCCTGTCATTCGTTTTTGCTGGAATAAACTACGTTATAATAATGATTGGCAGAGACATTCTCAACAAATCAACGTTTTGGAGCTGGAATGGTTTGAAAACATCAAACTGGACTGGTGTTGTTGTCATGGTTATCTCACTTGCCATTGTCACGGTCTTGCTCCCTTTGGTTTCAAGAAGTGTGGACGCCTACCTTCTTGGTGACGAAAGCTCGACATATCTGGGCGTAAACCCCAAAAGACTCAGAATATTCCTTTTCTTGCTGGTCTCAATCCTGACCGGTTCTGCTGTTGCGACATCGGGAATTCTTGGCTTTGTCGGCCTGATAATTCCTCACATCTGCAGACGTTTTTTTGGCTCAACGTCAAAGGTGATGATTCCATCATCGATTTTGCTAGGCGGAACAGTGCTTGTGTTTGCAGATTTGATCGGACGGGTCATCATTCCATATCAGGAAATCCCTGCACAGGTGACGATGAGTCTTGTTGGTGGCGGGTTTTTCATCTACCTACTTCTGAAGAGGCGCATCGATGCTTGAAATAATCAATCTCTCATCCGGTTATGGCAGACAGAAGGTTTTGAAAGGCGTGAGCTTTTCAGTCCCTGACGGAATGCTGTGCGGAATCCTCGGGCCGAATGGCTCTGGAAAATCAACTTTGATCCGAACTTTTTTCGGTATCGCAAATGCAACCTCAGGTCAAATCTTGCTCGATGACGTCGATCTTTTGAAGCTGAAACCAGAAGATGTTGCAAAAAAAGTTGCAGTACAAAAGATTTATAAACAGCCAGGATTAATGCTGACAGTAAGGGAATTCATCGCCTTGGGGCAAGATAAAACTGATACAAAAGCAATCGATGATACAATTTCAATTTTCCATCTTGAAGAAATCCAGTCCAGACCGGTATCACACATATCGGATGGGCAATACCAGAGGGCAACCCTTGCACAGGCGGCAATCAAAAACCCAAGGCTCTATCTGCTTGACGAGCCAACTTCACACCTTGACCTGGCTTTCAAGCACAGAATGCTTTCTGACATAAAATCGAGGCTGGCAGACGGTTCAATCGCGCTTGCCATCATTCACGAAATCGAGCTTGCCAGAAAGTATTGCGACATGGTGGTCATGCTTGGGTGTGGTCAGGTGGTGCAGACCGGAAGTCCAAAACTGCTTGATGACCAGACGCTTGTTTCAAAGCTGTTCATGCTTGATTTTTCCGATAATTTAAGCTAACATCGGACTTGCCTTCGGGGTAGGGTGAAATTCCCGATCGGTGGTGAAAGCCCACGAGCGAGCATGAGCTTGCAGACCCTGCGAAAATCAGGGGCCGACGGTTAAAGTCCGGATGGAAGAAGGTTGTCCTTCCGCATGTGTTCCCGAATGGCGGAAAGGAAAAGTAATGACGAAAACGACGAAGAATCTTGTGTTCATATCCTTGTTGATGGCATTCGCGTTCATCGGATTTGCCATCCAGTTCACCGTTCCGATGCTGGCTCCGCTTAAATTCGACCTGTCTGAGTTTTTCTGTATTCTTGGCGGTTTGATTTTTGGCCCGCTTGTGGGATTGCTCATTGTTGCAGTGAAGGTTATTCTTCACTACTTCTTCTTTGAACCCGAACCAATTGGCCATGTCATGAACTTCATTGCCGTTGGTTCCATGGTTGTTGTCTCATCGCTGATTTTCAGACCGTTCAGGGAGAAATCAAGCAAATGGATGTGGCTGATTGTCGGAATCGTTGCCGGAGTGCTTGTGAGGACAGCCATCATGATTCCAACAAATTTCGTGGTTTTGAAATTCTGGTGGGGCAATTTCTTTCCAAATGCAGCTGCTGCACAGGCTTTTGTCTATGGAACTTCAGTTCCGTTCAATCTCATTCAGGGTGTGGTGTCCGGTGGGATAACCCTCCCGTTGTTCACCGCTTTCGAAAGGTGGCTTGAAAAAAGTTGATAACACTAGGTATTGAAGAAGAGGTTTTTGTAACTGAGCCTCTTCTACCGACAACCAGATCGCTTTGGTATCTTGCAAAATTCATGTGGCAAAATCCGGCGAGAAACTATAGCTTGACAGCTTCAAACTTTGCCAGGGGCAATGATTTGAAGTTTGGCATGATGAGCGCTGTGGAAATTGCCACTGACATCTGTGTGAGTCCTGAACATGCCGTTTCAGAGCTGCGAAGACTCAGGCAGGAGCTTTTGAAGGTAACCGAAGGATACGTTGTCGCCTGTGGCCATCTACTCCAGATCGACACTCCGACAAACGTTGCTGCGCTTCAGGTTCACGTTGGTGGTACGGAAGACATTGAAAGGGCGTACGACAACCTCGCCCATTTCATGCCGCTCCTGATGTTGCTTTGCGCCAATTCACCGATGCGAAACCTTGAACGCTGGGGACAGTCTTACAGGTGTGCAGTCGGTTATGCCACCGGAGCGCTTACTGGCGACAGGTATATCAGATTCCAGGACATTATTATAAGCAAGAGACTGGGCACGATTGAACTTCGTGCCCTCGATCCTGTTCCGTGCACAAGCAGGATAAGATTTCTGCTCGACTGCGTTGTGGCCATTTGCAGCCTCAAGAATCACTTCCCCTTGAACCTTGAGCAATATGCCAGAATCAGGGCAAACGTCATAAAAAACGGCCTTGATGAGGACACCGAACAGCTTTGGAAAGAACTGTCCCAGATGACTGATCTTCCGCATGAGCTTTTCACGATCACCCAAGCAGATGCAACCTGGAACATCTACCAAAAAAAGGGTTTGGAAGGCGCATACAAACACTTGGACAGGCTGTATCGCGGATGTGACTACACACCGCCGGCAAGATCGGCTTTCACAAAGAAGTTTCTTCAGCCAGCAGGTGGCTTTCTTGGCTACTATCTTCCAAAATTCCCATACATAACGTATAAATGGCTCAAGGAGAAGTAGATGATTGAAGCCATTCTCGCAAAAATTATAGGTGGCCTGTTCGGTCTTGTAGGATTCACAATCACAATCGTTGTCCAGATAGTGCTCTGGTTTTTTGGCACATTCGTTTTTGGAGGCATCGTCTGGCTTATCTACACTCTCACCCACAGGAGGAAATCTTGATAATTCTTTGGATTCTGCTTGGATGCGCAGGTTTTGCCGGACTGGTCTGGTTCTATTTCCACTGGAAGAGAAACATCCTTTTCTTCAGGGATCCAAAGAGAGTTGCCCCAAACGATCCAAATCTGGTTATCGCCCCGTGTGACGGCCGAATCATGTACATCAAGGAAATCAGTGGTGGAGAAGTTTTTGCTGAGAAGCTGGGTAAAAAAATAAAAGTTACAGAGATTTCAAAAACCGATGCGCCAACGACAGGCATTTTGATTGGAATCTACATGTCTCCTTTTGATGTTCATTTCAACTATGCGCCAATTGAAGGAAAGGTGTCAAACATCGTTTATTCCAACGCAAAACTCAACCTCCCGATGGTTGACATGTGGGAGTACATCCAGTTTTGCTGGCTTCAAAGGGCTGTCAATCTCCTCGGTGCCAAATACCAGCTTGAAAACGAGCGAAATACGATCTTCATTGACGGAGCATGCAAGTTGGCAATGGTTGAGATCGCAGACATCGTTGTAAACAAGATTGACTGTTTCGTAAAAACCGGCGATTCAATCAGGCAAGGTCAAAAAGTCAGCTTCATCAAGCGTGGTTCGCAAGTCGACCTGTTCCTCTGGGGCACTGGTTACGAAATTCTAGTAAAACCAGGCATTCACACAAAAGGCGGAGTGATGCCACTTGCGAAAATCAAAAAATCTGATCAGCCCTGATTTTCCGGTTTACCCTGATTCTGCCCGTGATGTTGATGGAAGCTTTTCTTTTTCTTCTTGTTTTGGGCAGCTCTCAGCGCTGCTTCCTGGGCTTCCCTGGCTCGCTTTGCTTTCTGCTCGGACATCTTTTCTTCTGATCCTTCGCAAGGAATCCAGTTGCCATCATAATTTCGCTTGATGTCTGAAATCGGGACGTTTATGACCGTCCTGTCAGGAAGGTAGATCGTGACCATCTTTGTGAACGGGTTTATGTTTTGGACTTTGACCGTTTCTTCTTTGTAAAGCACGGTTTCGTTGTCCTCCGGCATGTCTTTTGTCATCTCCTTGTAGGTTTCGACCTCGTATTTGAGACAACACATGAGTTTGCCGCACATTCCGGTAATTTTTTGAGGGTTGATGTCCAGTCGCTGGATTTTTGCGTCTTTGACGGTTACAGATTCTCTTGAATTGAAGAAGGTTGAACAGCAGTATTCGCGGTTGCATGGGCCGATTGAGCCGAAAAGCCTGGTTTCGTCACGCTGGCCTATCTGCCAAAGCTCAACCCTTGCATGTGCTTTCCTGGCAAGCTCTCTTACCAGCTCCCTGAAGTCCACGCGTCCTTCAGCCATGAAAAACAAAGTCACTGTCTTTTTGTCCAGGCTGTAGGAGCATACGAGAAACTGCATCTGCAGCTTCAGATTCTTGGCCAAGTCCTGAGCCTCGATGAGTGTCGATTTGGCAAGGATTTCGTTCTCATCTGCAATTTTTATGTCTTCTTTTGTGGCAGCTCTCAGGAGTGTTCCGAGTTTGTCTGTTTCAGTCGGCATTTTTGGGCAGAATGTGACAAATCCCAAATGCAGGCCTTTTTCGGTCTGGGCAACAACAGCTTCACCCTGTTTGACCTTGAGGTTACCACGCCTGAAAAATGAGGGTTTATTGCTGCCCCTGAATTTTATGGCAACTATGTCAGCTGAGAAAGCAGTTTCGTTTGCAACAGCTGTTGCTTCCTTATTTGTGTCTTCCATAATCTCTCTATCTCATCCACGGTTTTCCGCAGTTTTTCAATTCTCCCGGCGCCCATCAAGGCGAGTTTGCCTGTAGAGTCGCCGAAAACAGGGCTTGTTTGCCTTATGCCTGAAAGTTCAAGGCCAGCCCTGTGCAGCAGTTCGTTCATAAATCTTACAATTTCATCAAGCTGTGTTTCGTCATTGAGTGCATCAAGCACTGAAAGCGGGTCTATTTGACCCGGTTTTGTCATAATCTGTGCGATTTTCTCGGCAAGTTGAGGATTTTTCATGACCCAGATGGAAGTCCTTATTTCACCGGCGCTTGCTTCCGTTTCGGTTTCTGATTGCGAATGAGTCAAACCTGACTGCTCAAGGATTTCAGTTGTTTTTTCAATCGAAAGCGGTGGAATCTTGAGGAGAATCGAACGGCTCAGAATCGTTGGCAGGAGGGTGTCGGTCGATGCTGCCAGGAGCAGGTTTGTGCACCCCTTGCGTCCTTCTTCAAGCATCTTAAGAAGTGCGTTTTGGGCTTCAACAGTCATCGTGTCAGCATTTGCCAGGATGTTGACCCTGAATCTTGCGCTGTAATTGCTCTGGTAGGAGTTTTCCTGAATCTTCCTCACAAGGCCGATGCCAAATCTTGATGTTTCGGGTGTATAGATTGAAAAATCAGGATGGGTTCCGGCATTTATCATGTTGCAGTTTTGGCATGAGTCGCAGAAGTCGCCGGGCATCTTCAGACAATTGAGTGCTTTTGCAAATGACTTTGCAAACTCAAGCGGAAGCCTGTCCTGAGTTCCGACAATGACATAAGAGGAACTTATCCGGCCAAACTTAATATGGGAGCTGGTTTTTACCGCAAACCCATTTGAAAGGCCGATCTCAAGGAGACCCATCAGAGAATGTGGAACTCCTCGATTGGAAGGATGAATAGCTTAGCTCCGCCGACCGTGACTTTTACCGGAAACGAGAGTGGCGGCATGCCTTCCATTGGGACGAATGGGAGTGCATTGATGTACCTGTCTCTGGATTTGCAGCACTTTTTGAAAATTGAGAGAACCTTTGTGACATGGGCATCTTCAACGCCCATCATGAGGATAAGGTTGCCCTCTTCGAGGAAACCGCCCATGCCTTTGAATTTTGTTATCTTGTAACCGTTCTGGAGAAGTTCGGATGTAACATCGGTAGAATCTTCCTGCTGAACAATACCAAATATGAGTTTCATTTATACCTCCATTGTGCGTGTGACTATTGAAAGAATTTCCTGTTCAATTGCATCAACGCTCGAATTTGAGTCTACAACGATTATTTTATCAGGTTTCTTTTTTGCTTCCAGTAAGAAACCATTTCTCACCTTCTCAAGCAAAGCTTCGTTTTCAAAATGGTTGTCGCATTTTGCACGCTTCAGACCGACACTTGGGGGAGCATCCAGTAAAATCGTTATATCAGGTAAAATGCCCTCGACCGATTTCTCGTTGATGAGCTTCACCCATTCAAGGTCAAGCCCTTTCCCGTAGGACTGGTAAGCAATGGATGAGAGCAAAAACCTGTCACAGATAACTACTTTGCCTGAATCCATCGCAGGTTTGACAACGGTTTTGACATGCAAAGACCGATCGGCTGCAAACACGAGTGCTTCAGCAACTGGATCATCCAGCCCTGACATCAAAAGCTCCCTGATTTTTGATCCTTTAGGGTTGTCGCCTGGCTCAAATGTCAAAAGAACTTCACGATTCAATTTTGACAGGTTTGCAGCCAGAAGTTTGGCTTGTGTGCTTTTGCCGGTGCCGTCGATTCCTTCGAGGGCAATAAAAAAACCGCTCAAGGGAACACCGTGAACTGGATCGTTCGTGAATCCAGAATGGTTCCTGCTGAATCCCTGAGGTAGAAAGTGATTGAATAGGTTGTTGCACTGCCTGGTTTCCAGTAAATTGATCCATCCGGATATCCGCCACCAACAAAGACGCTGTTGACGTACATCTCAACCCTCGCAGCATTAGCGTAATTTTGTCTGAAAGCAAAGCTTACCGTTTCGCCAACTCTCGCGCTTGCAGGGCCATCAATTATAAAATACTTGTACTCTTCAGGTGGAGGTTCTGGTTGTGGTTCAGGCTCTGGCTCTGGCTCAGGTTCTGGTTGTGGTTCAGGATTGGGTTTGGGCTCGGGATTTGGTTTCGGAGTGGGCTTGGGGTCTGGTTTTGGCTTTGGATCCGGTTTTGGATTCTGAGTTGGTTGCTTGTTGTCCGGTTGTTTTGGATCAGGTTCTTTTGTCTGGTTGCTGCCAGTTTCGGTTTTTTTTGTGTCGTCCGGTTTTTTTGCTGGTTTTGTCTCATCGGTTTTTGTGATTGGTTTTTCAGGTTTCTTCAAATGCAGCTGGCAATACTGGGTGGGCTTGTCCGAGAGCTTGTACCTGACGATCGCCTGATGGGGGCAGAAGTCGATGTTTGCTATCTTTCCTGTGTCCTTGCAGATTGTGACATCGACCCATTGTTCGTGGTTGACCGTACAGATACCTGTTGGGGCATAGCCTTTCCTGCACAACCTCGAAATGGTGCTGCATGTCTTGTTTGGCAGCAAGCCCGTTTCAGAGCAGACCTGGACTGACATCCATGAGCCTGGATCAGGTTCGACCCAATCTTTTACGCCATTGTGTGGCACTCTCTTTATGAACTCTCTCCAAATTACTGCCGAATATGTCGAGCCGTAGTTCTGTACAAATGAAAGATCAGTATCCAGCGAGTCTGCACCGACATAAACGGATGCTGAGATTTTTGGTGTGAAGCCAAGAAACCAGCCATCCCTGAAGTTGGTGGTGGTCCCTGTTTTTCCGGCGCAAGGGATGCCCGGAACGTTGGCATTCTTGCCGGTTCCGTACAAAACAACTCGTTTTAGGCAGGAGATCATATCATAGGATGTTGTTTCTGAGAGAACCTGTTTCGTCGCACCTTCAGATTCATCAGGGTTGTAGATGACGGAATCTGTTTTTCTGTTCACGATTTTGAGAATTGAAACCGGGCGTTTGTGTTTCCCGAGATTTGCTATGGTTTGGCCGGCGCTTGCCATTTCAATCGGTCTCATTTCGACGGTTCCAAGAGCCATGGAAGGGACAGCCAGAATATCTCTGTCGCCAAGCGAAGGAATTTCGCCGACTCCAGCCATTTCTTTGGCCTTCTGGGCAACATTTTTCATACCCACATCAAGCAGTGCCCTGATCGCACAGATGTTGCTTGACTCCTGAATGGCATACTGAACTGAAACCGTGCCGAAGTATCCTCTGAACCATTCGGTCGGGTTCCAACCACCATAGGAAATTGGACTCGATCTAATGAGGCTGAACGGGGAGAGCCTGCCCATTTCGAATGCAGTTGAATATACGAACACTTTGAAAGTCGAACCAGGCGCCCTGAGTGAGAGAGTGCGGTTGTACTGGGTGGTTTTGTAATCCCTTCCACCAACCATCGCCCTGATCCAGCCTGTTTTGACGTCAATTGCAACCAGTGCAGCCTGTGGCTGTTTTGCTCCGAACTGATCAACAATAACTTTGCCGAAATCGCCGTTTTTTTCAGCTTTGTCGAGCACAACATTGACGGCTTCCTGTGCAGCTTCCTGCGTTTTCACATCAACGGTGGTTGTGACGTTGAGCCCACCTTTCAGGTAGACATTTTGGCCAACCGTGAGCGCGATCTCGTCTTTAACGTAATCGATGAAATAGTTTATTGATGTGGCTTCGTTTTTCACGGCAAATGGCTTGAAAACGAGGTTTTTTGAATACGCCTGATCCATCTGCCAATGAAGAATGTAGCCGTTGTCAACCATTTTGACCAGTACTGAGTGCTGGGCGGCTCTTGCTTTGGCAAGGTCGGAATATGGATTTATGGTTGAGGGAGATGTGAGTATTCCTGCAAGCATAGTTGATTCTGCAAGGTCGAGCTTGCTTGCGGATTTTCCGAAATATTTTTTTGATGCTGACTCAATGCCGTAAGCGCCTGAACCGAAATAAACCTGATTGAGGTAGAACTCAAGGATTTCTTTTTTTGTGAAGGTTTTCTCAATCTCGATTGAAAGCAGGATTTCCTTGATCTTTCGAGAAGCTGTCTTTTCAAACGAATTGAGATAGACGTTTCTTGCCAGCTGCTGGGTGATTGTCGAACCGCCCTCCGACATTTCACCGGAGATCAGGTTTCTGTAGAACGCCCTCAGGATTGATCTTATGTCATAACCCTTATGAAGATAGAATCTTTCATCTTCTGCACAAATAAATGAATCCTGTGTTAGCTTTTTGATGTTTTTCAGAGGAACATATTCACGGTTTTCGCCTGAATCAAATTCAGAAATCAGGTTGTCGCCGGAATCAAAAATCTTGATTGTTTCTCTTGCCTTGTCTTTCGGTGTTTCAACCAGAAGCTTTTTCAGCTGGTCGACATTGAAACCCTTGATGGAGGTTGAAACAACTGTAGCTGTGGCAACTGTTCCGAGTGCGAGAAGGAGAACGGCAAAGAGAAGGAGTTTCCATATCCGGTTTTTCTTCTTCCGCCAGCCAGGGAATGCGTTCATCTTATGGGGTCAACTCCACTTCAAGGTCGCGCTTTGAATAGAAGTTTTTAGCACCTCTGAAAATGATTTCAAGTTTGACAAAAGACCCTGGATTGCCGGAAGCAGCAAACTGAACCTTGAGAGGTTGCGTGAGATCGGTAATTGCCTGATCCGGGCTGTCATAGTCAACTGCACCATTCTGCCAGAGCTTCACTCGTCTTTCGTTCCAGTAGAATTCAATCTCTTCGATGTTTGATTGCAGGAGTTCAGGCTTGAGCGAGAGTTGCATCATCACTTCCTGACCTACTTTGAAGACAGGTTTGTTCTGTTCGTCAAACGCGAGTGGCTGCCCTGTTGCTGGGTCGAGCCACGAAATCTCGAAGTTTTCCCCGCATTCCTTGACTGGAAGGGCATCGTAAATTGCTTTTGGCAGTCTCCTGCTCTGTTGTGGGCAAGATGGTACAGGTTTGTAGAGTACTTCATTTTCTTTGGCATCCTTTTCAACGTATACCATGTAATCGTGTCGATCCTGGAAATGAATCGGGCATGGGTGGGTAGGCTCTGTGCCTTTTCTGAACCATTCCCAGACAACCCCCTGTTTCGCCCGTTCATCCTTGGCATCTTTGATTGGTTCAAGGGGGCAATCTTCAGTAGCTCTCAAGCCCGAAATCTTGCATACGGGATACGAGAAGACATCTTTTGGGGCTGGCGGGAAGTTGACCTTTTTGAGGGGGTGCTTCTTGTCGGCAAGGCATTTGTCAAGGAATTTAGAATTGATCGGGGCTGCAAACTCTGAGCCCCAGGTAGTCGAGAAGACGGCATTTTTTACGTTCCTTGAGTCTTTTCCGACGTAAGAAACAATGGTTATTTCGGGAGTGAACGTGCAGTACCAACCTGATAGAGCGTCGGTCGATGTGCCAGATTTTGCAGCCGCTTCAAGGTGGAAGTCCGTGTACGACTGAGCCTTGATGACAGTTCTGAAGACTGAGGTTATGATGAATGCAGTTTGTTCCGATATTGCCCTGAAAGACCTGTCTTTGTAGCTCCAGATTTCATCGCCATCCTTGTTTCTGATGCTAAGAATCGGGACTGGATCGTGCCTTATTCCCTGTGCTGCAACTGTGTTGTAGCCTGTGCACATGTCCAAAGCTGTGACGTCGATTGATCCGACGGTTATTGAGGGATAATCAGGAATATCGGTTTTAAGACCTATCTTCGCAGCAAAGTATGACACCCTCTTGAGACCAGCCCTTAAGGCTGTTTTAAGGGCACAGATGTTTGATGAATTTTCGAGTGCGCCACGAACTAAAAGTTTGCCAAAATACATATCTCCCCATTCACCCGGAGTCCACCCCATATAGCTGAATGGTTCTGATGTCAGCATTGATCCGCCTGTAACAGACATTGTTTCTAGTGCGGTGCAATAATCATAGACTTTGAACGATGAGCCGGGGTGTCTGATGTTTGGTCTGTCTGCCCTGTTGAACTGAGTGTTTGAATAGTCTCTTCCGCCAACCATTGCCAGAATGTAGCCGGTTCTTGGTTCCATGACAACTGAGCAACCCTGTGGCTGGAAGACACCATGTTCATCCTTGACTGTATTTGAGAACTGCTTCTTCTGGATGGCCTTGTCAAATACTTCCTTTATGGCCTCGGCAGCGTGCATCTGATAGTCTCTGTAGATGGTTGTATAGATTTTGAATCCGCCCTCGGCAAGTTCCTTTGGAGTGAAGCGATTTTTCATTTCCTTCACAACGTAGTCCCTGAAATAGAATAATGATCTTTCCTTGTAATCGAGCTTGTCGTCCTTTTTTATTTCGGGCATAACATTGTATTTAGCAATATCTTCCTGAGAGATGTATCCGTTTTTGGCAAGCTTGACCAGGGCAGCCTTTTGCTGGGACATGGACATTTGAATGTCGCTTTGCGGGTTGTAGTAGTCTGGTTTTGGCAGAAGCCCCGCAAGCATGGCGGATTCTGGATAATTCAAATCCTTTGCGTGCTTCCCGAAATAGTTTCTTGCAGCAGCCTCTACCCCGTAGTTCAGGTTGCCAAAGTAAACGTCGTTAAGGTAGAACTCCAGGATTTCGTCCTTTGAGTATTTTTTTTCGAGATAATACGCCAAAACAATCTCTCTTATTTTTCTTTCAACGGTCTGTTCAGACATTCCCATGAAAAGATCGGATCTTGCCACCTGCTGGGTTATGGTTGAACCACCCTGGGCTGTTCCGCCTGAAAGAATATTTGTTACGAACGCCCTGATGATGCTCCTGATGTCAAAGCCCCTGTGAAGGTAGAAGCGTTCATCTTCTGAAGCAACGAGCGAATTCCTCATCTCCTGCGAGATGTCTTTTATAGGGACGTAATATCTTTCGTTGAAATAGACAGAACCGATGAGCTGGCCGTCCCTGTCGAGGATTTCGGATGCAACCGGCGGAACCTGCTGTTTGGCAAGGTATGCCGGAAGTTCACTCTCCACCTCGATGGAGATGCGGTAAACGAGTATCAGAATAACGGTGACCCCGAGCAGACCGGCCAGGAAGCCGATTCGAAACAATGCCCAGAAAACGTTAAGAGCTCTTCTTGCTCCTCCTGGCAGTCTTTGCAGCAGGCCTTGAAGTCTTTCTTGCGCCTTTTTCACCGTTGTTTTCAAACTCGAACCCCACTTTGCCCTTGTCGTCCATTACGAGGAAAGCAGAGAAGGGTCTACCTTTCCTGCTGATGAAACCGGTTATCTTCTCGGTTTTCTTATCCTCGAGCAGTTGCGACAGAAGATCAGGCGTGATTTCCTTACCTAAAATTACCTTACCGATGTTCAAATTGCAAGTCTTTTTGTAATTGGTGCATCTGTAATTGGAGCCTATGTCCATGACCGTTCCGTCACAAACCGGACATTTGGCAACTGGCACAGGATCAGCCTGTGGAGCTGATTCCGAGTCCTCTTCCTTTGCGCCTTTTGTGTTTTCGAATTCAAATTTTATTGATCCATCCGACTCAAGGTTGAGAGTGGCGCCGAAAGGTTTGCCGTATCTGCTCCTGAAACCCCTGTGCGGGCCCGACTTTTTGTTCTCAAGCAGCTCTACGGCTATCTCTTTTGTGATGAACTTTCCGGCAATTGTTTTCCAGATTGCGAACGTGCAGCCGGTTTCATCTTCGGTTTTCTTTTTGGATGTTTTTTTCGGTTTGTAGTGTTCACAGGAGAAAGCTTTGAAATTTTCGATAACGTCTCCGCCACACAACGGGCATTTGCCTATGACCTCAGCGTTTTCTGTGCTGAAATCACCTGAAGCTTTGCCAGTCTTGACTTTATTGACAAGTTCCTTTGTGAAGTCTTCGATCGAGGTCATGAACGTGTCTGATGCAAGATTTCCCTGTTCAATCCTTGTCAGTTTGTACTCCCATTCACCGGTCATTTCAGGTGAACAAAGCTCCGGAAGCGGGAAGTTGATGAGCGTGTCATAAAGGGCAATGCCTTTTCCGGTTGGTATCAGTTCCCTCTGAACCCTGTCAACATAGCCGACGTCAATGAGTCTTTCGATGATTGATGCCCTTGTGGCAGGTGTTCCAAGACCTTTTTGCTTCATGGCCTCGCGGAGTTCTTCGTCATCGATCAGCTTTCCAGCGCCTTCCATTGCCGAAAGCAAGGTAGCGTCGTTGTATCTCGGTGGCGGCTGGGTTTGCTTTTCCGATATGTCAGTGTCGATTGTCTTTACTGTTTCGCCTTCTTTTACAGCCGGCAGTTTGGCATCGTCTTCAACTTCACGTCCATAAACCTCGTAAAAACCAAGTTCCTTGAGAGATTTGGAATCGGTTCTGAACGTGTAGCCCTCAACCGTTGTAATCCTGTGCGTTTCTTCCCAGATTGCGTCGGGATAGAATGCTGCAAGGAAACGCTTTACGATGAGGTCGTAAACTTTTGCCTGTGCTGGCGTGAGCTCGACACCATCCGGTGATTTTTCGGTTGGAATAATTGCGAAGTGGTCGGAGACCTTTGAAGTGTCAAAGATTCTCTTCTTGTGATCTATGGTCTTCTGGAGCAGTGGCCTGACTGCGTTTTTGTACTCGGAATTCGAAAGCTCCCTGAAAATCGATGGAACCACTGTTGTGTAATCATCTGGCAGATACTTGCTGTCTGATCTTGGGTAGGTGATAAGCTTCTTCTCCTCGTACAGAGCCTGGGCGATGTTGAGCGTCGTTGAAGCCGAGAAACCAAAACGCTTGTTGGCCTGTCTCTGTAGCTCGTTGAGATCGAAGAGGAGTCCGGGAGATTCTTTTGTGAGCTTGATCTCTTCCTGGGTGACCTTTCCTTCTTTTCCGTCGACAGCGTCAATGATCATCTGGGCAGCTTCACGATCGGTGAGTTTTTCGAGCCTGTCGCCTTTTTTGATCTCTTTCTCAAACTTTACGGCCGACTTTGAAACAATCCCCATTGAATCTCCGAAAGCCATGAGTTCCTTTGAGTCCAGAAGCGAGGCTTTGCCGTTTTTGGGGGTTTCGATGAACCACTTTCCGTCGTACTTGCCAGAGCTTGCCTTGAATGTTGCGAAAACTTCAAAGTAGGTTACCGGCACAAACGATGTGATGATCTTTTCACGTTCTACAAGGATTGAAAGCGTTGGAGTCTGCACACGACCGATCGAGAGCAGTGTGCCCATACGTCTTGTGAAAGCTCTTGTGGAATTGATGCCTATGAGCCAGTCGGCCTGAGACCTGCATCTTGCAGCCTGCGCCAGATTCTCAAGCTCAGTACCCGGGCGGAGATGCTTGAAACCTTCAGCAATGGCTTTTCTTGTCATTGACTGAAGCCAGAGCCTCTGTGCCGGAACATCGCCTGCTTCCAGAAAATCGGTTATGTATCTGAAAATAAGCTCTCCCTCGCGTCCGGCGTCGCACGCGTTGATGATCTGGTCAACACCCTTTTTTGCGAGAAGTTCCTTGATGTGCTTCAGTCTTGCTTCGGTTTTTTCAATCGGCTTGAGGTCGAATTTTGACGGGATTATCGGCAGTGATTGTAAAGTCCAATATTTGTAGGCTTTGTCGTAATCTTCCGGTTCGGCAAGTGTAACTAGGTGGCCGACTGCCCAGGTGATGTATGCCGAGTCGCTCTCGTAATGCTCTTTCGTCTTGGTAAAACCGCCGAGTGCTTCAGCAATGTCTGCCGCCACTGACGGCTTTTCGGTCAAAATCAGTTTCTTTGTCATGGTCAAGCGCAGTGTATATTAATAGTTATCCCTGTTGTCAAGTATTTGCAAAAAGAATTTGTCACAAAGATGTTTCCTTCAACATACCAGCTCAAGGATGCCGGATAAATCCAAATTTGTTGATTGAAAAGCGGTTTGAGGTAAAATTACAATTTGTGAAGAATATCAGAAATTTTTGCATCATAGCCCACATAGACCACGGAAAGTCGACGCTTGCCGACCGTATCCTTGAGATGAACGATGTTGTCCATACAAAGGGAAACGAGCAGATACTAGACTCGATGGATCTTGAAAAAGAGCGTGGAATCACCATCAAGGCGTCGCCTGTCAGGATTCCCTACAAGGCTGATGATGGAAATGAATACATCCTCAACCTCATCGACACTCCGGGTCATGTTGATTTCAACTACGAAGTTTCGAGATCGTTGAAAGCGTGCGAAGGTGCAGTTTTGCTAATCGATGCCACACAGGGTGTTGAGGCGCAAACGATTGCTAACGCATTTCTGGCTATCGATGCAAATTTGACCATCATTCCGGTCGTCAACAAGATCGACCTTCCAAACTCAAGAATTGACGACTGCAAGCTTCAGCTTGAAGAAATGATCGGTATTTCCAGCGATGACATGCTGCTGGTTTCAGCAAAGGACGGAACAGGTGTTCACGAGCTCCTTGAGGCCATCGTCCACCGTATCCCGCCTCCTGAGCACAACGACGACGATCCTCTTCAGTGCTTGATTTTTGACTCTCACTATGATTACTACAAAGGCGTCATCCCCCACCTGAGGGTTTTTTCAGGTTCAATCAAACCCGGTGACAAGATTCAGATCAAATCGACCGGCAAAGTCTTTCAGGTTGAAGAAGTTGGATATTTCAGCCTCAGGCTTCAAAAATGCGAAGAACTTCACGATGGCGATGTAGGCTATGTTTCAGCCATCATCAGGGATGTTGCCGATGTCCAGGTAGGTGACACCATCGTTTCTCCTGAATGTCCCGGCACTGAGGCTATCCCTGGTTTCAAGCGTGCATTATCGATGGTTTTCTGCGGGTTTTACCCGATCAATTCCGTTGACTACGAGAAACTGAGGGACGTTCTTGAAAAATTCAAACTCAATGACTCCTCTATTTCCTATGAAAAAGAGAGTTCTGCAGCCTTGGGACAAGGTTTCCGTGTCGGCTTCCTGGGGATGCTTCACATGGAGATCACAATCGAACGGTTAAGGCGTGAATGGGAACAGGACATTGTCGCCACACTGCCCTCGGTTTCATACAAGGTCGTTACAACAAAAGGCGCTGTTGAACTCATCGAAAACCCATCCCAGTTCCCTTCGCCAAACGAGATTGACCACATCGAAGAACCTTACGTCAAAACCGAAATAATCGTGCCAAACGAGCACATCGGGCCGATCATGGACTTGGCAAAGGCAAAGCGAGGCGTGCTCCTTTCGATGGAGTATCCAGACCAGCGAAGGACAGTGCTTTATTACGAATTTCCACTAGGAGAAATCATTACCGACTTCTACGACAAGCTCAAAACATACAGTCGTGGCTATGCAAGCATGGATTACGAACTCATCGGCTACAAGCGAGGAAACCTCACGAAAGTTGACGTTCTGGTCAACGGCGAAGCGGTGGATGCGCTCTCGTTCATCTCCCACGAGGATACTGCGGTTCCAAAGGGTCGCGACCTGATTTACAGACTCAGAAAGGTCATTCCAAGGCAGAACTTCAAGATTCCGCTCCAAGCCTCAATCAACGGCAAGATCATAGCCAGAGAGGATATCGCCGCATTCAGGAAAGACGTTCTGGCAAAATGCTATGGCGGTGACGTAACCAGAAAGAAAAAACTGCTTGAAAAGCAGAAGGAAGGCAAAAAGCGCATGAAGATGATTGGCGCTGTCGAAATTCCTCAGGATGCTTTCCTCAAGATCATGGGCGTGGACGACATCGAGGAAGATTGACCGGTCTTTACGTTCATATCCCTTTTTGCAAAAGAAAGTGCCTGTACTGTGACTTTTATTCGCTTCCCAACTGTGAAAATCTGATTGGGGATTATATCGACGCAGTACTGACAGAAGCTGAAAAATACGAGCACTTGCGATTCGATACAGTATTTTTTGGTGGTGGTACACCGAGTTTGCTTGGATCAGATAACTTTTCAAGGCTGTATGAAGGTTTAAAAAACATTTTCAGTTTGAACCCAATTGAGACGACGGTTGAGATGAACCCTGAATCGGCAGACAAAAATTTTTTGCTCTCCCTTAAAAATGCTGGAATAAACAGAATTTCGATCGGCGTCCAATCTTTAAACGATGAAGAACTCAAAGCTTGCGGAAGGATTCATGACAGGAGAACAGCTCTTGCGTGCCTGGAAAACGCACTGAACACTGGATTCAAATCAGTATCTGCCGATGTGATGATTGGTCTTCCGGGGCAAAATTGGGAATCATTGTCAGAGACTATGAGAATATTGATTAATCTTGGACTGAATCACATTTCAGCCTATGGTCTCCAGCTTGAGGACGACACTCCGATGGGCATGAATCCGCCCCCAACGATTCCTGACGACGATTCCCAAACCGAGCTTTTCTGCAAAACAAAATCGAAGCTTGAAGAGGCAGGCTTTGTTCATTATGAAATCTCCAATTTCGCAAAAACTGGTCATGAATGCCTTCACAACAAAATTTACTGGCATTGCGAAGATTATCTTGGGCTTGGCCCAAACGCCTCATCACACCTTGAGGGAGTAAGATTCAAAAACAAACCTGATCTCAAAAAATATATTGGAAACCCAACAGGGCAGGTTTTGTTTGAGGAGTGCCTTGACCAGTCCTTGAAGCTCAGGGAAGAAGCAATGCTCAGACTCAGATTGCTTAAGGAAGGCATTGAATACGATGAGAGATTTCAGTCATTAAAGCAATTGTTCGATAACATGGTGAAAGACGGGGGGCTTGAATTTGACGGTAAAAGGTACAGAATACACCCGTCGAAGATATACGTTTCAAATCCAATCTTTGCAAAGGTGCTAGGACTATGACAAAGAACGTAAAGATACTGGTTATGATGTCGATTTTTACAGCACTCATGATAATAAGCGCATGGATAAGGATACCCATTCCACCGCTGCCGGCAATTACTTTTCAGCTTTTTGTCGCTGTGGCTTCTGGCATCTTTCTTGGTTCGGTGTATGGTGCCATTGCAATGGGCGTCTATCTTGTCCTGGGCTTGGTTGGCATTCCGGTTTTCACTAGTGGCGGTGGTCTTTCATACATCTTCCAGCCAACCTTTGGTTTCCTTATCGGTTTCATACTTTCTGCCTTCATAACTGGAGTTCTGTGGTCAGATTCCTGGCCAAGAAGGATTCTTGCAATCGTTCTTGCTGTGCTCTCCTGCTATGTCATCGGTATCCCGTACTTTTGGATGATACTCAATTCCTCAAAACCTTTGGCAATAACCGCAGCCACCCTCACGATGCTCCCATATCTTGCCAAAGACCTGGTTCTTGGCGGAGTTCTGTTTGCTTTTGCACAAGTTATGGGAAGAGTCGCCCCTGATCTGGTATGGAAAAACAAAAAATCGCTGACTTGAATATAATTCAATCCAAATCTATACTTTACGACAATTGAAAAACCAGGAGGTTGCATTGAAAGTTCTCGTCATCAATTGCGGTTCATCATCCATCAAGTACAAGCTCTACGACATGGAATCAGAAACCGAGCTTTGCTCAGGTCTTCTTGAACGCGTCGGCACCCATGACGGCATCGTCAACCACAAGAAGGGTGACCAGAAGTTTCAGAAAACCCTCCCGATCCCGGACTACGACACCGGTATCAAGCTGATCCTTGAAAACATCACCGATCCGACAAAGGGAGTGCTCGCTGATGTCCATGAAATCGGAGCGGTCGGACACAGGGTTGTTCATGGTGCCGAAACATTCTCCGGTTCACAGATTATCACGCAGGAAGTTGTCGACAAAATGACAGAATGCATTCCACTTGCACCCCTTCACAACCCACCAAACCTCGCCGGAATTGAAGCCTTCAGAAGAGTTCTTCCAAATGTCAAGCAGTGCGGTGTTTTTGACACTGCATTCCATCAAACGATGGAAAAAGAAGCATTCCTCTATGCAATACCATACGAATTCTATGAAAAATACAGGATCAGACGTTATGGTTTCCATGGCACCTCACACCTCTACGTTTCCCACAAAGCCGCCGAAATGCTTGGCAAACCCTATGACCAATGCAAGATCATCACCTGCCACCTTGGAAACGGCTGTTCAATCGCTGCCATCAAGAATGGCAAGTCAGTTGATACCTCGATGGGCATGACTCCGCTTGAAGGGCTTGTTATGGGAACCCGTTGCGGTGATCTCGATCCCCAGCTCCCGATCTACTTCATGGATACCCTCAAGATGGATATCAAGGCTGTTGACAAGGCTCTCAACAAGCAGTCCGGCCTTCTCGGAATCTGCGGCTTCAACGACTCAAGGGATGTTGAAGACCACATGGCAAAGGGCGATGAAAAGGCAACGCTGGCTTTCAACATGTTCTGCAGAAGACTGAAGAAGTACATCGGCTCTTACGCTGCCGTAATGGGTGGAGTTGACGCAATCGTCTTCACTGCAGGTATCGGCGAAAACTCTGAAACGACAAGACTTCACACCCTCAAGGACTTGGAATTCCTTGGCATAAAGCTGAACATGGAGATAAACCACGGTCGCTGCAAGGAACCAACTGACATCGCTGCAGCTGATTCAAAAGTCAGGGTTTATGTGATCCCGACCAATGAAGAGCTTGTAATCGCAAGAGACACAAAGAGACTGGTGGAAGGTAAATAAATGAGAGAAGGGACATTAAAGGACGCACACGAATTCGGTCTTTCAACAAATGAGTTTGAAGACATCATCCAAAGAATGGGCAGAACTCCAAACTATCTTGAACTGGCCATCTTCTCAGTCATGTGGTCCGAGCACTGTTCCTACAAATCCTCCAGAAAAGTTCTAAAGAAGTTCCCGACAACCGGCCCGGCCGTCATTCAAGGACCAGGTGAAAATGCAGGTGTCGTAGATATTGGCGACAATTTGGCTCTCATTTTCAAGGTAGAAAGCCACAATCACCCCTCGGCAATCGAACCATACCAAGGAGCTGCAACCGGTGTCGGCGGCATCATCCGTGATGTTTTCACTATGGGCGCAAGACCGATAATGACGCTTGATCCACTGTTCTTTGGTGACCCAGATGATGCCCATTCAAGAGGTTTGCTAGAAGGCGTTGTGGCTGGCATTTCAGGTTACGGAAACTGCGTGGGCGTGCCAAACTTTGGCGGGGAGCTGCAGTTTGACAAATCGTATGCAATAAATCCGCTTGTAAACGTCTTCTGTCTCGGTATCGCAAAACATGATGAGATAGCCTACGCAAGAGCTTCTGATACGGGCGACATTGTCATGATCATAGGAGCAAGAACCGGACGTGACGGCATTCATGGTGCAACGTTTGCTTCTGACGTTTTAAGTGAACAGTCGGAAGAAAAACGCTCGGCCGTCCAGGTTGGTGACCCGTTCCTTGAGAAGCTCCTCATAGAAGCGACTCTCGAACTGATCCAGAAGAAACTCATCCAGGGTGTTCAGGATTTGGGAGCTGCAGGCCTCACTTCTTCGTCAGTTGAAATGGCTGGTCGCAGTGGGCGTGGAATCGTTCTCAATGTAGATGCGGTTCCGAAGCGTGCAGAAAACATGACTGCCTACGAGATGATGCTCTCTGAATCGCAGGAAAGAATGCTCGTTGTCGTCAAGCCGGACAAGGTTGACAGCATCCACTCTATCCTTTCAAAATGGGATCTCGAATCTGCCGTCATTGGCGAAGTAACTGAAGACGGAAACGTCACCATAATTGAAAAAGGCCAGACCGTCGCAGTCATTCCGGTTGTCCACCTGACACAAGGTGCTCCGGCATACGACATGCCAAAGCAAATGCCTGATCTTGAGGCAAGACGCAGGGAGCCGTCGGGTTTCCAGATGCCAAGCTGGGATCATGCGAATCTGGTCAAAAAAATGGCTTCATCCTGGAACGGTTGTTCGAAGGAATGGATCATTCACCAGTACGACACAACACTCCTTACAAACACCGTCATTCCACCATATCTTGGCTCAGGAGCAGGAAGAGTCAAAGGCACAGACAAGGTTATTGTTGTCAAATCCGATTCAAAACCAAGATGGGTCTGGCTTTCCCCAAAACATGGCGGTGCCCAGATTATCTGCGAGGCTGTGAGAAACCTTGCTGCAACAGGTGCAAAACCGCTTGCCATCTCCGACTGCCTAAACTTTGCCGATCCAACGAAACCTGAAATTTACTATGAATTTGATCAATCGGTAGAGGGCATGTCTGAGGCTTTGAGAGAATTCAACATTCCGGTAATCTCTGGAAACGTAAGCTTCTACAACGAAAGCCCGGGGCTTCCAATCAAGCCGAACCCGGTTGTTGTTATGGTTGGACTTGGCAAACTCGGGAAAATCAATCGTCCGGAGTTTCAAGCCACAGGAGACATCATCATACTTCTTGGCAACACCCATCCTGAACTTGGCGGTTCCTCACTTTACCACATGCTCACCGGCGAAACATTTGGCGTTATACCGCAGGTTCGATACGCAGAAGAAAAGGCCTTGCAGGATTTGCTCCTCAGACTTTCGGAAGAAAACGCCATCCAGTCGGCAACTGACCTCTCTGATGGTGGGCTTGCCCAGGCTCTCATCGAGTGCACCTGTGAGTCAGACCTTGGCGCAACCATCACCCTGAAGACCGGCATCAGCCTTACGGAACAGCTCTTCTCTGAATCAACCGCCAGAGCGCTTGTAACGGCCAATCCGGCAAAGGTGCAGAAGGTGACTGAACTTGCAAATATGTTCCAGGTTCCAATCAAGATAATAGGTGTTGTTGGTGGCCCTTCACTCTCAGTTTCAGGCTCCTTCGACATCCAGATGGCCGAGCTCAGGGATTTGTACCAAAACACCTTGAGAAAACGAATGTCCCAATGACTTTGAAGCCCTCCCAAAAGGAGGGCTTTTTTGTTGGGTTTAAGATTGTTTGTTTGAGTCGATTATTTCTTTCAGCATTATGTGCTGGTTTCTAAACCTGGCTCTGCTCTTTTCAACCTTTATCCTGATTGAATTTTTTGGGCAGTTGTGTGTGCAGGCCAGGCAGGTCATGCAGCGAGTTCCAAACACAGGTTTGTTGGCCTGCATTGTGATGTTGCCCATTGGGCACACCTTGACGCATGTTTCGCATCCGTTGCAGGAGTCCTCAACATGGTAATCCTTAGCCACACCAGCACCAACAAGTTCTCTGTTTCTCATCATTCCAATCAACCAGTTGTCAATGAAGGAGCTGTGTGGAAGCCTGGTTTTTGAATTGTTTATGTCACCGATGATGGCATTCATGTGGTCATCGATTCTTTTCTTTGGCTCCGACTCAATTTGCTTGTTCATGTCAAAGTTGGGCAAGTAGTTGTCGACCATCTTGAGGGTGTTTATGTAGGAAAATTCAATGCCACATTCCTTTCCAATTTTGTGAAGGTGGGCACTGGCGCTTCCTGCAAGCATTCCGTATGTCAACACGGCAAAAATATACTTGCTGTCGATTCTGATTTTTCTCATGAATTCTTCAACGGGCAACGGGATGGTGATCCAGTAAACCGGAAGAATGAAACCGATTTTGCTGTCGCTAAAGTTGAAACGATTTTGTTTTATCGCCTGTGGAATCGAAACAAGCTCGCCACCAATGCTTTTGGCCACATAAAGGCAATTTCCGGTTGATGTAAAGTACAACAGTTTCATCATAACCTCTTTTCTGCAGACCGGGATTCATTTGATCAGATAAAAATTGTTGATCTTTCATCATGATTATCTCACTTGGAAATACTTTTTCAACCGGTCGGTCTAATTTAGGAAAACTCCAAACCTTTTGAAGGGCTTTTGTTTGGGTGAGTTTTTGTTAAAATATCAGCGTATCGCAAACAGTTTCAGCTTATCAAACTATGTGAGGTGTCATGAACGACAAATACGAACAGTCAGGTGTGAGCATCACCAGAGGCGACCAGTTTATCGAGCGCATCAGGGCAAGCGTTGACAGCACCAAAACCCCTGGCGTCATCGGCTCAATCGGATTCTTCGGCGGATTGTTCGAGATGCCTGAAGGCTACAAAAAACCAGTGCTTGTCTCAGGAACAGACGGTGTTGGAACCAAGGTGAAAATCGCCATGGAGATGGGCAAGCACGACACCGTTGGAATTGATGCAGTAGCCATGAACGTTGACGACATCGTTTGCAGTGGTGCAAAGCCGATATTCTTCCTCGATTACCTGGCAGTAAACAAGCTGGACATGGACATTTCAGCCCAGATTGTCGAAGGTGTTGCAACCGGTTGCAAGATGGCCGGGTGCGCTCTGGTTGGCGGCGAAACCGCACAGATGGGCGACCTTTACCAGCCAAACGAGTATGACCTTGCCGGATTCACGGTTGGAGTTGTTGAAAAGGATGACATCATAGATGGGTCAAAAATAGAAGAAGGCGATGCAATAATCGGTCTCCCATCCTCCGGTCTCCATTCTAACGGATTCTCCCTTGCCAGAAAAGTTCTGTTCCCAAAATACAAGCTGAGCCAGAAAATAGGAGACATCGACAACCTCGGTCTTGCGCTCCTTGAGCCGACAATAATCTACTGCAAAAAGCTGGTCGAACTCCTGAAGATTGCCAAAATTCATGCCATCTCGCACATCACCGGTGGCGGGCTTGCAGACAACCTTCCAAGGGTCATGCCTTCTGGCACTGCTGTCTTAAAAAAGTCGACAGTTCCAAAGATACCGATAATTGACCTTGTCCTCTCTGAGGCAAAACTTGACGAGTACGAATCCTTCAGAACTCTCAACATGGGCGTTGGCATGGCTCTTTTTGCCAGAGAGTCCGAGTTTGAGAAAATCAAAACAATCTTCGATGACGCAATCATCATTGGAAAGGTTGAGGGGAAAGGAACCCCGTCATTCAGGCTGGAATGAAGAAGATAGCAGTACTTGTTTCGGGTCGTGGCACGAACATGATCGCCCTCCACAAGTCGACTCAGGATGGCAGGCTTGATGCACAAGTCGCTCTCGTAATCAGCAACAAAACCGAAGCCCTGGCCCTGGATTATTGCAAGGAATCCAGAATCCCATGGAAAGTTCTGAGACTTAGGGACTACAAAGACAGGCAGAATCATGCACAGGCTTTGATCGATGCCATTGACAACGCCGGTTGTGACGTTGTGGTTCTGGCTGGCTACATGCTTCTTGTACCACCGAATTTTGTCGACCATTACAAGTACAGACTCATTAACATCCATCCGGCTCTTCTTCCCTCGTTTCCGGGGGTCGACGGTATAAAACAGGCTTTTGATTATGGCGTCAAGATTACCGGCGTCAGCGTTATTTTTGTTTCAAATGGTTGTGATGATGGCGAGATAATCATGCAAAAACCAATTATTATCGAGGATTCCGATACTCTTGAGTCACTTGAACAAAAAACTCATGTGCTTGAACATGAAATGCTATGGCAGGCAACAAAAGTTGTGCTTGACGGACGCTTCAGGGTTTCAGGCAGAAAGGTGGAAATATTGTGAGTTACGCACTCATTTCAGTCAGCGACAAATCAGGACTTGAGCCATTGGCAAGGGTTCTCATCGAGAGAGGCTACAAACTGCTTTCGACAGGTGGAACCGCAAAGCTGCTGCGTGAAAAAGGTTTTGATGTCACCGAAGTCGGCACATTTACAGGCAGCCCAGAAATCCTTGGTGGAAGGGTTAAAACACTTCATCCCAAAATCTACGCCGGAATTCTTGCAAACAGAAACAACCCAAACCACATGGATCAGATGAGAACCATGAGCTTCCCGCTCATCGACATTATCGTCTGCAATCTCTATCCGTTTGAGGACACCACGGCAAAACCGGAATGCACGGTTGAGCAGGCGATTGAAGAGATCGACATCGGCGGTGTTGCAATGATCAGGGCGGCAGCCAAGAATCACCAGCATGTTGTCATCCTGAGCAATCCATGCCAGTATCCTGAGTTCATCGACAGGATCCAGTCAGGCAGATTTGACCCAGAGTACAAAAAAAATCTGGCAATCACGGCATTCAAAAAGACCTGTGACTATGACAGGGCAATTTCATGCTACTTCGGTTCGGGTGAAGTCCCTGATGAGCTTGGATTTGCAAGACAGATTTCACCAACGCTGACAATGCATTTGAGATACGGCGAAAATCCACACCAGAAAGCCGGTCTCTACAGCCTCGGCAATGGTGAATGGCCAATCAGGCAACTTCACGGCAAGGAAATTTCCTACAACAACATCCTCGATATCGACGCTGCAATTTCCACAATTCTCGAGTTTGACCAGCCGGCAAGCGTTGTGATCAAACACCTGACCCCGTGCGGAGTTGCTCTTGCCCAAAACGTCCTCGATGCTTACAAGATGGCCACCGAATGCGATCCAGTCTCAAGGTTTGGCGGAATCATCGCCATCAACAGGCCGTGCGACGAGGCAACCGCTACTGAAATAATGAAGGTAATGACTGACATTATCATCGCTCCTGAATATCTTCCAGGCGCACTCGAGGTGATATCAAAGAAGAAAAACACGATTGCAATCGCATGCAACAACACCACGAAACCCAAATACACCATGAGGTCAACACTGTTTGGAACACTTGTCCAGCAGATGGATACGAGCGTTTATTCAGAACTTAAGGTTGCAGGGAAAACGCCGGTTTCTGAAAATGACCTCAGGGAGCTGACTTTCGCCATGATGGTTGCAAAACACGTCAAGAGCAACGCAATCGTTGCCACAAAAGGGATGGTTACAGTCGGTGTTGGCGCTGGTCAGCCAAACAGAGTCGGTTCAGCCAAAATTGCCCTCGAACAGGCTGGCGAGAAATCATTTGGTTGTTACCTGGCTTCCGATGGACACATACCTTTCCCCGACACTGTCGAGCTTGCAAAACAGTATGGTGTGAAAGCCATCATTGAGCCGGGCGGGTCAATCAGGGACAATGAAGTGATCGCAAAAGCCGATGAGCTCGGAGTGGCAATCGTCATAACCGGCCAACGACACTTCCTGCACTGATTCAGGCCAACAAAACAAAAGCCCCGATTTCACATCGGGGCTTTATTATTTTTTTGGAGAATCAGCAGTCTTTTGAAAACCTGATTTTGACTTCAGAAACGTCAAGGATGCTTATAACACCGTCCTTATTAAGGTCAAAAGACTTTAATCTGCCAACAGCTTTTTTACCAAGGTATTGCAAGAGCATTCCCAGATCTGTGCCGTCCACAGTTCCAGAGTTGTTGAAATCTGCCTGGAGTCTCCACTCAGCCTTTTCATCGTATACAATCGGAGCGTATTGAGGATACATCAAAAGGAAGGACGAACCGGTCTGGGCTCTGATTGATGAGATGAAAATAGGCTTTCCCGTAAACTCACTCTTTGCCTTGAAAGCAACTTTTATCAGGTCGCCTTTGAATACGCCTTCAGCACGGATAAAAGCCATTCCAAAGTGGTTGTCAATGATCTCCATTTTTGAGAATATTTTTTTCAAATGAGTGACGCCAGTCAAAGAGACCTCGAACGGATCGTATTTTAATATGAATTCATAAACCTTGAGATCGCTGCCTATCGAAAACTGCATTTCAAACGGCATTTTTTTGCCGACCTTGCATGGGATGGTCTTTGTTTCTACTTTTGCTTCGGGTAGACCAGTGATGTTCAGAATCAAGGGGATCATCGAGGTCCCGACAGGTGTGACCTCTCGAATGAACCAGGTTCTTTTGCCCAGATCAACGTCTGCATTTATCTTGGCTTTGACAGTCCAGGTTTTCCCGTCGATGGCAATCTCCGGCAAGGCCCATGTCATATCTCTTTGGGAGGGCAGAACCTGAAGTTGTACCTTTTCATTAAAATTGCCGGATAATGTTCCATTCCAGACAACTTCAGAGCTTGGAGGTGCTGAGATAGACGGCTCTTCGACCCAGAGCTTCGGAGATTCATCACCGGACACAAGTTTTACAGCAGGGTCACCAAAGAGGTTGAAGTTGTAAAGGTTCATCTGGGAGGCAGCAACCGGGTCTTCAGTGTCACCATAGAAATACTTTTCTCCGAACTCCTGTTTGGCAAGCGCCAGAGCCATTCCTTGATCCATTCCCGGCGTAGATAGATTTTTACAGAATGAGTAAAGTATCGTGTCCATTCCTCCATCGGTGGGTTTCCGCCAGTACGAAGGTGACCATGAAACTCTGGAAGAGCCAACATAACCGGCAGCTCCTGAACTCAGGAATGTAGCACCGAGGTTTCCGGTGTTGGAGGGGTCGGAGGTTGAACAAGATGCAGCAACAACGATTCCCCAACGTACTGTAGAGGAAGAGACATTGTTGGTAGTTATCAGCTTTGGCTGATTGGTTTCGCCCTTCTCGGGGACAGTTTTTGTTCCGTTGCTGTTCCATACAGTCCTTACAACAGATTCAGAACTGCCGTGACCCGTCCAGAGAACGAGTCCATACCGGTCTGGAATCTTGTCCAAAAGGGAGGAACTGGTTAAACCTTCTTCACAATCATAAGGTGATGGAAGGAAGCCTTCCTTCTCGTACATCCTATACCTTGAAAAACCTTTACCGGCAAAGGCGTCGTTCCAGACGGTTTCGCAATAGTACCCGCCGTCGGTTCGCTCCATTGGCTTGTTTTCCCAGAGCTCGCCTTTGTAGCCGAGCATCGCTCCGCCAAAAAGGATTTTCGCCTTCTGGGCATCTGACAGCTGGTCAAACTCGACGATGGATCTGCAGGCAGTTATTAGTTTTTTGGGATCTGAAAACGGTAGTCTACCAACCGAAATCTCAGGTTTGAACGAGGCTATTCCATCATCGGGCCATTCACCAAGTTTGCCGTCGTTGTCTTTGTCCCATGTTGCGCTTGGTGTTGAATACGGGTAATCGGTCGGTGTTGACACAAGATACTGGTCAGTGCTGACAGCGCCTTCAGGATGGCATGTAACCATGGGGAGTTCGTAAGCATAACCAACGAGAAGCAGGTATTTGATGTTCTGCTTTGTCACATTTTGCTTCAGATATTTCAAGATTAGTTCTGATGAGACTTTGTCGTTTGAATCCTTGAATTCAGACGCGTCTTTGACGGTTACATCATACCCTTGTGATTTTCGGTATTTGATCAAAACATCCAGGTTTGCGCTGCCGGTAGAGGAAATGATTAGATAACCAGGATTTACTTGGGCTTGAACATTGGATTTCCACACCGGAACGGCTAACAAAAATATAGATACGAATACCAAAACAGTTCTTTTCATTACTTCAGATGATACAAAATATCATGAAAACAACAAGACTCCCCTGCAAAAGACTTGACACCTTAACCATGGAGGGTAAAATGTGGTTCATGATTACCAACACCACTAGATTTATGACGAATTTGAAAAAAAAAGGTTACAGCGTACTACTTTCTGTAATACTAACGGCCCAGATAGGTTACATTACACCGTCTCAAGCTCGAACAAATAACGAGACGGCAGTATTTGCTGCAATACGATTCGCGCCTGTCGCAATGACATGGAGCGGAAACACTCTGATAAGTTCACCCGAATATTCTTTCGATTCCAATAGCAAAGTCACGTGGGGACGTGGTGTTTTCAGGATGCCAGATGCCCAGCTTGCCGTTGCAAACGGTTACAACGTGAGAGCTTCGGAAGCAAACTCAACAAGACCGATTTACTGGTGCATTTTCTACACCGATCGTGATTTTGAAAACAACAAAAAAGTGACAGGCAAAAT
Organism: uncultured Caldisericales bacterium; assembly: GCA_964639885.1. Classification (GTDB taxonomy): domain Bacteria; phylum Caldisericota; class Caldisericia; order JAAYUI01; family JAAYUI01; genus JAGNLA01. The sequence continues at coordinate 51,318 of CAZXEH010000002.1, read as the reverse complement.
GTTTGCCGTTATAGATTCTGCCGGCCAGCTCTGGTTTGATCCTGACGGGAATTTCAATGACTGCAGACACTACGGCTACTCCGACCCACGCGACCCCAACTATATGAATGACCCAGATATTTCAGTTGGATGGGACAACGTTAGGGATAACCACAATTGCTTCGTTGACCCTGTTTCATTCAACAACACGCAGGGGCCATACTTCATTCTCCCGACCAAACTCGACGGTTCTCCACAGCCATCCTACAAACCAAACCAGCCCGTTTATCTGAGAATAGACCGTGAAATGTGGGAGGGCTTCCTGCCTGACCCCTTCACTAAGAAACCACCGATAGAAACCAGACTGTTCCAACTTGGCTGGTGTGACATGCCTGACTTCCCTCTCATACAGGACAGAAACCCGAGCACAGATTTCCCACTCATTCCATCAGTCGGTACAACTCTCAAGCCAAGACCGGTTTCTTACCAACCGTTTACAAGATGGGATCTAGGTTTGTCGCTTGTCCCATTTGTTAATGACTATGATGTAAACTTCGAGCAGGGTGAGGAATGGCATGCCGAAAACATTAATGCCGATGCTCGCTACACACCCGGAGAATGGATTTACAGAAGAACAACAAATCTAATAGCTCTCCCAATCGTTGCAGGTGGAGACATCAGGTTAACTGATGTAGTCATCAATGATTCATCAGGTAGACCAAGAACTTATCTTGCAGGCTCAACCGTCGTTGATGTTGGAACAATAGGAATTGTCGATCCAGGCGATGACCTTGATGTTGGCAAGCCACTCATTCAATTCAACTACAGCGGAACATTTGCAGCCGATGCCGAACTTCATCCGGAAAATGTATCAATCAACGGTAGATTTGATCCAGGCGAGTTCATCTACAGAAAAGGTGATAACACTGCAGTCGTTGCCCAGAATGACATGGCTCTGACCGACATCAACACCAACGCCAGAAAAAATGAAAATGCAAATGGCGCTGGCATTTGTTCGCTTGGCGGAATGATGCCGGGCGACCTGCTCATGGTCGTTGAAAATCTTAAAGCAGGGCCAAAGGCTCCAATTTATGACATCATGGTCGAGTCAGACATCTGGATGGGTTCAAATCCTTCTAAATCAGCAACATCCATTTATGATCCAAAAGGCAAACCACTCGCAGGCTCCCAGAGCATCAACAAGGACACTTCACTGGAAGACACGGCAACCGACTTTGCGCTTCCAATCTCAACTTTCCTCAATGTCCATTCAGACCAGAGGGCTTACTATGGCATCTCGATTTTCAACGATGATGGCGTCGACAACCTCATGGATCCTGGCTGTGACACATATCCAGCAAATCTCACGGAAGATTACAAGCAGCTTTCGCAGGCCGAATCATTCCTTGGGGCAAAAGGTGATTTGGATTGTGCCGATGCCTACAGAACCGTTCCACCTGTGTGGGGTGGCGAAGGCCTCGTAAAATTCACAAGCATCTACAAAACCACACTTGACGCTTCCGGACAGTATGGCTGCAATCGTGCCATCTACAAAAAAGGCAACACGTCAAACAACTTTGTTGAAGTCAGCGACCTTAGGCTGTTTGCAGTCGAAGTCGTCAGAGGCAACACAAAAATGACGTACCCTGCCGGATCAACAGTTACCCAGGGTGATCTCGATGTTGGCCAGAATCTGATGAATCTCCCGTCAACTCTGTGTTTTTACGACCAGAATCAGGGTGCAAACCAACCAAATGGAGAACTCGATCCTGGAGAAACCATCTACAACGATTTGAACAACAACAATATCATTGACTACGGCGACATCAGGATGAGCCCTCTGTCAATCGGTTTCTACTCTTATCAGTGTGGTGACGTGGTTGACGAGTGGGATGTCTGGGTTCATACATATGAAATCCATGGCCTGAGCGTAGGCAAATGCGGTTTCAAAGGTGGAATCGACGTTCCTGTTCTCCCAGGCAAAATGGAACTCAACATTTCTTCGGATAGACCGATGAGGGTTGAACAGACTTCAAAGATAAAGGTCACCACAGGCATAATTCTCAAAAAGGGTGACAGAATATTTGTTACAATCAGAGATCTTCTTCACGATTCCAAGGTTCCATTTGAGCAAACCGGAATCATAACATTTGACAAACCTGAACTTACTTTTGAGATGACCCCCTACAGGGGTTCGCTGTATGTAAACGGCAAGTATGATCCAATAACAATCTACGCTTTCGCTGATCTCGGTACTCAGAACAACAAACAGCTTCCGCCGTGTGGCTCATATATGGATATGTTCTATGCCGACAGGTACATGCCTGTTGACAATGTCCAGAATGCCCCGCAGACGTGGACTTCAGTCCCTGTTCCGTTCCCACAGCCGGTTGTACCACTTTCAATCCAGGACACTTATGACTGCTATGAAGCCGGTTATCTCAGGGTCTATACCGAGTGGCTGGAGATGGCGTCTACCCGTAAATGTCTCGACTCACTCGAGGAGCGGTTCCCGAATCTCTCCCTTGAGTGCTACGATGGCGACAATGCACAGGATGTAAACGATCCGTGCTGTATTCCTTTCGCTCTTGGCAAGGAAGAGAACACCATTGTAATGTTCAACGCCACTGGCTCAGGGGTCATGTGGATGGGGACAGCAATCGGTGGAAACGGACAGCGATACATCATCCAATACAACAACAACCACACTTATAATTTCTGGTACTGGAATGATGTCGGTTTGATTCCGGGAGTTCTAGATGCTGGCGATTTTCTTGGCGATGACCCTGGGTATTTCTCACCCGGCTACATTGGCACACAGAAACCGGTTGAAATCAGGGCACCGGCAGAGCTTGACGACATGGATCTGTCGGCTGAAACCGCTAGGTCTTCTTATGAAGACGATGGTTTCCTGTACTGGGGCATTGTGACAAAAGGCGATCATCTGGGCATTTTCAACGATGAAGCGATCGATCCGAAAACCGGTGCAAAGTTTGGCATGATAGAAACCTTTGGAGTCCCAACATACATTACCAGCAGAGGATTCTTCAATGATACCGATGTTGGTGGCTGGGCAACCGCAACAGTCAAACCGACACAGCCGGGCATCATGAAGCTCAGGCTTTCAAGCATGTCCATCATGTTTGATTACAACAGCAAACGCCTCCATCCGTCACAGTTCACACTTGAAACACACCCCGGACTTGACTACTCAGGTTATGTTGAAGTCAAGACGCCACCAGTTGATGGCAAGATCAATTTCTCCGAATTCCAGGTTATCGACCACGGTCTACAATACTCTCTCCAGAACTACACGGCCGGTGCGCTTGCTTCATTCCCGCTTCCGTTCCCAGCACCACAGATTCAGACTCCATACAATCCAATCCTGAGAAACTTTCAGGATGATTTCAGAGTTTATCCAGGCGGACAAACTCATGTCGGTCGAGTTATCAACATTAGACAGAGCATGATAAGAAATCTTGTCCATGGCTGGAATGCATATCCTGCAATCTGGTCTGAGTGGGGCCAACGCTATAACAAATCGAGCAGGGCGCTTGGCAAGGACAGGGATGAAGACGAACGCCAGCATAAAGTAAACTTCAACAAACTCGGTGTCGAGTTTGCACCACTTACAGACTACGGATTCTTCTTTGTTCTGAAAGACAGCGATGGCAGACACTACACGTTTGATCCCAATGTTGCAACAGACGTGTATTCAAACAAAAATCTCATCAAACGAATCAAACTGACCGGTCCTTTCAAAAAACCGAAAATAATGGATCCAATAACCGGTAGGATTACAACTGATTTTGGTTTCGGTGGCATGATCAAGCTGCCAATCGTTTATGACTATTCTGGTTCGGTAATCGTTGACAACACCAACTATCAGTATTACGAATTCAAGGGTGAAGACTTCACCGGCATCACTGGTTACGGCCCCGACAGGCTGACATTTGACCCTGTTGAACAAAACAAATTCCTCAGGTGGAATCACCGAATGAACTATATCGGTGTCGACAATGTCATCATCATTGACGAACTCACTCCGGTCGGTTCAGGGCAGATTGAGATCGAAGTAACACTCTTCGATGGCTCAACGAAAACTTTCCAGGACTGCTGTTCAGACAGGAATGAGACGTTTATCCCTGTTCACGGACTCACCATTTCTGGTATTCCTGACAAGATACCGGTTGCTCAGGACATCCACCTCAATGTCAAGATAACCGAAGATACTCCAATGCAGGTTGTAAAGGAATGTAATGATGCATTCGTTTACATCTGGCAAGATCGTGGTATAGCCTTCTCAATCGAAGGACTGGACGAGCCGATACACATGGGCATGGGTGACGGCAGAACAATGGGTCTTCCAAGCCCGATGAGAGACAGCTGGAGAACTGGCGCCGCAATGTTTAGTACTCGCCAGGATTACAATGAAGACGGCAAGGTGAGCTTTGGTGACTGGGAAACAGAAATTATCGGAACTTATTATTTCAGCACAAACACATGGGCAGGCGGCATGTTCGACGCACGCACCTTCAACGTCAACAATGGCGACTATTCCATTGATATGAAGAAGGAAAACAACTGCCAGATAACAGATTACGGCATGGACATCGGCGGTATCAGAAACGAGCGCATGGCTCGAATGATAACGCCTGCAGACCACTGCATATCAAATTTTGAAATCTGTCCGGTTTACATTGATGCCTTCAAGTACGGCGACGACAACAACGACAGGGCATTCTCGCCATACTTGCAGCTTGAATGGTTTGATGCAGCATACACACACGAGGTTTATCTCGCTGGTGAAGCAAGGGTTCCAATAGAACCCAAGGAAGACCTTAACGTTGTGGTTTCTCCATCTCCGCTGACGGCAGGTGCCGTAAATGAACTTGTTGATCCGACCCAGCCTTTGACAATAAAAGTCACAGACGCTGATGGTGTTCCGGTCAACCTTCTCGAAGGTGTTCCAGACTTCTTCGGCGACAGAACCGTGCCTGAAGACGCAGCATGGATCAACTGTTTCAAGGACTGGCACCCGGACAACTATGAATATTATGGTTTCGGTGCAAGACTTCCACAGTACTACTGGGTCAGAACCGATCTCCACAACAAATCAGACGACTACTATTCAAACATGTTCTTCTTTTCAAACTGGGAAGAGGACAAGGATGTCTTCCAGCCAATCACTATCGATTTCACAAATGCAAGGATTGGAATATACGTCTTCAAGGGTTTTGTTGCTAACGACTCCGGAGAATTCCCGCTAACCGTCTACTCACCTGACAGAAAACACATGGGAATTGCAAAGGTAAAGGTAGCCCTTCCAAAAGTCGAATATCAGATCACAAACATAGAGGATACCGAGCAAAAGATGTTCTCAAGTCCTGGCGAACCTGATTTCATCATGACTGCCGCTGACAACAGAATATACAAGATTACAGCAGTCTGCAGGAACGCTCAGGGTGTGCTGATGAAGCAGCCACCGGAATCACAAAGGATTTGCAACTCCAAAGTTATTTATCCTGCACACTTCACCCCAATGATCAATGTTCCGGGCAACATGAAACCGAGAGACTGGTGGCCATGCAGCTCATGCAGGACTACGTATCCAATCCATATCGGTTTCGATTACAACAAAGACGGCATAATCCAGAGAGGCAACAACGAGCTCAATGTATTTGGAACCTTCTCGACCCAGAGAGAGTTCGAAGCATGGGACCCTGTTGCTCGTGACATTTACGTTCTCCCTAAGTATTCAACAGTCTGGTACAATACAGACAACATCCACTACTCAGACAACGCATTCAGCAACAGGACTCCGGTTCTTCTCCAGCCCGACTACCAGTGGACAACGACAGGCTGGGGCCTTGGTTGCATCTACAACCATGCTTACGATGGAACCTACATGTTTGTTGATCGTGAAAAAGATGGTATCCTCAACTACAAGGATTTCCTGCTGCTCGACGAGAAGGCATCAGTAACATTCTACATCTTCGCCGAAGACACAGTAAGCGTTGGCGGACTCGTATCTTGCAACCCGTACTCAGCAGACAAGATGTACAACGATGTTGCTGGCGCTCCAATGCCATTCTACACCGATCCTGGATTCACGTTCATGCGGTATAGGTATTCACTCAATCCTGGCCCTCTCAAAGGCAGCGAAATGGGCAGCCGCGACGGCACATTCTGTCTGGACTGGGATGCTTTTCCGGACACGTTTGCACTTGTCGGGGCTCCAAAGTACAACTTCAAATCGGCTGAATCAGGCATGCCTTTGGGCACCGAAATGTTCAACCCGTCCAGTTTTGACCTCGCCTATGGCGTTGACAACTCATTGCTGGTTGAGATCAAACCAGCAGATGACCGCGATCTTCCAATGCATCCAGGTGGTCAAATTGTGGCAACAGGATCAAATCACAGCCTTAAAGCAATGGGTTCATTCGTGAAGTTCAATGGCAGCACAATGCCAATAACATATATAACAATCAATCCTGACGGGGAAGGCAAAGGCGTTGTCCAGTTCGGATTTGAAAACGACAACAAGCTCCTAGACAAACCACCTTACGAACTCTCGCTGAAAGACGCACCAATGCGATATTCCATCTACCCGATCCTTGAAATGGACGGTTCGGCAGGACTTGGAATAATCGTTGTCGATCCTGAGCAGATAATCGCCAACACAACAAATGCAGTTACAATCAAAATAATCAACAAAGCCACAGGCGCAATCGTCCCGGAGGCAAAAGTCAGGATGATCGGCGAAGAGTTCGATGTCGAGGGAACGACAGACCAGAAAGGCACTGTCAAACTCGAAGTAAATCCAGCCTCATCCGGCAGAATAATCATAAAAGCAACCGCAGACAAGTTCGTACCAACTGAAACAGTTGTTTACAGCGGCAAGAGAAGGAATCCACCAATTCTCGAAATCGACCCTTACTCGCAAACAACCAATCAGAAGTCCGCAACCATCAAAGGCAGAACCTCTCCAGGTGCTAAAGTAACAATTGGCCAGCAGAATGCCACAGTGGCTGCAGATGGCTCATTCACAGTAAAACTGACCCTTCAGGAAGGCATAAACACATTCAACGCCAGAGCCGAACTGTCAGACATCCCGTCAACCACCGAACAGATAACAATCGTTTGCGACACGGTAGCGCCTGACATTATAGTCTCAAAGACACCGGAGTTGGTCGGTGCACAAAAGTTTGACCTCTCGGGCAGAGTTGAGCCAGGCTCAAAGGTATTGGTCAACGGCAAGGAAGCAACGGTTGTATATGACATCTTCCAGTACTCAATCGACCTCATTCCTGGAATAAACAAGATTAAACTCGAAGCCATCGATCAGGCCGGCAACATCCAGAAGCTCGATATCGAGATACCGGTGTTTGCCTCCTTCAAAGGATATGTGATCAAAGGCGACAAAGCCGTATACAATGACAAAAACGAAGTGGTCAGCCAGATGCAGACCGAAGTCACACCAGACCTCTGGGTTCCTGTTGATGCCCTCAGAATCATGTTTGGTGCAAGTTTTGAGCTGAGCGGAACCATCTGCACTCTCAAGTTGTTTGGAACAACATACATTCTTGAGGCAGGTTCAACCTCGGCTCTGGCTGACAACAACCCGGTCACACTTGCCGATGCACCAAGGCTTTACAATGGAGCAATCTACATCTCTCCGGCATCGTTGAAGAACGATTTCGGTCTCGATGTCAACGCAGACCCGGTGAAAGGTACCGTAAACTTTACGAAAATCTGGCTTCCTTAACAAATAAAGATTGACAGCAAAAACCAATAGGCGTAAAATTTTTGTTTGTCATTGCTATTGTAGTATAGGTATGCCTGGGAAAACGCAGGCAGGAAGGAAGCCTTATGAGAATTGAAAGGGTTTGGTTTGGTAAACGAAGAAATACAATAAAACCACCCAACCTCATCAAGCTTCAGATGGATTCATACAACAAATTCCTGAAGGTCAACCTCAAACACCTCATTGCCTCCCTCAATGAAGACAGGTCTTTGCGTGAATCTGGAAAAGTAGAGGTAGAGTTCGTTGATTACAACCTTGGCGATCCAGCCTATTCGCCTTTCGAGTGCAAGGAGAGGGGAATCAATTTCACCGTTCCACTCAAGCTCACCGTAAGGCTCATCAACAAGGAAACCGGAGAAATCAAAGAGCAGGAGCTCTTTGCCGGTGAACTCCTCATGATGACTGAATCAGGCGTGTTCATCGTCAACGGTGTCGAGAGGGTTGTTGTGTCACAGCTCGTCAGGTCGCCCGGTGTTTACTTTGAAACCGAGCAAATGCCAAACAGCAACAAGCAGCACACACTCGCAACCGTCATCCCTGACCGTGGATCATGGCTCGAATTTGAAATGGGCGAAGATGAAATCGCCTATGTAAAAATCGACAAAAAATCCAAGAAGTTCCCAGTAACCGAACTTCTTCGCGTCATGGGCGACTACACTGACGATGAAATCAAGAACCTGTTCATCGAAGAAAAAGTTGTTGAAGCCAAACTCGAAAACAAAGGCGACTTCGACAAGGGAAACGGCAAGGTTCTCGACGATATCATCTACCACCCGACAACCGGTGACGACCTCTATGAACCCGGAACGATCCTTACACCGATAATCATAGATGAAATCAAGCGTCTTGGAATAAAGCACTTCTCCTACAAAGACAAAGACATTGCAGGCTTTGTGACCGCCACTCTTGAAAAAGACCAGACAAAGACACGTGAAGAAGCCCTTGTAGATATGTTCAAACATATCAGGCCGGGTGAGCGTCCAACTATCGAGAACGCTGAAAACCTTATCCACAACCTGCTTCGTGACCCGAGAAGAAACAACCTTTCAGATGTGGGTCGCTACAAAATAAATAAAAAGCTTGGCCTCAACCTCGATTCAAACCTTGTCACCCTCGAGGATGTAAGGGCAATTCTGAAGTTCCTCTACAAGCTCAAACTCGGACTCGTTCAGGCTGACAACAAAGACCACCTCGCCAACAAGCGCATCAGGTCGGTCGGTGAACTGCTCGAAAACCAGCTTCGTATTGGTTTCCTCAGGATGCTCAAGATCGTCAGGGAAAAGATCATCACCCTGCCAGACGAAGAGCTTACAGTCCAGAACATTATCAATGTGAGACCGATTATCGCAGCAATCAGAGAATTCTTTGGTCTTGGCCAGCTTTCACAGTTCATGGACCAGACAAACCCGATTGCAGCCCTCACCCACAAACGCAAACTTTCATCGCTCGGACCAGGCGGTCTCAACAGGGATCGTGCCGGCGCAGACGTTCGCGACGTCCACCACTCACACTATTCAAGAATTTGCCCGATTGAAACACCTGAAGGTGGAAACATTGGTCTGATCAACTCTCTCACCACACACGCAATCGTCGATGACTTCGGTTTTATCAGAGCTCCATACCTCAAGGTTGTCGACAGCACAGTTACAAACGAAATTGTTTACCTGACTGCCGATGACGAGGAAAACTACAGAATTGCCCAGGCAAACACCGAAATTGACAGAAACAACAAGCTCAAAGGTATTTGCGCCATCAGATACAAGAGCGAAATCACAACCTGCTTTGCCGAAGACGTCGACATGATCGACATCTCCCCAGATCAGGTCCTTTCAGCATCAGCAACACTCATTCCGTTCCTTGAACACGACGACGCTAACAGGGCCCTCATGGGTTGCAACATGCAGCACCAGGCTGTTCCGCTCATCAACCCCGAAGCGCCAAGGGTCGGAACCGGCATGGAACACCAGGTCGTTGTCGACAACTGCTCGGTTGTCCTGGCAAAGGAATCCGGAGTGGTCTCATATGTTGATGCCGGAACGATCAAAATCGCATCCCTTGATGCACAGCCGGTAAAATACCAGCTTGGCTCAATCAACAAGGAAATCCTTTACAAATTCCTCGGTGAAAACATTGAAGAAGTCGGCAGAATCGGCGACCTCATCGATGGCACTGTTGCAAGAAAACTGATCCAGAAGAGCATCTTTAAAGTAAGAACAATCAAGCGTGACGATGTTGAAACAATCAACCTCAGCGAATTCGTAAAGGTTGAAATCAATACCGAACTTGTCGGCAAAATGCTCATCGAGCCGGCTCTTGATCTTGAGGGCAAAACCGTTATCACGGCCGGAAAGAAAATAACCGACACAAGCCTTCAGAGACTCTATGTTTCCGGTGTAAAAGAAGTCACTGTTGATATAGAAGGCTCACACGAAATCTTCCCGGTCGCCCTCCTCAAGGTTGGAACCTCAAGGAACACTTTCCTTGGCAAGATTCTCCTTCACGGGCTCAAGGAAGAGGCAGGATCAGACAGCATCGACTCATCATTTGTAACCGAAGACGTTCTTCGCCAGCTCCTTCAAAAGGGTGTAAGCGAGATCAGGGTTGTTGACATCATGGCTCTTCACGAGGACGATGTTTATGCCCTTGACAAAAAGCTTCTCAATTCGTCCAGAATCCTTGCCGAAGACATTTACGAGAGCAAGGAAATCATAGCCTACAAAGGCTCATATCTCACAATGGATCTCCTCAGAAAGCTTGCCTCAATTGGAACCGATGAAGTCCACGTTAGCTACGAGTCAACTTACAAGCTCCAGAAGTTCTTCAGGAGCAACCAGGACATCTGCATCAATCAGCGCGCACTTGTGAGAAAAGGAGACTTTGTTTCAGCCGGAGACGTAATCATCGACGGCGAAGCCTGCGACAGGGGCGACCTTGCCCTTGGCCAGAACGTTCTTTGCGCCTACATCCCGTGGCGTGGCTACAACTATCAGGACGCCATCATCGTTTCTGAGAGACTCGTTTGCGATGATGTCTACACCTCAATCCACATCAAGGAATACAAGTGCCCGGTCAGAGACACGAAGGTCGGCCCGGAAGAACTCACTCGCGAAATTCCAAACGTTTCTGAAGACCTGCTCAAAAACCTTGACGAAACCGGAATCATCAGAGTTGGAACCGAAGTAAAGGCTGGCGACATCCTTGTTGGCAAAGTCACACCAAAAGCCGAATCCGAATTCACGCCGGAAATGAAGCTCTGGAGAGCCATGTTCGATCGCAAGGGTCAGGATGTAAGAGACACCTCGCACAGGGTCAACCCGGGCGAAAAAGGCGTCGTCATAGCAACTCAGCTGTTCAAGCGAGACAAATCTGACGAACTCCAGGTCGGCGTAAACATGCTTGCAAAGGTTTATGTCGCCGAAAAGAGAAAAATCCAGGTTGGCGACAAGATGTCGGGACGTCACGGAAACAAGGGCGTTATCTCGAAGATTCTCCCAGTCTATGACATGCCATTCATGGAAGACGGCACAACAATCGACATCATTCTCTCACCACTCGGCGTACCTTCCCGTATGAACCTTGGTCAGATTCTCGAGGTCAACCTCGGCCTTGCAGCAAAGAAACTTGGTGTTTATTTTGCAACGCCAGTGTTCCTTGGTGCCTCCGAAACCGACGTTATTGATACGATGGTCAAGTGCGACATCCCGTCAACAGGAAAAGTAGTTCTCATCGATGGCTACACCGGCATTCCATTCGAAAGCCAGGTCACCGTTGGCATCGCCTACATGCTCAAGCTCAACCACCTCGTTGAAGACAAGATTCACGCTAGATCAACAGGCCCATATGCTCTCATCACACAGCAGCCCCTCGGCGGTAAAGCCCAGTTCGGCGGCCAGAGACTCGGAGAAATGGAAGTCTGGGCGCTCGAAGCTTACGGTGCAGCCCACACACTCCGTGAAATGCTCACCCTCAAGTCAGACGATACTGAAGGCAGAATCAAAGCCTACGAAGCCATCTGCAGGGGAAAGATCATCCCGGAATCAGGCACGCCTGAATCATTCAAAGTCATCCAGAGAGAACTCAGGGGTCTTTGCATCAGCCTCAAGATTGTCGGCCAGGAAGAAGAGCTTGACGAGAAGCGCGAGGAATCCGGTCCAATCACACTCAAGCTGGACAAGGAGTCCATGCTTGGCTCTGAAGAGCAGATCAAGCTCGACATGGCAGAAACATTTGAAACAATCTCACTTTCCGACGATGTCGAGGAAGTTGATTTGGAGGAGAAATAATGAAAGTTTACGAAACATCGGCGATCAGAAACGTAGTCCTCTGCTCACACGGCAGTTCCGGCAAAACTTCCTGGGTGGAAGCTGCGGCATACGATACCGGCGCAACAGACAGGATCGGAACAATTGCTGCAGGCAACACCGTCTCGGACTTCGATCCGGATGAAGCGAAACGTCAGATTTCCATCAACCTCTCACTCATTCCAGTCCAGTACAAGGACACCAAAATCAACTTTATCGATACACCGGGCGCTTTTGACTTTGCAGGCGAAGCCATTTCAGGCATCAGGGCAGCAGATGCTTCAATAATCTTCATCGACGTCATTTCAGGCGTCCAGGTTGGGACCGAGAAGATGTGGGGACTCTGCGACAAGCGCCACCTTCCAAGGGCAATAGTCATCAACAAGCTCGACAGGGAAAACGCAAACTTCGACCAGGCTCTTGACCAGATCAATGACAGCCTCACAAAGAGCGGTCTTGTCGTAACATTCCCGATGGGCGAAGGCCCAAATTTCAAGGGTGTCGTTGACGTAATCAAAGGCAAAGCCTACACCTACACCGACAACGGCAAGAAAATGGTTGAAGGCGAAATCCCCGCAAACCTCAAGGACAAGAGGGACGAATACTATGAAAAGCTCGTAGAAGTCGTCTCCGAATCTGATGACGAACTCCTCGAAATGTTCCTCGAAGGCAAGAAACCGTCACCGGAACAGCTCAACAAGGTTCTTCACCAGTCAGTCAGATCAGGCAAGATTTACCCGATTTTTGCAGCCTCAGGTTTTGCAAACGTCGGTATCACAAACGTTCTCGACGCCATCATCGACCTGTTCCCGTCACCAGACCATGCAGCCCCTGAAGAGGCTACAGACCTCAAGTCAAAGTCGGAAATCAAGCTCGCCTATGACTCATCAAAGCCGTTTGCATCACTTGTCTTCAAGACCTCTGCCGACCCGTTTGTAGGAAGAATAACCTACTTCAAGGTCATGCAGGGAACCCTCAACACCGACGTAAAGCCGTACAACACAAAGAAGGATTCTGGCGAAAGAATCTCGGCCGTTGCTGTCCCATTCGGAAAGAAACAGGATCAGGTTCCGGAACTAAAAGCCGGAGACATCGGTGTTGTAACAAAACTCGTCGGCACACTCACTGGCGACACCCTCACCGACCAATCCTATCAGGTTCTGATCAAGGGCATCGATTTCCCGAAACCAGTCCTCAGAATGGCAGTCAACCCGAAGAACAAGGCCGACGAAGACAAGATCGGCACAGCCATTCCAAGACTCCTTGAAGAAGACCCGTCGCTTGAATACACAAGAAGCGAAGAAGCCAGAGAGTTCATCCTTGGTGGTCAGGGCGAAACGCACATCAACGCAGCAGCTGAAAAGCTCCAGAACAAGTTCGGCGTTCAGGTCACCCTCTCAATCCCGAGAATCCCGTACAGGGAAACAATAAGAAAAACCGTTGAAAAGGCAGAAGGAAAGCACAAGAAGCAGACTGGTGGACATGGCCAGTACGGCCATTGCATCATCAAGGCCGAACCGCTTCCAAGAGGAACCGGCTTCACCTTCACAGATGCAGTCACACAGGGACGTATCCCAAAGAACTTCATCCCTGCCATTGAAAAAGGTATGAGAGAATCAATCGTCAAGGGAACACTTGCCGGTTATCCTGTAATCGACCTTGGCATCACCGTTCTTGACGGTTCATACCACGATGTCGACAGCTCTGAACTCGCGTTCAAGCTTGCAGCAAACCTTGCATTCAAGAAGGCGATGGAAGACGGCGGAGTCGTTCTTCTTGAACCAATCTACAATCTCACTATCGTCATCCCCGACTCCTACATGGGCGACATCATGGGCGACATCAGCTCAAGACGTGGAAGAATCCTCGGTTCGGAAGCAAAGGGCAAATACCAGATCATCAAGGCACAGGCTCCGCTTACCGAAGTCCAGAGATACGCAATTGACCTCAACTCAATCACCGGTGGTCGCGGTTCATTCGAAATGGAATTCGACCACTATGAAGAAGCCCCACCAAGGGTAACCGAAGAAGTTGTTGAGAAGGCCAAGCTCGAAGCCGACAAGGAAGGCTAAGGAGGCACGGTGGATAACAATCAGGCAGTTCAAATTCTGCTTGCCACACCGGAAGAGATCAGGTCATGGAGTCATGGCGAGGTCAAGAAATCGGAGACGATTTCCTACCGCAACTTCAAGCCTGAACCAGACGGACTCTTCTGCGAAAAAATCTTTGGTCCGCACCGCGACTACGAGTGCAGATGCGGAAAGTTCAAAGGTGCAAGGTACAAAGGCGTCATCTGCGACCGTTGCGGCGTTGAAGTAACTGTCAACAAGGTGAGACGTGAGCGTTTCGGCCACATCGAACTTGCAGCCCCAATCGTCCACACCTGGTACCTCAAAACACTCCCGTACATCGCCCTACTTCTGAAGATCACCTCAAAAGTGCTCGAGAAGGTCGTTTACTTCATCAATTACATCGTCATCGACCCAGGCAATTCACCGCTTGCAAAGATGCAGCTGCTCACTGATGAAGAGTACAGGGAATACAAGAAAAAACACAACTTCGTAGCCAAAAAGGGCGCCGAGGCAATTCTCGACCTGATCAACGAACTGGAAATCCCAAAAGTTGAACTTGAACTTGTCGATGAACTCTCTTCCGGCAACGCCCAGAAAAAGGTCAAGGCCATCAAGAGGCTCGAAGTCATCCAGGCATTCAAGGATACCCTCAGATCGCCAACAAACATGATCCTGGAAGTCATTCCAGTAATCCCGCCAGACCTCAGACCGCTGATTCCGCTCGAAGGCGGCAGGTTTGCAACAGCCGACCTCAACGACCTTTACCAGCGCGTCATCAACAGGAACACAAGACTCAAAAAGCTTGTTGAAGTCAAGGCTCCTGACATCATGATCCAGAACGAGAAGCGTATGCTCCAGGAATCTGTCGATGCTCTCTTTGACAATTCAAAGAGAGACAGGCCAATCCTTGGAACAGCCCAGAGACCACTCAAATCACTCTCGGACATCCTCAAAGGCAAAGAAGGACGCTTCAGACAGAACCTGCTCGGAAAACGAGTTGACTACTCCGGTCGTTCGGTCATCGTTGTTAATCCTCAGCTCAAAGTTGACCAGTGCGGTCTTCCGAAAGAAATGGCTGTCGAACTCTTCAAGCCATTCGTCATGGAAGGTCTTGTCAGAACTGGCTTCACACAGAGCCTCAGACAGGCAAGGTCGCTCATCGACCAGCAGCATCCAGAGGTTTACAAGATTCTCTCGGAAGTTGTAAAGGGACACCCGGTTCTTCTTAACCGCGCCCCAACGCTTCATAGGCTTGGTATCGAGGCTTTTGAACCAATCCTTGTTGAAGGAAAGGCTCTCCAGATCCCACCGCTCGTTTGCCAGCCGTTCAACGCTGACTTCGACGGTGACCAGATGGCCGTCCATATCCCTCTCACCCTTTCAGCCCAGATGGAATCGCTCATTCTCATGCTCGCCTCCCAGTCAATTCTCTCTCCGGCAACCGGTGCACCAACATTCCAGCCGATTCAGGACATCGTGCTTGGCGTTTACTACGTCAACCTTGAAGGCGACCGTGAAACCAAGCTTACATTCGACAATTTCTTTGAAGCCCAGGCAGCGCTCGAAGCAAGGCTTGTCAGACTTCGCGACATTGTCAAATACAGAATCCCTTACGGCAAGTCCTATTATGAGGGCGGAAAGTTCAGAACATCGACCAACAAAGGCGGAACCGAGATCACCACAACCGTCGGAAGAATCATTTACAACGGTCGAATCAGACAGGAACTCGAAAAGTCAGTCATACACAGGGCAGAAGTTGCCAAGCTTGCCGGTGACGAAAATGTGAATGGCGAGTGGAACCTTCCATTCTTCAACGACCTCATGCTCAACAAGAACATCATCATCCACATCAAGGAATGCTATAGAAACTACGGTCCGGCAATTACAGGCGAATTCCTCGACACAATCAAGGAAATTGGTTTTGAAATGGCCACTGTCGCCGGAGTAACTGTCGGTCTTGACGACATGAAGATTCCGCCAAAACGTTCGGAAATCCTGAAGAAAGCCGACGAGGAGCACGCAAAAATCGTTGAGTTCTTCAACAGGGGATTCATCAGTGAGAACGAGCGCTTCGAAGCCATCATCACCACATGGATGACAGCCACCGATGACATCAAGGCGGCCGTATTCAGCAACTTCGGAAAACTCGACTCGATCTTCATGATGGCAAACTCAGGCGCCAGAGGCTCACCGGCCCAGATCAACCAGATGGTCGGAATTCGCGGTCTTATGACCGACCCCAACAACAAAATCATCGAATACCCGATCAAGTCAAACTTCAAAGAGGGCTTGACTGTGCTTGAGTACTTCATGTCAACACACGGTTCAAGAAAAGGACAGGCAGACACAGCTCTGAGAACTTCAGACTCAGGCTATCTTACCAGAAGGCTCGTCGACGTATCCCATGACACAATCGTAAGAGAAACCGACTGCGCCACATCCGAAATTTCACCAATCATCATTGCCGGCAAGGTTGTCAAACCGATCTCAAGGCAGGCCGTTGGAAAATCAGCAATCGGGGACATCGTCAACCCGCAAACTGGAGAAGTCATTATAAAAGATGGTCAGACCGTCACCTGGAAAAAAGCGCTTCAGATGGACGAGGCAAACGTTACAAATGCAGTGGTGAGAACGGTTGTTGATGGAATCGTCATCAACCCACTCTACGACGGCAAGCGTGTAATCAAGACACTTGGCGACAGAATCCTCGGCCGTATTGCAATTGACGACATCGTTACATATCCAAGCAGGCTCGAAAAGGTTGAGGAAGAATCAATAGTTGGTGAAACACTGGCCGAAGACCTCGCCCTTTACGGAAAGATCATCTACACAGCTGGCACAAAGATTTCAAAAACCATGCTCAAGCAGGCCAAGAAGATTGGCAAGGACACGATCAAGGTTGCAACCGGTGATCCAAAAGTGATTGTCCAGGCAGACTGTATCATCGATGAAGCAGCTGTTGAACTGATCAACGATTCAGGCATCCTCCAGGCGAAAGTCCGTTCTGCCCTCACATGCGAAAGCCACGAAGGCGTATGCGTAAAGTGTTACGGCAGAGACCTTTCATCCGGCAATCTTGTCAATGTCGGTGAAGCTGTCGGCATTGTCGCTGCACAGTCAATCGGAGAACCCGGCACCCAGCTTACACTGAAAACCTTCCACTCAGGCGGTATCGCTGCCGTAGACATCACTCAGGGTCTTCCCCGCGTCGAGGAACTCTTCGAAGCAAGGAGACCAAAAGGTGAAGCTCCAATTGCAGAAATCTCAGGCAAAGTAAGCCTCGAGCCAGGACGTGACACCCTCAAGGTGACAGTAACCAGCAAAGAAGGCGAAATCCGTTCATACGAAATCCCATACTCCTACAGACTACTTGTCAAAGAGGGCGAGGAAGTTGAAGCAGGCGAAGCCATCTCTGAAGGTTCGCTCAACCCGCACGAACTCCTAAAAGTCCGTGGTGTCGACGCAACACAGGCCTATCTCATCGAATCAATCCAGAAAGTTTACAAGCTTCAGGGATCTGACATCAACGACAAACACATTGAAGTCATAATCCGCCAGCTCCTCCGCAGGGTCAGGATCAAAGACACCGGTGACTCGAAGTTCCTTCCAGGCGAAACCCAGGACAAGCAGGAAGTCGAAGAAGAGAACAGGGTTCTTATCGCACAAAACAAGAAACCGGCAACCTTCGAACCGATTCTCCAACGTGTCACAAAGTCAGCCATCACCTCGGAATCTTTCCTTTCAGCTGCATCCTTCCAGGAAACACCAAGAGTTCTTGCCGAAGCAGCTATCAAAGGCAAGTACGACCCGATCCACGGTCTCAAGGAAGCTGTCATTGTCGGTCAGCTAATTCCGGCAGGAACAGGCACAGAGCAGTATCGTGGCATCAATGTGAAGGTCGAACCGGAGAAGTCTGAAGAACTAACTCTTCTGGCAGACGTCCCGCCACAAGCAGCACAATAACAATCTAATTCTCATGAAAAGGCGGTTTCTTTAAAACCGCCTTTTTTTATTTAACCAAACCTGACTTTTTTAAAATTCTATCGTATTACTATGTACAGTAGTAATTACCCAGGAGGTAGAAAGTGAAGAAAGTAACACTAGCAATAATGGCAGCAGTGACAGCACTTCTGCTTGCAACACCAGCAACATTCGCGTTCGAACAGCCGAGAGACAGAAACGACAACAAACCGGGTATGAACGGTTTTGGCGGCAAAGTGGCAGTCTTTGACTCCTATACAAAGGTCAACGACTGGATCTCAACAGTAAAAGTTACGTTCCTTCCAGGATCAGAAACCACCGAAGTCACAGCCGTTTCGGGTCTAACCGAGTACCTTGGCGCAACGGCAGGCAACAAGCCAGAAAAGATTGAACCGACAACACTCGCAAAAGGCGACTGGGTTTTCGTAAGCTCGATCTTTGGCTCACCGACTGAAGAAGGTAAGGCTGGTAAGGAATTTGCCAGAACCATCGTCAAGCCGGATCTCAAGCTCCTTGCAATGGGAATCAGGGGCAGAGACATGCTCGGGACCGTTGAAAAGATTGACAAGACCTCAGTTTCAATCATGCCGTACGGTCCGTACCCGGAAGACAAGAAGCCGGAAGCAAAGACTTTCAATCTTGGCTCAAACGTTCTTGTTTTCAAGACCGATGACAAGGAAAACTTCACAAAACTTGCCCTTTCAGATGTAAAAGTCGGGTCAAAGGTTGCTGTTTCAGTAATGCCATTGATCGAAAAAGGCCAGGATAACAAGAAGGACGCCCAGATTTACGCAGTATCATTCGCAGTCATGGACAATTTCCCGGAAATGCCGAAGCAGGAACTACTTGCAACATTCACTTCATCAGAAAACTCAGTGATGAAGGTTTCACCGATTGCCCAGGTAAGGCCTGGTGACGGTAGGGACGACAGGGGCGGTCAGAACCCAGCACCAGGCAAGGGCGACGACAAGGGCGGACAAAACCCGAAGCCATTGGATGGCGAAACACCAACACCGCCAGAGAAGAACCGTGGCCCAAAGACCATCGAAGTCAAGTTTGACTCAAACACAGTGTTTGTCCTCAACACTGGCGACAAGATTGAAAAGATCGACCCAGCCAACATCAGGGAACAGGACAAGCTCATGATGACAGTCCAGATGAAGGACTATAACGGAACATGGTCACTCTACGCCTACACGGTAAGAGTTCTTCAGGATATACCAAACCCAAAAACTTCCAGAGAAGTCAGGGTACTTGGAACTCTTGAAAGCTTTGGCGAATACAGCGTTACCGTCAAACCGTACAAGGGAGAGAACTCAATCACTCTCGCTGTTGATCCAGAATGCAAGTATGCGAAGATGGGCGAAGAGGGCAAGAGGCCAGAAATGATCAAAGCCTCAGACATCAAGGCCGGTGACAAGCTCGCAATCAGCGTTATCACCAACAGACACGAAAACAGGCAGCCAGGGGAAAACGTCAGGCCAAACGATGACACAACACCAAAAACAATCTCTGGTACAGTGTTCATGATCACAGTCATCAATGAGTTCCCGAAACCGGTTGCAATGGGAAAGATCACGGCAATCACCGCCGACAAACTCACGATCGAAAAGCCAGAAATGGGCAGGCAGAAAGATGACAAGAACGACAACAAGACTGTTGATTTTGTCATTAACTCAAATACAAAGTTCTACACAATCGACAAGGACGGCAAGAAAGAAGCAAAGGCCGACCAGTTCAAGGCAGACGAATGGGTAATGGTTGAATTTGAAGAAAATAATGGCACAAACACTGCATTTTCAATTGTAAAAGTTGACAGACCACCAAACAACCCGCAGCCAAATCCTGGCCAGGGCGGAGAAGGTGGACAGCCTAACCCACCACAGCCACCACAGCCGTAAGAAATTGCGCATTTACAAAGCCGGAACCTGTGATTCCGGCTTTTTTATTTGTTTGGGGAGTTGCAATTGGACTGTTCAGATGTAAATTAATATCAGTCTATTGATAATGGAGTTGTTATGAAAAAGATTTTCTGTCTGCTTGTCTGTCTTGTAATGGCAATCGTTATTGTTCCAGCAACAATGAAAGCTGATGATGAGGAACCCGTCAATTGCTCTGGTGTCAACAGAATTGAAATAAACGACCCAGCTGAACAGAAAGGTGGGCCAAATGATATAAAGACAGTAACACTTGAAATCTTTAGAAC
Organism: uncultured Caldisericales bacterium; assembly: GCA_964639885.1. Lineage (GTDB taxonomy): Bacteria > Caldisericota > Caldisericia > JAAYUI01 > JAAYUI01 > JAGNLA01. Next base: position 30,972 of record CAZXEH010000002.1, on the reverse strand, counting down.
CAGAGACAGTGAGGGCAAGCAAGTTCGAAAATTGGCATTCACAATGTCGGTCCATTCACGATTCGAGGCAATAGATAATAAAGTGCTGGGGATAAAGTTTCAGTTGAAACTTACCGACTCGACTGGTAAAGTTGGAATCTTTGGTGACATCCTGTCTTTTACAGGTGTGTTGTCCGGGGGCATGGCATTCATCAACATCACAGACAAAGAACAACCATTTTCGATTATTGAAGAAATTGAAAAAAACAACAACATAAAAATAGTATGTGCCAACATAAAATTTAGTCTACTTTTACAAGATATCACAACCCGGGAAACAACTGTGTGCGATGAAACAGAATGGTCTGACAAGCAGGTTGATTTTGCAAACACTTCGCAACCTCAGAACCCTCAAGATGTCAGGGCTGAAAACGATGTTGGCTGTGTAAAGGTTTCCTGGAAAAAACCACAGGCCATGAGCGGTGACATAGAGATTATGAACTACAGGGTGTACAGGGATGGGGCTCTTGTGAGCACACTGCCAGCCAACGCAACCTTTTTCAAGGACTGCGATGTCGTAGCAGGTGCGACATATAAATACGGTGTTTGTGCGATATCACCATGGCTTATTGAAGGTCCAAAAACACCATTGACATACACCTACACACCGGTGCCAAAGATTATTCCAGACAAAACCGAGATCGATTTTGGACAAATAGAAATTGACAAGCTCAAATCAAAAAAAATCAAGCTTTCAAACTACGGTGACATGGATGCCGACTGCAAGCTGGAAGCCACCGATGACTGGTTCACAGTAACCCCCCAAACGCTCAAACTGGAGAAGACAAAAAGGGCAGATGTTGAAATAGCAATCAACCCTGACAAAGTCAAACCAAACACTCAATATGAAGGGTCAATCAAGGTCACATGGGGCTCAACAGACTTCCTGATGATAAGTGTGGGCGCCTATGTCAAAGCCGACAAAACCCCGCCAGATTTCAAGGTTGACGAAATAACCGAGGTCATAAACCAGCTCCAGTACACAATCACCGGTACTGTTGAACCAGGAGCAACAGTCGTTGTAAACAACGTTCCGGCAACGGTTGAAGGTGACAAGTTCAATGCTACAATTACACTTCTTCCTGCGCCAAGCATCACACAGGTTGAAGTCAAGGCAACCGACAAATACGGGAACATGATCAAGAAGAATGTCGGGAAAGTCGTCAACATCCTGAACTCAAACATCGTTTTGGTGATCGGCTCTGAAAAAATGATGGTCAATAACAAAGAAGTAGCCATAAAGCCAGCACCGCAGATCATTGGCGGAAAGACACTCGTTCCGCTGCGTGCTGTTGCCGACGCTTTCGGTGCAGTCGTCAGCTGGGATGCCGACAGTAAGACAGCCTCAATCATTCTCAGGAACAAGACAATCCTGATAACACTTGACAAAGACACGGCCATGATAAACGGAAATCCAACGCCAATCGGCTCAAAGGCGATCCTGCTTGGTGGAAGAGTCATGGTTCCATTCAGGTTTATTGCCGAAGCGCTAGGCGCAAAAGTAGATTACAACGGCGAAACAAAGACCATAACGCTCTCACTCGAGGTCAGACCTTAAGCAAGTACAACATCATTTGATAAATAGCCGGCCGATTGACCGGCTATTTTTGTTTGTATCGAGGGGTGCCGATGGGTGAAATGGAGAAGTCGTTACTCGACCACTGAGTCAAAAGCAGTATAATTGGGTTATGGAGAAACCATTTACGATATCTGAACCCAACCGCGCATTCGAACACCCGATGCTGATAGAGAGCTACAAGGCGCTGACCCACGAGTATGGGAAACGGCTGAATCGAGAGATTGGACTTGACGAGATCGATGCCGAACTTGAAGAGATCAGGCTGAAAGGTTTTGAGGACACGCTGGCCAATCCGAGATCACTTGTGCTTGTAGCACGGGATGAACATGAGAGGATTGTTGGATTGCTTGCCGCCGACTTCTGGGAGGAGAAGAACGAGTTTGTTAAGCCTCCATATATAGAAATCTTCGAGTTGATGGTTGATGAATCCTGGCAAAACCAGGGTGTTGGATCGGCACTGCTTTCAAAAACCGAGGAATGGGCAGCAGTCAACGGTATGGCAAACATCACCTTGACTGCACAGGAGTTCAACACTGGCGCCCTCAGACTTTATGAGCGGATGGGCTACAGAACAATTCACAGGTTGCTTTTGAAGAGATTGGGCGAAACGTTGTAGCGATCGTATATTTTCTTAACAGACGTCGCCTGCCAGGTATCCGAAGTTTTTGGTTTTATGCCCAGCAATTCAAGTTCAGAGGCAATATCCCTGAATGTTTCACCGTTGCTTCGCATTGTGATGATTTTTTCAATTGCCTTCTGTTCAGTCGGGTTTTCCACCAACTGGTCTCCATCGCGGTCATAGCCAAATGGCGTGTGGTTGAAAACCTTGCCATCCTTTCGTTTCATATCAAGTACCGTTTTGGTTCTTTCGCCAGTTATGTCGCGCTCAAACTGGGCAAGCATGGCCAACACTGTGAAAAACATCTTACCAGTCGCCGTGCTTGTGTCGACGGAAACATCCAGAAGGTGAAGATTGATTCCCTTTTTTTGAAACTCAGTTGCTTTTGCTATGGCGTCGCCAGTGTTTCTGAAGAGTCTGTCGAGTTTCATGGACACAAGATTGTCAGCAACGCCTGTTGCAAGCAGTTCATATGCCTTTGACCCGCCGGGTCTTTTCTCGAAAGGCTTGAACCCTGATATGGCTTCATCTGAAAAAATGTTAATCAGTTCAAGGTTTTTCAGCTCACAGTAAGCTGTCAGCTTCCTCTTCTGTGCTTCAAGGCTTAGCCCTTCCCTGACCTGCTCATCCGATGATACTCTTATATAGCCAATGGCTTTCGGGTATTGTTGTTCCATTTTTCACCTGTCTTTGTAAACGCCAGACCTAGCGTTTACAATAGTACAGCATAATTAATGCTTGTCAATCTGAGCTTCTGATTTTTGGATGTTTCAAAAATCAGGAACAAAAAAGCCCATGTTTTCATTCATGGGCTTCGTCAAACTCTCAAATTTGGGCTTTGTTTTAGGTCGGTTTTTTGCGTTCGAAGCCTTTGCCCCAGACCTCTGACAATTCCGATATCATTACAAACGCCTTTGGGTCGGCGTCCATCACAATCTCCTTTACGGTGCTGATTTCTGACTGAGGTATCGCAACCATCAATATTTTTCGCTCATCAAGCTGGTATCCGCCCTTTGCATCGATAATGGTAACACCTCGCCTCATCCTTGCCAACACCGTCTGACGGACTTTGTCATAGGCATCGGTGATGATCATTGCCATTCTTGTGGAGGTCATGCCTGAAGAAACAACATTTAGCACCTGCCCATAAATGATCAGCGTGACGATTGAATACATGGCCAGATTTACGTTTCTGAAATTGAGCGCTACAGAAACGATGATTGTTGCATCAAAAATCATTACCAGCTTACCATACTCAAAACCAGTCGAGTAATAGACAAGCTGAGAGATAAGGTCGGTTCCGCCAGTGCTGGAGCCATTCCTGAACACAAGACCTACGCCGATTCCAAGGACTGCACCGCCGAAAATTGAGTACAAAATCAGATCGGTTGTCGGTGGCATTGTAATGTACTTTGTGAACAATGGGTATAAAACGTTGGTTCCGACGTCAACCATTGTTGATGAAATGGCAATTGCCAGACCAGTCCTGAGAATGTACTTAAGCCCCAAAACCCTCAAAGCCCAGATGAAAAACGGAATGTTCATTAAAGCAAAAGCCAAACCGATGTTTATTTTGAAGTGGTCGTTGAGGATCATTCCGATGCCATAAAGACCGCCAGGGGCAAGTTTTGCCTGGATGAGGAAAAAAGATTGTGCCAAACCGGCAATTGTTGCGCCAAGAGCAATCAACAGCAAACGACCAATCTCTTTCCTTATGGCTTTTCTCCGTTCCAGTATTGCTGTTCTTCTCTCTGGCGTAATCTCAGCTCTCTTTTTCTTCATATCGACTTCTCCATTTCACCGTGTTGAAAGGGTTGGAACTATTCTAGCAACTTTTATCCAATCTTGGTAAACATTTGGATTCATGAGCAATTACAAAGTTACTTAAAAGAAAAACCCCGACAGACATGCTGCCGGGGTTGGTTGAAACTTGATTATTAAGGGTCAGGGTGCCGGATGGGTGAGGGTGATTCTCTTCTCAGTTGCTTCGTATTCAACCTGGGCTCCAAGACCTTCGGAGATGGCACGAAGTGGGACTAGAGTGCTACCCTTGAGGACTACTGGTGCCTTCTTGAAATCAAGGTTCTGGCCGTTCTTTTTGCCGATTGATTTGCCAATCCAGGCTTCAAGAACGATCTTGTTGCCACTGCACACATCGTCATAAACGTAGGTTGCCTTCTTTTCGTTTGCATCCCACATGATCTGGCACTTGAGGAGTTCTCCAAGCGCTCTGAACGGTACATAGGTTGTTCCACCGATTGACTGTGGTTCAACAGTGAACTTTGATGAATTGTTGTTGGCGATGTATTCCTTCTTGCCAACCCACATGATGATTACGTTTCTGGTCATGAAGGTGATGACAAGCTTCTTCTCGGTTACGTTGCCTGCCGGATCGGTTGCCCTGATGGTAAGCGGGTTGTCCCCACTCTTGAGGACAAGTTTGATGATGAATGAACCATCGGCAAAAACCTGGGTTGGAGTTGAGCTTCCGTTCCAGACATATTCGACCTTTGCGCCTGCTTCGGTCTTGCCCTGAATCGTTGTGTTGACATCAAATGCACACTTTGGAACTGTAACATTGAGAACCGGCGGAACTGAGTCTGGCGGTGCAATTGTTACCTTCGATGCAATTGTTGAGACCTGAATGTTGTTCAGGTCTGGGTCTTTGACAACAACATCAGTCATTTCAAGTTTTGTGTCGCCCTGGTTTGTTGCGTTGAAACGAAGTTTGAGCACTGTACCTGCCCCGTCCATGCCTGAAACGGCGCCAGTTCTAAGTGGTCCAACCATCTCGACAATGCCTTTGTCTTTTTCCTTGTCGTTGACATAGAACAGGTTGTAGTTTCCGTCTGATGAAAGGAATGTTCCTGGTTCTGCCTTCTCGAATTTGACGTACTTCGGGTCAAACTTGACCTTGAGTCCAACACCGTAGATGTTGGTTGCGTACTTGATATCGATTGAGCATTCGAAAACTGTTCCGGCTGTTGTCTTTATTTCTTTAGGATTGTATGAGAGCTCTCCATCTGATGGGATTACCTGTGGGGCTGGTGGTTGTGGCGGCATTGGTGGTCTTGGGCCTGAATCGCCTGATCCTGGTGGGAGGTAGCCTGGAATTGAGAGCTTGTAGACTACATTGTGGAGTATATCGGATACATAGAGCTTGTTGTCTCTGCCCCAGAACATTCCGCCTGCGCAATAGAATGCTCTCGGTGATGAATAGACAAGTTTGAACTTTCCGGTATCTGTCTTGTCATAAACCTGGATTCTTCCGTTTTCAGTGTCTGAAACGATGATTCCACCCTTGTCGGTGAAAACTATTCCTGAGGGGTAGTAAAGGTTTCCGTCTTTCCTGCCCATACCGCCCATTGTTCCAATGTCTCTGCCTTTTTTGTCGATGATGGCAACTGATGAGTCTGAGCCAATGGCAATGTTCCTGTAGGGGTCAACAGCGATGGCTCTGACGTTGGAGCTGGTTCTTATTTCATCGCGTTTTTTACCCTGGCTTGTGAAAATTGTGACCTGCTTTTTCTGGTTGTCACCAACATAAATGTTGTCCATTCTGTCGGTTACAACGTAAGCTGGGTCCACAATGTCCTCTTTGCCAAAGGTCATGTTGGTGGTGCCAGTCTTTAAAACGTAACCGCTTGAGCCGGTATCTTCAGCAACAACAAGATAGATGTTGTCATATGAGTCGATGGTGATGTTTTTGATGACGGCTGAGCCTGCAATGTTGAGGCTTGACTGCGTCATTGTGTCCGAAACTGATCCGTCTGGCTTGTAAACGTAAATCTTTGATGTTGGCGTGCTGCCGGAGAATGCTTTTCTCGAAAGTGCGTAAACATATCCCTTGGAATCAACTGCAACACCCATTACCTCTCCGCCTCTGCCTGAAGCGGATGGATCGCTCTTGTAGTTTCCTACAATCTTCCCCTGAAAATCAAGCTTGTAGAGTGTCTGGATTGACGGGTAGAAGAACGGGTTGTCGGCCGAATACTGGTCACCGTAGGTTGAAACACCAATGACATGGACATAAACACCATCTGCGCCAACGGTGAGGCCGTCGCAAATTGCTGCGCCTTCACCAACATCGATTGCTTTCTTCTGCTGGCCATCTGGGCCATAAATTCTGACTGTGTCAACACCAGGGTCTCTGTCGACTGCCCAGATGTTTCCCTCTTTGTCAAAATCGAACTGACCAAGAGCCTTGGGTGCCTTGTCGGCAGGCTGGTTGACCATTATCTTGACAAACTTTCCGTCTGTTGTGTATTCAAAAATAACGTTGTTCTTGTAGTCGGCAATGAAAACGTCGCCGTTTGGACCAATTCTGAGCGCGCCCGGCGATACAAGCTGTGTCTTTTCACCTGATCTTGCGAATGTTGTTACATATTTGAAGCTGCTATCAAATTTCTGGACACGGGCAGAAATGCCGTCTGAAACATAGATATTACCTGATCCGTCAACGCAGACACCGGCAGGAGCCATGAACATTCCGTTTTCTGTTCCTTCTGAACCGAAACGGGCGATGAAAGTTCCCCTCTTGTCTGTTTTTGTGACGTAACAATTGTAAAGGTCAGTGATATAGAGATTGCCGTCTTTGTCGGTGGCAATGTCGGAAGGAAGCTGGAACATGTTGTCACCCATTCCGAGGCTACCAAAAACCGATCTGTGGGAAAGCTCCGGGCTCATGACATGGATGCGGCCATATGCGGTGTCACCGACATAAATGCCGTCATCTGTGGCTGTCATGCCGACAATTGGGTAGTATCTGCCGATGAGGAAGTCCTCTTCGCTTGTGTTGACATCACTAAGCTGCATGGAACCGATATAATCGTCGGGCATAACGCCAAAAATCTGCTCCACGTTGATGGTAACTTTGGGCTTGTCTTCGGCTTTGATGGTTGGTGAAACAACCATTCCAAGACAAAGGACAACTGCTAGAAATGAAACAAACAGCCTTTTCATCAGTAAAACCTCTTTCCTAGTTCCTCTTTCCAAGATTCTTCCTTAATATATCATAATCTTTGCCATCTACAATGCCATCATTGTTGAAATCTGCCAGAATGTTGAAATTTTTGTCTGCCCTTGTGAGACCATATGACTGAGAAAATACGAAAATATCAGTTATATCAACCATTCCATCAAAATTAAGATCACCAACAAGCGGCTCTTCAGTTGTGATTTCGAGAATCAGTGGGCTGGCCATGTGTTGAATCCAGTTGCCCTTGGAATCGTACAAAGCCTGGTTTCTGAATGTTATTTCAGGGTTTCCGGATTTGTCACATTTTGCGATAAATGAAGCTATCAAACCCCAGCCACTGACACCTGTGTCGCTGGATCTTTTCTGCTTGAACACAATCTTCCCGATTGATTTGCCTTTCTCATCAAGTCTGGGTTCGATGTAAAGATCAGATTCAAAACCCGAGCCATCACTGCCAAGAAAATCTTTTGCCTTTGCCTCCATCACAGTCACTTCATCAGCCGGATAGACAATTTCACCTGACACCAAACCAACATCCTTTGCGTTGGTGACATATACGTCCACCACAAAGAGTTGGTTCTCAGAAGGAGTGTATGGCTTGCAGACCATGAAGAGCTGAGGTGGCTGCAGAATGTCAGAACCGATGACTTTGACTGAACCTTTTAGTTGAAGGGGAGACCGGGACACTGTTTTGTTGGTTGAACCCTTAACGCCAACCGTTTCGTACTGGACAAGTTTTATTTGGTATGTCCCGTTGGGAACTTTTGAAAGCATCTCTGAATCAAACCCTTCCCAATCAAACCTGTAGTACCCGATCTCAAGATTTTCCAACCTCTTGATCGTCACCCACGAATCACCGTTGCCATCGACAAGATCGATGTCGAGGTTTGTTAAAACGTTGTATTTCGCAGCCTCGTCATCCGATGTTGCTTTTCCTACAGTGTATTTAAGTGGTTTATGCTCAAACTTGTCGCCATTAACGATTGTAAACTGGAAAGTAACCTTCTTGTCAGGTTTGGTGTAGTCAAAGATGTTGGAGTTGTAAGAAGCAGTTTTGATTGGTCTTTGGCTGGCTCCGGCGAATTCCTTCCAGAATATAACAGGAATGTGCAGTTTGGCTGTTGAAGATTCAAGGTAGACAATCCCCTGCGCATTCATATCCAATGTATCGGGGTCAAATTCAGCGTCGACTATGAGCGTTGATTCCTTGCCTTTTGAAACAGGCTTTGTTGTTGCCGACGTCGTTAGCTTGATTTTGTCGTCAAGTCCGTCAAAAACCTTTGTTGATATCTGTAAATCTGCCGTGTCCATGCCCTTGATGTTCAGGATCACTTCTTTGGTGTTTGCAGTGAAGATTATTCCGCCTGGGGAAATGACTGCTGGGGTATTTGCAGCTGCGGAAACGTTTATCTGGCCTGACCCCTGAATGAGGAAGCTGGATGGCTGTTTCGAGTTCTGATTCATGATCACTGTTGAAGTGTTCATAAGTGCAAGCCTGATGTCATCTGCCGTCCATGTTGGCCTGTACTGCTTGATCAAGGCTGCTGCTCCAGAGACTAGGGCTGCACTGGCTGACGTTCCGGAGAATGTGTTTGTGTACTTTGGCACATTCAGTGAGGTTGGATTCATCGACATTGTTGTGCTAAGCCCGAGGCCTGGGGCGCAAAAATCTGGCTTAAAAGTAAGGTTGTCAGTTGGCCCCATAGCAGAGAATCGAGCTATGCCAGCAATTGTCGTTTTTGATGGTTTGATCTGAGTTGCAGCTGTCTTGATGAGTCCGGAAAGATAAAGTCCGTCTGAGTAGCTTATGAAAACCGATGGTGACAGGTCCTTTTCAGAAAGCGATTCTCCAGTTTCCTTGTTGAAGCCGAGGTCCATCTTGTAGAGTTCCCCTGGCATGCTGTTCCAGATAAGCACTCCAGCGGCTCCTCTGCGTTTTGCATTGAGAACCTTCTGAACATAGCTGATCGACTCACCCTGTTCAGGGCCCCTCTTCAGGAGGATGTATTTTCCTCTGAGCGTGAGTGAAGCAAGTTCATCAAGTGTGCCGTAACCACCATCAACCACTTCAAGATTCTGGTCGCCAAAATCCATGTACGGTGCTGGCGCCATTCCGTAAACCACAGTATTTTTGCCAGCAACGGTAAAAGAGAAGCCAGCCCTCATGTCTGATGAACCGACACAGATCGATTTCTGGCCGACACCCGATCCGCCGACCGGAGCACCTGTTGTTGAAGTGTTCTGGCATCCAAAATCACCAGCTGCACCGACGACTACGACGCCAGAATTTGTTGCTGACTCGGCAGCTTGGGATAGCGCCGATCTGTCGCCTGTTCCTGGAGAAGAAAGCGAAATGTTTACAACTTGGCATCCATCCTTAACTGCCTGATTAAGTGCTGAAACTACGAGGTCTTCGGCAACTTTCTGTTTGATGTTGTTGTACACCTTGTATGAGCGTAGACGTGAATTTGGCGCAACACCCGGATATTTTGTTTTGAGATCACATGAGATTAGACCGGCAATTGCGGTTCCATGACCGATATTGTCATCGTCAATTGGTGGATCGTTTTTGCTTAAGAAATTTACTCCACCGATGACTTTACCAAGGTCTCCGTACTTGCCTGCACCAAGGTCGGGGTGTCTGTAGTCTACACCGCTATCGATTATACCAACAACAATTCCGGTTCCGGTTACAGACTGGCTTTTTTCGTCCTGGAGGTTGTAAAGCGATGAGGCATTGATGATGTCGGCATTTTCTGTTGTGCTTGCCGGTTCAAGATTTGAAATGCCGTTAACTGACTCAACAAATGGGAGTTTGGCAATTTTTGAGACTGCACCTTTTGAGACATCGGCTGAGACAGCACACATTACTGTATCAATCTCCTGTTTGAAAACTATTTCTGGACAAACATTCTTTAACGTGCCCTTGGCAAATTTCAGAAAAGCGCTGTTGTCTCGGGCGATAGAATCAAGAGTCTGTCTGTCTGTGTTGACGAGCGTTCCTCCATGCCTGAAAACCACTATGACCCCGTCAAAACCAGACGGATTTGTGCCGATGGCTGGCGTTAAGCAAGGAACAACCATCAATATCGTAATTGCCATAAACACAAGTTTTCTAAGCATAGCAACTCCTTTGGCGCTGATAATGGAAACATTATAGCAAAACAAACTTCTCAAGGCTAGGGGGGAGATTTCTGGAACCCGAACATTTTTGCCAACATCATCATATCGGTGTAATCAATTTTCCCATCAGCATCAAAATCAAGATATTCCTTGTATTGAGGGTCTAAAATTGTGAATCCCAGAAACTTTTTCAAAAGGTCGGCGTCCAGTTCGTTTACAACGGTATCGTTATTCAGGTCAAACCTGCTGTAAGTGTTTGTTATCATGAGGAAGTCGAAGAATTCCCTGGGTGATATGCCTCCGTCTGCTGTCTGAACTCCGAGGTTTGTAATTGAGATGTCGCATCTGCCGTCTTGTAACGGGATGCATTGGAATGAACAAAGATAATCCGATATCGAATCCGAGATATCCTTGTCAACATTGATCTCAACAGAGGCTGTTCCCCTGTCGTTGTCAATATTTGAATTCACCCTCACGCCATCACGCTGAATCCCAAAAGCAGTGTCTTTGTACATATTCTTTATGCTGAAGAAAAATGGATCCCATTTGAATGTCAGTGATACAGAGGTGACATTGGAAAATTGCGATGAGTAGAACCTTAGTTCAAAAGGTTCGCCCATATTTGGGAGTCTTGGTATGGACTTCACATTTATTGACGGAACCTGCAAAAGTGAGGAATTAACAACCTTGATTGGTGCAGATGGCGGATCAGACTGGTTCCTTATCATCATCGTGTTGCCATCAACCAGTGAATCCAGTCCTACTGCTTTTATCACATAATCACCGTTAGGCGCAAAGAGTCTCTTCAGATAGTCGGTTCCATCCCAGTGGATGTTGTAGTAGCCAACCTGCATGTCATCACCCATCAGGATCGAGCCAGCAAAGCCATCATTGTTGTAGAGATCGAGTCTTCCTGCTGCATAATTGCTGGTAACATCTCGACCGGGTGTGTTTTCCTCGTATTGGCCGTAGTTGATCCTGAAGGTGATTGACGGGATTTTTGGGTCGTTGAAATCCATTGTACCTGTGCTGATCTTCAAATCGGACATCCTTCTGGTTACACCACCAGGTCCGTTGACCATTATCATGGGAATGTGGATTGTGTCGTTATCGATCTTTGCAAAGACAATACCCTCAAGGACACCTGTCGAATCAGTATCGCAGGTTACCGTGATATCAAAATCGGTTTCTCCGTTTGGCAGAAGATCGATTGAATCTGGCAAATTGCATGTTGAGTTTCTTCCAATCGACCAATAGGAAAGTTTCGCCTGCTTCTTCTCCTTGGTCAAGTTGAACAGTCTGACCTGTGAGGACATGGCGTTTGAAAAAGATTTAAGCGACAACGCCGGTGGGTTGAAGTAATAATTGGTTGTCATCGCCTTCACTGCATCCACTCTGCCAGAGCCCTGGAGGCTTAACGGGATGTACTCATTGGCACTTTGATTGTAAAGAAGGTTGGCTGTTGACATCAGCCTGCACTTGATAAGCTGTGGAGGATCATTGGGATTTTTTTGTCTGACCAGAGCTGCAACCCCAGCAATTACCGGTGTAGCACACGATGTTCCGTTGAACGCACTGTATGGCGGATTTCTTAAATCAGGCGTCTGACCCATGTAGACCGGACACATTACGCCAAGTCCAGGGGCTGCAACCTCAGGTTTGAACTTGTAATCAGCCGATGGCCCCATTGAAGAGAAATCGGTCATCATACCAAAAGGATCACCGATCCCAACAGAAACTGCCAAACCCTTGTCGATCAGGTTTTTGAGCTTGTATCCCTTGGTATAGGTTGTCCCAATCGCAGGGATAAGCGCCGGTTTGTCCTTGTCATCCGGAGCATACATGGTTCCGCTGAAAGAAGTCAGACTGTAGTTGTAAATGATACAGCCAACGGCACCGGCATCCTTTGCACGAAGAGCCTTGTCTTTGAACCTTATGGCATTCGAGCCAATCGGTCCTCTCTCTATAAGCGCAATTTTGCCTGTTAAATCCTTGTCTGTGAAATCCTCGGGTGCGCCAAATCCACATTCAACAACGCCGTATTCGCCGGCTGGCCAAATCTCGGCATTGTCAAAAGGTGTACCAATAATCCTCGTGTCTTTTTCAGATTCAGGAGCCATAACCGTTATTGTCAGGTGTCTGGTGTCATCGGTTGCTGCACAGCTCAAGACTGGCGGTATAGTGCTCGGGTTTGCCACCTGAAAACCCTTCACGTCTGATCTTGCGCCGTTGTTGCCTGCTGCAGCACAAATCATCACTCCAGCTTTTGAGGCGTTCCTGAACGGTTCGTTGCTGTCTTCATCACCTGAGCTGCCACCTGCAGCACCAAGCGAAAGATTGATGACCGTGCATTTCATTGACACAGATTGTTCGACAGCCTTCAAAATGTTGGCTCCTACGTTTGTTCCGCCTCCACCTTCAATTTCAGGGTAAACTTTGTAGCCAATGAGCTTGGCATCAGGGGCAGAACCTTTGTATTTGCCATTGCCTGCAGCAGCACCCGCAACCTGGGTTCCGTGGGTCTGAGGGTCTACTTCAATGCCTTTGCCGGTTGAGTAGTCAACGCCATTGATAACTCTTGCATTAGTTCCATATTTTCCACCAAGTGCAGGATGGCGCCAGTCCAGTCCGGTGTCAATGATTCCGATGACCTGACCTGTTCCGGTAACTGGTCTTCCCTGCGGATCTTTTAGATTCCAGGCATCTTTGGCTTTTGTCACAGCAGGGGAATCAGCGTGTGTGTCGATGTCAAAAAGCTTGTACTCAGGTATTTTTTCAACGGTTTTTATGCCTGGAATTCGGCGGAGTTTCTCGATGCTGGATTCCTTGACTTGGCAGGCAAAACCCTTCATCAGCAGGCCATAAGTCTGGTCAAGCCTTTCGATAAGGCTTTCGCAGCTGGAGCTAATAAATTGTTCAACTGATTTTTCGGTTTCCCTGGTTGTGGCTGAAAAAACTTTGTCCAGTTTTGGTGTTTTAAGCAGGACGTAGTTCTCTGGGAGAAAAGTGCAGGCAGGATCACCTGTTATTGTTACTAGTACATTCACAAGTTTTGTGTCAGATTCACTTTTTGCAGCTGCAACGGAAAATGGAGCAATTGCAACAAGGAATGTGATGACGATGATCGATAATGTCCTCATCAATCCTCCTGGCATTTGAAATAAATAATACATTGGGGATTGCTTAAAACAAGGGGAATTGGAAGGGATTGAATTGGCGGGATCGAGGGGATTCGAACCCCCGGTCTCCGGCGTGACAGGCCAGCGTGTTGACCGCTACACCACGACCCCGCACAAGTGAGACAGATTATATTAAACGGGTGTTTTGTAGTCAAGGCAGAAGGTTAAACTCCTGAACCTCCTGCTCTCTCCATAAGCTCATTCCTTCGTTTTCTGTAGGCAATGATTGGATTGTCTCCCTGGAACAGGTTCTCACCTATCTTCATTCCAGAAGGTTTTGGCAACTGGGTTTCAACCACTTTTCTATCCTGATGGGCAACCTTCAGGCTAAAGGATTTGTTTATCGAGTCTGTTATCTGTCTGAGCACCGGAATGTTAACGAATCCCTGATGAATATGCATTGTAAGGATAGTGTTTTCGTCGTCGACAGGAACAAAAGCAATCACTATTCTCATTTTCTCAGCAATGTAATTCTGCCATAGATTTGGGAAAATGAACTCAAGCTTAAAAAAATCGTCTCCCTGCATCTCTTCTGGCTTGAGCGGTCTTGAACCATTGTCAACACGGTTACTCACATAAATGTAGAATTTATCGTCATTAATCCATTTTACTCTAGGTCCGTCAACAAGCGTTTTGCATCCCCTGCCTATTGTATTGTAGTGGATAAAGGGTATATGGACAGCATCCAGCTGGTTTTCGATTATTCTTGAGTAATGGGCTTTCCAGTGATCAAAAGCAACGGTGTACTGGAGCTTGCCCAAATCATCAAAAAACTGCGGCGGTTGCAAATCTGCAGGTGGATTGTCACCCCACCATATAAAGATGAACCCATGTTCTTCATGTGTTGGGTAAGTGCCAACTTTAAAGTTAGCCGGAACTTCTGTATTCATGCCATTTGCTGGAATACATGTGCATTTGCCTGTTGAGTCATATTCGAGGCCATGAAACGGACACTCGATGTGGTTGTGGATTTTTCTGCCTATGGCAAGCGATGCGCCTCTGTGTGCACACTTATCCTTCATGCATATGACCTTTCCGGAATCATCTCTCCAGAACACCAGTCTCTCGCCCATTCTTACAAAACCGACTGGTTTATTTCTGACCTGTCTTGAATCCAGCACTACATACCACTGGTTGCGAATCATTACTCCTCCTGATAATGCATATTCTTTTAAAATATAAAAAAGAGCTATAATCATGTCAAATTTGAGGAGGATTCATGGAAAACGAAATTGAAACCAACCCAGTGCAGCCAAAGCCAAAGTTTGCAGACTGGCTGGAGCTTGTTGCCTATCCTGTCCTGGGTCTGGGCTCAGCAATGACTGTCGGTATGATTGTAATGCTTATAGTTCTTTTGCCACTGTCGCTGGTCTTCATGGGTCGTTACTCTAACGCATTGTCATTTATGGATTACAGTAAATTTGCATCGACACCGGGCATCCAGGCTGGTTTTATAGCTTTTATGGCAATCATCGAAGTCAGCATGATTTTGCCGGTGTTCTTTCTTGGCTTTTCGCTCAAGCGTTTTTCTTGGGAGACCTTTGGATTATCGAAGCTAAAAATCAAGTGGCAGTGGATTGTTGAGTCGATTGCCGTTGTTGTCGTGGTCAATGGGATTGAAATGCTTTTGGAATACCTTCAGAAAGTGATGAATTTCAAACTCCCACAGTTTGCACCAAACAACCTCGATTTGCTGATTCCTAAAAACAACTCCATCTGGCTGTTTTTCGTGTTCCTGATTTCAATCGGAATAATTGGGCCAATCTGTGAAGAAATACTCTTCAGGGGCGCCATATACGGCTGGTTCAGAAGGTATTACAAACCCTGGGTCGGAATTCTTATTTCTTCTCTCATTTTCGGACTGCTTCACTATGAAACCCTGACAAGGCTGCTTTTTGCTCTTTCAATAGGTGTTTACATGGCGTGGATGTATGAGCGGGAGAAGACCCTTGCTGCACCAATAACCCTCCATATTCTCAACAATTCAATTGTGGTTGCCTTAATGTTCTTTGCTCCAAACTTGGGTTCTGTTTAATCCTTTCAGGTTGACAAAATCAATTGTGGTGTTATGACTGACGTGTCAGTCAGTTTATCGACTGGCATAAAGGAGGTCATATGATTTTGGTAACCGGAGCCACTGGCCATATCGGAAACGTTTTGGTCAGGCAGCTCAACTCGATCGGCGTGAAACCAAGGATTCTAGTCCTGGAAGGCGAGAGCCTTGAGCCGGTCAAAGGTTTGGAGTTTGAGGCGACGATTGGAGATGTTTGCGATCCAGCGAGTCTTGACAGGGCTTTCGAGGGTATTGAGACGGTTTTTCACCTTTCAGGGGTCATCTCGATCATGCCCGGCAGAAACGAGCTCGTTGAACGAGTAAATGTTGAAGGAACAAAGAATGTGATTGAGGTCTGCAGGAAGCATGGTGTCAAGAAGCTTGTCTACACGAGTTCGATCCACGCAATCAAACGAATTTCCAAGGGGAGGATGATCGATGAATCACTGCCGTTTGACCCGTACAACACTTACGGTGCATACGACCAGTCAAAAGCGCAGGCCTCATTGATTGTCAAGGAGGCAAACGGAGAAGATCTTGAAACCATCATTGCCTGTCCAACTGGCGTGATCGGGCCTTATGATTTCAGGATTTCAGAAATGGGGAAGCTCATTCTGGATTGCATCGAAGCCAGAAACCTGCTTTACATTGACGGAGCATACGATTTTGTAGATGTAAGGGATGTGGCAACCGGTCTCATCCAGGTTTGGCTCAAAGGGACACCCGGACAAAACTACATCCTCTCCGGTCACAAGATTACAGTGAGAGATCTGATTCATTCGGTCAACCATTTATCAGGCAGAAGGCCATTCGTATCAAAAATACCTTTGATGCTGGCAAGATTTGTGGCATCAATCGCACCGCTCTACTATAAGCTGACAAATACAAAACCAAGGTTTACACCTTATTCAATTGAGGTTCTCCAAAGCAACTGCGACATCTCGCACCTCAAGGCTACCACCGAACTTGGCTACACAACAAGAACAGTGAACGAAATGCTGTTTGAAACGATAAGATGGTTCCTTGGAAACGGTAAGAACTCAGGCAGGATTAAAATGCCAATACCAGTAAGGTCTTTGTAGGCGGGGAAAGGTTGAAATGGTGGGTGATACAGGATTCGAACCTGTGACTTTCTGCGTGTAAGGCAGACGTTCTACCGCTGAACTAACCACCCGTTGACGAGCTTGAGACATTTTAACTGGTTGCATCTGCAAATCAAGAACAAATGGTTTTGACCATGAAATAAACCGTTCTGCACCCTGAAGCAGACCTGAAAATCAGAGAGCTGACTTCCCGGAAGGTTTCAAAACCGAACCTCCTGTAAAGGTTGAATGCCGGGTTGTTGGCTCTCACCCTCAGGTTGATTTTGCAAAATCCTAGCTCTTTGGTTCTTTGTTCCGTGGACTCGAGAAGCTTTGTTCCGATTCCCTGACCCCGAAAGTTTTTGCCAACAGCAATCTGGTCAATATGAACACAGTCTTTTATGGATACCCTCGGTGCCAATTGATACCTGGCTGCAAAAATCGCTGACCAGACCGGGATTGTTGTGAATAAAACCTTAAAGAGTTCGTTCAATCCTGCACCTTTGTGCTTGTGATGGTCGAGAATGAGCACACCCTTGACCACGCCATCTTCAACCAAAACCCAGGAGTCGCCTCTCTCGATTGACAGTCTGACAAACGGTTTGAGCCTAGCGACTGGAACCCTGAACAGTGCATGGTATTCAGTCTCGAATCCATCACAAATGATGTCGATGCAATCGTTTATCGTTGACTGGTCAGGTCTGGCAATGCTCATGCCTCGTTGTACACCTTCTCCAAATCGGCAATGACAAGCTTTGTCATCTTCAGCATAGCCTGCGTTACTGCTGCAGCTTTTTTCTTGTCAGGGTCGGACATCAGTCTGCCAAGAGCATCAGGGACAACCTGCCACGGAACCCCATATTTGTCCTGAAGCCAGCCACATTCAATCTTTTTTCCACCTTCAGAGAGCTTGTCCCAGTAATGGTCAACCTCTTCCTGTGTCTTGCAGTGGATGTAAAAGGATGTCGCGTAGGTGAACTGATATATAGGCCCGCCGTTGAGGGCTGTGAATGTGTTGCCGTCTAGCTCAAATTCCACAACCATTACCGAACCTGCTTGTCCAGGGCTTCCTTCAGGGTAATACGCAACGCTCGTAATTTTGGAATTTGGAAAGATTGAAACATAGAAATTTGCAGCTTCCATTGCCTGACTATCAAACCAAAGGAAGGGTGTGATTTTTGTCATAAGGTCACCTCTTTCAGATTCATTTTATCAAAATCCCTTTAAAATGAAAAACCGGAGATTTCTCTCCGGTTTTGTTGGTGACTTTTGGTGCCGAGGGCGGGACTTGAACCCGCACATGTCTCCATATACGCCCCTTAAACGCACGCGTCTGCCAATTCCGCCACCTCGGCGTTTTGCTTTACCTCCAAAGGTCTGGATTCATAACTGTGAGAAGGATTACAAACACTGTGAAGATGATTGAGCAGATGATTGTAAGCTTCTCAAGGAATTCATCCCTTGGAGCCCTGACTTTGAACCTTGAGGCTGTGCCTGAGATTGCTCCCAGTCCCGAAGCCCTTGGTGACTGGAACAGGAAACCCAGAACCATGCCCAGGCCTGTCACTATCGTTATTCCGATGAAGATGTTTCTCAATAGCTGCATTCTCTAGTTACCTAACCTCTTTGTCCATAGATTCGACTCGAAGTTTTATAGCAGAACTCGCCCGCAAATGCAAGCGGTTTTGTTAAACTTTCCTTTTTACCTTGAAATTGGAAGGTCACTGCGCTATTTTTTTATAAATCTCAAGGAGGTTTGTAATGGTTACCGTTTCAGAACTTGGCAGGTACGTCGGCAGTGAAGTGAAACTCAGCGGTTGGCTCTACAACTCAAGATCGTCGGGAAAACTCGTTTTCCTGGTCATCCGCGATGGAACGGGCACTTGCCAGTGTGTGGTTTTTTCAGGTAATGTCTCACCGGAAATGTTTGCCCTTGCCAACTCGCTGACTCAGGAATCATCATTCACACTCACCGGAACAGTCAAGGAAAATCCTAAACAGCCAGGTGTTTACGAGATCGATGTCAAACACATTGAGCTGATGGGGCAAAGCGTCGATTACCCAATTTCGCCAAAAGATCACGGTGTAGGCTTCCTTATGGCAAATCGTCACCTCTGGCTGCGCTCAAACAAGCAGTGGGCAACCCTTCGTGTCAGATCGCAAGTTATCAAGGCTACAAGAGAGTTCCTGGACTCACAGGGATTCCTCAATATCGATGCCCCATGCCTCACACCAACCGCCTGTGAAGGAACCACAACGCTTTTTGAGACCGACTACTTCGGCAAACCAGCTTTCCTCTCACAGTCTGGCCAGCTCTACAACGAAGCTGCTGCAGCTGCATTTGGCAGGGTTTACTGCTTTGGTCCGGTTTTCAGGGCTGAGAAGAGCAAAACCAGAAGGCATCTCATCGAATTCTGGCAGGTTGAGCCTGAAGCAGCCTTTGTCGATCACAACGAAAACATGCACATTCAGGAGAACATGGTTGAATACGTGGTCAAGAGTGTCCTGAGAAACTGTGCCACAGAGATGAAAATACTCGAGCGTGACACCTCAAGGCTTGAAAAGATCGTGACTCCTTTCCCAAGAATCACCTACACCGAAGCAGTCAAAATCCTCAATGAAAAGGGTTCGGAAATCGTCTGGGGGAGCGACTTTGGCGCACCGGATGAAACAATCCTGTCTGAAATGAACGAGAGACCACTCATCATCGAGAAATACCCTGCACAGGTCAAAGCTTTCTACATGAAGCAGGATCCTGAGAACCCCAAAGTTGTGCTCTGTGACGACATTATCGCTCCCGAGGGTGTCGGCGAGATCATCGGCGCTTCCCAGAGAGAAGACAATCTCGACATTCTCGTTAAGAAAATCAAAGAGCATGGTTATGGGCTTGAATCGTTTGAATGGTATCTTGACCTCAGACGTTATGGAACCTTCGTCCATTCGGGATTTGGCATGGGCATTGAGCGCATGACCGGCTGGCTTGCCAACTCTGAGCATGTCAGGGAAACAGTTCCGTTCCCAAGGTTGCTTGACCACATCTATCCATGACCACTCTTGTTGAAGAACTGAGAAGACTGAAAAAAGAAGAACCGAAACAAATCTACTGGCTTTGCTCAAACAACGCATATCTCGAAAAAGAGCTGATAAAAACCATCTCAGGCAAGATTTCAAACGATATATCGGCCATTGAAAAGGTTGACCTTTCAGACACCGATGCCAATGACTTTGCCTTTCTGGTCAGCTCTGGATCACTTCTAACAGGAGGCAAGGTCATACTTGTCGACGGAGCCACTAAGGTCAAAGCTGAAAAAGGCAAGCAGATTGCTGAATCACTCGCATCGGCAAACCCTACAAATATTGTGGTTTTCACAGAGGATGGCATTTCAGGAGCAACAACACTCGGAAAATACCTCAACTCAAACGCCTGTGTGATAAAGGAATCTGGTCTCGACGACAAAATGATTTTGTCATGGGCAAAAAAGAGGTTTGAAACCAATTGTTGCGAAGTTGACAGCGAAGCAATCTCCATTCTCGTGGAGCGTACCCTCGGTGATCTGACCATGCTTGCGCAGGAGATTGACAAGATCGTTTTCTACGTAGGCGATGCCAAAAAAGTTACAGCCAGAGACGTCAAGGAAACTGTAAACGAAAAGACCGAGGTGGTCATTTTCCAGGTTCTCGACGAGCTTGCAGCAAAACAAACAGCAAAAGGCATAAGACTTCTTCACAAACTCGCACGGGATGGAGAACCACCCGAACGAATGGTGGTCATGCTGTACAACCATTTCCTGAGGGTTCTTGCAGCCCAGGCAATGGTCGCCCAAAAAGCCAGTCAGACTGAGGTTGCCAAACAACTCGCCTGCCACCCGTTTGTTGCCAAAAAAGCAATGCAGACAGCTTCATCTTTTTCAAGAGAGGAGCTGCTTAGTTATCTTGAACAGATTAACAATGCCGAGATTTCCTTCAAAACCGGCTCAGCAAAAGCGCTTGAGGCCATCGAAACGGCCTTGTTCCAGATCGTCCGCTAGCAACCAAGTTTCAGACTGAATTCTACGACCTCGGGAACCGAGGGATCATCTGATTTTATAATTCTTTCATCTTCAAATCCAGCCGACTGGTACATTTTCCTTGCTGGCATAAAAAAATCTGTATTACCAGTTTTGACAAGAATTCTTGATGGCTTTCTTTCAGCCATGGTTTTCAAAGCGTGGCCAAGTTGTCGTGAACCATATCCTTTACCTTTGAACTTTCCAATTATGCAATTATGGCCAATCTCCATGCTATCAGGCAGCTTCCTTGGATCCCAGGAGACAAACCCGATTGGTTCATCATTTTCAACTGATACAAACCCGCATTTGTCCATGAAGTTGAGGTTGTTAAAAACAAAATTGTCAAACTCCTGCCAGTCTGATTTGTGCCTATCAACAATTTGTTGAGCCTGGGAATAAGCATCCATGAGCATTTCATTAAGTATTCCCCGATGAAATCTAGAAAATTCAAAGTATTTCATGTTCTCAGTATATCCTGTTTGTCCAGTTATTCCAGCAAAAAACAACAAACCAGGCATATTTGCCAAAAATCGACAAAAGTTTATTTTTTACGAAAAATAGACTAAAATGGTTCCATGATCATCAGGAGGGTGAAATGATCAGCAAATCGTTAAAAAGTGGAGTCCTTGCCATACTCATCGTCTCATTGCTGTTGCAACCAGTTCAAATCAAAGCCAATGACAGGGATGACAATTGGAAGATTCAGATTTCATTCCTGAAAGGGCAGCTACCACAGCTTCACAAAAACCTTTTCTTCAAGATTACAAAGGCTCAGTGGGAGAAATCCTGCGACGACCTGATAGAGCAGATACCCAACCTGAAAGACAACCAGATCAGAACAAGGATTATGAAAATTGTTGCATCAGTTGGCGACTCGCACACCGGTGCATACTATTATGGAACCTACGAGGTTTACCCATATGAATTCCAGTGGTTCAAGGATGGCATATTCTGCGAGGCAGCAACACTTTCAGAAAAGGACGCCTTCTGTAAAAGGCTTGTGGCAATCGAGGACAAGCCAATTGATAAGATTGTTGATGATGCCAAAGACTACATCTCCCATGAGAATGAATCATGGTTGAAGTATAGACTGCTCTACTGGCTGACAGATTATGATTTTCTGGACAGCCTTGGTTTGATCAAACAGAAGAATTCAACAAAATTCACCTTTGAGGGCAAAGATGGAAAGCGTGTAGATGTCTTTTCAAGACCTTACAATGACTACAGCCTGATTCCATGGGAGAAGGATTCCAAATACCAGGAAATTATCAGAAACAGTCCACCACTTTTCAGGGCTGCCAGATACCTGTACTGGATGGGTTACTCCGAGGATTTGAAACTGCTCTACATCCAATACAACAGGTGCAGGGAGTACATCGACTACAGGTTCAGCGATTTCCTTGCGGATATAAAGGATGTCTACCAGAAGAATCATCCAAAAACATTGGTGGTTGATCTCCGTTTCAACACCGGAGGAAACTCGGCAATCGCCAGCCCAATGATTGACTGGATCTCAGGGCTGCCTTTGAACGACCCTTCAAGACTGTTTGTCATCATTGACAAGCCAACCTTCTCGTCAGCCGTTTTAAACGCTCTCCAGTTCAAGCTCCGGACCAAAGCAACCTTCATCGGTGAGCCAACAGGAGGTAAACCCAACAGCTACGGTGAGGTGAGGTCGTTTGACCTCGAGTCTGTAAAAGTGAGCGTCAGCTACTCGATCAAATACTTCAGGTATCTGGTTGATTCCGATCCTGACTCGCTTTACCCCGATGATCTCACAGAAACAACAGCTGAAGAATATTTCAACGGCATCGATCCAATCATGAACAAAATCGTTGAAGGCAAGGTCAAGATTCCAGAGTACAAGCCACCACCAAAGCCAGTCTTGACAAGAGCACAGAAGTGGCAGCAGGATTTGGATGAACTGAAAACACGGCTTATTTCAGAATCCAAATACGTCGACATCTCGAAAGCCGATATCGAGAGGCTCATCAACACAATAACGGCCAAAATTTCCGAGTTGTCGGACGCTCAAATCATACTCGAAATACAAAGCCTTGTTGCAAAGTCAAAAGTGCCGGAATTCAGAGTGGATATTGATCTTCCGACCATGCCATTCAGGTTGGTTTCGTTGACTGATGGAATGTTAGTCCAGCAGGCATCAAAGAAAAATGAGAGCCTGCTTGGTTTGAAGCTGACAAAAATTGGCAAGCTCAAGGTTGACAACGAACTGATGTTAAAATTCAGGGAGCTTTTCCCGGCCGACAATTTCAACGGAATGGCTGCAAACTTCACAAAGTATGCGATCATGCCCGATGTTTTGAAATACCTTGGACTGGTTGAAGACCAGGCAAAGGTTGAATTGACCTTCGAGGATGAAAACGGTTGTGAAACTTTAGTTGTTCTGAAAGACGAGTTGATGAACGAGGAGAACACACTAACACTCAAACCATACGATGACAAAGAGAAGCTCCCGCTTTTCATGTCAGGAAAAACTAACTACTGGCTTAAGTTCTTGGGCGATACGAAATCGTTTTACATCAGAATGGCCAAGTCTGAACAAGATTCATACCTATTCGAGGCTTTCAACCAGGACTTTGACAAAATATACGAAAGTAACTATCCATCAAGGTTTGTAGTCGATCTTAGAGGAAATCCAGGCAGTAAAATGAAGTTCGCCAATGATTTCATCAGGAAGATAGTGGTTAAGGCAAACGCCATGAGGTTGCCCGTTTTTGTGCTTGTCGACAAATACACTGGTGGGAGCTCAGTTTCATACGCTTGTATGTTGAAAAACCTCTGCAAAGCCAAAATCATAGGTGATTGTACAGGCACGAAACCGAACCACGCTGGAAACCCTGATGCCGTCGTTCTTGCCAACGAAATGCTTACAATCTGGATTCCCACTGAAACCTACAGCTTTGACCAGAACGACAACAGCTTCACACTCACGCCCGATTTGCCAGTGCTGGTCGATTCGCTGACATGGAAGAAAGCTGTCGATCCTGTGCTTGAGACGGCGATAAGGTTAAAATAAAAAACCTCCTGCCTCTATGGCGGGAGGTTTTGTCAACCGATTAAAAAATTGTCAGGCTGCAGCTTTTTCTTTTGAGGCGTTGAGCTTCTTCATGAGCCTGGATTTTCTCCTGGCTACTGTATTCTTGTGGGCAATGCCATGTGACTCGAGCTTGTCAAGCTTCTTGATTGCGAGCTTTACCGCTTCTGCCTCATTTGCCTGTCCAAAAGATTCAACTGCCTGCTTTATTGCTGTCTTTGCGGCCGACTTCTGCGAAACGTTTCTGGTGCGTCTCGTTGCCGACTGCCTAACTGATTTCTGTGCTGACTTGTGTCGAAGCATATCATCCTCCAAAAGCAAAATCGATGAAAAGTTTAATGCCCAATTCTCACCTGTCAAGGGTTGACACGGCAAAACGGTATAATATACTTGCTTTTCTGTACGGTTATATCTATACGGAGGCAAATTAAATGGCAAACCCAAAAAAGAAACAAACGCCAAGGCGCGGAAGGATGCGCAGGGCGCACCAGAAACTGGACAAGCCAAACCTTGTTTCATGCGAGCATTGTGGAAAGCTCAAGCTCTCACACAGAGTGTGCCCATATTGCGGACACTACGGTGCAGGCAGCAACCTTGAACTCGTTGTTGCACCAAAGGTCAAGAAGGAAAAGAAGAAAGCTGAATGATCAAGATAGCGCTTGATGCGATGGGTGGTGACAACGCTCCACATGAAATCATCGCAGGAGCGGTTCTTGCTCGAAAACAAGCTGACATTGACATCACTCTGGTTGGAGACCAGGCAAGGATCGAACAGACACTTGTCGAACTCAAAACAGACCTGAAATTCCCAATCATCCACACGTCGGAGGTCGTCTCGATGTGCGACCATCCGTCGGATGTTCTGAGAAAAAAGAAGGACGCTTCAATCTTTGTTGCCACGAGACTTGTGGCAGAGAAGCGCTGTGATGCAGTTGTCTCTGCCGGTTCAACAGGCGCCCAGATGGCAGGCGCCATTTTCATTTTGGGGCGTTTCAAGGGCATCGACAGGCCAGGCATTGGACAAGTAATCCCCAATGTTAATGGCGGTTTTGGACTGCTCTGCGATGCCGGAGCCGTCGCTGACTGCAAACCTCTTAACCTTGTACAATTTGCGTTAATGGCAAACGCTTACGCCAAGACAGTCATGGGCTTTGATAACCCAAGGGTTGCCCTTCTCAACATCGGAGAAGAGGAAGAAAAAGGCTCCGAGCTTGCCCAGGAAACCTACAAACTCCTGAAAAAAGCGAACCTCAACTTCACTGGCAACATCGAGTCCAAAGATTTGGTTAAAGGCATTGCCGATGTCTACGTTTCGGACGGCTTTACCGGTAATGTGGTTTTGAAAACCGTTGAAGGTGTCGCCACATCTGTAATGAAACTTGTAAAAAAGGCAGCAACAGAGAATATTTCAGGAAAAATCGGCGGGCTGTTCCTCAAAACCAATCTTAACAAGGTAAAAAAAATGTTTGATTATGCCGAATACGGCGGAGCTCCACTTCTGGGAGTCAACGGAATCTCCATCATCTGTCACGGCAGATCAAACAGGGTAGCAATAAAATCAGCCATAATGCAGGCTGTGAAATGTGTGGAAAATGATCTGGTTTCGAAAATCATCCAGGCTACCAGCTGATCCTTTAACAGAATCGCAAAAGGTTCTGTTTCACAAGCTCCAACTGCCACCATCATCGGTGGCTCTTTTTTTGGAATCACTAACCCACACATCATTTGCCGTTGAAAACAACTGTCCCAGCTACGAAAGACTGGAATTCCTCGGTGACGCAATCCTGAACACCTACACGGCCACAAAGCTCTACAATCAGCGCATGGGCTGGACAGAAGGCGAACTCACAAGGGCGAGGGCGTCAGTTGTCTCAGAAGGTTCATTGGCAAAACTGGCCAGAATTCTAAGAATAAATGACTGCCTGAGACTTGGCAGAGGCGAATCTCAGTCTGGTGGGTCAGAGAAAAACAAGATTCTTGCAGATGTTTTTGAAGCCATGACGGCAATCGTCTACCTTGCAAGAGGCATGGAAGGCGCCTGGAAGTTTCTCGACTCTGTTCGACTTCTCGAAAACGCCTCATCGGTAAGGGACAACAAGT
The DNA here is from genome assembly GCA_964639885.1 of uncultured Caldisericales bacterium. Classification (GTDB taxonomy): domain Bacteria; phylum Caldisericota; class Caldisericia; order JAAYUI01; family JAAYUI01; genus JAGNLA01. The sequence goes on along the minus strand of CAZXEH010000002.1, from coordinate 5,116 downwards.
CTGAGCTCCAGCAGATAATTCAAAACAATGGTTCAGGCACGCCCTATTACACAATCCTCAAGTCAGAGGGCCCAAGCCACAATCCGACATTTGAAGTCGCAGTAATGATTGGGGATAAAACTTTGGGAACAGGAACTGGCAGATCAAAAAGGGAAGCCGAACAGAATGCCGCATCCAACGCTTTGGATAATCTAAAATAGAAACAGTCAGCCAAAAAAGAAAAAAGCCCCGCAATCAAGCGGGGCTTTTTGTTTGTCTTGAAGGCTACTGGATCATTCCCAGAAACGGCCTTTCTGATCGACAGGGTTACCAAGTTCCTTGTCGATATTCTGCCCTGCTTCTGTGAGCTTCATGATCTTGCCGAGGAACGATTTGCGAACGTATGTGCAAATGTTTTTCGGGTTTGAAACTGCAGTTCTAAACATTTCACGGCCAAAGCCTGGGAGTGTGAACAGATCGCGTGACGGGACTGCGATTGTGTATGTCTTGTCGTCGTCGATCGGTGTTCTGGTTGTGCCAGAATATGATGCGATTTCGGTGACACGGTTGCCGACTTCGGCTGACCTTGTGAACACGAACATGAGTCCTGAAATCTGCATTACCGAGCTCTCGCCGCTGACTGAATCCTCAGCCATTGCCCTGAGCTTTGAACCCTTGATCTCGCCCTTGAACCAGACGTCTTCGTACGGAAGTGCGTTGTAGACATCGTTCATGGTGATGTTGCCTTTGCCGATGCTCTTCCAGCCAAGTTCTGACGGGAATGCAACAACTTCTGCACCGGTTTCTTCCCTGATGTAATCAGTGATGAAATCGCCAAGACGGCATTCGTTGTTCTGGTCCATGTTGAGACCGGTTTCGGTTCTTCCGACAACCTTGTCAATTTCGGACTTCATTGCAGACTTCTGGCCTTCAACGAAGCTGTTTGCCTTGTTGTAAATGTCAGCGACTGCTGCCTTGACCTTGAGTGGCTTTGCGTATGCCGGCTCGAGGGCTGTCGAGACGTTGTCAATTGATCTGGTCTTGGTGTCAAATCTGATCTTTGCGAGACCGACATTGATTCCACCGACACCCGGAGCGATAACCTGGACACCGTTTGATGCCGGTGCGGTAAATGTCATCGGTGAACCCGAAATGAACATTGCGCTGATTCCTGAGAGCTTGCCAGCAAGCTGTGCGGCTGGACCCTTGAATCCTTCTTTTTCAGTCATGCCAAGTTCGATGTATCCTGGGATTCCACCGGCGAGAACAATGATTTCAGCGCCTTTTGACTTGAGCTGTGTTGCTGCATTGTTGATAGCTGTGGCAACCTTTTCAATTGAGGTGTCTTTGAACTTGACTGCGCCGAGGTCATCAGCACACACAAAGTCGTTGCCCTGTGGATCAACAACACCGACAATACCGATTTTGATGCCATTGACTGTCTTGATTGTTGCCTTGACTGAATTGTCAAGACCATCAATGTTTGCTGCGACTACCGGGCATGCTGCCGAGATGTCTGCAACTCTTGCCTTGAGCTTGTCTGCACCGAGGTAAAGGTCGCGAAGTGAGAGGGCGGCTGCATCGTAACCAAGTGCTGAATAGAGGCCTGTTGCAAGTTTTCCGTTGCCAAGCTCTGCAAATGCTGTACCGGAGATCATTCCGCCAGCATCAATGAGGACTGATGAGTCGTATGAAGTTCTGATGTTGCCGATTGTGTATGAGAGACCGGCGATTCCGCCGAGTGCCTTGTCGTCGAAACTCTTTCTCCACTGATCAACTTCTGATCTGAAGTCTGCAGTGCCCATGACTGCAACGACCGGGAAGCGTGCTTTTGCCATAACGACTGCAACTTCTGAACGCTTGATGTTTGCTGTCGGTGAGATGAGGAGCTTTCCGTCCTTGCCGACTGATCCGCCAACAAGACCATTCTGTGTTGCATAGGCAAGATATTTCTTTGCCCATGGTGAGGCTGTGTTTGCATCCGAGAAGTTTGCAACAAACTTGTTGAGGTCTGCTTCCGAAAGTCCTTCAGCTTCTGCCTTCTTGCCCATCGAAATGACCATGTTTGTGATGACTTCTTCTCTGGTTACGTTCTTGTTTGGTTCAAACTTGCCCTTGAGCCAGAACCACATACCTTTTGTCATTCCGCCTTCGATAAAAGTGTATGCCCAGTTCTTTGAGTTGACATCAGTAAATGTTGCTTTTGCCGGGCTTGCGGTGCTGTGGTCATAGATTGAGAGAACCATTTTTGCAGCTTCTGCCCTGACCATGTTTGCATCCGGGTTGTACTTGCCGTTCTTGTCTCCGCCAACGACCTTCTTGTCCATGAGAACCTGGATGTAGTCCTTTGCCCAGTGGTCAAGATAGTCGGGAACCACAAACCAGTTCTTTGAAACAACATTGTTCCAGCGTGCACCATTGTCTTTGATGTACTTTTCAACTGCGTCGAAGAGCTTTCTTGATGTTGCTTCCTTCTTCGTGTCGAATTTGTAGTCACCCTGGCCAAATGCGATATACGAGTTTGTTGCGACAACATACTTCTTGTTGACATCAAGTGAGAAGACTGGAACTGGATTTGTTGTGCCTGGTCTTACGTCAAGTGAGTAGTTGAAGCCCTTGGCGATGATGAAATTCTTGTCGTTTGTTGTGTGGTAGACCTGGGCGGCTCTGGCGAGAGCGTCCTTGATCTGCTTTCCGGTAAGGGTCATCTTGTAAATTTTTGAGTCCTTCGGGAAAACATTGAAAAGGTCGCCGTATGTGAATGAACCCTTTTTGACTGTTGCTGTTGTTGTCCAGATGTCTGTAAGCGCAATTTCTGCACCGGTTTCCTTCATCATTGCCTTACAGGCAATTTCAGCAACCGGATTATCAACGTATCTGGCGTTTGAAGTTGTTATTTCTGCAGCCGATTCGCCAACACGCTTGTCAAACTGTTCCTTCATGAGGACTTCTGAGGTCTTGAATTCGTTTCTGATCTTCTGATCTGCCGGAACTGTGCTATCAAGAGTTACGAAACGAGCCTTCATGACTCTTCTGCCATTTTCCATCCTGAAGACGTATGGTTTGACCGGGCATGTGCACTTTTCGAGAATGAGATCCATCCTGCCCATTGTGATTCCATCTTCTGGAAGCTGTGAGAGGAGTGTTTCGTGCTTCTTGCCGGTTTCTGAAGTTGTGATAAAGGTTTCAGACTGAACCGGGTTGCCTGGTGATGATGAGATGATGAAGTCGACATATGTTACATCTTGAATGATCTGATAGATCGGGTTGTTCTTGTTCCATGATCCGTCAGTGTTCTTGTCAAGACCAAGGTCTGTAATGATTGTTATGAAGTCGGCTTTTTCGCCGGTTTCCTTAAGGATTTCTGACCATTCCCTTGCCTTTTCAAGATAGTTTTCAAAATAGAGTTCCTGGCTACCGAGCTTAAGGTTAAGTGGGTCTTCCCAGGTTTTAACTGCCGGATTGGTGAGGCCGATGACGCCGAAACGAAGAGGGTGGGCTGCTGTCGGGATTTTGTAAACAACCATCTTCCACTCGTCTGAGGAGAACTTTTCCCTGTCCTTGCCAACCATTACGTTTGCAGTGATCCACGGGAATGTGGCCTGACCACGAAGCTGTTCCCTGCGCTGCGGGGCGATTGAGAGTTCGCCTGCACCGTAAAGCATGGCATCGTAACCTTTTACGGTCTTGCCGGTGTTCTCACCGACTGGCGGGAGATTGATTTCTCCAATGCCATTCATTGCCTTTATTGCCGGGTGAATGTCGTCTCCGACCTTCTTGTTTGTGAAAAGCCAGCCTGTCTGGGAGCCCATGATGGCATTTCCGATGTCGAGAGTCATTGTCTCGCCGCCGTTTTCCCACCAGTTCTTGTCCATCCAGATTTCTTTTCTGATTTCAGCAACCTTTGTTGATGCTTTTGCGAAACCACCGAAATCAGGCTGACCCTGGTATTCGAACGGCATAACGTTTCCATGCATGCCGGCCGTCATTATGATCGAGAACGGGAAAAATTCTACGGCTGCTGCTTTTACCGTGCCTATTGATCCCAGTCCAGCGAACGAGCTGCAAAGAAGGGCTGCGGTCGTTATGATCAGCAGTCCATTCCTTATCATCTTCTTCATAAAAAGTCCTCCTTAAGGCTGTTTTACACTTGAAAAACTTGTACGGGCTTAAATATAACGGGCGCAATATTAAAAACAAGACAAGGAAACACAAGCACAGGTTATCGAAAATATAACCTTTACAGCCTGCGAGCTTTATTGACCGTTACCCTGTTGGAAATAGTATGAAATCATGGTATCATTTTCTCTCATGATTATGAGAAAGGGGCTAATGATGAAGAAAGCGATCGCAGTATTGGTGGCAACTGTCATGATATCTACATTTGTTGTGACTGGAAGAAAAGATATCGCTGCCGTAACTGGACCGACACCTGACATCATCGGGAAGAACATGCCGATTGGCATGTTTCTTGAACCTACATTCCTGTACTTTGACGGGCCAAGACTCTATGTTGTTGAGCAGGGCATGCGCAGGGTTCAGGGAATCTATCCCAAATCTGAATTTGCCTTTGGAACATTCGGCCAGCACAATGGCCAGCTCTATCTTCCAGCAGGCATAACTTCATATAAGGGCACTACATTCCTCTGTGACAATGTCAACAACAAAATCCTCATGCACGACAAAGAGGGTAGGTACACAGGTGAATTCAAGGTTTACAACAACCAGCAGCAACTGCTTAACCAACCCAGGGGCATTGCCCAGTATCAAGGGAGACTTTACATTGCAAACCCAGGATCTTCGAACGTTATAGTCTGTGATACAACCGGCAAATATATAGACACCATCAGCTACAACCAGGACGGAACCTTCGTTGAGCCAACCGGTGTAGGAATCTCATCCGATAAGATCATTGTAACAGACCCAGGCTTGAAAAAGGTCATCGTCTTTGATCTTTCAGGGAAAGTGCTTACATCGATTCCGCTTGAAGGTTGCTGGGCTGTTACTGGAACAGATTCAAAATTCTATGTAACAAGCCAGACAGAGAACAAGGTTTACATATACAACACCTCTGACTATTCGCTTATCACCACCTTCGGTGAGTCGGGATCACGCCCTGGCCAGCTCTCAAGACCGA
>CAZXEH010000001.1:248271-293709 GCA_964639885.1 uncultured Caldisericales bacterium | reverse complement strand
CCAACTCCCGTCCCATCTCCTTTGAGTACTACACAGACATCGGCACTGAACAGCAAGCAAGTGAGACCTACTACTACCACTACGACCTTCACGGCAACGTCATCCGTGTAACTGACGATGCTGGAACAACCGAGATAACCTACACTTATGATGCACTTGGAACGATTGTTTCTGAAACAAACACAAACTCCATCTACAACCCATTCACCTGGTCTGGTGAAGCTCAAGTTATTAACGATCCAGAGTTTGACACCTCCGCTGCCTCCCCAAAGACTGGTTTGTACAATTCAGGTTCTGGTTATTACAACCCTGAGACTGGCACGTTCCTCTCCGGCACCGGTATGCCAGCTGATGTCAACCCAACATCCACCCGTCATGAAGATGTCTCAGCCATGCTCACTCGTCCGATGAGTCAACAAGCAAGCTCAGGTTCCTCAGCCTCAATCGCAGGTTGTGTGTATGGTGGTGGTGAATCAGCAGAATCTTCAAACTCTGTTGAGCCGGAAGGTGAATGTCAAGGTCTTGGCGGTGGTTCCTCTCCTGAAAGTGACCTCATACCAAGTCTTGGTGGAAACAATCAATTGTCCCCAACCCCTGGACTGGGAATATGGGCTGGTGAAGGCCCAGACCCAAAAGACATGAAATTCGATGGTGCAACTGGCCTTGGAGGCATTGGTGACAACTTCATATTGCCCGGACCAAGGAAAATAGGTACAGGTGGCGGTACTCGTACACTGAAGACAGGATGTGACATAACAGGAAAACTTGTTTGTTCAAACGGTACTACTGTCGAACTTGTTGATTTGGATGACGAAACTGTCAATATGCTTGTTGACGCAATGAATCAGGCAGCTGTCGACAAGGAGAATGGCACAACAAGCACTGCCGCTGCAAATGATGACCCTGCGAAGGATGGACCCGAATCAGCAGGCGATGATGGTACACAGTATAATTGGGTACAAAGAGATAAGAACGGAAACATTACCGCATGTCAGAAAAAAAACGGGGATACTTATATATATGACACAGATTCCAATGGCAATCGAAAGAACCCGCCAAAACGCTTAACAAATCCTGATGATATGGCGAAAAGTTGGAAAAATATTTGTAACAACATTGAAAACGGAAAACAACCTGAAATGGAATTCTACGACGCAAATGGATACCCAACCCTCGGGTCTGCCAGTATGGATATAGGCGGAGGGAAATGGTGGACAATTTATAATGGTTACGATGGTTATGATGATGCTAAAAGTGGAAATGGTAGGCACAATTTTGTAAAAAAAGATCAATCAGGGTCAGATATAGGGTTTGCTGGAACCAACAAAGATTATAAAGGTGGCAAAGGGACAGTTATTTCATTTATGGAAACCGATGCTGATGAAGCTAAATCGTGGGTAAAAACGTACTATAATCCAGCAAACAAAGAAAAATATCACAAGTGGCTACCTAGTGACGAAAAAGCAAACACAAATCCGCCAGGCTTTCATATTGATGGCGATGGTTCATATGATCATTGGTACGTAGGCAACGATAAAAAAGGTAAAAAATGTAAATGTGGTCATTACGATAAGAATGGTGTTCCCATTATACCCTGAGAGGAGGAGTTAAGCATGAAAGCTATTAAACTGGTTGCTTTGCTGCTAACGGTACTTACTTTGTCCTTAACAATTATTGGGACATACGCATTTAATACTTCACTTAAGAAACTAACTTGTGAAACATTTAAAATCTCCATAAATAAAACTGCGGGGAAGTTGAATCTTCTTGAATTTGATGGCTCAAACCTTCTCACCAGTAAGCTGAAAAATATTGGAGATAACGAGTTTATCCCAATAACTGACAAAAATGGTCGTGAAGTGACAATAAATGCAAATGATCCAACTTTCGAATCGAACTTCTTCAATCTATTGCACTACACATACAATAGATCTATCGAGAGTCAAAATCTGAAAAATGTTGTGATTAGCATGGCATACGCTGAAAACAATAATAAAAAAAGAGTTGTTTATGCAAGGTTTTATGATGATCCCGAAAGACACGACTCTGATGTTATCACAAATGATAAACGCATTTCAAACCTTGACATAAACCTTAAAGAAATAGTCATTTTCATGGATAACTACACTGTTGTTAAATTCAGTTGGGCAGATGGCAATGTGAAAATGACAAGCCAGAAGGTTTTCAATCCTGATACCGATGATATGTCAAAATATATCTATCTAAATGATTACGATTCTTGCTATGGTGTTAATATCAACACTGGTAGAGGTCACATTCTGATGAACCCTGGAAATCAAAAGCTGGTTGTTGACGGTAAAAAAACTACATTCCCCTATTCCCCTGAAATGCATAACGGTTACATTGCCTACCCAGAATATTATTTAATGATTCTTATTAATGGAGTATCTGGGATGAATGGAATACATGATTGCTCAAGACTTGTCAGCGGAGGAATTGGCTTCAAACCAAGATTAATAAATCTTATTTACAATTCGAACAATGACTATGCCATTGTAGATGGAGTAAAAGTCAAACTTGATTTTGTGCCGTATACAAAAGATAACCAGACTATGGTTCCTATGAAACAGTATTGCGAGTTATTTAAAGCGAGGTATCACTACCGTTCAGTAGATGATTCGATATTGATTGAAAGGTATTTTCACTGGTTCTAGAACCTAGCTTGAATCTCTGACAACAACATGACCCATGCTGACCTCACAGATGGCTCAGACCTCGACTTTGCCTACGATGCAGCCGGCAGACGCCTTGAGAAGAAATATACCAAAGTAATTAACAATGTGACATATGAAACCAAATATACTTACCACTACATAGGTTCACAGATAACCACAATTGACATCTCAGGGAAGGAGGACGAAACAATAACCAAGAACGACCAGATGAGAATCCACCTTGGAGCCAACTCCCGTCCCATCTCCTTTGAGTACTACACAGACATCGGCACTGAACAGCAGGCAAGTGAAACGTATTACTACCATTATGACCTTCATGGCAACGTCATCCGTGTCACTGATGATACCGGCACCACACAAATCACATACACCTACGACTCCCTTGGAACCATCCTCACTGAGTCAAACACAAACTCCATCTACAACCCATTCACCTGGTCAGGTGAAGCTCAGGTCATCCATGACCCCGAGTTCAACACCTCCGCCTCCTCACCCATTACCGGCCTCTACTCCTCCGGCTCCGGCTACTACAACCCCGAGACTGGCACGTTCCTCTCCGGCACCGGCACCCCAGCTGATGTCAACCCAACATCTGCTTCTGCTGAGGAACCAACGGCTCAATCTACCAGACCTGCTGCACAGCTTGGATTGCATGCCGGTATTGCAGCTGTTGCAGGTGGAGTACCTGTCTCTGCAGCTCCTGCCACCTCAACCGATGTCGCTCCTGAGTCTACAACTGACACAACCCCGATTATTGGAATATATGGTGGAGATTTGGAGTGGAGCTATACATCACACGGACTAACCGTGGCTGAAATGCAGATGTACAATATGGAATGGTGGAGCGGGAGTTATAACGACGGACGAGCAAAGAATCATAATACTAATGTATACATGGATAAGGTGTGGCTTCCAGCACACCACGATTACTTTGACAAGTATTGGAATATGAGTAAAGAAGATAGAGAAAAAGAGAAAGAGAAATATAAAGATGCCATTGGCTCACCAGAGTTGGCTGCAATAAACGAGGTAGATAACTGGAATAATATACCCCATGATGATGCGAGTAATAACAATATTCAACGTAAAATTATGGATCATTATAATTCAACTCACAACAAAAAGGAAGACGAAAAATGGTTCGCAGACAATCTACTTTGGGCATCCTGGGGCGTACTGGAAGAAGGCTATACAGGTCCATTAGGTCAAGAGGTTAAAGCTGGAGGTTATTTGTTTGGTTATCAAGTCGACAGCCAAGGACCTCATTTCTTTTGGGGACCAGGCGGGCCATCATTGTCATATATGCCAGAAATTGGTTCTGAGTTCGGGTACTGGAAAAACCCATTTGGTCAGAAACTTGGCTTTTCAACTTTAATACGTTCTTGGAACTCCTGTTTTGTTGGAAAAATGAAGATCACAATGAGTGCAGTAAACAATACTGGATGCGATATCAATTTGTATATTAGCGGTAGAGTTGCAAATCCAAACAGTACAGATAAAGATATTTGGATTGCCGATAGAGGTATTATAACTATTACAAAGGATGGCTCTGTTAAAGGTTTTCAAGAAACACTTTATAGGTACACTCTAAATCACAAACAAGACGAAGATAAAAAATGGTATTGGGAATGGGAAGGTAAAAAGATATATGACTATGAAGATGGCACTGTTTACGTTGAATTTATCCATGCAGATGGTTCTATTGATTTATACAGATTTATAGGGAACAGAAGAAATGGTTATTGGAAAAATAAAAGAGCACAGGATATAAATCCATTTATGCCATTACCATAGAAGGATAAGGTGAGTTAATGAAAAAAATCATTCTGATAACGCTCTCTATATGCTTTCTTATTACCTCTTACTACATTCCAGTATCGTTAACAAAATCGGATACAGATATTTTGTTAACTCACCTTTTTGATCTTCAATATACTTCATTTGTCTACAGCATTGATAACAGGATTGTTTTTAGACAGGATCACAATGTGGTAATGTACAGTCTTGTTCAAAGGAAATTCATTGAAAGTTTTGGACAATCAGAATTAGCACAATCTCTGGTTGAACTGGAAGAATCTGGTGCTCAAAGCAATGAATATGTGCCTATCAATAACAAAATTCTTTTAAATACCAATAAAGGCATATCGTGCTTTGATGCAATTACTGGAAAAAGAATTTGGTTAAATGTTGAATTAGTCAATAATTTCTATTATGCGTATGAAAGACAAGCAATTTGTATTGACGGTATTACGTACACCACCAAGAACTATTTTCATAGACTTCAAACGCCTGAAATAATCTGTATTGACGAAGAGTCTGGAGTAATAAAAAAAGAAATAAAAATTACTGGAGAAAAACTTAAAGAAAGAGATTTATTGTATGCAAAAATTTATGCTATTGCTGGAGATAGAATAATAATTTCGGATGGAGGTTATTATCTATACTGTTTCAATGCAAAAAAAAATGAAATCGAATGGATATCAGATGCAATATTGCCATTAAAATTTTCTTTTAGCAAATGTTTAGTATATAAGAATATATTTATTCTTAGAGAGGAAATACAAGATCCATATATTGTAGTACCACCTTGTGGTGAGTATGACCTTTACCCTCCAACAATTGGTATTTATTCCATGGAAACGTGCAAAGAAAAATTTGTTACGAAAGCCCATGATTTTTATATTAAGGATAACTACTTATACTATATCAAATTCCCAGAATGTTATATTGAAAAAAGTGTCATTGGAAAAATTAATCTCGACACAATGACATTGGAAAAAACAATTGATATCCCTTTCAAAGTTAGATTCTCGTATTGCAATTTTGAGAGTATCGAAAGAGTTGGCGACAAACTCTACATCGCAACTGAAACTCCCAATAAGTCTACACATCAAATATCCATATTTGATCTCAATAAATTTGAATTTGTTGAAAACATGCAAATGGTTGGAGACTTAGTTCAGGTATTAGGCTGGGAGGGAAGGAGAATTCATAAGACCGATAACTATATTTTAGTTAGTGCAAATAATCTACTTGAAGTACTCTCAACTAAAAAAGAAATTGGAACATCTTATAAGAAATATATTGATTATATATTATCTATATTACTTAGGATATTCATTAGATGAATTTCGAAGTATTAAAAATTGATCTTTTAAAAGAATTATTATATCTCCCAGACCTGTCAGATATTGACCCACTGGATGCCAATCTTGCCCAGTTCTTCCCTGAAAAGGCCAAGTTTGACCGTCAGGAGAGGTTGAGGAGGATAAGCAGACCAGACCCGACACCGGATGAGACAACAACTTTCACCTACTCCTCCGACAACAACATGACCCATGCCGACCTCACAGATGGTTCTGACCTCGACTTTGCCTACGATGCAGCCGGCAGACGCCTTGAAAAGAAATATACCAAAGTAATTAACAACGTGACATACGAAACCAAATATACTTACCATTACATAGGTTCACAGATTACAACCATTGACATCTCGGGGAAGGAGGACGAAACAGTGGTGAAGAACGACCAGATGAGAATCCACCTTGGAGCCAACTCCCGTCCTATCTCCTTTGAGTACTACACAGATATTGGCACTGAACAGCAGGCAAGCGAAACCTACTACTACCACTATGACCTGCATGGCAACGTCATCCGAGTCACTGATGATACCGGGACAACTGAGATAACCTACACTTATGATGCTCTTGGAACAATTGTTTCTGAGACAAATGCGAATTCGATATATAACCCATTCACCTGGTCAGGTGAAGCACAGATCATCCATGACCCCGAATTCAACACTTCCGCTGCCACTCCCAAGACCGGCCTATACAACTCCGGCTCCGGCTACTACAACCCCGAGACTGGAACTTTCCTGTCTGGAACAGGCACCCCAGCTTCAACCAACCCCACATCTGCTTCTGCCGAAGAACCCACAGCACAATCCACCAGACCAGCCTCCCAACTTGATGGTCATATTGCAATTGCAATTGCAGTTGGTGGTATCCCGTCTTCTGACACACCAGCCTCATCTTATGATGCTCCTTCAGCATTGACTGTTGACAACGATCCTTCAGCCGTGGCATCCACTGCTGAAATAGAAATTGTTATTGCATACGATGACGGGATTAACCCGATGCCACAGACACCTTACGCTGACAGTGACATATTTGGTCGAGGCACAACAGAGGCGCAACGTCTTGAGAACTGGAAGAAGATGCAACCTTCCAAGGAAAAAGCTGAAGACAAGGCAAAAGAGAAAAAAGGTCACTGGGAACGCGGTGACAACAATGTCTGGAAATGGGTTGAAGATGAGGAAGACGGCCAGAAAACAGGTTCAGAAAAAGATGACAAGGATGGCAGAAACCTCAACGACTTCACAGAACAGCTGAAGAAGAATGCTGAGAAACTCAAAGAACCGCATTTTTATCCGCCACCAGGAATGAATCCATTTGATGGTGGGTCAGGTACAGAAGACGGAACAATTGCTGGAGATCATAAACCATGGAATGATAATACGGAATATATTTGGGTAATAAGAGATAAAAAGGGCAATATTGTCGCTTGCCAACCTATACATGGCGACCCTATCGTGTTCCCCGTAGATGAAAACGGCAATAGAGTTAGCGATACTCCTTGTTCTGATGTAGATTCAACGATTCGTAATTGGAAAAGGATCCTTCGGGGGATGAATAATGACAAAATTGGTGATGGTTCTGATTTTTCTGTGCAAATTTTTGACGAAGCTGGTCAACCAACAGATGGTTGTATAGCATTTGATTTGATAGATGGTGATTTTTGGGCAGGCATATATGTACAGAAAGATGGTAAATACAAAACAAAGACAGGCAAAGCATCTGATTTTGGTTACAATAAACCCATAAATCAGACAGATAAACCTAAACGAGGATCATTTATTGCATGCATTAACCAAGGATATCAGTGGAATACAGAGATTTATTTTTATAATAATGGATATGGGAATTTTGATGACGAACATCCAAATCCACCAAATCATTGGATTGAAGAAGAAAAAAGGTGGGAGTATATACCATGAATATGAATAAGTTGAAAACGATATATGCTATCTTGCTTACCACTTTTGTGATGATCTTGCCATCATCAGGCTTTAGTTCAACAGTGGTTGGTATTAAACCATTTTCTATCTACATTGAAAATTACCATTGTATAAAAGACAATGTTTCAATTGATGACAAACTAATAGGCAAAAGAATAAAGGTTATAGAATTCGACGGAACTGATTTTCACTTTTGTAAGATGGGTTTAGTCAGAATCGATGGGGATACTAGAATTTATGGACCAAAATTAGACAAGGATTTTAATCCTATTCCCAATAAACCATCCGATAAGGATTACTTCGAGTCGCTTCATGATATGATGAATACACTTTATAGTTATATTTATGAAGGAACAGAGTCAATTTTCATATCGCTTTTTTCACCAAGGATTCACGAACCAACAAACAATAATTTAGCTTTTAAGTTATCTAGGTGGGAAGGGAAAATTGTTAGATCAAGCCTTAAGAACAATGTATCAAAAAACGTTGCTGCATCAATTGCCATTATTGATCAAAAATTTCAATACCAATATTACGAGTTAATAAATAATAACTGGATTCAAAAAAAAATATTAGCAATAAATCCAGACAAATATGACAGTAATCTTCCTTTTTTGAGCACTCAATTGAGTATATTACCGATAAATAAATCATATATAAGTTTATCAAAAGATACTACTGATATTACCGTAGGAGGTAAATATCAAAGATATTTCCCTCCAGTAATGGTGTCAAGAGGTAGCAGGTATTATGTTTCTGTGTATGACCTTTCAAAGCTTTTAGGATATGGAGTTCTGAATGATAAGCAAAACGCTCAGTGGAAAATCCTACAGATTGTCAATCCAACAGCTTATGAGCTCAAAATCAATGAAATAACCATTTCTATAAATGACAAGAGTAGTGTTAGTGTAAACAATAATAATGTGCGACTTGAAATGCCTTGGATAAATGTTGACAGAGCAGAAGAGCCATATTTTAGCTTGAGAGATTTTTCATTGATATTTGGCATTAAATATTCGTATAGAGACATCGACAAAAGTGTAATAATTCCACAATGAGACAATTTCTCATGCGAGACGGGAAGGAGGACGAAACAATCACCAAGAATGACCAGATGAGAATCCACCTTGGAGCCAACTCCCGTCCCATCTCCTTTGAGTACTACACAGATATTGGCACCGAACAGCAGGCAAGTGAAACCTACTACTACCACTATGATCTCCATGGCAACGTCATCCGTGTAACCGATGATACCGGCACAACTCAAATCACCTACACCTACGACTCCCTTGGAACCATCCTCACTGAAACAAACCCCAACTCCATCTACAACCCATTCACCTGGTCAGGTGAAGCTCAGATCATCCATGACCCAGAATTCAACACCTCCGCTGCCTCCCCCAAGACTGGCCTCTACTCCTCCGGCTCCGGCTACTACAACCCCGAAACAGGCACTTTCCTCTCTGGCACCGGTATGCCAGCAAGTGTTAATCCCACTTCAGGAACAATGGAAGAACCGGCTGCACAGGAAACAAAGCCTGCGAATCAACTAGGAGGACATGCAGCTTTGGCTGCAGTTGCTGGTGGTGTTCCAGTTTCTATTGGCCCTGCTGTCTCAGTCGATGTTGAACCTGCAGCGGCAACAACCAATGCTCCACCTATGCCAGTGATAATGACAACAGGAGATATAGAACTCTCTTATTTTGTCATATACGGCTTTGATTCCAGTGCTGAACAAATACGAGCAACTGACACTGGAGACACTTATGAAAAGAGAGTCAAGGAGAACCGAGAAGCGTTCAAGCGCATGAGGGAAGCTGAGAAGAGAGCTGAGGAAGCTCGCAAGCAAAAAGAGGATGTCAAAGACGGTGGAGATGACTATCGGAATGACCCAAATTGGAAAGCATGGAATGCTGATAATTGCGTAGGAAATATGATTTGGCGATACCAAGATTTACCGGTAGAAGTGAAAGCATTGCTTAGAGCAGAATACAGAAGATTACATCCGGAAACAAAAGATTTGGATGATAAGGCAATAGATGATAACCTAGAACTTGAATTGCGATGGGTGTTATGGGCCGGTGAAGGGGAAAATACAATGCTTGTAGGTTATCAGTTAAAGGGTCATAATCCAATATTTTTCTGGGGGCCAAGGGCAGTGCATGAAGAAGAAGGTATGCGACCATACGATATATTTGACCCAACATTGACTTTTACTACAGAAGAGGAGGATGAATATAATAGAAAAGTTACTAAAACATGGAAACCTGGAGGTCGGTGATTTTGCATTAGTTGGGCAGGTTGCTCAATCCAATCGATGAATTTTACAGGTCATGATTTGTTAATAACATTGATATGCGGATCCAGCGAAGTGAAAAAAGATGGTAGCATGGATGTAAAGTCAGCATTACATTTTGAAATAAAAAATGGGTTTAATAAAATGCCAGATACAACCTACAAGACCGAAGCAGGGGATGCGCAAAGTAGTGCTTATTGTGAAGATGTATGGAACCGAAACAATAAAGGTGCAATAATCCCTGATTGGGATTTTTTAAACCCAGGTGATTGTGTTATTTTGTCAAAGTTTGCATCATCTGGCGTTCCATCATTTATATATGTTGCTCTCGTATTATCGAATAACACTAGTAGGTGTAAGTATTTAGTTTGTACCGATCCAGCAATAAAAAAACTTTTCAGGAGAAAACCAGGAAAGTAGGTGTATATGCAGAGAATAATAAAGATTATTCTATGTTTGATAATGACATCATTACCTTGCGTTTTTCATTTACAAGATAAATGGGTAAAAACAATAGAAGGACGCGTAAGGTATATGGATGATAGATATGTAGTTGTTAGTAAGTGGCCTTACCCGAAGACAAGTTTTATCGATATACCAAATGGTAACACGATTGCAATTGACCAAAACGCTGCAACTTATTCAGCAGTCACAGACGAGAGCTGTGTATATTATTCAACAACACATGCATTGAAAAAACTAGACTTAGGAAATAGAGCGTATACGACTCTTTTCCCTATTCCTATAAATGAACAAGTTGACTTCAAGATATTCCTGTATCATAAAAATATAGTTTTTGGTACAGGGGAAAACATATATTTTATTGATAAACAATCAGGGGATGTTACATATAAGATACAAACTGATATGATTCCTGAATTACAATTGGGGGATATTTTTTATTGTTATTCTAAATTCTCAATTGGTAAACTTGATTGTAAAGAAATGCTGTTTAAGTGGTATTCCAATGTAAATGATTTAGGCTTAAAAGGAGGTTTTGTTTATACGCCTATAAATAAGTTTTTGATTGCCTATAATGATTTTGTCTTCTATTTATATTTTGATAATTGTTATACAATGAGTACATATATTAATTGTATCTCAGGTGAATATGGTAAATTATTATGGAATAAAAAAATATTTGGTAATATTCGTTTTCTAGATATATTTAATGACTCAATTTTGATATCTGAAGATGGAGACGACGCCAAATTACTAAAACTTTCTATTAAAGACAAATCTTTATCAGCAATAACTGACCTATCAAGTCTAGCATATCCATTATATTTAAGTAATGATTATCTAATTTACGGGAATAGGAATAATATTTGTTTTTTGAACATCAACTACCCAATGATAAAATCAGAAATTAAGAAGGAATTCGAATATTTTGAAATATACAAAGGTTTATTGCTGATTGAGAACGCCGGTAAGATTGAATTATATAAAATTAAAGGACTTTGATCAACTTTGTATGCTTTGTTTTGTGGATGACAGCCATTGACCTCAAGGATTCCAGCAACAACACCATCTTCTCCCTCCCCTACACCTATGATGCCAATGGTAACGTAACACAGGAAACAATAGGCAATGACACCATCTCATACACCTATGACGCTCTAAACAGACTCACCTTCATAGACCGTCCAGGCACCACCAACGACACCACCTACACATATGATGAACGTGGCAACAGAACAGAGATGGAAACAGGGTCTGTCACCAACTACCTCACCTTCAATGTTGCAGACAGGCTCACCCGTGTAGACAAGCCAAGTAATGCCTACGACACCTACACCTATGACTACAATGGCAACCTCACCCAGATGGACAGGTACTACCCCACACCACTGCTGAACAATTCGGCATCTGATGACAAAAACAGGGAGAATGCAACCGAAAATGGAAACTCACTGCTCATGACACATTACCCCTCGGATTACCTTCCTTCACCCGAAAACAAATGGGACAACCTTTCACCATATCTGCCTGACCTGTCAAAGATTGACCCGATGAGCGCCAAACTTGCCCAGTTCTTCCCAGAAAAGGCAAAGTATGACCGTGGACAGAGACTCAGAGACATATCCTCACCACGTCCAACACCGGATGAGACAACGACCTTCACCTACTCATCCGACAACAACATGACCCATGCCGATCTCACGGATGGTTCTGACCTTGACTTTGCCTATGACGCAGCAGGCAGACGCCTTGAGAAGAAATATACCAAAGTAATTAACAATGTAACCTATGAAACCAAATATACTTACCACTACATTGGTTCACAGATAACAACCATTGACATCTCAGGGAAGGAGGACGAAACCATAACCAGGAACGACCAGATGAGAATACATCTTGGAGCCAACTCCCGTCCCATCTCCTTCGAGTACTACACAGACATTGGCACTGAACAACAAGCAAGCGAAACCTACTACTACCACTACGACCTTCACGGCAATGTAATCCGTGTCACTGACGATACCGGGACAACTGAGATCACCTACACCTACGACTCACTTGGAACAATTGTTTCAGAGACAAATGCGAATTCGATTTACAACCCATTCACCTGGTCAGGTGAAGCACAGATCATTCATGACCCCGAATTCAACACCTCAGCCTCCTCACCCATTACCGGCCTCTACAACTCCGGCTCTGGTTATTACAACCCCGAGACCGGCACGTTCCTTTCTGGCACCGGTGCACCAGCAAGCGTTAATCCCACCTCTGGGACAATGGAAGAACCCACTGCACAATCCACCAGACCTGCTGCACAGCTTGGATTGCATGCCGGTATTGCTGCTGTTGCCGGTGGCGTACCAGTTTCTGCAGCTCCAGCAACCTCCACAGATGTTGCTCCAGAACCAACAACTGAAACTACCCCGATGATTGGCATCTATGGCGGAGATTTGGAGTGGAGCTATACATCACACGGACTAACCGTGGCTGAAATGCAGATGAAAAATATGGAATGGTGGAGTGGGAGTTATAACGACGGGAGACAAAAAAACGGTATAACACACACTCCGGAATGGGAAGAAAAGTATAAAGAAGCAAAACAAGACGCAATAACGATGACAGAAGAGGACTGGAAGAAGAAATATCCAGACTGGTATCTTAGTTGTTTCCCTGCGGGAGCTGTTTGGGCAGAAGCGTCAACATGGATAAAGACACCAACAGATGTTAGAAAAAAAATTATTGACGAAGAGCTTAAAAGACATCCTGAAGTACGAGGAAAATTACAAGAACTTATTGCAAAAGGAATAGTTGGTCTTGCTCTTGCGCAGATGTATTTATTCACATGGATTTGCGATAACATTGTAAGTAAACTTGAATTTACCGCATGGGGTTATAAAGATGGGAATGAAGATTATACATTTGAAGACGAAGGAGGGAAGTATATCTATACACAAAAGGGTGGTTTTTATTTATTAGGATACCAATTATCTGGTCAGATACCACATTTCTATTGGGGACCCGGAAAGTGTTCGTGGACACATCAACCGGGTGGCGTAACTAGAAAAACTGAAAAAAGTTCACTGTGCGGTAGAGAATATTGTGATTCTACCTTGACAGATAACGGGCCGAGAGGCATGACTGGTCCATTAAAATCATCATGGCAAGTTATTAATGCTTCTCAAGAAAAGTCAGGCATGGGAACAGATAACGTAACATTACACTCTGCTGGATCTGCTGCAGTTGGTCTATCAGGTAGAAGCAATATTTTTGATTTACCAGCTGAAATAATGATAATAACAATATCAGATGGTGGAGTATCATTTCGAGAGAGAGTACATAGACCAATAGGCTACAGTTCTTCAGCTATATTTGTTATTAATAAGTTGATAAAAAACAAAGTTTCGATATATTTCACCGATGGCTCTGATACAGAAGAGATTGAAAACGAAGATATGTTTGATCTATTCAATGGAGGACATTAATGAAATTCAGGATAATATTGTTAATATTAATGATCAACATCTCAATTGTAGAAGCAACAAATATCGAGATTATTAACGAGTCTTTCCGCATCGATAAAGATATTAGAATAATAGCATCTTATGATAACTATGCAATTATTTGCAGTCAAGATTTCGAAAAGACAAACAAATATAAGCTAATTAATTTAGAAGACGGTTCAACTATATGGGATAAAGATAATGATTTCATAAAAATAGTAAAATCATCATATATTGAAGATGATTCCCTTTCTTTTGGAAGCCAAGTATTTGTGTACATGAATAATTATTTATATGCTTTTGATATATTTAGTGGAGCTAATATATGGACATTAAAATGTAATTTACCTTATCCTATTAGCTTTAAAGTACTTATGAGTGAAGGATATACAATTTCTGAAGATAAGGATGATTATTTTTTATTAGCAATAGATTTGACTAGTGGCTCCATTATTGAAAAGCATAAAATTGCGATGTCTTCCTCGAGTTATAATTCAATGATTAGGCTATATGACATTTCGAATGATCATCTATTATTAAATATTAACAGCAGAGTTACTTTAATAAATAGGAGCAATTTTTCCATTTTATGGCAATATCCTGTATATTCAGATTTAAATGATAATGCCAACATATACAAAAAAAATGTCATTTTGTATTCAATGAACTACGATAAACCATGTAAATTCCCATCTACCTATATTCAATGCATTGATCTATATTCCGGGTTAGAAAAATGGCATATAAAAGCTCAAGATAAGTATATTATAAAAGATGATTATATATACTATTTTCTTGGTGACATTCGTTGTGGAGAAGAGAGTAAAAAATCAATTGGTATATTTTCAATATCGTTAGGAAAGACACTTAATCGAGTATTTATTGATGACATCCAGAAATCATGTTATATTTTTGATCGTTTTGATAATATTCTAACTTTTGCAAATTTTGCTATAAAAAATACAAATATTGTTAAACTATTATATTTTGATCATAATTTATCATTAATAAATGAACAATCATTAAATATTGATGATAAATTTAAATTATGTTCGATAACTTATCTTAATCGTTATATCGCCATTAAGTTCTATAATGAAAGCGATAATCAGTTTATTTTCATATGCTATAATTTTAATAGTACCAGTCCATCTCCTCCTTTCAACCTCATAAAATGGATTCTAGACTTCATTCTCCGTAAACTCACTCACCAACCCTGAGGAACAAAGCATGAACTCCTACACCGATGAGCTGGGCCACTCAGCCTCCATAACCTACACAAACGGCCTGGTCTCCTCGGTGACAGATCGCAAGAGCCAGCAGTTCGGCTTCACATATGACGACCTTGGACTGCTCACAGAAATCTCCATGCCAAACTCACAGGAGATAACCTTTGACTACGACTCACTGAACCGCCTGACATTCATAGACATCGTTTTGGATTCGAATTAATATTTACTATACATCCAACATTTTTATTTTGTATAGATCTTATCGTGATAACAAAATGTTTATCAGCCTTTGGCTACAGAAGGATTGTTTCAGTGACACAGACTCAAGGGTTTTTGAATCCACTACAAATCAAGCTTTTAAAACAGGGAAAATTGTGTTTTTCCTCGGTGATTGTGAAATGGCGGAGCGGATGAGATTCGAACTCATGAACCGGTTTTACACCAGTTACTCGCTTAGCAGGCGAGTGCCTTCGACCCCTCGGCCACCGCTCCAGTAACGAGAAAACATTATAGGATTATCCGACAATGTCAAGAAATTCTAGCAATCAACGTGCATCTGCCGGCAAATGCCTGCATTTTACTTGACAAGCTTCACTGGAACTGACTTTAACCTGACACCTGACAATATACTATTTCATATCGTACTAGTTCTCGTAGGACAACATCCTACCAAATGGTACCCCGAAAGGAGAAAGTAATGAAAAAGTATTTGGCAGCAGCGTTGATGGTGGTTATGCTCGCAACCACAGCAGCAGTTTTCGCATCGGAAAACATCTGGGGGAGGGTTGACAAGATCGACACCACCCAGAACACGATTACAGCCTGGAATGGCCAGCTTGGAACCATCACATTGAAGGTTGATTCGGCGACCAAAATCACTCAGGATGGAAAAACGATCAATCTTGGTGACATCCAGATTTCAAGCCATGTCAGCGGCACAGCGGACAAACAGACTGATGGCACCTACCTTGGCAAGGAACTGACTGTGACAGTTAACACAAGAAGACAGACCTGCACAGGTATTGGTGGAAGGATCGAAGCAATCGACATTCCGAACAGGACAATCTCGATGTGGAGCGCAAACCTTGGCAACTACAAGGTAAAAGTGGCAAGCGATGCAAAAATCACCAAAGACGGCAAAGATGCAAAGCTTGAAGACCTGAAGACCGGCACCATGGCATGGTTTACGGCCACAAAGAACGACGACGGCACCTATACGGCAACCGGCGTTGAGTCCAGAGAGAATGGTGGACGTGGTGGTTGTGGAGGCGGTGGCTGTCGCGGTGGCGGCAATGGTCGCGGACAGAGTCGTGGCAGAGGCGGAAACTAGTACATCTCTCCCTTCTGGTTATGGGCTGGCGTGCTGCCAGCCCTTTTTTATTTCAGCTCACGCCTGCAGTAACACATGGGTTTTCCGTCTGACAGCCACTCGAAGAACCTTGTTGTGATTTCAAATCCCTGAGACTGGCAGATGTCTTGTCTCATGTGTCTTGCTTCTATCTCAATCTTTCGTTGCTTCAGAAAATGCAGATACTCCCGCTCAAGCAACTTCGCCGAATCGTAAACAGAGAATGCGAAAACTGCAGTGTAAAAAACTTTTTTTTCACCCATCAGAGGT
This sequence comes from uncultured Caldisericales bacterium, assembly GCA_964639885.1. Lineage (GTDB taxonomy): Bacteria > Caldisericota > Caldisericia > JAAYUI01 > JAAYUI01 > JAGNLA01. Next base: position 276,825 of record CAZXEH010000001.1, on the reverse strand, counting down.
TCTGTGAACGTCTCGTCACCCTTGTAGTGTTCAACCGGTGTCCCGACGATGAGCGCCTCTATCCTGTGTTTTCGCTTGAGCACCAGCGGAAATGTTTTCGGGTATGAAATATAAAGGGAAATGTTTTGCGCATTGAGGGTCTGAAGCGCCTGGTGCGCGAGTCTGAGTACGGTGTCATGATCGCGTTCTGTAAGGTGGCGAACAAGCTCAATCCTGATGTCTGCACCGATCATGTTGACAAGGTCAAAATTTGGCATGAGGATATTTTAGCGCCAATCATTAAAACTTGACGAAAAGCATGAAAAACGTAGAATTGAGGCGGAATGATTGCAAAAGGAACAGTTGCCACAAACAGAAAAGCTGGCTATCTCTACAAACTCGAGGATACCTACGAAGCCGGAATCGTGCTCACAGGCGACGAAGTGAAGTCTCTGCGAAACGGTTCGTGTGATCTCAAGGATGCATGGGTCGAGGTCGTCGGTTCAGAAATATTCGTTATCGGCATGCACATAAGCAATTATGTGCTGTCACAGATGCCGTCCAAACCTAACCGCAAGCGCAAGCTGCTGATGCACAAGTTTCAAATAAGGCGCATCGGAGCAAGATTGCTTCAAGGCGGCTACACTTGTGTGCCAATCGAGGTTTTCTTCAATGACACCGGTCTGGCGAAAATCAGAATAGCCATCGCCCACGGAAAGCGCGAGTTCGAACATCGCGACAGGATCATCGAAAGACAGAACAAACGCGACCAGACCAGGGAGATGAAGGAGGGTTGATGAACAAGGCATTAACTCCCATCCTCGCTCTCATGCTTGCTTTCTCGATCATGCCAGCCACGGCGGCAACAAAGACAGTGATCACCGTTTATCAGGAAACTAACTTCAGAGCCAGCAATTCCGTCAACTCCGACAAAGTGGCCGTGATTAAGCCCCCTGCAAAGTTCGATGTTGTGGATTCAGCAAAGAACGGCGACGGCGAACTCTGGTACAAGGTAAAATTGAACGACGGCAGATACGCCTGGGTTTTCTCGGCTGTCGTAAACGTTTCGACGGTCAATGTCGAGGAGGCTGTCAAAAACCAAAGCCTCGTACTCGACGCTGCCATTTACAAAATCAACATCAGATCATCACCCTCAAAGGACTCCTCGATTGTTGCAACCATAAACCAGAAGCAGACCTTCAAAATCATCTCCAAGGTTCAGGCTTCCGACAACTCAATCTGGTACAAGATTCAGCTTGATGGTGGCAAGGCAGGCTGGGTCATCTCAACCGTTGTTTCAAACTTTGTAACCGATCAGGTCAAACAAACGCCAGTTTCAGGCAAGGTTGCCATCATCGATCCAATGGTCAACATACGGTCGCTCCCGTCGCTTGATTCGTCGACAGTCACAAGAACCTCGTCGACGATAAGACCACAGATCGTCGCTGAGTCAAAAGACAAATCAGGAATGCTCTGGTATCAGGTCACTCTTCCAAATGGTCAAAACGGCTGGGTCAGATCAGACATGGCCAGGATTGACAAACCGGTATCGGAAACCCCGCAAAAAGGCCTTCAGGTTTCAATCGAAGCAGGCACAAACATCAGGAAGGACGCCGGAACCGGCTTTGCGAAAGTCACAACGATATCGCAGACAGTCGACCTTCGGGTTCAAGCAAGCAAGCCTGACGTAAACGGTGACATCTGGTACAAGGTTTCTGGAACATTTGGCACTGGCTGGGTCATGGCCTCGCTGGTCAAGACTGTTTCAACGCTTGGCTACACAACGGTCAATCCCGATGCAAACCTTTATGTTTCACCATCCAAAAACGCCAACGTCATCACCCAGACAGACAAACAGTTCAGATGCTCAATTTCAGGTGCAACGTTGACAAACCTTAATGAAACATGGTATCTGGTCACTCTTGCCGACGTTGACAAAACCGGTTGGGTTCTCAGCGACAATATGAAACTCTCAGGAAATTTCACACTCCCACCCTCAAGCATGATTGGCACAAATGTTGAGGTAAAAAAGGAAACCAAACTGACTTCTATTCCATCGGGAAACGCAGGATACGCAATCTATTCAGGCGGCAAAGGCATTGTCGATGCCGTCGCTGTAAGGGATAAAGGCCAGCTCTTCTACAGAATCACAACTGGCGGAAGGACGGGCTGGATTTCAGCAGAATTCATCAGGAAAAGCGACAAGAAAGTACTTGTCCAGGCAAACCTTCTGGATTTCAAATACGAGGTCAAAAACGACATAATCACCTTCAACATACCCTACAAGGGAAACCCTCAGGATGTAAGAACCGTCGACAAACCCAACGATTCAATAGTCCAGCTTTATCTTGAAAACTCACTCAACACCAGCCAGATTCAGAATCTCAACGTCTCGTCCTCGCTGGTTTCGGAGGTCTCGGTCAAACAGCTTTCCATCTCCCCTGCGATAGTGCTGGTAACATTTGCCACAAACAAAGCTGTTGAATCCTACGTTGCTCCGGTTACTTCAACTGATGGGACAATTGTGTGTAAAATTTACCCAAGATCAAAAGATTCAGACATCAAGGTTGTCATTCAGGGCAAACCGGTGATAAGTCAGATAAGGCCGTACATCAAGGATGCCAAGCCCATGATCCCCCTTTCAGCCATCAAAGACACACTTGGGATGCTTACACGTGAGGATGCTTCAAAGACTGAGTACACACTGGAAACATCAGACACATCCCAGCTTGTCTTCAGGGTTGGTGACCCACAGGCAGACAGCATCAGAGATGGCAAAAAGAATGTTTTCTTTGCGACTCCAGCAACCGAGAAGAAGAACGGCCAGATTTTCGTCCCCATTGAACCAATCGCCAGACTTCTCGGTTTCAAATATGATTTCAACGCACCGACAAGATCAATCTATCTTGATCCGATTGTCGAGAAGCTCGATTTTGGTGGATGTGCCGACAAAACCCAGGGCTGCAAGACTTTTGCCACTGAAATCGCTTTTCTTGAGCACTACAAAAAAGACATTGCTCCTGATGGCAGGGCAAGGATTGTGCTTGAATATGCCGTGCTTGACCCTGTTGCCAAAACCGGACTCGACCCCAAAAGAGTCCAGGTCACCGATACGCCGAGAGTTGGAGACAAACCGCCAACAGTCACAATCCTCATAACCCTGAAGGAAAACGAGACGATGGACGTTTCAGAATCGAAATATCCATCACCGAGACTCATTTTCATGATCAAGGAAAAGAACAAATCAGGTCTGGCAGGAAAGGTCATCATCCTTGACCCGGGACACGGAACAATATTTTCAAAGGGAGCTTTTGACGGTGGCTGCAAGTCGTTGAATGGCCAATATGAATCAGAGTTGGCGCTAAAGATAACCCTCAAACTCAGAGACATGTTGATAGCTGACGGAGCCAGGGTTGATTTGACCCGCACCGAGGAGAAGAATCCCAAAAATCCCGATCTGGATGCAAGAATTTCGAGAGCTAACCGATCTGGTGCCGACCTGTATCTGTCGGTTCATTTCGGTTGGTCGCAAGACCCTTCCGAGAATGGCTGCAAAACCTACTACTACACCAACCTCGGAAAAAAGTTTGCCGAAATCCTGCAATCAAAAGCCACAAGAACCATCCCGGGCGACAACATGGGTTCAAGGTTTGTAGGCTTCGATGTGTGCAAAAACATCAACAGCATGCCATCAGTGATCATTGAGCTGATGCATCTGTCAAACGAACGTGCCAGCAACTGGATTTCTGAAGATGACAATGTTTCAAGGGTTGCGCAGGCAATGTACGATTCAACCAAGCAATATTTTGAAGGAGACACAAATTGAGAAGCGACGGCAGGAAACCGGACGAACTGAGACAGATCACCATTGAGCCAGGATTTGCCAAGTACGCAGAAGGTTCAGCCCTGATAGCATGGGGCAACACGAAAGTCATTTGCACGGCATCATGGGAGCCAAAAGTTGCCCCCTGGCTTAAAGACCAGGGACAAGGCTGGGTTACTGCGGAGTACTCAATGATTCCCAGGTGTGCACCACAACGAATACAGCGTGACATAATCAAAAAAACACAGGCTGCAAGGTCGGTTGAGATTCAAAGGCTTATCGGAAGGGCACTCCGCTCGATCTGCGACCTCAAGGCATTGGGCGAAAACACGATCACAATTGATTGCGACGTGATCCAGGCTGACGGTGGCACAAGGGTTGCTTCAACGGTCGGTGGCTTTGTTGCTCTCGTTCAGGCCTGCAGAAACCTGAAAATGAGACAGTTTCCGGTAAAGGATTACCTTGGAGCAGTATCTCTTGGCATGGTCGGCGGCGAAATCCTTCTCGACCTCAATTACGACGAAGACAGCAAGGCGCAGGTTGACATGAACCTGATCTCCGATGTAAACGCAAACCTTTCAGAGGTGCAGGCTACTGGAGAGACCTCAACCATTCCGCTCAAAAAATTCAACGAGATGATGGATGTCGGTTTGCTTGGAATCATGCAGGTAATAGAGAAAATTAAGGAAGCTATCGGCCCGATCAGATGAAAATAGTGCTTGCAACCACAAACCCTGGCAAGATCAGGGAAATAAAATCGATGCTGGACGATATTGATATCATTGGCCTTGATGAACTGAACGTTGCCATGCCTGAAGAAAATGGCGAAACAATTGAGGCAAACGCGATCATCAAATCTAAATCGGTTTTCAAACAGACCGGATTGCCAACGCTTGCCGAGGATTCCGGGCTATGCATCGATGCTCTTAACGGCGAACCTGGAGTTCATTCTGCACGATATGCTGGTAGCACTCCCGAAAATATTGCCAAAGTGCTCTCCAGGATGGCGGGGATACAAAATCGTGACGCCCATTTTGAAACAATTTTCTCTTTCACCAGCAACGAGGGGACAAATATTTTCAGAGGCAGGCAGGATGGTAGGATTGGCTTTGAACCGAAAGGGACAAATGGTTTCGGCTACGACCCAATCTTTATTAACGAACTCGGAAAAGCCAACGCCGAAAGCTCCATCGAGGAGAAAAACTCAATCTCTGCCAGAGGGCAGGCGTTGAGAGCCTTTGCAAGCTGGTTTAGACAAACTTTCAATCACTGACCCAGTTTGGTTTCCAGTCAGAGGTCGGCCCGGACTTGATCCTTTTTGCTTCCTCAAAACGCTTTAAAAGCCATTTTGCTTCAACCTTGCTTTGAAGGCATCCACAGTATTTTTGTCTGTATATTCCAAGATTCTTAGCTTGTTCTCTGCTTTGGTCATACAATGGCCTGAAGTCAAAGTACCTGAAACCATCAAAACTCAAGCCGATATTTTTCAGCAGTTCATGCTTTTGGTACGGTGAAATAAGAAGGCTGGTTGTGAAGTTGGAGAACCCCAGCTCTTTGGCAACTTCACTCACCTTTTCAAGTCGAAACGAAAAACAGTGGTCACACTTTGAAGTATCGGTCTTTGGAATGTACGAATCCTCTTCAATAATTATCGGTTCAAGCTTTTTCACGGAACAGACGAATTTGAATGCTTCAAGCCTTTTTTCAAATTCCTCGGCCGGTCTGATGTTGGGATTAAAAAATATTGGTTTGACCGAAAATCTGTTTGACTGGAGAAAATCTATCGTTGCAGTTGAGCATGGGCCGCAGCAGCAGTGAAGAAGGATGTTAGAAGAGGTACTCACTCTCCGCCTTCTTCTTAAGTCCGACAGCCTTGTAGCCGATCTCTGTAATTACTCTGCCCCTTGGTGTCCTGTCAATCATGCCTTCCTGGAAAAGGTATGGCTCAATAACGTCTTCGACGGTATCACGATCTTCAGCCAATATCGCAGCCATGTTGTCAAGTCCGACCGGCCCACCGTTGAAGCGCTCAATGATTGTCATCAGCAGCCTTCTGTCCATCTTGTCCAGACCCCACTCGTTCACTTCGAGGGCTTTGAAGGTGTCGTCCAGAATCTGCCTTGTTATGACTGCTGATCCAACCACCTGGGCAAAATCCCTTGCACGTCTGAGAAGTCTTAGGACGATTCTCGGTGTCCCTCTGCCACGTTTTCCAATCATCTGGGCAAGGTCATGGTCAATCTGGATTCCGAGCGCCTGAGCAGCCCTGACAGCCACTTTTGCCAGGTCGTCAACCGTGTAGAAATCAAGTCTTTCAATGATTCCAAATCTGTCGCGAAGTGGGCTTGAAAGCAATGATAGTCTTGTCGTTGCGCCAACGAGAGTGAACCTGTTGAGTGGAAGCGTTATTGTTCTGGCCGATGGGCCTTTGCCAAGCACAATGTCGAAGTGGAAATCTTCCATTGCGCCGTAGAATGTTTCTTCAATCTGCGGATTAAGCCTGTGGATTTCGTCGACGAAAAGGATGTCCCCTTCAGCAAGGCTGGTCAGAATAGCTGCAAGATCGCCGGCTTTTTCAATGGCTTTGCCTGTTGTTCGCTTGATCGAGGCGTTCATCTCGTTTGCCACGATGCAGGCAAGCGTTGTCTTTCCAAGTCCGGGCGGGCCATAAAAGAGGATATGGTCAAGAATTCCTTCACCTTTTCCAAGCTTGGTTCTGTCCCTCTTTTTGGCAGCCTCGAGAAATGTTGCCAGATTCTTTTTCACCCTCTCCTGACCGATGAACTGCGAGAGCCTAGACGGTCTCAGCGACAGCTCTTCATCATCAGAGGTAAAATTTGGATCAACGTGACGCTCTTCCACAAATTATCATTATAACTTCACGCATTTTCCAATCAAGACAGTTGATTTGTCTGCAATTGATGATAAATTCTTGCCAAATGGAAACCGACTGGACAAAGCTGATAAGGCAGGAATTGAACAACCACGACATGCTCCTCCTGGCTCATAACTATCAGGTGATGGCGATTCAGGAATCGGCTGATTTTGTTGGGGATTCGCTTGAGCTTTCAAAGATTGCAAAAGAGTCTGAACATGAAAAGATCATGTTCTCGGCTGTGTACTTCATGGCAGAAACGGCAGCGATCCTCTCTCCGTCAAAGAAAATATTCATCGCCCAGAAAGAGGCCGGATGCCCCCTTGCTGACTCAATAAAAGTCGAAGACTTGCTGAAACTTAAACAGGATCATCCAGGTGTTCCTGTAATGTGTTACATCAACTCAAACGCTGAGATCAAAGCTCTTTCGGATGTTGTCTGCACGTCGGCAAACGCAGTCAGGATCGCTGAAAAAATTAAAAGCGATGAACTGATTTTCGTTCCTGACCAGGGACTTGGCTCATGGGTGGCTGAAAAAACCGGCAAGAAAGTGCACCTTCACAAGGGTTTCTGCAACGTCCACTGGCACATGCCGATAAGCGACATAACTGAGTCGAGAAAAACCCATCCAGACGCTCTCCTTGTCGTTCATCCCGAATGCACTCCGGAAGTACGCAGGCTAGCCGATTTTGTTGTGGGAACATCAGGCATGATCAAGTACGCTCAGGACAATCCTGGACGTGAATTCATCATCGGCACTGAAGTCGGAATGAAACAGCGACTTGAAAAAATGTTTCCTCAGTCAAAGTTTTTCATGGCTTCAAAAGCGCTCATCTGCCCAAACATGAAAAAAACCTATCCTGAGCTGCTGGCCAATTCTATCAGGAACGAAGAAACACTCGTTGCGGTCGATCGGATTACAGCTGACAGGGCGAAAAGGGCGATTGAAAGGATGCATGAGTTTTAAAATCCCAAGGCACATCACGCCTTCCTCGGCCTCAGAATCATGGAGCTACGATGCCGTTGTTATTGGATCAGGCGTTGCCGGTTTGATGTGTGCGCTGAAACTGGCAAAGCACATGAAGGTTGCACTCCTCACCAAGGAAAGGCTAGTCGATTCCAATTCTTTCTACGCTCAGGGTGGCCTGGCCATTTCGATGGGCAACAACGATTCACCAGAACTCTGGCTCAAAGACACCATCAACGCTGGCGCTGGTCTTTGCAGGGAGAGCGCCGTTCAACTCGTTATTGACAAAACACCTGGAATGATCAAAGAGCTTGAGGATATGGGCATCTGGTTCGACATTGACGAGGAAGGCAGATACCTGCTGGGTCGGGAAGCCTATCACACTGTCAGACGAATTCTGCACGCTGGTGGCGACCAGACCGGACGAATGATTTCACAGACAATGTGCCACCAGATTCAGCACATGTCGTCAACCGTTATCTTCGAAGAATCCTTTGCAACCGATATTTTGACAGATGAAACCGGCGCCGTTGCCGGAGTTTCGGCAATCGTTGACGATGCAGACGTAATTTTTTCAACCTCAAATGTTATCATCGCAACCGGTGGTTGTGGGCAGCTCTACTTTTACACCAGTAACCCCCAGGTTGCCACTGGCGACGGCATAGCAATGGCCATGAGAGCAGGGGCAACCCTTGTCGACATGGAATTTGTGCAGTTCCACCCGACAATCTGCTATGCAATCCCCGGCCAACCCTTCCTTGTGACCGAGGCTGTCAGGGGTGAGGGCGCCAAGCTCATCAACTCAAACGGCGAACGTTTCATGCCAAAATATCATGAAATGGCCGAGGTTGCTCCACGAGACATCGTTTCAAGGGCCTGCTTTGAGGAGATGAGAAAAACTGCTTCAGAGTGGGTTTATCTTGACACAACCATTTTTGATGTCGGCTTTTTCTCAAAAAGATTCCCAACTGTCTACAACAAGTGCATGAAAGCTGGCTTTGACCCTACAACCCAACCGATTCCGGTTTCACCCGGCGCCCATTATCTGATGGGTGGTATCGAGGCCGACCTTGAAGGCAGAACCTCAGTCAAAGGGCTATATGCCTGTGGGGAGGCTGCTTCAAACGGAATGCACGGCGCAAACAGGCTTGCATCGAACTCAATCCCCGAAGGGCTTGTAACCGGCATGGTCTGTGCAAAATCAGTGATTGCCGATGCAAACAAAGTTGGCAACATAATCTTACCCGACCCCAAAGCCCAGACATGTCTTTCAATGACCCGCACACAACTGAGGCTTGAGAACTGGAAGAATGTAGGAATCATAAGGAATGGAACCGACATGGCAACTCATTTGGCCAACCTTTCACGACCATGCCAGCAGGAAACAAAGCTTCATTCTATCGGCATGATTGAGCTTGCCAACATGCACTGCATTTCGATGGCGCTCACCCTTTCCGCCCAGACAAGGAAGGAGAGCCGTGGCGCACAGTGCAGGTCTGATTTCACAGAGAGCAACCCGGAACTTGGAACAAAAAGAGTGCACATAAAGTCCGGAAAAGATGGTGATTCTGTTGTATTAACCGAAGGTTTGCACGACAAGGAGAAGTGGTCATGGACAAAGTGAGGCTGAAAAAACTGGTTGAGTCAGCATTGCAGGAAGACATAGCTTGGGGCGACATCACTTCAGAACTGTGCATTTCTGCACAATCGGTCACAAGGGCTGCACTTGTTGCCAAAACAAACGCTGTCGTGTGTGGAATCCAACCCTTTGCCATGTGCTTCAAAAGACTTGACGCAAAAACTGAGATTGATGTCAGAAAGCTGGAAGGTTCGGTTGTTGCCCCCGGAGATGTTGTGGCATACATTCAAGGCAGAACCAGAGCCATCCTCTCGGCTGAGCGGACAGCCCTCAATTTCTTCTGCCACATGTCGGGCATTGCAACTGCAACGGCAAAAGTGATGGAAAAGCTCGAAGGTACTGACTGCGTGGTGACTGACACCAGAAAAACGCTGCCTCTCCTTCGCATGATTGAAAAGCACGCCATGAAGGTTGGCGGTGGGATGAACCATAGGTTTGACCTAAGTTCTCTTGTACTCATAAAAGACAATCACATAAAAGCTGCCGGATCTATAACAGAGGCGATAAATCTTGCATCTGCCGGAATCTCGCACACCATGAAAATAGAATGTGAAGTGACCAATGCCAGTGGGGCAATGGAAGCGGCTCAGGCTGGAGCTGACATAATCATGCTTGACAACATGTCGCCGTCGATGATCGCCGACATTGTTGACCAGTTACCAGACGACGTATACACCGAAGCATCAGGCGGGATCACCATCGATAACTGCAGAGAGTATGCAGAGGCTGGAGTGGACGTAATCTCTATGGGTTCAATCACACATTCCGCCCCTTACGCCAACTTCTCTCTGGAATTTTAAGAAAACAAAAAGCCCGACATCATGTCGGGCTTTTCAATTAATATCAGAAGATCAGTAGCTCAGATCACATTCACACAGCAGATCAACCTGCTCAGGGTAGCCAACCAGCTTAACACCATCAATGGGCATTACGCCTCTTGCCACACAATCGGGCTCTGAGGCATAAATCCTTACGCCTTCGGAAAGCTTTGCTCTTACGAGTTTTGAGATTTCAGATTCGTTGTTTGAAAAGCCAAGGATTGAATCCTGCGAGAATACGACCACATCATCTTTTATCGCCCTTCCAAGCCTGACTTTGTCCTCGTCATTGCCAAAAGGGGTTTTTGTCAGCATCACAAATATTTTCTTTGCCATATCAGAACCTCAGGATCGCGTCGCTGTCACGCAGCATCGCTTCCAAACCTGCATCGTCGATGGGCTCGCAGTGCATAAGATCTTCACACTTCATTCCTCTTGCTTCAACCGATGCTTTGTGAACATATAGCGTGAATCCGTATTCATCATACATCATGAACGCTTCACCCATGTGGCCAAAATCAAGGCCTTCCTTGGGTTTTGCTGATTTTAAAAGGGCATACACCCCATCGCCTTCGAGAACAACGTTTGTCTCGATGTTCGTTGACGGGATGCCCATTGCAGCCCTGAACGCTTCAGCCATGATCGCTGAACCGTAGGGTGGTTTCGTGACAACTATTGTAGCTTTCTTTGCCATGTCTTTAGAACCCCAGCGCCAGTATTCTGTCGCACTCGTTGATGAGACGACCAAGTGCTGCGATGCCGGCCTGCTTAATGCCTGGAATCGAATCAGCCTGCTTCACACCGCGATAATTGCAGCAAACACCGCATGGAGTGAATCTCACACCACGCTCCATCAGCTTTGTCATCTTTTCAGGGATCGACCTGTCCTGACCTGGCTTGATGTTGTTCGAAGTGGCTATGACTCCGTCCATGTAGAGGAAGACATCACAAGTGTGGCCCTTGTCAAGAGCTGCTTCCATAAGGCTTATCGCCGTGTCCATGTTCTGGAAGGTGTACGGCGCTGTTGTAACGATGAAACCTAAACGCATCAGCCCACCTTTTTGACGTAGCCAATGATTTTCCCTGACTCTTCTTCAAGACCAAGGAACTCATTGCCAGTTGATTCACACCATGCAACTATGTCAGCCTTGAAGCCGTCATCGTCGGAAACAATCCTGAGAACCTGTCCGGGAGTAAGCTCCTTCATCTTCTTTGCGGTTTTGACAATCGGCACCGGGCACTGCATTCCAAGAGTATCAAGTTCGAAATCGAATTTCATTTGTCCTCCTTAGATGAAAAGGTTAACCTTTGAGTTCTTTGCTTCGTTGATGTATGTGGCCACTCCGACAACTTCCGACACTTCCGGAATCAGGTCGTCCTTGCCCACACCCATAACATCCATGCTCATTTTACACGCAATCATCTTTACGCCAAGATCAACGGCATCGGCCATCATCTCTTCAAGCATCTGAACGTTTTGTCCCTTCATGATCTTCTTCATCATCACCTTACCCATGCCGCCCATGTTGAACTTTGAAAGTGGCAGTCTCATTGATCCACCACGATTCATCATGCCCATCATCTTCTGCATCCAGTTTTTTGCGCCTTTTATCGGACCTTTGTTTTTCTTGATAACGTTGAGCCCCCAGAATGTGAAGAACAGCGTCACGTCCATACCTGAAGCCGCAGCACCGGTTGCGATTGTAAACGCTGCAAGAGCTTTGTCGAATTCGCCCGAGAACACAACGATTGTCGTTTTGTCAGCCATTGTTGCCTCCTTGATATACCCCTAAGGGGTATTTGTTGAAAAATTTACCTGATTTAACAATTTTTGTCAATGGCGTGTTTCTGCTTTCAGGTTAATTTTTTCGTCAATCTTGGCTCACCTCGGGATTTGATTTCATTTTTACAGGTATCGTTATGCTAAATTAAAAAGCATCTGGAGGTGGCATATGAACGTTGGCTGCTCATGGAGTGGTGGCAAAGATTCATCACTGGCGCTGCACAGGGCAATAAAACTTGGCCTTGACGTAAGCATTCTGATGAATTTCGTTTCCGAGAGTACTGGCAGATGCTGCTTTCACGGGGTTCCAATTGACATTGTTAAAGACCAGGGGAAATCAATGTCCATCCAATTGATGCAAAAGAACATGCCAGAGGACATGAAGGATTACGAGGCAAAGTTCAGGGAAGCCCTAAGGGAGTTGAAGGTGAAAGGTTGTGAAGGTGTGGTGTTTGGCGACATCTACCTGGATGAACACAAGGACTGGGTCGAACGGGTTTGCAAACTTGAGAGCATGCAGGCGTTCCTGCCATTGTGGGGTTCAGACCCTGAGGATTTGCTCAGGGAGATGGACGAAACTGGGATCAAGGCAATAGTTGTCAGCTGCCTTGAAAAACTCGGGAGTGACTTTGTAGGATCAGGACTCACATCTGATCATGCCCCATGGCTTAAATCCCAGGGAGCTTGTCCTTGTGGTGAGCACGGAGAATACCACACACTTGTGGTTGATAGTCCCATCTTTTCAAAAAAAATAAAAGTAACTGAATCAGAAAAAATCCTTGTAAACGGATTCTGGACTCATTGGCATTTGGATATAGGGAACTGGCTGATGGAAACAAAAAATCCCGGGCTTTGAAAAACCCGGGATTTACATAATCCGATCCTTACTTTATTGGGACGTAGATATCAAATTCCGATGTCGGGTCGTTGTCCTTGAAGCGGTCGTCATACCACTCGAAGTTGAGATGTTCGTCAACCTTGTACTCGGTTTTGCTCGCCCAGTCTCCAAAGATGTACTGATAAGTGCCCATCAAAGTGGTCAAAGGTCCTTTATGTGTGAACACTGCATACTTACTTGCAGGGACATCTCTGGAAACAAAAGATGGATTCATATCGGCAGTTGAATCAACCATCAATCCCGAAACGTATTCAAACTCAAACTTGTCGCTTGTACACGGCTCCATGATGCACAGACCAATGAATGGCGAGTCAGCTTTTCTGTGGTTGACCATGTTATACTTTCCATTGAATTCGCCCCAGAGTTGTGCTACTTCCTGATTTTTATTCTCACCGAAATACCTGAGGCCGACGACTGTAAATGCACCTAATTCGACAATTTTTGGTTCCATGACACTCTCCTTTTCATTGCCAGTATATTGGATTTCTCAGTGAAATGTTACCTAAGTATGTTTGGGTATTGTTAAAAGCTGTTGGACAGGGATTCGATTGTGGCAAAAACAGCATTGGGGAATATCTTTCTGGCTTTGTCAATGTTTTCTGATGTTCCATCAACAAAAATAATTTTTGAATCTGACTTGCCAAGACCACCTGCTGTTGCCAGTGAATGAGAAGCTCGGGTGCCAAGATCAAGGATAACAAAATCAGGCTTTAGTTCCTTGATTCTCTTGCAGGCATATGCTCCATCTGCTGTTTCGTTCTCGAATGCCTTACTGCCAAGTTTTGATGAGATGAGGGCGAGTCTTTCCTGATTCCAGCAAACGATGAAGATCATCAGCCCTCCAGAATGGCTCTGTTGAGCTCCTCTTCCTGATATTTGTCGACAATCTGCTTGAACGGGAATCCAGCCTCTGCAAACCTGCGGTTGATGTTCCAGTAGCCATAATCCTGCATCGAGAACATGATCGGCTGAACCTTGTCCATGTCAACCTTTTTGTTCTTCAGCATGTCGCTGTCGCAGTATGTGGCGCTGATTTTACCTACATAGACGATGTAGTTTGGAAGGTCGATGGTGTGGGTGATTACGCACTCCATGTTGATATGGCACTGCTTTATCATCGGGGCAGTTTTCAGATTGCCGTAGAAGATGTCAAAATTTACACTCTTGTCATAATCCCTGCCGGAAATGTGACCGCAAAGGTCAACCTCCCTGATCATGTCGACTGATGGGATGTTTATACTGTATGTGTTGTTCTTCTGGAGTCCGCCGTTGATGAAGTGCTCCTTGCGAACCGAGATCGAGACGGTCTGGAGATCCATGATTCCAACATGGGTGATTGTTGTAAATGATGTTTTGCCATCTACTATTGAACCTGCCAGGACTGTTACTGCTGGATAAAGAAGGTTTACGCGACCGATTTTCGTTTTCATGCTTTACTCCTTGGACAAACTGCAACTATTTTGCAAAACTATTCAAAATTGTAAAGTAATTTTTTTGAAAACAAAAATCGGTTTTTATTCTGCACAAAAAGAGGCTGGTTCGTACGAATTTCATAATAATATGTGAAGCAAATCTGGATTTTGATTTAAATAAAGTTTTGCTTTATTTTATATTTCTCACAAGCCTGACGTAGTTATAAATCCTGATCACATCGCCTTGCGGCCCTTTGCCAACCGGATAATCAGCCGGGTTTCCTTCCTTTGGGTCAGATCGCTGGCATCCTGCACCATGAACATCCATCAAAACCGGTTTTCCTCCACCAGGCGGTAGTGGATCGGCTGTGACATTCATTGGTCTTGGTGGTGGGCCAAAGGTCATGAAACCAAGCCCTCTTCCAAAACAGACATACACGCCACCCATGTTGTCAAAATGGGTCGTGTTTGTCCAGTAGAACGGAAAATCGTCGTTTTTGCCTTCATTTTTTATTGATGTGCAATTGAAGAGCGGGTCAATGGCTGGCGACCTGGTGGTGTCGGGAGACCTGGTATAGTCGACAATTGACTGGAGCTCTTTGGCGTTTGGCAGTCTCCAGTCGGAGTAGCCGAGGTATTTTTCATCATTCTTTTTCTGAACCCACTCAAGCGCTTCTTTCCAATTTACACCTTTTGCACTGTCATCCTGACTCCACATCAGGCCGGTTGCGGCGTCGGAGATGGTCTTGTCCTTGTTGTCTACAAACTTGTTTTTGCCGTAGTCGGAGTTTCCCCTGACATATCTCACATAGAGTTTTGTCGTCTTCACGCCTTCAGGATTTTTGGCGGTTTTCGGATAGCCTTTTATTCTGCCATCAGCGAAATTGACTCCGAATGCTGTCAGGTTGCCGTTCATTGTTGTGCTCACATAGGTTGTTGATGACCAGTCCTGGCAGTCTATTATTCTTTCGCCCTTTGAGGTTTCGCCATACTTGAACTCGAAGAATTTTGTATCGATGTAAGGGATGCAATCTCTGGTGCTGTCAAAAGACCTGCATTTGCCTGTGAATTCTATGAGAGAGTAAAGCTCCTTTATTGTCGGCATTCTCCAGTCATTGTACTTTCCAGCTGTGCATTTTTCTGCTCCTGCAGCAGCATCATCCCAGCTCACTTTTAATCCGCGAGCTTTCACCCACATGAGGCCTGTTACGTTGTCGGTGATGGTTCCATCGCCGTTGTCCTTGTACGAAGGCTGATTTCCAGAAAATTGGGCATCCTGACCGTAATAATCCTGGTTTTTGGCTGGCGGGGAAATCTCATACATGCTTGCATAGCATTTTGTCTGGTTGGTGTCCACAATTGGGTAGGTTGCCTTTGTCTCGGTTTTTGTTGAAACAACCAGCGAGCTTGCTGCCAGAATGATTGCCAGAATCCAGTTTGTCATGTTTGCCTCTTTCCTGTCAATTGTACGATGGATATGTCAGGTTTGTCAGGAAATCAAAACCGGCTGCCAAAAAAGACAGCCGGTTTGTTTGTTGTTAAATTCAGGCCTTAGGTTCTTCAGGCTTTTCAGGTTTTGGGAGCAGGTTTACAATCATTTCGAGGAGGTCGGCAGAGTCAAGTTTCACTTCCGCACGCTTTGCCGTGTCCTTGAGCTGTTTTCTGCATGATGGGCAGCAGGTGACGACAACGGGAGCGACTTCAGCAAGCGATCTTGCACGCTTCTGCCCGATCTGGTCTGCCATTTCAGGGTTGGTCATCAGCAGGTCTCCGCCTGATCCGCAGCAGTTGCTGACGTCTTTTGACTCAGGGTGCTCGATGAACGTCACACCCGGGAGCATGCCAAGGATTTCCCTTGGTTCGTCATAGATTCCACCGTTCCTGCCAAGGTCGCATCCGTCATGGAATGTGACCGTGAGCGGTTCCTTTGGCTGGGTGAGCGTAAGTTTCTTGTCCTTGAGGAGCTTCAAAACGAACTGGGTTGAGTGCATAACCTCAAAATCGAGTGGTTTGTGGGAGAGATGAGGATATTCCTTCTTCCACATGCTCGTGCAAGCTGGACAGGTGGCAACAACAGTCTTTGCACCGAACTTCTTGATGGCCTCGAGATTGTGGTTCATGAAAGCCTTGGCTTCTTCAACCTTGCCGGTCGTGATTGACGGGAAACCGCAGCAGTGCTCATCGGAACCCATGATTGCGAATTTGATGCCGGCTGCGTCAAGAATCTGACCCATTGCCCTTGCAAGCGACTGGGCTTGTGGGTAATAGGAGCTCATGCAGCCAACAAAGTAGACCACATCGGCTTTTTCAACCTTTGTTGGGTCGAAGCTGAGTTTTGCCCTCTTGAGCCAGTTGGCTCGCTCATCGTTTGGCTGGTCGGCAACGTTCTTTTTTGTGGTGAGAATCCCATTGACCGTTTCAACGATGTCCAGCTTCACGCCTGCGTCGTTGACCAGTCCGCGCAATTCTATCCAGACATCTGGGAAATCAATGTCTGTGATGCACTCAACCTTGCAGCGACCGCAGAGGGTGCACTGGTAGAGTCTCTGTGCGAATTCCTTGTTCATCTTGACCTTTGACGGCCATCTGCCATAGATGTAGTCTCTGGCGTAAAGAACTTTTGCCCTTGGGGAGCATGAGAGCCAGCCGACTTCGTTTGCTGTCGGGCAGTTGACCCTGCATGAACCGCACTGGATGCATTTTCTGATCTGTTCCCTTACGAGTGGATATTTGTTCTTCATCTACCACCTCCTCCTGATGCCGCCGACAATTGCACACACTGGCTCCAGGCACTTCATTCCCGTGAAATAGATGTATGGTCTCAGATAGAAAGGAGGATCGGGCCACTTGCCCGGATTCATGATCCATGCAGGGTCAATGGCTTCCTTCTTTTCGGTGAATCCAATTCTTTCCTTGTAAGTCCTCAGCCCGTAGATGTATGGGGTGTTGAGCATTCCGATTCCACCGTTTGGTCCACCGCCAAGCCTCATTGCGTTGAAGATGATCTCCATCTGGTACGGAGCTGTTGACATGAACCTGACGATTGAAAGCTCGTTGCCAAGCACCATGAAGAACATGATGCCGCTGTTGTCTGGCGAGAGGAGTTCGCCCTTGTAGCCAAGCTTGAACGGGAATTTTGAGCATTTGTCGAGCATCTTGCCAAGTCCGGCTGTTGGAACCTGGATGTCTGCCGGCGTGACTGACGGGAAGGCGCACTTGATCCTGAAATAGTCGAGTCTTTCTGCGTATTCCTCTTCAGCCTCGTGAGTGTCGAGCACTTTAATTGACGAGTCTGAGGCTGCGAGATTCTTGAGCGCTTCAACTCCAGCCTTCACATCTTTGTCGTCGCCTTCAAACCTGATGACGGCTGAAACGTTTTCTTCGGTGTGAGGTGGAGCGTGGAATTTTCCGAGCCTGAGCAGGTCGAGATAGGCTCCGTTTACAAATTCAACGAAATAGATTGACGGGAGGGTCGAGATTGCTTTGGCGTGGGTTGCAAAGTGTGCGTTGTCCTTGAACATGAGGAGCTGGGTTGATGTTGAAGCTGGCAGTTTTCTCACCGAGATGTCAACTTTTGTGATCAGACCCATCATGCCTTCTGATTTGAAGAAGTCATCGAAGCTGATTGAACCTTTGCCTGTCTTCATACCGTCGCCCTTTTTCAGGGTGACAATCTCGCCACTTGGCATGACCGCTTCAATCCTAGAAATGAGTTTTTTGATGTTTCCAAACATGAGCGAGCCGACTCCGGCACCCTCAGTTTGCATCCAGCCGGCGATTGTCGATGATCTGAACGATGTCGGGTATGTTTTGAGGCAGTAACCGTTCTTCTTCAGCTCCCACTCAAGCTCAGACCAGATAACGCCTGAACCGACTGTGACTGTCAGTGTGTCAGGGTTGACTGTTCCGATTTCGTCGAGTGCAAGAGTTTCAATCAGGATTCCGCGTTTTCTTGGAACGCTCTGGAAATAGCCGGATGTTCCACCACCACGCGGCGTGACCGGAATCCCCTCAGCTGTTGCAGTTGAGAGAATAAACGAGACTTCCTCAGCATTCTTGGGTCTTGTAATGATTTGTGGTGTGTGACCGTTAAAGATGTAATATGCTTCCTTTGGGAGAGGGGTTACGTCATAGCCATAAAACTGGCACTCAAAAGGGCTGTTTTCGGCTTGAATACCTGCAGCCTTGATCTTTTCATAAATCTCTCGGATTTTCATCGTTCTCCTTTCATGATCCAGCGAGTTTTATCAATAGCTTGTGCAATGATTCCACCTTTGTTTCATCGAGTTTTCCCTCGACAAGACATTCGGTGAGTTTTTTCTCCAAAATCATGAACCCAACACGGTTTATTGCTGATCTGACAGCCTGCACCTGATTTGCGATCTCCTCACAGGATTCCTCCGCACCGATCATCCTGGACAAACCCCTTATCTGGCCTTCGATCCTTGCCAGCCTACGCAGTATCTGGTCCTTTGTTTCGTCTGTCACGAACCCGAATTTACCGTAAAATATGGATAAAATCAACAACCTGCCAATTTAATCGAAAGTAAAACAAAACAAGCAGCATGCCCAAGCAAAAACCGCTATCATCCAGACATGAGATTATGGTCGCTCCATCCGATGTATCTTGACTGCAAAGGATTGCTTGCCGTGTGGAGGGAAGGTCTGCTTGCCAGAAAAGTGCTTCTTGGTGAAACCCTGGGTTATAAAAACCACCCGCAGCTAACACGATTCAAGGGAATGAGCAACCCGGTAATGGCGTTGGATGTATTCCTGACTCATGTCCTGATTGAATCACAAAAAAGGTGTTACCGGTTTGATGGAACCAAGATAAATCTAAACCCGGAACTCGAGATCATGTCTGTTACAGATGGTCAGCTGACTTACGAATTTCAACACCTCAAATCAAAACTTGAGAAAAGGGACATGATCAAACTTGAAGAAATTATGAATTTCAAAACAATCCCGCCAAATCCTATATTCAAAGTCATGCCGGGTGAGATTGAGAATTGGGAGAAAACCCGCCGATAAAACAAAAAGCCCCGGTCTGTCCGGGGCTTTGTCAATCACTGTATCAAGGAGATTATGAGTGTGAATTTGCCTTGTTTACGACTTCGTAGGTGAACTCACCGTTAACTTTCGGCAGTCCTCTGTTCACCTTCACAATGTCGGTAGCAGTCGCTCCGAACGCCCTAGCACAATACTGCAGTGCGGCTTCAGGGTCTGTGTGATCTCCACAAGTGTAGATATCCACAGCAGCATAACCATATTCCGGCCACGAGTGGATGGAGAGATGGCTCTCCGAGATCACCACAACGCCGGAAACTCCTTGCGGGAAGAAACGATGGAAGGAAACTTCCATGATCTCTGCCTTGGCTTCGGTGGCTGCTTTAAACAGGATGTCGCGGACGGCGTCAACATCGCCTATTATCCGGGCATCACACCCCGAAAATTCGCACATAAGGTGGGTACCGTTTGTGTACAACTCATAATCCTCCTTTTGTGGAATCTGTAAAACGCATTGCATTATAGACCCCCCTGCAGGTTTGTCAATACCTCTTTACTCCAAACCTTTACCAACTTTGCAATATGAGGAAATATGGCAAATGCTGCATTTCGGGCCAATCGGTCTGCAGATGGTCTGACCAAGCCTGACCAGAAGCTCGTTTGATACAATCCAAAGTTCTTCCGGGAGGAGACGTTCGAGTTCCTTTTCGGTCTCTTCGGGAATTTTCGTCTCAACCCAACCGGTCCTGTTGCTGATTCGATGAACATGGGTATCAACAACTATCGCCGGAGTGTGGTATCCGAAGGTAAGGATGAGATTGGCCGTCTTTCTTCCAACACCTTTTATAGTCAGGAGTTGCTCCATGTTGTCGGGAACCACCCCTTTGAATCTTTCGATTATGTCGTTTGCAATTTCCACAAGCCTTCCAGCTTTGGTCTGATAAAATCCAGCAGGGTAGATTGTTTTAGCCACATCGTCAGGATCGGCTTCGGACATTGCCATTATATCTGGCCACCTGTCGAAAAGCCTCTGTGTGGCTGGATAAGTCACGTTATCATTGGTGCGGTGGGAGATGATTCCAGAAACCAGAATCCTCCAAGGGTCATGTTTGTTGAAAACGGCGAACTCATCGCCGCTCCAGTGTTTCATGAGGATTCGTATCGCTTTTTCGGCGTCAGTGTTCATAGGCGTTTTTGATGGCCTGGGCTACGATTTCGTCCTCACCGGGGAGGATGCACCTTGTATCTATCACGACTGAATCATCCTCGATTCTGGCAATGACAGGCGTTGAATGCGATCTCAGCTTTGAGAGCAAATCCTGGGCTGCACCTTTCCATGTAAGTCTGATTCCGAAAGAGTTGAAATCGACGTCGGGAAGCGTTCCACCACCCATCTGACCAACAAGGCTTGTCCCTTCGGGTTTTGATTCAGGTATGGCTTTTTTGACCATTTCCAATAGTTTTTCGGCGTGGAGTTTCAGTTCCTCATCAGACCTTGAAATCATCCTGAGCACAGGATTTCTCTTGATCACCTCGGCGTCAGGCATGAGCCAGACCCTGAGCGTTTCTTCAAGCATGCACATGTGCGCCTTTGCAAGCCTCAAGCTCCTCATCATCGGCAGCTTGCCACATGCGCCGGCAACTTTTTCTGTGCCAACAATAAATCCAGCCTGGGTTCCGCCCAAAAGTTTGTCGCCGGAGAAAAGCACTGCGTCTGCTCCATCTGCCAGAGCCTCTGAAAGGCAGGGTTCATCCTTGAACTTCGGGTGGTCAATTCGTCTAATTAGTCCTGAGCCGATGTCGTTGCAGTAGATTATTCCCTTCTCTTTTGCCAGCTGGGAAAGCTCTGCATTGTTCGGGCAGGTTGTGAAACCCCTGATTGCGTAGTTTGATGGGTGAACCTTGAGGATCATTGCCGTTTTTTCGTTGATTGCTGCCGCGTAATCCTTGAGATGGGTTCGATTGGTTGTGCCGACTTCGCGAAGGATTGCGCCCGAAGCCTGCATCACTTCAGGCAGCCTGAACGATCCGCCAAGTTCGATCAGCTCTCCCCTCGAAACGATTACCTCTTTGCCATCGGCGTGGGTTTTCAGGAGCAAAAGCAAGGCGGCGGCATTGTTGTTTACGACCACAACCGATTGCGCCCCTGTCATAACCTGCAGGACAGACCTGACGTGAACTCCACGTTTACCTCTCACACCTTCCCTGAGGTCGTACTCAAGGTTGCAGTATCCTTCGAGGATGTTGAACAGTTTTGGGTTTGGCATCATTGGAGCTCTGCCAAGATTGGTGTGGAGGACAATTCCCGTTGCATTGACAACCCGGATGAGCGAAGGATTGAGGAGAATTGAAAGCTTGGCGTCGACCATCTTTGAGACAGCCTTTTCAACACCTTTGACATCGGTGATTTTTCCGTCTTTGATGCTGGATCGGACCGACTCAAGCCCGTCGCGGAGAAGATTTGTCACAAAATCTTGTCTGATGTGTCCATACTTTTTTGAAAACGACGGATCGTCAATTATCGCCGAGACCTGGGGGATTGCCTTGAAAAGCTCCTGCATTGCGGTTCCTCCTTAAGCGGGTTCTTTCCGTACAATCATATACCTGGCCGTTCCTTTTGCAATGAGAACGCCGTTTTCATCGTAAATCTCACCTCTCGTGGTAATGATCCTGCCATTTACACCGTCAACAAAACCGACGAGTCTTGCTTTTGTTCCGACTTTAAGTGGCTTCACAAATCTGACCGTCATCTCAGCAGTCAAGGCATCAGGTTTGTCAACCATCGCGTGATACATCACTTCATCAAGCAGTGTCGACACTATTCCGCCATGTATGATGCCATCCCAGCCTTGAAATTTTATAGGACAGTCAAAAAAGGCTTCAACATAACCTTCAAAATGGCCGAACTTCAGCTGCAGTCCGTCAGGATTTCGTCGGCCACAGGCAAAACAGTTCGTGTCTGTTCCCTTGTATTCGGTCATCCGAGCACCTGCATCACGCATCTGTTTGAAACGACATTTATGCCCGCATCCTTAAGCTTAAACTCTGATTCAGGCGAGAAAATTCCTAGCTGGAACCATACAGTCCCAGGCTTCACCACAATCATCTCATCCACAAGCTCAGGAATTGCTTCTGATCTTCTGAAAACGTCTATTATGTCGATGTGAACCGGCACTTGGGATAGCGACGAAATAACCGTCCTGCCAAAACTCTGCGTGCCTTCATAAACTGGATTGACCAGATAAACTTCATAGCCTTTGTCGATGAGGAAACTGGCTGCATGGCAGCTTGTCCTCGAAGGATCTGGCGAAAAACCCAGAACCGCGATCACCTTTGCCGACTTGAGAATTTCATATTCGTTCATGGCTTCATGGTATACCCATCCGGTTTCCGGTCAACAAACCTTGAAAAACGGGGTTTATTGTACATCATTGCACTAAAATGAGTTTGCTTGACGATATCAATGAAGGGATCGACCTCAAGAAAATAGAGGTCAAACGCTTGCCGGAGCTTGCAAAAGAGATCAGGGAGCGGATCATTTCAGTCATGTCAAAAAACGGCGGGCACCTGGCGTCAAACCTTGGTGTGGTCGATCTTACAATTGCAATCCATTACGTTTTCAACCCCCCATCAGATTCGATCATTTTCGATGTTGGCCACCAGTGTTACACACACAAAATTTTATCCGGCAGAAACAAAAATTTTGACACAATCAGGCTTGAAAACGGGCTCTCCGGCTACCCAAATCCTGAGGAATCGCCATACGACCGATACAACACAGGTCACGCCTCGACCTCAATCGGGCTGGCTGCAGGAGAGGCACTCGCCCGTGACTTCAAAGGAGAGAGACGGAAAATAATCGCTGTGGTTGGCGATGGCGGTTTGACTGGCGGAGAATCTTACGAAGCCCTAAACTTCCTTGGCCAGAAAGACACAGACGTTGTGGTCATCCTCAACGACAACGAGATGAGCATCAGCCATTCTGTCGGGGCAATGTCACTTCTAACCTCCAAGTTCAGGGCCTCCCTGGCCTATCGCTCCTTTTCCAGAAAAATAGGTCTTGCCTTCATGAGGTGGGGCAAGTTCGGTGAGTTCATGCTCTTCCAGGGTATGAAACTCAAATCTGTTTTCAAAAAAGCCTTGATGGCAGACCAGATTTTTGAACAACTGGGCTTCAAATACCTTGGGCCAGTTGACGGGCACGACATTTCAACGATGGTCACCTTCCTTGGTCACATCAAGAAGTTCAACATGCCGGTATTGCTGCACGTCAAAACAAAAAAGGGCAAGGGTTGTGATTTTGCCGAGTGCAAACCGACCCAGTTCCACGGAACCGCTCCCTTTTCACTTGAGAACGGTGACACAAAACCGGCAGACAAGTCCTACTCAGCCCTTTTTGGCGAAACCATGTCCAGACTTTCGGCAAAAGATGAAAGAATTGTCGGAATAACCGCAGCAATGTCTGAAGGCACCGGACTATCAATTCTGGGTGAAAAGTTTCCAGACAAAGTGATTGACGTTGGCATCGCAGAACCTTTGGCAGTAACAGTTGGCGCATCGCTTGCAAAAAACGGCATGAAACCTGTTGTTGCCATCTACAGCACATTTTTGCAGAGAGCTTACGACCAGATCATCCACGATGTAGCCCTGAACAACCTTCCGGTGGTTTTCGCAATCGACAGGGCCGGACTGGTGCCGGACGACGGGCCGACACATCAGGGAATATTTGATTTAGCCTATCTTTCAACCATTCCAAACATGACAGTTATGGCGCCTTCGACTGCTGGTGAATTTGAAGAAATGCTTAAACTGGCGGTATCCTTGCCATCACCATCAGCCATGAGATACCCGAAAGACAAGGTTAACGAGGATTTATCGGCACCGGTCATGTATGGCAAGGCATCACTTGAGGTTCAGGGCAATGATATCCTGATCTGCTATCTCGGATCAATGAGAAAACCTGCCCACGAAGCTGCCAAAATTCTTGAAACCAAAGGAATATCATCCTCAGTGCTCAATCTCCGGTTCGTAAAACCATTGGATGAAACTGCAATAATTGAACATTCTAAAAGTAAAAAGCTGATTGTTACAATCGAAGAGGGCATTATCGAGGGTGGCGTTGGCCAAAAAATCGCCTTGCTGTCTGGGATAAAAACAATAAACATTGGCCTGCCCGCTGTATTTCCGGAGATCGGTAAAAGGCAGGCTCTGCTTGCCAAATATGGGCTTGATGCACAAAATATCGTCAGCAGGATTATTGCTGATCATAATTTTAAATAACAAAGACAAAACAGGGTTATTCTTTGATCACTGAGAATATATTCGTCTAAAATAAAACTGCCTGCAACATATTCTTTAAGCTACAGGCAGCTTTTTTGACGAGAGGCTACTGATCAGATCGGCATTGAGGAAATGATCTTTGCTTCGTAATTCTTCATTACAAGTCTTGATCTTCCAAGATTGCCGTTTGTCTTGTTTATTGCAAGACCATGATAGTAGTTGCTTGGGCCAAGCAGGCGAAGAATGACATAAGATTTGTCCGTTGTGATAAGGATATCCTCAATTGTTTCGTTTCCAATAGATTTCAGAGCCCTGATTGCTGCCTTTGAAACAAAGGCAAACTCGGCCGATGCCACCGATGAATCAAAGTTGGCAAAGATTGATCCACCTGCGATACTCATTCCATCTTCAATGCTGACGATGTCGGTTGAAACGAAACCGTCAACATCGTTCCTGAAAGCCAACAACACATCATCAAGTTTCGACATAACTGCCTCCTGGGGGTTTTGAAGAATTTTTTATTTGACTTTTGCGTCAATTCTTCTCTGATTTTAAAAAAACAGCAAAGTTGTATTAAGAATGATTTGTAAGTTGCCATGAGTATCAATAAAGAATTTGTAAAGGACTTCAACTCTACAAATATTAATAGCAATAGTAAAAATATAATGATAATGTTACTTGACAATACTCTTTATAAGATTACTATCAACGCAGATGGAATCAGACAGACCAGCATTGCCAATTTCAGTAGTTGCAGACTTGATCGGTGTCTGTGAGCAAACCCTGAGGCTTTGGGAAAAGTCGGGATTACTCACACCTACCAGAGCCGACAAAGGCTCTCGTAGACTGTATTCTTTGGAGGACGTCGACCGTCTTGAACTCATCAAACGCCTGACGTCGGAAGCTGGAATAAACCTGCAGGGAGTCAAAAAAATCCTCGAGATTCTCGATACCTGCACAAGCAGGCACTGCGACCGCATCAAATCGTGCCTGAAGCTCAACGTGGAGGCAAAATGAAGTCAGTTTACCTGGATCACTCAGCCACCACTCCGGTTGACCCCGAAGTTCTGGAAGCAATGATCCCCTATTTCACCGAGGAATTTGGAAACGCCTCATCCCAGCATTCGGTTGGACAAAAAGCGTACGAGGCAGTTGAAAACGCAAGGAAACAGGTTGCTGCCCTTATCAATGCCGATCCTGCCGAAATCTATTTCACATCAGGCGGAACCGAAGCCGACAACATGGCACTCAGAGGCACCTATTACAGGCTTGCACCAGACAAGAACCACATCATCACAACACAAATTGAACACCATGCCGTACTGCACACGGTTCAGGATTTGGTTAAAAACTACGGCGCAACTGCGACCTATCTACCTGTCGACAAAGACGGAACAGTCAACCCGGCCGATCTTGAGCAGGCAATCACCGACAAAACCGCAATCGTTTCGATCATGATGGCCAACAACGAGGTTGGAGCAATCCAGCCGATTGCAGAGCTTGCCAAAATCTGCAAGGAAAAGGGCGTTTACTTCCACACTGACGCCGTCCAGGCTGTTGGCAAAATTCCGATTGATGTGAAGGCACTTGGAGTTGACATGCTTTCGATCTCGGCTCACAAATTTTACGGACCAAAAGGAATCGGTGTGATCTTTATCCGTAAAGGAGTGAAGATCAGGCCGGTGACTGTTGGCGGTGGTCAGGAAAAGTCGATCAGGCCGGGAACCTACAACACCCCAGGCATTGTCGGAATGGGAAAGGCTGCCCAGCTGGCCAGGGAAAGACTGTTATGGCACATGGAACATACCGGCAAACTTCGTGACGAACTTCAAAAACGGATCGCCGAAAGCATAAGCGACATCAAAATAAACTGCTCATGTGAAAACAGGTTGCCGCAAATCCTCAACGTGAGCATCAGATATTGCGAAGGTGAAGCAATGCTCATGCTGCTTGACATGGATGGCAACATTCAGGCGTCGTCGGGATCGGCTTGCACTTCACAATCGCTGGCTGCTTCACACGTTCTTCTGGCAATGTGTGTTCCGCACGACATAATCAACGGCTCAATAAGGTTTTCGTTTGGCAAAGACAACACAATGAAAGATGTTGACAAGGTAATGGAAGTGCTTCCAGCTGTTGTTTCAAGGCTTCGAGCTATGTCGGCAATCGGTCCGGACAAGGAGATAAATAAAGATGTATTCACAAAAGGTCATTGAGCATTTCAAAAACCCGCGAAATGTTGGCGAGATTCCCGATGCTGACGGAATCGGCGAGGTTGGAAACCCAATCTGCGGCGACATGATGACGTTCTACATCAAGGTCAAAGACGGACGCATCACAGACATCAAGTTCAAAACCTTTGGTTGTGGAGCAGCAATCGCTGTTTCATCCATGATGTCGGAAATGGCTATCGGTCTGACCGTCGACGAAGCCCTGAAGGTTTCAAACAATGCAATCGCAGAGGCGCTTGGCGGACTTCCGCCAAACAAGATGCACTGCTCAATGCTTGGCCAAACCGCACTTGCAAGGGCAATCAACGACTACAAGAAGCGCAACGGCCTGCCCTACGAAGACATTCCGGAACCGGAAGACGTTGAGGAAGGCTAGGAGTTTATCAATTCCAGACTACACTTTCGAGCCATGAGGACAATCCCTGTTTTCATGGCTTTTGCTTTGCTTTTCATGCCGTTTTCGTTCGTGGGATCCGCTCAAACAAACGTTGATTTTGGCAATATTTTGCGAGGCAACCAGAAAACCGTTGCCTACCAAATAAAATCAAGCGGTGAGGTCACGATTTATGCTGACAAATTGTGGATTCAGGTGGATAAAACAGCCATCAAATCACCAGGAACGATAAAGATAACCATAAGGGCGTCGCTGTTGCCAAAAGGTACAGCTCATTCTGGAACAATATCGGTCAAATCAAAGACAAAGACAGTAGAGATCGTAAACATCAAGGTTGCCACAGAAAACACGCTAGAGTTGAAGCTAAAAATCGGCTCAAAAAAGGCCACCCTCAATGGCCGATCCATTCAACTCAAAGCTCCGATGCGGATGAAAGGCTGTACACCGCTTGTTCCTCTAAGGTTTGTCTGTGACGTGCTCGGTGCCACAACGCTTTATAATCAGAAAGACATGAGCATAAGCATTTTCAGGCTTGACCGAGTGATTGAGATACTTCCCGACGTCGAGGAGTTCGAGGTAAATGGCAAAACCCATGTCTCAAACCCTGCGCCGACATTTTATGATGGCACTATGTTTGTGCCACTGAGTCTCATCAGCACGGCATTTGATGTCTGTATCGAGTGGGACAGAACCGGCCAGAACGGCACAATCAGGTTCTGCGATTAAAACGGCAGCATCGGAATAATCTGTGTTTTATCATGCCAAAGCTTTGGAAGTTCCGGATTTTTCAGTATAGCCAGCAGTTTTTCAGCAGTTTCCAGCGATTTTGATTTCTGATCCAGATATTTGTCAGGTAATTTCATGTATTCGCTGGCCTCTGCAAGAAATCCTGCGAGTGAAAGGCACCTTCCCCTGATCCTTGAGAGTGTACGGGTAAAGCAGCCCATATCGTCGTTTCCACACGGTACGCAGAAATGATCGTTGGTCAGGTGAGTTTTTGTGGTTTTTTCAATGGCATCGGCAAACATTATCCCATTGGTGTCAAACTCTGTTCCCATCAATCTTTCGCCAAATTCCAGCGCCTGAGATATCGCTTCCTTTTTGGGGGTTGGTTCCCCACCTTTCCCAAAAACGTGGAAAACGCCGTTCGGATTTGGAAACATTGGGAATCCATCGAAAACAACTCTTTCGGCATGGTTTTCTTCATCATTCCAGCCATCGATCACCGACCACAACGGCCAAGTGTTTTCGAGGATGATAAAATTATTGTCGAGTTTTTCCCTGATGATCTTCCAAAACTCCCGATCCCTGCAAAGGTCGACGTTGCTGGAATGCTCAGATTTTATCTTTATCTCTTCGTGAACCAGACCAAGAGCGCTTGAAACAAACTCAGCCCTTATATTGTTCCCACCTTCCATCCACCATGCCATGCAATCCTCTTCGGTCAG
>CAZXEH010000001.1:240130-248171 GCA_964639885.1 uncultured Caldisericales bacterium | reverse complement strand
AATGGAAACCAGCGCCATTTACCGGTTTCCAGCCTGGATTTCTTTAGTTCCTGCATGCCAGCCCTCAAGCGTGCTTGCTGATGGGTGAGTCCGCCTGCGACAAGGTTCCTCCACATCGCAACCGAGCATGTTCCGCAGCAGAACTTGCCGTTTATTGTTTCGCCAAGTCGATCAGCCATGTCCAGGTTCGCCTGGTTGTAGGCTGTTTCTATCTGATTACCTTTCACATCCAGCTTTGACAGGCACCTCAACGCTTCTTCACCGAGGATGTGTGCCGTTGCAGCTCTGGAAGCAATTTTCTCGCCAGTGAATGTTCTTGAAAGTCCAAAATCAGTTGCAGTTGGCGCAAACATATTGCCATATGAACCTTTCAGGCCTTGTCTGGAAGCGATCCACTTGGCTGCCTCAGCCTTGTCAGATTTCGAAATTGATCTTCCAAAAAAGAAGTCCTCGTTGATGCTGTCAAGCGTTTTCCAAAGACTCTCGGTATCGATGTTCATCTTTCGCCTCCAAACTGGATTATTGCAGAAATTTCCAGTTTGTCAAAGTACAAAATGTCATCAGATCAGCTTCAGATAGCTCT
This sequence comes from uncultured Caldisericales bacterium, assembly GCA_964639885.1. Taxonomy (GTDB): domain Bacteria; phylum Caldisericota; class Caldisericia; order JAAYUI01; family JAAYUI01; genus JAGNLA01. The sequence continues at coordinate 247,588 of CAZXEH010000001.1, read as the reverse complement.
GGTGACGCCTTTCAAGGATTTCGCCTGACTCAACAGCGTTTTTTATCGCGCAACCAGGTTCAACCGAATGGGTGCAATTGTTGAACCTGCACTTTCCCAGGAATGGCCTGAAATCACGATAACACCAGTCAAACGACAGATTGTCGGCATTCCAGAAGCTGATGATTCTCCAACCCGGTGTGTCGATGATTTTTCCACCAAAGTCCAGATCAAACATCTCCAGATGGGTGGTCGTATGGCGACCCTCTTGAATATGCCTACTTATTTCGGCAACTTTCAGGCCAAGCCCGGGTTGCAGGGCGTTTAAAAGTGAGCTTTTCCCAACCCCCGATTTGCCAATGAAGACGGAAGTTTTGTCTTTTAGCGCTGCCTGAGCTTCATCGATACCTGTTTTTCTAACCGTACTTGTTGGAATGACCGTGTAGCCCATTGACCTGTAATAGTTCACATCGGCAATTATCGAATCGTCACCGACGAGGTCTGTCTTTGTCATCATCACAAGTGCTGGCAGTCTGGTCATCTCAACTTCAGCCAGCAGCCAGTCCAGCATAGCCCAATTCTTTGTTTCTTCGCTCTGGGCAAAAAAGATCACAACCTGATCAATGTTTGCCGCAACAACCTGTTCAACCGGTCTTGGGCCAGGGTCTTTCCTGCTGAGCTTGGATTTTCTGGGCAAAACCTTCACTATCAGACCGGTGCCATTACCAAAATCCTCGAATTCCACGAAGTCAGCAATTGCAACCGGGTCTGAGACCTTGATTTTGCCGACACTGACAACCCTTTTTGCAACAGAGGATGCGTCAGCTTCCGAAAAAACCAGGTCTTTCTTCATGTTGCCAGTAACTGAGCACAGGCAGTCGCCTGATTCATTCCTGACCAGATATCTGCCAAGATTCTTCCGGTAGACCTGACCTTGATGGATGCTTGAATTCATCCCTGATCCTTTCCTGTTTGTGATTTCTTTTTCTTGCTCCTGCAATGATCGACAGAATTCTTCCCTTGTCAATCTTTCTTTTTTAGTGATTTGAGTTTGTCCTTGTGTTTCAATTCTTTCTCCTTTGTGAAATAAAAAACCGCCCTATCATAATCCGGGCGGTTGGTTTCCACATTGGAAAGACCTAGAAAAACCACCCGGAGGCATGGAAAAATTCGACTTTATTTTTCATCAACGTGCCTCCTTTCAAAATGGTTTGGAATCTTTTTAGCAGGAATGGTCATCGCTGTCAATAGTCCCATGCAAATGATTTTGGTTAAGAAGAAAGCTTGAGTATCTGATTTATATGATATATTATGTAAATCATTCAAATCATACTAGTATGAAAGGTAAGCAATGAAGGGAATGAAATTTTACGGAAGCACGACTCTTGGCGAACGTGGCCAGATAGTCATTCCAGCCGAAGCAAGAGAAGCTTTGAAGCTTGAAAAGGGCGAGAAGCTGCTGGTTCTCGGCATGAACAATGAAACTCTCGTACTTCAGAAGATCTCGGCGTTAAAACAGATCTCGGACATGCTTGAGAAAAGAAGCAAGGAAATCAAAGACATAATGGAGCAACTATGAACGAAAGCATCATCAAAACAGACAAACTCACGAAAATGTTCAAGGCGTTCACTGCAGTTGACGCAATCTCGCTGGACGTGAAAAAGGGCGAAATATTCGGATTTCTTGGTCCTAACGGTGCCGGCAAATCGACAACAATCCGAATGTTGACAACGCTTTTGACTCCAACCTCTGGAACAGCAACCGTCTCAGGATTTGACATCAGAACCCAGCAGGACAGAGTAAGAACAAAAATCGGCCTTGTTGCTGAAAAAATAATCCTCTACGACTATCTGACGGCAATGGAGAATCTCCTGTTTTTTGGAAGGCTCAACCATATGCCAACAGAGCTTATCAGGGAAAGGGCGGACAGGTGGATTGAAAGACTTGGTATGTCCGAATGGAAAAATGCCCAGGTTGGAACGTATTCAACGGGCATGAAGCAAAGGATAAACATCGTCCGTGCCCTTTTGACCGAACCGGAAATCATGTTCCTTGACGAACCGACCCTTGGGCTTGACCCCCAGACAACGCACATGATCAGGACTTTCATCCAGGAACTCAATGCCAAAGGAACAACGATCATCCTTACAACACACGACATGGTCGAAGCCGAGGCGCTCAGCTCAAGAGTTGCAATCATTGACCACGGAAAGATTGTTGCCATGGACACGGTTCCTGAACTGAAGAAAATGGTTACAGATGTTGAAAATCCGTCACTAGGCGATGTCTTTTTGCAGGTCACAGGCAAGGAAATCAGGGACACTGCAGGCAAAATGGCTTCAGCTGGCGGAGGAAGACATGGGCCAGGCGGCCCCCGTCCAGTCAAGAGGGTGAGGTGATATGATGAGAACACTTAATGAAATCTGGCAGATATGCAAAAAAGACCTGACCGAGTTCCCTCGCGACAGGATGAGGCTCGTTGTTTTCCTGATTATGCCAATATTCATGATGATCCTCACCGGTTTCATCTTCCCGAACCAGTCAAGCATAAAAGACATTCCAATCGGCGTTGTCAATTCAGACCAGCAGTTTGGCAGGCAGATGGTTGAAATGCTTTCAGGCATGGAGATGACCAAGGGCAGCAAGTCCTTTATCGTCAAAGAGTATCTGAGTATTGATGCAGTCAAGGAAGGAATCAAGAAGCAGGAAGTCAACGGAGCGCTGGTAATCCCTGAGGATTTCTCAAAAGTTCTCATGGGTTCTCAGCAAACAAAGGTCACGATCATCGAAGACCAGTCCAGCCCTCAGATTTCAAAGACAACTTCGGCCGTTCTTTCAAAAATGGTTGAGATGTTTGGCGAACAGGTCGGAAAGCAAAAAGTCCAGCGTTTGCTGGAAATGCCAAAATCAATGCAGACTCCGCCGATCACTACAGACCCAGGTATGAAACCACCGACAGAACAGACAAAACCAACCGGTAATCAGGATGCAACGGCTTTTGTGGCTCCAATTCAAGTTGAAGTAGTCGGATTGTTCTCTGGTGAAACCAACTATTTTGACTTCGTGGCACCTGGAATCATTGCAATGATCGTACTTACAGCCGTTCTCACCGGTCTGGCAGCTTCGGTCTCAGTTGAACGTGAACATGGAACACTTGACGGAATACTCATCGCACCGATCAGCAGGCTCTCGATCATCATGGGCAAGGCGCTTTCACAGTCAATCAGGGGACTTGTCCAGGGAGCTCTAGTCTTGCTTCTGGCACTGATTCTGTTTGGCATCCACATCAACGGCAGCCTCCTGCTTGTCGGATTGATCCTGATTCTTGGCATTTTCTCATTTGTTGGCCTCGGAATCCTCGTTTCTGCCTCGGCAGCCCAGCAGGAATCAGCAATGCAGGTGCTCTCGATGGTTCAGTTCCCGATGCTGTTCCTGTCCGGCGTTTTCTTTCCGATCCAGCAGATGCCAGGATTCATGCAGTTCATTTCAAAGTGTGTACCATTGACCTACGCCGTTGAAGCACTCAGAAAAGTCATGATCCTTGGTGCAGGCATCGCCGATGTCGGCAGGGAGCTGATCATTCTGGTTCTGTTCGGAGCCGTCACTTTGGCAATCGCAGTTCCGCTTTTCAAAAAAATCATCACCAGATAACAGCCTTCTCACAAATATGAAACCGGATGACTCGATGTCGTCCGGTTTTTCATTTTAAAGACACATCAAACAAATAGAATCATCTGGTGTCAAAAACAGCGAGGTGAAAAATGAAAGTGCTTGTGCTTGATGGCAGACGTGATGATTCCGGGATGGCATCAAAGATTGAAAAAACGTTAAACAAACAGCTTTTTGGCCATGAGATTGAGTGGGTCTTGCTAAAAGAAAAAAGGATAGATTCTTGCCTTGGATGTTTTGGATGCTGGGTCAAGACGCCTGGTTTGTGCGTGATCAATGACGATGCAAACGAGATATTAAGGCAGATGGCACAATCCGATCTATTGATTGAATTAACACCTGTTACATTTGGCGGATACTCGTCAGAACTGAAGAAGATACTTGACAGGTCGATCCCAAATCTCCTCCCTTTTTTCAAAAGGTATAAAGGTGAAACACACCATTACCAGAGATATGAAAATGTGCCCTCCAATTTTACGATTGGATACCAGGATGAACCTGAACCCGACTCCAAAGCTGTTTTTGAAAATTTGGCCAAAAGAAACGTCTTGAACATGACTCCTCCGAGGAGTTCGTGCCTTGTTCTGGACAGGCAGTCAGAAGTTGACAAAATGATTGCAAAATCAATCAGGGAGGTGCTCGCATGAACGCCTTGATGATTGTTGGCAGCCCGAAATCGGGAAACAGTGTGTCTGAAAAGATTGGCAACTACGTCTTTGATAGACTTAAGGAAAAAGGCTTTGCGTGTCAAACTTTGACGGCATTGAAAACAAACCGGCAGGAACTGGTTGAAATGGCAAAAAATGCTGATCTGATATTGATTGCTTTCCCGCTTTACATTGACTCGCTTCCCGCCCCTCTGGCTAAAACCCTTGAAATCATTTCAGATTCAGCAACAGGTACGAAAAAGATTGTAGCTGTTTGCAATTCAGGCTTTCCTGAACCAAAACAGTGCCTTACAGCCTTGGACATCGTGAAAACCTTTGCCAAAGAATCAGGTTCAAACTGGATCGGTGGTGTTGCTGTCGGTGGCGGGGCTTCGCTTGCCTCGAGGAAACCGAAGAAGCTTGAAGACCACGGCGGAATGGCAATAAAACTTGTTAAATCACTTGATTTGCTTATAAAGGCCATCGTTGAGGACAAGCCATTTGAAACACACCTGCTAACCACAGCCCAGCCACTTCCTGCCTGGGTTTATGGTTTGCTTGGCAATGCCGGCTGGAAAGGTGCTGCAAAACGTCGAGGTTTACAAAAAAGGAACTTATACGCAAAACCTTTTGATGTATCCGGCCATATCTGAAACCAACAGTCAACGGCTGGCTAAACCTTAATTTTCCGGAGTTCACTCCAGCGTGAGGTATAGCGTGGGGAGCGTGATGCCTGTCTTGCCTTCCAGGGTTTGCCGCTCAATCCGACCGAACCGAATTTAATTGTTCCAGGCCCCATCAGTTGGTTGATCTTGTCGACTGTGTTCATAAGAGTTCGTTCACGACTGCGCTGATAGGGTGTGACAAAAAGATATTCCGGGGCATTGTTTTCGGAAACCAGATCGGTCAAAACGATGCCGACCCTTATATAACGATATCCTGGCCTGTAGATTTTCCTGGTCAGGTTTCTTGCAATCCTGATCAGTTCTGAAGTGTCAGCCGTGGGCATTACCAGTCTATGAGATGCGAAATTGGAGTAGTGAGGGTTTCTGCCGTGCGGACTAGTGTTGATGAAAACGCTGACACATGAACACAAAGATTGCTGTTTCCTCAATTTTTCGCACGCCCTGGTCGTGTATGCTGCAACGGCTTCGCTCAGGTCGTACAACGTTTCAACCAGCCTGCCAAAAGATCGTGAAGTCAAAATGGATTTCTGAGGTGACGGAGTGTCATCAAGCGAGAAGCAGCGAACGCCTTTCAACTCCTTTTGACATCGCAGACCGGTGACCGACATGTGATCCTTCACCCATTTTTCGGGGGCATTTTTAAAATCTTTGGCCGTCAAAACACCTTTGGAGCGAAGGAATTCTGCACTTCTAAAACCAACTCCCCAGATGTCTTGAACATCCATTTTTTCGAGGAATGCGTCGGCATCCTTGTCCAAAAGACTGAAAACGCCGTCATGTTCAGAGTTCTTTTTGGCAACCTTTGTGGCAACCTTTGCAAGTGTTTTTGTCGTGGCTATGCCGATTGAAACAGGAACTCCGACATGTTTCCAGATCGTCTGTCTAATCGCTCTTGCTACGCCAACAGGGTCGGATTCGTCAAGATCGATAAACGCTTCATCAATCGAGTAGACCTCGACTTTTGAAGCAAATGTTTCAAGGATGGACATCACCCTTGCCGAGATGTCACCATAAAGCTCAAAATTTGCCGAGAAAACCGTAACATTGTACTTTTTCAGCTTGTCCTCAACCTTGAAGTACGGCTCAAGAAGGTCAAACCCAAGCTTTTTTGCCTCTTTCGATTTGGCGATTATGAAACCATCATTGTTGCTCAAAACCACGACCGGTTTGTCTTTAAGGTCAGGACGGAATATTTTCTCGCACGAGGCATAAAATGAATCACAGTCGATGAGGAGCGTGCACTTCATAGCATGTGGATGACACTGGTGACCACACCCCAGATCATCAGCTCCATGTTGCCTTTCATCTCAATTACAGGATAATCCGGGTTTTCTGGCACAAGACACGGAACACCGTGAATCAGCTTCATCCTTTTAACCGTGAAATCCCCATCAATTATGGCTATCACTATCTTTCCATCAGCTGGTTCGCAAGCCTTGTCGACCACTAGAATGTCTCCTGAGTGGATGCCTGCGTTTATCATTGAATTGCCAGAAACCGTGACCAGGAAAGTCGCAAGGGGGTGCTTGATGAGGAGTTCGTTCAAATCCAGTCTGTAACCGACAAAATCATCAGCTGGCGAAGGAAAGCCTGCCGATACACCCTCGGTAAACATCGGGAGTTTCAGTTTTTCTTTTGGTTCAAATTTAAAAATGCCTTCGATCTTTATGTCACTCATTTGCCAGCATTATAGCTTTTCAATTATGTTTTTTCAAATATGTGCTCATTCGCCCTCAACCATTAAATGATTATGACAAAGGAGGCACATGGAAAACGACACATTCAAAATTAGCGACGGTGGTGGAATCGGAGAAAGAAAACTGAGATAATCATCCAATTTTTAGATCAGGCAAATCCAGTTGGTGGTTTAATTCTCATCGAAGTTGAGGAAATCGAATCCTTGTGATATGATGTTGAAATCATAAGCAAACAAGGAGTCGAAAATGAGTGAGATCAGAGTAAGGCTTGCGCCGTCGCCAACAGGCAAGCTGCACATCGGAAATGCAAGGACAGGACTGTTCAATTTCCTGTTTGCCCGTCATGTTGGAGGAAAATTCATCCTTCGCGTGGAAGACACCGATGAACAGAGATCCACTCACGAATCGGAAATGGCAATCTACGAAGGCCTCAAGTGGCTTGGTCTCGACTGGGACGAGGGTCCGGACAATCCAGGCAAGTTTGGCCCATACCGCCAGTCCGAGCGAGTCGACATCTACAAAAAATTCATAGATCAATTAATCGATGATGGCACTGCCTACTATTGCTTCTGCCCGCAGGAAGAACTTGCAGCAAAGCGAGAGGCTGCCGAAAAAGCCCACGTCATCTACCGCTACGACAACGCCTGCAGGAATGTCCCGATCGAAGAGGCCAAAAGAAGAGTGGCAAACGGAGAAAGAGCAACCATCAGACTCAGGGTTCCGGATGATGCAAAAATCAGCTTCACAGACCTCATCAGGGAAACTGTCGATGTCGATTC
>CAZXEH010000001.1:220524-240030 GCA_964639885.1 uncultured Caldisericales bacterium | reverse complement strand
ATGATGCAAAAATCAGCTTCACAGACCTCATCAGGGAAACTGTCGATGTCGATTCCGAAACCTTTGACGATTTCATCATTGCAAAGCCAGGCGGGATGCCACTTTACAACTTCGCATGCGTCATCGATGACCACCTCATGGAAATCTCCCACGTCCTGCGAGGCCAGGATCATCTCACCAACACCTCCAAGCAAATCCTGATCTACAAGGCTCTTGGCTGGGAGGTTCCGCAGTTTGGACACTTCTCGCTCATCCTCAACACCCAGAGGAAGAAGCTCTCCAAGCGTGAAGGCGCTGTCTATATCGGCGATTTTCAGGCACTTGGCTTCCTTCCCGAAGCCGTCGTCAACTTCATCGCACTTCTGGGCTGGAATCCTGGCGACAACAGGGAAAAAATGACAGTCAAGGAAATGATTGATGCCTTCAGCCTGGAGAAAATCCAGCGTTCAGACGCAATCTTCGACCCTGAAAAGCTCAAATGGCTCAACGGCGTTTACATCCGCGAAATGCCGCTGCCAAAACTCGTCGATGAAGTGATCCCGCACCTCAAAAATGCAGGATTTGACACTGACGGTCGCGACAGAAAATGGCTCGAGAGCGTGATTGCACTGGAACAGGAAAGAATCAGGCTCTTCTCGGAATCGCCAGACGCCTTCGACTTCTTCTTCAAGACAGAGCTTCAATATGACAAAGCGCTGTTCGAATCGAAGAAAAAATCACTACCGGAAATTTCGAACGCACTGGAAATGGTCAAGGACGAGCTTTCAAAAATTGAGGACTGGAACCACACGGAGATCGAAAACACCTGTCGTGCGCTGGCCTCATCGCTTGGCTGGGGCGCTGGCGACCTGTTCATGCCAATCCGCATCGCAGTCACAGGCAAGAAGGCCACACCGCCGCTGTTTGAGAGCATGCAGGTGCTTGGGCGCTCTCTTAGCCTGGATCGCATTGACAAAGCCGCCTCTTTGATTAAAAACTAGGGTGCGGCTGTAGCTCAATTGGATAGAGTACCGGTCTACGGAACCGGTTGTTGCAGGTTCAAATCCTGTCAGCCGCGTTTTTTATTTTGGGACAACCGATGGAAGAATTTGCAAAACTGGCTCTTGATCAGGCAAAATTGGCGCTCCAGCATGAAGAACTGCCGGTGGGCGCTGTCATAGTTTTAAATGGACAGGTAATTGGTTCTGGTTTCAACAGGACTTTTCTTGATAATGACCCAACAGCCCACGCCGAAATCGTAGCCATCAGGAACGCAGCAAAAACGCTTGGTGACCGCAGGCTTACCGGCGCTTCAATATACGTCACTTTGGAACCCTGCCCCATGTGTGTCGGCGCAATCCTTCTTGCACGCATAACAAAAATCTTCTTTTCAGCCTACGATCCGGCAAACGGAGCGTGCGGTTCACGGGGCAATCTGGCTGTGCATCCGGTTTTTGGCTGGAGTGCACAGGTTTTCAGGATGGGCGGACAAGACGAATCGGCAGCGCTCATCAGGGAGTTCTTCCAAAAAAGGAGAGGCAGATGAACAATCATATCTACATCAAGGAATTATCGTCAGGACAACTTTTTCAGGACTACTACGTCTGCCTCAAAAAGTCGGAGCGTCAGACAAAAGACGGCAAACCCTACATTCAATTCACAATCAGCGACAAATCGGGAACCGTTGACGGAAAGATGTGGGAAAACTCAATAAAAGAGTTCGGCGCTGACTTTTCCGAGAAAATGGTTATCGTTGTGCGCGGGAAAGCCGACCTTTACGAAGGCAGGATGCAAGTCATAGCCGACAGAATCGGCAAGGCTGACCCAAAGAACTTTGATCCGCTCTGGTTCCTCCCGCAGTCACCAGTTGAAATCACGGACATCATGAACGAACTTGGCGAACTGCTCTCATCAATAAAAGATCAAGGATTGAAACAGGTTGTTGGTGCATTCTTCGCAGACAGTGAAATTGCAGACAGCTTCAAAACAGCGCCGGGTGCAACAAACCTTCATCACGCCTATCTTGGCGGTCTGGCTCACCACACACTGTGCGTCATGAAATTTTGTGACCACCTGACCCAGCTCTATGCAAACATCGACCGGGACGTTCTTCTTGTCTCGGCGCTGTTCCACGATATTGGCAAAATCAGGGAAAACTCCTGGGACATGTGCTTTGAACGCACCGATGAGGGTGAATTGATTGGCCACATCATAATCAGCCGCGACATTTTCCTGGCTTGTGCAAAAACGGCACAGCTTGAACCAAGGCTGACAATGCACATAGAACACAACATCCTCAGCCATCATGGCATCCACGAGTATGGCTCACCCAAGCTCCCGATGACCGTGGAAGCGTTCGCACTCCACCTTGCCGACCTCGGAGATTCAAGGATGGATGAGTATTTCAGGATGCTCGAGAAGGTGCCTGAAGGCGGATCGACCGACCGCATCAAATTCCTTGACAACCGCAAGCTGTTCAGGCTCTGAGACCATTTAACAGTTTTCCTTGCCAAACGCCCCGCGTTTTGATATATTGTCACGCAGTGCGGAGAGGTGGCTGAGCGGTTGAAAGCGCCTGACTCGAAATCAGGTAAGTGGGGCGACCTGCTTCGGGGGTTCAAATCCCCCCTTCTCCGCCAAATTTAACTTTGAATCTAAATTATCTTTTTCTAAACGGAATCTGTCGTTTTAACATACATTTTTGTTAAATAGACTATTAATTGATTTGAGGTGCTTAAATGGAAGAACTCGTAATAAGAGATTTTATTTATCTCGATGTGGATAGGTTAAAATCAATTCTTTCTCAAATAGAAAAGGGAATAATTGAGAGCCAAGAAAAAATAAGCACTTCAGAGGCTGGTACTTCAATTCATGCTAAAGCTGGAATATTATCGTTTCTCGAAGCAAGTGGAAACGTAAATTTTCTATGGTCAGACCAAGACAAGGGTACCTACACATTACATGACTACATATTTAATAAAGTCGAAAATTACTTGCGTGAAAACAGCCTTATATTCGATGATATTTCGCAATATAACGATTTGAAAGTAAACACATTTGTTTTATCCCAAGGTCTAATTGCCATAAATGACTACGAATTATTGACTAACATGTATTCGAATTTTAAAGAACTATACCGTTACATTCTAGATTGGAATCTTAGGTCTAGAGTAGATTTAAATGATCAACAAAAGCAAAAAGAAAAACATGATCAATTAAGCAAAACTTCAGATACTGACATAAAGGGAATTTTGAAATTTTGCGATATGTTTTATAAAAACCGACTATCAGTAATTATGACTGTTCAGGACGAGGTGAATAAGTATGTTTTTGAAGGTCCTTTGAGTAGAAAATTCCTTAGAGAAGACATTCATAGCATTATTTATAAATATGGTTCAAGACCAAAGGGTGATTGGAAGATTTTATCATTAATTGCGTCTCTACCAAACGAGGAAGATTCTGCAATGATCTCACCACAAACTGGTAATAGCGTTGCCGATTCAATAAATACTGCATTTGAGTCATTTAGAGGAATTGAGGCACAAGCATTAAAGATAAGCTCACCAAACATTTCAATAACACCTATAGCAGTATATAGATAATAAATAAATGAACGATAAGAGTAGTTGGTATTTAATGAAACAATGACTTACATCGCCTTGTTAAGAGGAGTAAACGTCGGAACATCCAGGCGCAACAACAATAAATGTTTAAACCTTGCAAACCATCTCCATCAGGCTTTCATCAATCGGTTTGAGCAAACCCTTGTCAGGCCTGTCAAGCCATTCCTGCTCTGCTGATTTCGGCAATATCACAGGCATGCGGTCATGCACCTTTGCAACAAGCGGGTTTGGCATTGTGGTTATTATCGTATATGAAACCACGATTTCTCCAACTGCAGGATCACACCACTCACTCCACAGGCCGGCAAACGAAAACAGGTCGCCGGTTTTCAACTTGAACAGGCATGGCCTGCGTTTACCGCTGTCCAGCTTCTCGTACTCATAGAACCCGGTCGCCGGCACAAGACAACGCTTTGACTGGAATGACGACTTGAACGAAGGCTTGACGTCGACAGTCTCGCTCCTGGCATTGAACATCCTGTCGCCTGCCGACTTTTCCTTCGCCCAGGAAGGTATCAGACCCCATCTTGCCATTTGGGCCATCATCTTTGTCCCCTGTTTCGTGATTATCGGGTTTTGCTGTTTTGGGAACAAGCTTTGGCGCGGTTCAAAAATGTCTGACAGGATGACATTGTAGTGGTCATCCATCGATGTCCTCTCAAGCCACAGCTGGTAATTGAAGCACATGCCCATATTGTGGCTTTATGGCTTGAATAATCAATACTTGCCATGGATTATGTATCTGTTTAAAATAAACAATGAGGCGGAAAAATGGAAGATATTGAAAATAAGCTGCTAAAAGGCATTAAAGAATATGAAACCGGAGATTTCATCAACTCGCTTGAAAATTTGAATTCAGCAATCGAATTGAATTCGGAATCTGCGGAGGCTTATTACTACAGAGGGCTTGTTTACAGCTCCCTTGAATACTCGGAGCTTGCTTTGGCTGATTTTACAAAAGCAATCAGCTTGAATCCCGATTATGCGGAAGCTTACTATGAGCGTGGAAGCGCCAAATATGATCTCAAGGACACCAAAGGCGCAGTGGAGGATTTGAAAATCGCAAGAAATCTCAATCCAGCACTACGCGATCTGATTGCCGAAATGTTTGGAAACATTGACTGATGATTTTTGTTGCTTTGCTAAGAGGAGTCAACGTCGGGACATCCAGGCGAATCGAGATGGCCAAAACCAGACAGATGTTTGCAAGCCTCGGGTTTGCCAACGTTTCCACCTATCTCAATTCCGGCAACGTGATTTTTGAAACCGATGTGAGCCAGCCGTCCCTTCGGGGAATGATCGAGGCGGGTTTTGAGCGCGAGTTTGGCTTTGTGGTCACAACGCTTGTGAAGTCGCAGCCGGAGATGAAGGCAATCATCAGCGCCGTGCCAACCGACTGGCAAAACGACGACACCCACAAGACCGACATCGCCTACCTTTTTGATGAGATTGATTCAGAAGGCATTATCGAGGAACTGCCGATCAAACGTCAGTTTCTCGACATCCGGTACACAAAAGGCGCGTTGTTTTGGAACGTTTCCCGCGAAAATTACAACAAAAGCCAGCTGAACAAGCTGATTTCCCACAAATACTACCAGCTTATGACGGTCAGAAACGTCAACACCGGAAGATTTCTTGCAGGAATCGGCAAATAAGCCGGTATTGACCTTTGCCTTCTTTATCGTATCATCATGGCATGCTTGAAGAAATCCTGAAAGAAACGCTGAAGCCGAAAGAGAAAACCGCAAGATTGGCGGAGTGCCTGAAGTCTGATCCGAAGGTGATGGACGAGCTGCTTGAGCTTTGGAAGTCAGCTAAAGACCCTGTCAAAGGCACGCTTCTTTCGGCTATAACACTGATTGTGTCGGAAAATCCTGGCTTCATCGGCGACCATCTCGATTTCGTCATTGCCCAGATCGGCCATAAAGCGCCGAGGGTCAAGTGGGAGTCTGCAGAAATCGTTGGCCACGCCTCAAAAGTTTTCCATGACAAGGTCATGGCTGCCATCCCTGCGCTGATTGAAAACACTCACTTTGACGGCACGGTTGTGCGCTGGAGCGCAGCTTTTGCCCTTTCAGAAATACTGGTCAACGTCCCTCCGTCGCGTGAGGAACTAATGCCAAAAATAAACGCCATCCTCGAAAACGAGACAAACGATGGCGTTAAAAGTCTTTTTTATAAAAAAGCGTTCAAGATTATTGCTAGGGAGTCAAAGAAGGCGTCCAGTTGATCAGGATTTCCTTGGTTTCAGCGTTGTAATCAACCTTTGCCCCGAATGACTCGGCAATAAACCTCATCGGAACAACAACACTGCCTTTTATGATTGTTGGTGGAACAGACATGGTCATGGTTTTTCCGTTAACATCTGCCGTTTTGTCGTCAGCCTTCAAAGCCATCCTGAAATCTCCACGAGTCAGCAGGATCGATCTGTCAGCTGCGTTCCAATCAACTTGGCAACCGAAGGCCTCGCCGATGAACCTGAGAGGAACCATGGTCGATCCTTTGATGATTTGAGGCGGAACCGATAGCGTGGTCGGGTTGTCGTTGATTTTTGCTGTCTTGTTGTTGATCTGGAGCCAGATTTTCACGCTGGTGTCAACAACCTCCAGACTGAACGGCACAAGCAGAGGTCGGCAATCGTCAGACACTGTGAAATCCAGTGTTCCTTCGATCAGTTCGCCAGCTTTGAGTCCACCGGTGTTGATCGTAAACTCAAAGGTTGCAGATTTTTGCAGTAGAAGCGACGTGACAATCGGCACAACCTTTGGATTTGTCGATGTAACGGAGACCACCGAATTCTCAGCTTTCAAACTTTGGATTGTGACTTGCTTTGTTTCTGTGACATTGGCAGGAATCTTGCCACCAAAAGTGTTTGCTGAAACGGTGAGGCAAGCCGACGGCATGGCAATTTTGACAGTTGCAGAAATCTTGTACTCATCGGCAGATGTTTTGATCGTGACGTTGCCGTTGTAGGTCTGGCCTCTGGTTTTTCCCACCGGTGCAGCCATGATCGATATTTCAACCTCAGAACCACCAGCAAGTTCAGTTGTTTCAGGATTTGCACTCAGCCAGTCAGCGTCTGTCGAGATTGAAACTGAATCGGTTGCGTCGCCGGCATTCCTGACTTTGATTTTCATAGACTTCGTCTGATCCGGCTGAAGTTCGCCAAAATCAAGACTTTTTGGTTCATACACAATGTCAGCTTTTGGTGCAGGAGTAACCGTTACCGATGCTGCCATCGAAAGGCTGCCAAATTGTGCGATAACAGAGCCTACGCCTTCGGTTTTTGCGATGAACAGGCCGTCGGCGCTTATGGTTCCAAGGTTTTCAGGATCAACTTTCCAAATAATCTCTGCATCTTCAATAATTTCGTCGGTGTCGTCATAAACTTTGGCTGAAAATTGCTGGGTTTGACCAACAACGACCAATGAAGCATCTGGGTTTACTGCGACCCTTGACGGTTTGACAACAACAATTGTCGCTGTGGCCGTTCTTACTCCGATGGTTGCCGTCACCCTTCCCTTGCCCGATTTGACCGCCGTGAACTCGCCATTGTCGATGGTTCCAAGCGTTGACGGCTCTACTTTCCATGTGAATTCCACACCGTCAACAGGGTTACCGGCTCCATCAAAAGCAGTTGCCGCAAATGTTTTCTTTTCACCAACAATTACGTTTGCCGACTTTGGTTGAAGAGCAACTGAAGCGACCAAATCCTTGGGCTCCTTGATGTCTATCTTCACGCCGTCACATTTGCCGCCAGCACAGGCTTTGATGTAGACTGTACCGGGTTTCTTGCCTGCCATGTACAATCCGTCGGGGTCGATGATTCCAAGTGTGTCCGGTTCAGCAGTCCAGTCAAACTCGACGTTCATCTGGGAATTGTCTTTGGCGTATGCTATTGCTTTCAGCTGAAGATCGCTGTTTACCATCACCTGGTTTGAAGGAGCGGTGACTTTTACATGATCGAGAACCATGCCTTTTCTGAGATCACCGAAGCAATAGACGTTGCCGTCGACTCCACCGACGTAGACTCTGCCGCCGGCAACCGACGGAGAGCACGCAAACGCCTGAGCAAAAGGATTCTGCCACTTCGACTCTTTCACATTGTATTTCCAGAGTTGCTTGCCGTATTTTGTTTCAACACAATAAAACGAGCCCTTTGCCGACCCGAAATAGAGTTTGTCACCACAAAATACCGGTGCTCCGTATACGTAATCGTCAGCTTCAAACGACCACAGCTTCTTGCCGGTTGCCCTGTCCAGGCACGAGACGTTTCTTTGAAGGTCGCCATAAAAAATCTTGTCATCTGTCAAAGCCGGACAGGTGATAGCACGTTCGTCCCTGTTTCTCCAGACTTCCTTGCCGGTATCAGCTTCGAAGCACATGAAATCGCTATCCATGCAGCCGAAATAAACTTTGTTGTCCTTAAATGAAGGGCTTGCAACTTCGATGTTTTTGCCATCAAACACAAAACTGTTTTTGATCAGTTCATCACCTGTCATCGGATCAAAGCAACGTATGTACTTTAGTCCGGCAACATACAGCTTTCCATTGGCGATCATCGGCGCGCTCCAGGTGTTGCTCCAGACAGACTGCATCCACAGCTTTTTGCCGGTTTTCAGATCAAGGCAGTAGATTTTTTCTGCAGAAACAGTGTAAAGCCTGTCTTTATAAAGAAGCATCGAGCAGTTGAACGATTCGTCCCTGTCGGGATCGTCGTATTCCCAGACGATAGCGCCGGTCTTTGCATCCATGCACATAACCTTGTAGCAGATGGTTCCGAAATAGAGCTTGCCGTCGTTGTAGACAGGAGTTGAGATTACTCCGCCATACTTCAGCTCATCGATTGTGACGTGTTTGTCATGATGGCACTTTTCACCGCACTTTGTTCGCCAAAGCTCAAGCCCGTCAGCAAGATTGACCGCCCTGAACCAGTTGTCCTGGGAGCCGATGAAGGCTTTTCCTTCGGCAATCATGACCGTCGGGATCACCCTGAAACCGGTTGGGAACTCCCAGTATTTTTCGAGCTGGTCAGTCTTTGGGCCGGCTTCTTTTGGCGCAAAACCTGTTCTCTCATTGTCGCCCATGAAGGTCGTCCAGGTGTCGGATGAAGAAGAGTCGCCCTCCAAAACACTTGATGCTTTCTGGGTTATGCTCCCAAAACAATAGAAAGTTCCCCTTTCAGTTCCAATAAACAGCTTGTTATCGACAATTACCGGTGGAGCAATTATTTCGCCATCAAGTTCAATTGATTTTAGAACCTTACCTGTTTGAGCATCCAAACAATACAAATTATGGTCGTTTGAGCCAAACCAAATCTTGCCTTCGCAATAAACTGGCGAAGAACATATTGCGTTAGTTGCATCTTTTGTCTGAAAATCCCAAAGTTTTATTCCGTTTTTCCTGTTGAGGCAGTAGAATTTTCCAGCTCTTCCAGCAACAAAGACTTTCCCGTCAACGACAAGCGGTGTCGAAGCATTTCTGATGCTATGTTTAGACTCCGAACTCCACTCCAATCCACCTTTTTCAAGGTCGACACAATAGAAATCCTTGTCAGGTCCTCCATAATAAACAAACCCATCAACAACAGTCGGGGTGCAAAAAAATGGATGCTTGGCATTTGCAGCCAGCCTCCATTTTTGGTTTTTGGACTTCAGATCAAAACAAGTTACGGCAATTGTTGATGAAACCAGAAGATTGTCACCTGAAACTGTAAGTGCTGAACGCATTGCCATTGGATCGGGAGGGATGTAATCTTTTGTTTGTTTGTCGTAGAAATAGGCATCAGTTGTAAATATTTTTTTGTTTTCACCAGTTTCCGTATCAAATGCATAGACATCGAAAGCACCAGTGTTTATATTGTATTTAGTATCCTTTCCGCCAAACGTGAATGCAACGAGCAACTTATCATCATAAATGACTGGGGAGCTACGAATATAAGAGCCTTCTTTGGGGTCATGGTTTTTATCTCTTGTTGGTGTTGAGTTTTTCGATTTCCACACCAACGACCCGTCAACGGTTTTGATGCAATAAACATCACTGTTAACGGCACAAACAAAGACTTTATCCTTGTATATGACTGGCGATGCCGATATGCCTGAAACAAAGAATTCTTTCGATGAAGTGTTTGGATTCGCATTATCAATTGTGTATTCCCATATTTCATTACCGGTGTTTGCGTCAGCTTTTATGAATTTGCTTGTATATGTCTCGTGGGCAGTTTTTGTCATTCTTCCATAATAAACATACCCATCGCTATAAACTGCCGGTGCCTCAAAGGAACGACCATATTCTTCAACTGGTGGGCATTTATCAGCCGGATCACCAACGCATTTTTGCCAGAGTAGGTCAATTTTCTCGGGATCAACTCCACAACCTTTTGGCACAACTGCATTGTGCTGAGGATTCATCATGTAACATGTCCATTCGCAAACCTCCATGGACTTGCCACCAACCAATGGGAATGTAGTCAAAATGAGCGCAATTGCACAAAGAATGTTCAGTCTCCTCATAAAATCCTCCTGTCACTCACAAGTCAACATCATAGCCTTTTAGAAGCATTTGTAAACATTAAGAAATCAAAACAGGGTTGCCGTGTCAAAGCCTGTGAAAGGAGTTGAACACATGAGCACAGAAGAATTCACCGTAAGCGGAGAACAGCTGATTGCAAAGGTGAAGGCAATCATTCATGAGGGCAACATAAGGCGCATCATCATCAAAAACGAGGAAGGCAAGACAATCGTCGAATTTCCAATGACCCTTGGCGTTGTCGGCGTCGTGCTGGCACCCGGACTTGCAGCCCTTGGAGCAATCGCAGCCCTTGTGACAAAATGCACAATCGTTGTCGAAAAGGAAGACTGACCGTGGAAAACATCAACATTCCATACCCTGACGGGCAAACGCTCAGGCTGGTCATTGACGTTGGCGCATGCAGGCTGACTTTGAAAAAAGGCAGCTCAGACTCCTTCATCGCCGGCACCTACAACGACCCGACAGGCGAGAGGCCATATCTTCAGGAAGCGTTTGACGGAACCGTGAGGATCTGGCAAAAGAGCATCTTCGCCTTCAAGGGTTATTCCGGTGGGTCAAACATTCCCGAGTTTCTGCTGGAAGTGTCGGACAGGACACCGTTTGAGATCGAGTTCAAATCCAGCGCATCTGAGGTGTTTGTTGACCTTGGCGGACTTCCGGTGACCAAAACAGTCTTCCGTTACAATGCCGGAAAAGCCACACTTGTTTTCAGCAAGCCAAATTCGGTTGCAATGGATGTGCTTGATTTCTCTGGAAATGCCGGCGATCTGACAATCGATTCGATTGCAAACTCAAACGCATCAAAGGTTGCTGTTGAAGGAAGCGCTGCAGGGTTCAAGCTGAATTTCGCCGGTGAGCTGAAATCGGACATGAAGGTTTCGGTTTCATCGAGCGTTTCAGGCATCAAAATGGAAATCCCAAGACGAGCCAACGCACTGATCAGACAGAGTTCAATGCTTGGCGGCGCAAGCTACAATGGCGATTTCAGGGAGACAAAGAATGGTCTGGAAACAGCTTCCTATGATCCAGGTCAGCCATCAATCGTAATCGACTCAAAGATCACCCTCGGCGGAATTGAAGTGAAGATGGTGTCCTGATTGCCACATTTGTAAATGTAACTCATGCCATAATTACAAAGAACCCTCGGAAGCACCGAGGGTTCTTTTTACAGTTAAAGCATTGGCAACAATTCTCTATGGTCTTGGAAGCGAGATGTACTTGAAAACTACATAAGCAACGAATCCAGTAACAAATATCACACCCTGCCATCTTTCAAGCTCATACCTTTTGCCCAGGTACATAAACAGCCAAAGGAACACAGCCACACCAAACGCCATGTACATATCGACCATATTGTTCTGATCGAATGGAAGGGGTCTTAAGAATGCCGTGTCAAAACCAAGCGCCCAAAGAGCGTTAAGGGTGTTGGCGCCAACTATGTTTCCGATTGCAAGGTTCTTTTTGCGCTTGATGATCGACATTATCGAAACAGCAAACTCCGGCATTGAAGTGCCCATGGCAACGATTGTCAAACCGATGAAAGCCTCGGACATGCCGGCAATCCTTGCTATCGCAACGGCATTGTCAACCATTATTCTCGAACCGCCAATGAGAATTCCGAATCCAACCACCAGATAAATGATGACTTTTGCAACTGGCGGGATCGTGTCGCCGGTCACTTCATGAACTTTTCTGTTGGCGTGCTTTTCCTTGCCAACAAGCGACCTGGACCAGTCGACTATCGCGTAGAAAACATCCCAGAAAATGCTAAGGAATTTTGGCTCTTCCGCCTCTTCTTCCTGGCTTTCATGGTGTTCCGATTCCTTGGCCTGTTTTGTAGCAATCCTTGCTGAAACATAGAGATAGACAAGGTAGATTGCAAAGAATCCGAGAAGGATGAAGCCATCGAGCCTTGTCAGGTTACCATCGAAACAGAGAGCGCCTAGGATGAAGATGGAAGCTGCTGCAAGCGGAACCTGTTTTACAACGATATCCCTTTCGGTTTTTATACCACCGATTATCGAACAGACACCAAGGATTCCGGCTATGTTGAAGATGTTGCTGCCAACGATGTTTCCAATTGCGATTTGGACGTTGCCCTCAATGGTTGCAAAAACATTGACTGTGAACTCTGGAAGCGTTGTTGCAATGGCAATCATGAACATTCCAAGGAAAAACATCGGAACCTTGGTCATTTTGTTTATGAGCGTGGCACCCATGACAACGCCGTTTGATCCCCAGACGACAAGCATAACACCGATGCAGAACAGGACAAAATAAAGCAGCACAAGCAGGATGGTTTCCAAATTCATTTCTCCTTTACCGGATATGTTATCAATTTAAGGCATGAACGGATAACGAAAAACAAAATCCATTGCCACTTCATTTAACAAACCTTGGTATCATCAAGTTTTTGCATTTGGGATTGCAGGAGTGGTTACAATTTCGCTTGTCAATGGCGACGTTTGAGCCTAAAATGAGCTATGCATGAATAGACTGAAATTGTGGAGCCGATATTGAGCACTGTACTGGGCGCATTTTGGGACACCATCTCGGACACTCTGAGGCTTATTCCTTTCCTCCTGGTCGTGTATATTGGCATCGAGTTGGTCGAGTACTATTTCGGCGGGAAAATCAGGCAGTCTCTTCAAAGAGTCGGCAGAGCAGGCCCGGCTTTCGGTGCATTGGCAGGGACATTGCCCCAGTGCGGATTCTCGGTCATGGCATCAGCCATCTACACCCAGAGGCTCATCACGATTGGAACGCTCATCGCCGTATATCTTTCCACTTCCGACGAGGCCATTCCAGTCATTCTTTCACGACCAGACAAGATAATGCTCATCATTCCATTGATTCTCACAAAACTGGCTGTCGCTATTCCAGCTGGATTCATCATCGACCTCGTTTTCAGAAGGCAAAACAGGAAAACCCTCAACCACATCAAGGCTTTCGCCTCAGGCACAGACGACTCCGCCCACCACCACGAAGGAATCATCGACCAGAAAGCCTGCTGCGGTCACCATCCAGACTCTGGCGCAAAAAAATTTGACGCAAAACAGCTGATCTTCCACCCGCTCATTCACACCGGCAAAATCCTGCTCTACATTTTCGTTATGACCTTTGCCCTGAACCTTGCGCTAGCCTTCATCGGTGAGGAGACGCTCCACAGGATTCTGCTTTCAAACTCGATCTTTCAACCGTTTGTCGCCGGACTTGTCGGGCTGATCCCCAACTGTGCGGCATCGGTCGCCCTCACGCAGCTTTACATCAACGGATCGCTGAGTTTCGGGTCGGTTGTTGCCGGTCTGTGCGCAAGCGGCGGGCTTGGCATTCTGGTTCTTTTCAAGGAGGAGAAGAGCTGGAAGGAAAGGCTGATGATTGTTGGGTTGCTTTATGGTGTCAGTGTTTTAGCCGGGCTTGTTATCTCGCTCATTTGACATTGCAATGTTTCTCACTACAACTTTGTTTGGAGGTGGGATATGGCAATTATTCCAGAAAGCGCTTTTAAGTCAGTTGTATCTATTCATTATCTCATGAAGAATGAGAAAGGTGAAGATGTCTATCCATGTTTAGGTACAGGTTTCTTTTATGGATATTTATTAAAAATGGTCAATGAAGAAGAAGGTGAATACGCTGTCTACCTAGTAACAAATAAGCATATTCTAGAAGTTTTTCTTGATAATGGAGGAATACAAAAGCGCATCTATATCGCAGTTAATAAAGATTCAAACATTGAATATCCTTATATTGATATTTTTGATAATAATGGGAATCTAAATTTTATAGTTAGTGAAGAGGCTGACATAGCAATATCAAGAATAAATTACAATAAATTGGATACAGAAAAATACGAATCTTCATTTATTAAAAGCAATTCTCAAACTGCAGTTATCCAGCAGTTAGTAGAATTGGATGTTCAAGAAGGTTGTTCGGTTTTTATTATGGGTTTTCCAGCAGGTATAATAAGCTATGACAAAAAATATGTAATTGTTAAACATGGTACTATTGCTCGAATAAAAGAATGCATAGAAAAAACGACCAATGAAATATTAATAGATAGTTATATTGTTCAAGGAAACAGTGGTAGCCCTGTTATTTTAAAACCTGATTTTACTCATATTGTTGGCACAAAACCAATAGAAAAAAGTTCATTAATTGGAATTGTATGTGGTTATAAACCATATCAAGATCAAAACACGGGTTTAGCCGTAATTGTTCCAATGGATTTTGTAAATAACTTAATTGAAGCTGAAATTAAAAAGAGGGGCGGCCATGCCCCTCTTTGATTGATTCAAACTAGTCTCAGATTGTTTCCCCATCCGGCAAGTACTGGATGATCAGTCCAGACTGAACCTTCGGGAAATAGTCGGTCGACTTCTGCGGCATGGTTTCATGGTGCCTCGTCACGTCCTCGACCGCCTTGGTCGGTGTGTAGTTCATGAGGAACACGCACTGGTAGTTGCCGGCAACAAGCGGTTTGACCGCGTCTTCCGTGTAGCGTTCGTAGTCAACGTTTGTCTGTGCGGCAAGCTTTGCGTCGTCGATGCCAAGGATCGGCTCCAGAATGAGCTTGTGGAGGATCGAAACATCGAGAGTCTTCCAGTCGTTGCTCATGTTCACCGGAATGTTGTGGGCGAGCTTCTCGTCCTTGAGTGCTAGGAGGTAAACAGACTTCCTGTCCTTTGCCATAAGTCCGAGTGCGTGCTTGTCCATGTTCTTTCTCATGGCGTCAACCAGACCGTCTGCTGCCGAGTTCATGCAGCAGGTGACCGGCATCTCTATGACGTTGAACTTCTCCTTGATTTTGCCAAGCATGGCGTCAAAGTCGAAATTCGGGACGTCACGGATGAGCCTGTGAGTCGGGAAGACATAGAGGCCGGGATCGCTCATGTTGATGTAGGCAGCCATCCTGAAGTTCCAGGCTTCGTTGCCTTTGAATCCAGGGTTCTTCTCGCGCATTTCGTTGCGGTAGTTGAGGGCTGTCTCGTAGCGGTGGTGGCCGTCAGCGATGATGATGGTCTTTGAACCGATCATGTCCTGAATTTTTTTGATTTCTGCCGGATCGTCAATTTTCCAGATCTTGTGGTGGGTGTCGTAGTGGTCGAGAGCGTCAAACAATGGTTCGCCCTTTGTGTGGGTGTCCAGGAGTTTGTTTATCGCATCCTGCTCGTCACGGTAGAAGAAGAGGCAGAGGCCAAGGTTTGTCTTGGTTGCCCTTGTGAGCATGAGCCTGTCCATCTTTGGGCCAGAGAGAGTGTGCTCGTGTGGGTAGATGACGTTTTCGGAATAGTCGTAGAGTTTTGAAAGGGCAATGAAGCTCCTTCTGACCACGACTTTTCCGGTTTCTGGATGCTTGTACTCCTGGTTGTAGGCGTAGATTGTGTCTTTTCCATCGCGTTCAAGCACGCCGGAGGCAAGCCACTTTTGGAACACTTCATTTGCCCTGGTGTACTTGTTGCTTGTGTCGGAGTCCCCGGGCATGTCTTTGGCAAGCTCGATCCTGATGGCGTTGTTTTCGTGCTTTTTGTAGTAGTCTTCCTGCATCTGGGGCGTGATCTTGTCGTATGGCTGTGTGATCAGGTCGCCGATTGTGCCGGCTTTTTTGGAGTAATGGACTCCTTTAAACGGTTTGATTTCGTACATTTGTTCTATTTTGCTCCTTTAAAGTAGTCAACAATTTTTTCTGCAAGCTGAACACCGGCTCTGCTCTGGCCTTCGTCCGTCTGGGCGCCGATGTGCGGCGTGAGGCTGACGTTTGGAAGAGTTGCGAGCTTGTGTGTGTTGTCCGGTGGTTCCTTCGCAAAGACATCAATGCCGGCAAAGCGAATCTTGCCTGACTTGAGGCCTTCGTAGAGGGCATCCTCGTCGACTGTGCCACCACGGGCGCAGTTTACGAGAACAACACCTTTTTTCATCTTCTCAATTTCCGGTGCGCCGATGATGTTCTTGGTTTCCGGTGTGAGTGGGATGTGGAGCGAGAAGAAATCAGCGTTTGCTATGAGTTCATCCTTGCCAACGAGCTTGATGTCCTTGTCCGGTGATTCCTTGACGTAAGGATCGAAAGCGATGACCTTCATACCCATTGCAACGGCACGTTTGGCAGTTTCATAACCAATGCGTCCGATGCCGATGAGGCCGAGGGTTTTTCCGTAAAGCTCGATGCCTTCCATCTGCTTCTTTTCCCACTTGCCTTCCTTCATGGTGGCGGTTCCGTAGCCGATCCACCTGCAGGCTGCGAGCATGTGTCCGATTGCAAGCTCTGCAACCGAGATTGATGTAGCTGCAGGAGTGTTTACAACAGTGATATTCTTTTCTTTGGCGGAAGCCTGATCCACGTTGTCGAGTCCGACACCGGCACGACCGATAATCTTAAGATTCTTGCCAGCATCGATTACGTCTTTGGTTACTTTTGTGGCGGAACGGACAATGATTGCTTCGTAATCGGGAATTTTTGCAACGAGTTCTTCAGGTGTCAGCTTTATTACATCAACCTGATGGCCTGCATTTTTGAGCAGGTTGATTCCATCATCTGCGATTTTGTCAGCAATCAATATCTTTGCCATGTTCCTCCTTCAGGGGGTTACCACTGGCAGGCCTTCATGAAGGCTGCAACGCCAGTACCAAGTTCGAACTTGTATCCAAGCTTCTTGAGGCAGATTTCGAGTGCGACAATGGCAGCTATTTCGTCATAGATGTCCATGTAGCCCATGTGCCCGAACCTGAAAATCTTGCCCTTGTAGTCGCTCTGTCCGCCGCCAACGAGAACGCCGTAGTCGTCTCTCATCATCTTTGTCAGTGCGGCTCCATCAACTCCTTCAGGAACCCAGACTGCCGTTACTGCATCGCCTGGCTCTTTTGCAAACAGTTTGAGGCCGAGTGCTGCCATTGCAGCCCTTACACCGGTTGCCAGCATTGAATAGCGTTCCCAGAGTTTGTCCCTGCCGACTTTTCTGATCATCTCGAAAGCCTTTGCCGACTGGCAGATGATTGTAATCGGTGGTGTCCACGGGGTTTCTTTGTCCGGGATTTTCTTCTTGAACTCTCTCATATCGAAATAGAAGCGCCTGTTTGTGCACTTTTCGACAAGAGCCCATGCCTTTGCTCCGAATGAGACAAAACCGAGTCCTGGCGGAAGCATCATGCCTTTCTGCGATCCACCGGCGCATGCCTCAACGCCCCATTCGTCCATTTCAAACGGAACTACACCTGCGCCTGAAACAACGTCCACGCACAGGACTGCGTTTGTCTTGTTGACGATTGCTGCATACTCTTTTGTCTTTGAGCAGACGCCTGTCGAAGTTTCTGAGAGCTGGCAGAAAACAACTGTTGTGTCAGGGTTTGCTGCAAGAACTGTTGCAAGTTCTGCCGGCTGGACAACGTCGCCCCACTCTTTTTTGATTTCAACTGGTGTTGCGCCCCAGGCTTTTGCGAGCTTCATCCACCTGTTGCCGAAGTTTCCGGCGTTCAGGACAATAACCTTGTCACCCGGTGAAACCAGGTTCTGCATGCAGCATTCCATGGCTCCTGAACCCGATGATCCAAGAAGGAAAACGTCGTTCTTGGTTCCAAGGAGATACTTGAGGTCATCCATGCACTGGACAACCATCTTCTTGCCGGCTGGACTCCTGTGGTAGGTAATGTCCCTGGCGCCTTCTACACGGACTTCTTCCGGAAGCGGGGTCGGCCCGGGAGCCAATAAAAACTGTTTCATAAACATAGCAACTTCCTCCTTTATATTGTTCTTGAAATCAAAAAGATTCCAAAGCCAATTGCTGCAACGCCTGCCCACCTGACCCAGTTGACCGGCTCGCCAAGAATGAGACTGGAGCCGATGAGGGCAAAGATATAGGTTGTGGCAAGAAACGGGTAGATATAGCTGAGGGGCCTCTGGGATAGCACCCAGACCCAGATGAAGGCTGCAACGACATAGAGCAGGGCGCCGATTATAACATTGGGGTTTGTTATGATGAGGCTGATTGCCTGCCAGAAAGTCTTTCCTGAGAATACACCGATCCTGTTAAGGCCAAGCTTGAGGATGATCTGGCCTGAAGCCATCAATAGTGTGCTCAAAACAGCAATCAGTTCCGCCATGTCGCAGGATGGAGTGTAACAAGGATTATTGCCTTTTCAACCCCTGCAAATACCGACACAAATTCGCAATTGCGTTAGCCAGCATTACCGCCACTTTCAATCCTGCGTGGATGGAATAAACTTTTAACTATCATGAGAGACTTCTATCAGGATTATCTGTCAGCACATCCAGATTCAGCTGAAAATCTTGAACATTTCAGGATTTTCCTGACCAAATCAGGTAAGAGCATCATCGAAGCTGATAGCAAGGACATCGAAAAATACAGGGAAAAACTTACAAAAATGTACAGCATCCCAGAAACTCTGGAACACCTCAGGGTTGTAACGGATTTCTACAGGCGAGTGCACAGAAAAGCAGCAATCGCACAATACTTTAGGTACATCCTCATCATCCTCATCCAGGCATTTGCCATCTACGCCTCATCGGTCTGGATCATCCCGAGATACCAGTGGCCATCATTTCTCTGGCTTGACCAGCTCTCAATCCTCCTGTTCGGATCACAAAGGATTTTCTATCTCCCTGGTTTCATCGGTTCAATCGTAACGCTTTGCGCCATGCTGGTATTGCTGGCAAGGGGTTGGCTTGAGAGACCCAGAAACTGGCTGGGCTGGATTGTACTCATCCTTGATTGGTGGATTCTGGCCGTTTTGTATGGTCTGGTCGTCGGAGATGAAGCAGCATTCCTTTCAGGTGGTCTGACAAACCTTCTAATTGTCGTGGCTTTCTCGGCTTTCGTCCTTGGATTCAGGGAGATCGTCGGATTTGCATTCATCGCCCTCATGGTGCTGGCCGGCTTCAGGATCACCGAGGTTTCAAGCATCATCGTTGGTATGAGTTTTCCGTACCTGCTCTCCATGACCATTCTAATCTTCGCCCAATGCCCTGATGCATTCGACAAGGTTCTGTCGTGGATCAATGCACAGTTCCTTACCGGAAAGGTTCAGTCTGCAAGTTCGGAAATCATCAAATCAACAACCTCTGTGGCAGCCGCAATCCAAAGGGCTGCTGGGCTTGCAGTCGGCAAAATCCCTCTTCCTGGCAAAACAAAACTGCTTGATTGATGCACAAACCATTGACATCCTGGACGGGAAAAGTTTCCGTTGTAATTTGCCTTGGAAGCTCTTTGTATAACTTGCGTTGAAAGAAATTACAGTTTTTTATAGAATAGTGTTGAGCGGGAATAGCTCCCATAGTGGTTTCTTGAGCTTGGAAGCTCTTTGTGAAGCTCATATTGAATAAAAGTCTAATTTTTACTAGAATAACATCGAGCGGGAATAGCTC
>CAZXEH010000001.1:13576-220424 GCA_964639885.1 uncultured Caldisericales bacterium | reverse complement strand
TCATATTGAATAAAAGTCTAATTTTTACTAGAATAACATCGAGCGGGAATAGCTCCCATAGTGGTTTCTTGAGCTTGGAAGCTCTTTGTGAAGCTCATATTGAATAAAAGTCTAATTTTTACTAGAATAACATCGAGCGGGAATAGCTCAGGGGTAGAGCTTCGGCTTCCCAAGCCGGTGGTCGCGGGTTCAAATCCCGTTTCCCGCTCCAGGATCATGTCAAACGTTAAGACCTCCACTTGCAATAAAACCTAGAAACCGGTATATATTTCCTCGAGGCGACGTAGCCAAGTGGTAAGGCGATGGTCTGCAAAATCATTATTCAGGGGTCCGATTCCCCTCGTCGCCTCCACTGTCTGAAAAAATCCCACAATTCCAAAAACACTCCCTTTCTGGTATAATGCCTTCAGGAGGCTTGACATGCCAGAGATAAAAGTGATGCCTATCACACAGGAAACCGTCCAGTGCGCTTCATTTGTCTGCTCTCATCCGGATGATGTGGGTTTGGATCTTGCCGGTGCCGGCTGCGACCTGAAAACACAATGGGCTGAGGGCGAAATTGAAAAAGGTTTTGTGCCTGGTTTTGTGGCTTTGCTTGACGGCAAGCCTGCGGGTGTGTTCAACCTTGAACATAGAAAAGAATCCCAGGTTATAGCGCTTAAATGCATCTGGGTGCCAAGAAAGGAACACTGGGACAAGGGTGTTGCCTCCAAACTCATGGGCAAACTGATCGACTACGCCAAATCGGCTACCAGCTTTGACGGGAAACCGGCAAAGGCCATCATCTCGTTCCCATTCGACGGTGGTTTTCCAGATCAAAAAAAGTGGGCTGAATTCATGGTCAGGAAAGGTTTTGTGCCAACCCCTGAAGATAACTGCATCGTTTACTACCCAATCGAGCCAGGCTACGTCTACCACAAAGACCCTAAACTCGACGGTTTCTTCGAGGATAATTCCAATAAAGACTACAACCTGCAGGAGATCGATAAAAACAGGATTCTTGTCATCGAAGACCCTGACATCTGCCCATATTTCCATGTTTTCTTTGCAAAAGCAGCTGCAAAAGCCAGAGAAATGAAGCCTGAACTCGAAACAGTTTTCCTCAATTCAAAGATTGACAAGGATGAAGTTGAAAAGCGTGGCGGATTCAGAGGCATGGTCGTTCGAGGCCACAAAATCGCTACTCCCTCATATCACTACGATAAATTCATGGAAGAAGTGAAATCGCACATCTGATCAATATAAAAAGCGTTCCAACAGGAGGCATGTCGTGAACAAAACCAACAAAGGTATTGGACTGACAACAGTTATTGGCATAGTAGTTGTTCTTGTGACAATTTTTGTTTATCTGTGGGGTTCGAGCCTGAACATCAAAACTGAGGTCTACACTGAGTGGCTCCAGTTTGCCATCTCAATGCTGGCGGGCATCTCAATCATTGCCCTCGGCAGATCGATAGGAATCGAGATCAGGCAATCCAGAACGTGGTTTCTGGTAGGACTTGGATTTATCTTCTGGAGCCTTGGGATGCTGGCGTGGGCGATCATTGAGACAGTTACCCACAACGAACCGGCTTTCCCTGGTGTTCAAGATATAGGTTTCATGCTGATGTACATGCTTATTGTTGTCGCCTTCTTCTTTCAGCTCAAAGCGTACAAAGGTATCATAAAACCGACAATCGGGCTTTTTGTGACCATTCTGTGTGTGATAGTCCTTTACGTATGGGTTATTTGGTCCGATCTTTTCTCAAACACCGGACTGAGCATCGGAATGCACATCTTCTACACCATTGGCGGAATTGCTGTTGTGACCGGCTCAATCGTCATGTACCACCTGACAAGGGATGTTCCGATCTCAAAAGCCTGGCTGCTTCTGGCCGTGAGTCTTTTCCTGATAACTTTCAACAATTCGCTTTACCATCTTCTGGACAAAATCGGATTATATGAAACTGGACAGTGGAAACTCATTGATTTGATGACCATTGCAGGATTCCTTGCCTCGTGGATTGGTGCAAATCGTCTTAAATCCAGCTTCAAATAAAAAATCCCCCTGATTTCAGGGGGATTTCATTCATTGACTGTATCAGATTACGTCTTTTACGATGTTTGCCGAGATGACATGGCGCTGTATCTGGTTTGTGCCTTCGTAAATCTGTGTGATCTTTGCATCCCTCATCATCTTTTCAACTGGATAATCCTTCATGTAGCCATATCCGCCAAGGATCTGGACTGCATCAACGGTGACCTTCATTGCCAGGTCGGTGTTGTAGAGCTTGGTCATTGCAGCTTCTTTTGAATACTTGGTTGAGCCTGAGTCGACCATCCTTGCTGTTGCGTAGCAGAGCGCTCTGCCTGCTTCAATCTGTGTTGCCATATCCGAGAGCATGAACGAGATGGCCTGGAAGTTTACGATTGGCTGGCCGAACTGGACTCTCTGCTTTGCATATCTGAGAGCTTCCTCATAGGCTCCCTGAGCAATTCCGAGACCCTGTGCGCCAATGCCCGGGCGTGACTTGTCAAGTGTTCTCATGGCTGAAACAAATCCCTGACCGACACCGCCAAGAATGGCGTCCTTGTGAACCCTGCAATCCTGCAGAATCAGCTCGGAGGTGACAGATGCCCTGATGCCCATCTTGTCCTCTTCCTTGCCGTATGTGAAGCCCGGAGTGCCCTTGTCAACGATGAAGGCAGTGAGACCACGAACGCCCTTTGACTTGTCTGTCATTGCGATGACTGTGACATAGTCGGCAACCGAACCGTTTGTAATAAACTGCTTGGTTCCGTTGAGAATGTAGTAGTCGCCGTCCTGCACAGCCGTTGTCTGCATGTTTGCTGCGTCTGAACCAGCGTTTGCTTCAGTGAGCGCAAAAGCCGAAAGCCATTCACCCGAAGCAGCCTTCGGGAGATATTTCCTCTTCTGGTCTTCATTGCCCATAATGACGATCGGGAAGGTTCCGAGAGCGTTGACTGCATATGAAACAGCCACACCGCCATCAATTCTTGAGAGTTCTTCAATAACAAGGCAAAGTTCAAATACGCCTTTGCCAAGACCCTCATACTGGCTTGGGATGTAGAGTCTCATCATGTCGGCTCTTGCAAGCTCTTTTATGATGTCCCACGGGAAAATGCCTTCCCTGTCGTTTTTGCTTCTGACCGGTTTTAACTTTTCCTCAGCAATCTTACGAGCCAGATTTTTAATCATCTTCTGTTCTTCATTCAAAAAATAGTCCACCTAAAACCTCCTTACAGATTTTTTGACACAGACTGTTATACTAGGTTACAATGATTTGAACAAAATTGAATCAAGACCGGTAAGATAGCTGGAGGTTTGATGAAAAAACTCTTTGTGGTGTTGATGGTGGCTTTCCTGGTGGCATCAGTTGCCGGTTGTGGGCAGCAGGCTACCGAATCAGTGAAAATTCCAAAGTATGATCCGAACAAGACTGTCGCAAACGACCAGCCACCGACCAACAACGGAGCAAAGGATTCATCTAGTGTTGACGAACCGGCATTTCCCAAAGCCACACCGGCAACGGAGTGGACAATGTTTCGCAGAACACCAGACAACATGGGCGTTGTTGACGCCGACATAAAGCTGCCGTTGAAGAAAGAAAAGGATCAGTACAGGTTCATTTCTTTTGGCTCACCAACATCAAACATCATTTATGGCTCACCGGCTGTAACAAAAGGCAAACTCTACTTCGGCTGCCAGCTGGGTTTTCTGTCTTGTTACAAGTTTGACACAGCCGAACCTGTATGGAAAAACTCTGAACAACTGGACTCGGGACTCGGAGCTGTTGTAACAACTGCACTGGCAGCAGATGAAAACATGGTCTTTTTCGGAACCGCAAAGGGCAATTTGTATGCCTACGATCTTTATGGTGACATCAAAATGTGGAGCTTCAAAACAGGAAACAACATTTCTGCTCCTCCAAATACGGAATCCACGAAAGCGATTTACAACGGACTGGTGCTTGGTGGCCCAAAGGTCGTGGACGGAAATATTTACTTTGGCTCATGGGATGGCAAGATGTATTGCCTTGAAGCCAAAACAGGTAAAGAAATTTGGAATTTTCAGACTAAATCGAAAATCTATTCATCTCCGGCCATCTCTGATGGTAAACTTTATTTCGCCAATTTCGGAGGTGATATTTTCTGTCTGGACATCAATACGGGCAAGGAGATTTGGGATACAAAGCTACCAAAGGGCACTCTTAGCTCTCCAGTTGTATTTGGCAAGAGACTCTGGGTTGGCTGCAAGGATTCAAAAATGTACTGCATAAACACGAACGATGGCAAAACATTGTGGTCATACCAGGCGCCGGATAACGATTTTGGCATTGAATCGTGCCCGATAATCGACGAGAAAAACGTGTACGGCACGACCGCTGGTGGCATCACATTCGCTCTCGACAGGAAAACAGGCAAGGAGATCTGGAAGTCTCAAACAAGCACCACATCATTGCTCGCCGACCCGCTTGTTGTCAGAAACTATCTAGTCTGCGCAGACATGGATGGCATTTTGTATATTGTCGACAAAAACAATGGCAAAGAACTCGACAAGTTCGTCACAAGCAAGGTCAGCACCACCAGCAGCAGCGACAGACGTATTGGCTCATCACCCATCATCATCGGCAACGAGATAGTTTTCAGCTGCTACGACAGCAATGTTTACATCGTCAGCGGCCAGTGATATTAGGCAAACAAAAAAAGGGTGCCATAAAGGCACCCTTTTTTTGTTTGATTCAAGCCTACTATTTATTTTCCTGGCCCTTGTACTGAAGCTCGTACAGCTTTTTGTACATGCCGCCAAGGGCTAGCAACTGATCATGTGTTCCCTGTTCGACTATCTTGCCATTGCTGATGACAAGCACCTTGTCGGCGTTTTTGATGGTTGAAAGCCTGTGGGCAATGACAATTGACGTTCTGTGCCTGACAATCTTGGTCAAAGCTTCCTGAATGAGCTGTTCGGATGCTGTGTCAATCGAGCTTGTGGCTTCGTCAAGAACGAGTATTGCCGGATCGTGGGCGATTGCTCTTGCAAACGAGATCAGCTGTCTCTGGCCGACGGAAAGAGTTGAGCCTCTTTCCGAGAGAACATGCTGATAGCAGTCGGGGAGCCTTTCGATGAAATCGTCGGCGCCAACAATCTTTGCAGATTCGATAGCCACTTCATCGGTGACATCGGAGAGAAGCTTGATGTTGTCGATGACTGGGCCTGAGAAAATGAAAGGATCCTGCAAAACGACAGCGATCTGCTTGCGCAGCGATTCGAGCTTCATGTCAAAGATGGAGATGCCGTCGATTGTTATGTCGCCTTTTTGGATGTCGTAAAGCCTTGAGATAAGGCTGATGATCGAGGTTTTACCGGCACCCGTCGGGCCAACAATTGCAACGGTCTGTCCTGGCTCAACGGTGAAACTGATGTTTTTCAAAACGTCATTTTTACCGTCGTAGCTGAATGTAACATCCTTGAATTCGACTCTGCCTTTGAGCTTTTCTGTTATTTCTCTTGCACCAGGTTTGTCCGTGATTGTCACCGGATGGTCGAGGAGTTCAGTTATTCTTTCTGCTCCAACCATTGCAGTCTGAAAAGTGTTGTAGTGTTCTGAAATGTCGTGCAACGAGCCATAGAAATTCTGGAGATATGTACCAAAAGCCATGACAGTACCGACAAGAACAGTTCCTGTCAGGATGAGTTTTGCTCCGACATAAACAAGGAGGATGAGGGCTACAGTCTGTGTGAAATCAATTCCGTTCATGAACACCGTGAAATTGACCATCGACTTGATCTGGGCCTTGAACATCTCCATGTTTATTCCACGGAACATGCCCTTGTTTACTTCCTGGCGGTTGCTCCACTGGATTGTTCTCATACCCATGATGTTTTCGTTGAGGAATGCGTTCACCTTTGCCTGCTTGATTCTTGCATTTCTGTAGAATTTGGTTGCAAGATACTGGAAAATCCAGCCCTGGGCAATCATTACAGGGAAAAGGGCAACAGTCACAAGCGACAAACGCCAGTCGAGAAAGAATATGAACACGATTGTGCCGGCAATGATAATAGCATCTGCAATAACCGTGATAACGCTGTCGGTGATGAACTCAAAAACCGAGTCTACGTCGGACGTTATACGGGTAAATATGCGACCTACAGGATTTTTGTCGTAGTAAGTGAGCTGGAGATCCTGAAGTTTTGTGAATATTGCGTTTCTCATATCACGCATCATCAGCTGGCCGGTGTTGCTCATGGTCAGAACCTGGAAATACTGGGCGACAACCTTGAACAGGAGCAGACCTATATAGATGAGGCAAACCCACATGAGACCGATGAGGTTGCCGTTTTTCACCATATCATCGATGGCTATCTTCATCAACACCGGAAGGAACATTGATGATACCGTCCAAAGCAGCAGCATGGTGAACGAAAGGATCACCATTGGCTTGTATGGGAGGAGGAATCTCATCATCCTCATTGTCAGGTTCCAGTCGAAGGGTTTGCCGATTATCTCTTCTTCATGCACGTACTCAGGCATTGGCTTCCTCCATCTGGGACACCAGCTTCTGCTGTTCGACAAGTTTTGCGAAATAGCCCTTTTGTGCTATCAGCTCCTCCTGTGTTCCGTCTTCAATTATCTTTCCGTGATCCAAAACGATTATCCTCTGGCAATGGCGAAGGGCGCTGACCCTGTGAGCCATGATTATTACGGTTCTGTTTTTTAGTTTTGGCTCGACGGCTGTCAAAATTGCTTCTTCAGTGTTTGTGTCAACTGCCGAGAGAGGATCATCCAAAATCATAATTGGCGTTTCCTGAAGCATTGCTCTGGCGATGGCCACTCTCTGCTTCTGTCCACCTGAAAGTGTCACGCCTCTTTCGCCAATGATTGTGTCAAACTTTGCGTTGAACTCCTCAATCTCTTTTTTGATCTGAACCAGTTCTGCCGCTTCCTCGATTTGTTCCCGTGTGGCTTCAGGTCTGGCAAATGCAATGTTATCGGCAATGGACGATGAGAAGAGGAATGCATCCTGGGGAACATAGGCAAAAGAATGTCTGAGTCTCTTGAGATCCCATTCCTTGACGTTTTTCCCATCAATCCGAACTGAGCCGTCGTCACAATCCCAGATTCGGAGAAGCAACTTGGCAAGTGAACTCTTTCCGGAACCGACCGGGCCAACGATGCCAACAATCTGGCCTGCCGGAATGTTGAGGTTTATATGGCTGAGCCTGTTATCTTCATGACCATAGGTAAGGGTTGCATCCGAAAATTCTATGTCGCCTTTGACTGAATCAGGGTTGTAGGCGTTTGGTGGTGACTGGATATCAACCGGAGCATTAATGATCTCGAGAATCCTTTTTATTGAAACGTTCGCTCTCTGATACATGTTTATGATCCAGCCCAGCGCAATCATCGGCCAGACAAGCATGAAGATGTAGACAACGAAAGCCGAGAGGTCACCGATGGTGATCGATCCGTTGACTACAAGGATACCGCCGACCCAGATGATTGCGATGACAGGGAGATTGATGACAATGTACATCAGAGGCCACCAGATGGCAAATGTCTTGTTGAGCGGTCTCACCTTGTCTACATAATTGTTGAGCATTCCGTTGAAACGCTTCTCTTCAAGCTTTTCCTGGGCATATGATTTGACGACCCTGGAGCCTGAAAGATTTTCATTGATGCGGTCGCTGATCTTGTCAAAGTACTGCTGGATGAGGAAGAAGAGTTTGTGAACCCTTTTTCCGAAAACAAACTCAATGACCAGAAGCAACGGCACAAACGCCAGTATGATGATGGCCAGCTGCCAGGAAGTGGTGAAGATGAGGATCAGGCCGGCAATTGTCCTGAATATAGCGTTAGGAAGATGAACCGAACTTGCACCAAGCGAGTTCTGTATCTGGTTTGCATCTGAAGAGCACCTGTACATCACCTCGCCTGAAGCCATGTTGTTGAAAAATTTGTCAGGAAGAACCAACAGTTTGTCATAAATCTGATTTCTCAAATCCATGCCTACACGGCGTGAGACGCTTACAATGCTAAGTCTTGAGAAGAAGAATATCGCAACCCTGACTACTGTTATTCCCAGACCGATGAGGAGCAGATTCAATATCACGCCTTCAGCATTTGGCACTTTTTTTGACACTGCATCGATGCTTCCGCTGATGACAATTTTTGGTATGAGCATGTCAAGAACTGAGGAAATCAGTCCGACAAGCGAAAAAATATATTGGACGGCGTAGGGTCTAAGCAAACGTCCGTAATACTGGAATACTGTCATGAAACAGATTATGCGCTTAAACACTTCTGTTTTCAAGGCATATTGCCTAATGACGCAGTTCCGGTAAAATAATAATGACAACCATAAAGGAGGTTTTAGGACAATGGCAGGATTTTGGAAAAAGATAGGTGACATTCTCAACAGCAACGTGAACGACTGGCTCAAGGGTATGGAAGACCCGGCAAAGATGCTTCCGTTCAAGATCGATGAAATGAGAATGCAGTATGCCGAGGCAGCGGATGCCCTTGCAGAATCGATGGCATCGGCCAAGACAACAGAGATCAGACTCAGCGAAGTCAGGTCAGACCTCACAAAGTACAACACAGCCGCAAAGAACGCAATGGATTCGGGCAACGAGGAGCTTGCCAGAAAGTGCCTTGCCAGGGTCGTAACCCTTGAAGGTCAGGAAACCACAGCCGAAAAATCGCTCACAACACAGGAACAGACAAACGTCAAGATCAGACAGGTTCTCGATGCCCTCAAGGCAAAGATCGAGGAAGCATCAATGAAACTCGACGAGCTTGTGGCAAGGGACAAGGCATCCAAGGCTCAGGAAAAGGTTGTAAAAACAATGTCAGGCATTGCAACCCCGGACATCGGAACCACCTTTGACGAACTCGAGCAGAGAGTCATCAAGAGGGAGCAGAAGGTTCAGGCTCTTGCAGAAATCGGTTCAATCGCTGATTCACTCGATGACGAGATAGCAAAGAACTCAAAAAAGGATGAGATCGAACAGAGGCTTCTGAGGCTGAAAGGCGCCTGATCGTGACAATCATCATTTTGCTTCTCGTTGCGGTTGTCATCGGAATCGGTGTCGGTGTAGCCGTTGTTTTTGCAAACAGGAAAACCATCGAGGCAGCAGCACGCGACAGAGCCGGAAAACTCACCGAGCTTGACAGGCGCTATCTGGCAATCGAAGGCGATCTGGACATCATCAAGCAGATGAACGGCGCTATGGCAGACAAGTATCCCAACGCTGACCTTGAAAAGATTGGCAGAGCGAAATCGCTTATCAATTACTTCGAGAAAAACTGGGTTGCAAGGCGCAACCAGCTTTGGAGTCCAACAGCAAAAGTTACAGGAGCAACAACCTACGAACTCGAAAAATCATTGAGCGAGCTTGAAGGATTGGCTTCTGAAATCCTCAAATAGGCATAAACCCAGAGGGCGGCCTCAAGCCTCATCTTTTGGATCTCGCATCCAATCGTATGCAGCGACTTGAAGTCGCCCTTTATTGTTTGGTTTGCTGCAAGACACCCGCCGGAACAGAGGAACATCGCCCAGCAGTCAAGACATTCTAGTTTGGTCAAAAGGTGGTTGTTGTTTGTCCACCTGTCGAAATCACTTTGAACTGGTGGTGTTTTGAGGTTACCCATCCAGAAATCGCTGTTCCCATCAAGTTGGTGGCACACAAAAAACTGCCCGTCAGGATCGACAGCAAGATACTCACAACCGGCTCCGCATCCTCCAGCACTTTTTCTCACACACGGCCCTTGCTCGAGGTTCATTTCGAAATGGTAGAATCTGAACGGATTGCCTGAAATCTTTTGTTCAACATAATATTTCGCAAGCTTTTCATATTCCTGCCTAAGGACTGGCAAATGTTTTTCAGTGATGGCCAGTTCAGGATCGGTTGTCACGACAGGCTCAAAAGCCAGCGAACCGATGCCAAGCTTGTGAAGGGCTATGACCTGATCGGCAAAATGAATGGTTTTGCCGGTATAGGTTCCACGGACGTAATATCCACGCTCTCTTCGCTTGACCACTTTTAAAATATTGCTGAGAACGGCATCAAAAGAGCCTTCATTGGCAGGAGTTTTCCTGTAGGCGTCATTGATTTCCCGTGTTCCATCAAGACTAAGAACCAAAGAAATGTAGTATTTGTCACAAAAATCAAGTATATCGTCAGTCAACCCCACGGCGTTGGTTGACATCGACCATCTCAAGTTCTTGTCGTGGGTTTTGGCAAGTTCGTTGCCATAAAGCACTGCGTCCTTCACTGTTTCCCAAGCTAGCAAAGGTTCACCGCCAAAAAAATCGATGTCTATTTTCTTGCCAGGTGCGTTCGGTATCAGCCAATCCAACGTTTTTCTGGCTGTCTTAATGGACATCACTTTGCCTTGGCCGGTCACGGAACCGAGCGAGCAATAGGAGCAGTTCAGGTTGCAGGCATGGGAAACAATTAGGCACAGCGATTTTGGTGAAAGCTTTTGTGGTGGGGGAATTTTAGCGTTCCCGAAAAGCACCCCGTCCTTTACAAGGTCGGCAATCTCGGTGGGAAGTGTTAGTCCACGATCCGAACGAAATTTATCGAGCGAATCGGCTGATTCTTCATCCAGAAAAAGAAGAGACCCTGTCGCAACATCGAATGACAGGGTCTCTCCGTTTACTTTGAAAACGTGGATTTTGCTTACAGTATCCAGGGTGAGTTCTCGCCTTTGAGTTCGCAGACCTGGTTGCCGGTTGTGTTTGCAGTCTTTGCCGCTGACTTGCATGGTGTCTGGCACTCTCTGCATTTTTCGTCATCGATAGAGCAAACTGCCGGTTTTCTGACTATGATCCTGATCGTCATTTCAAACCTCCGAAGCGGAATTTTACCAATCAATAACTGGCAGTCAAGGAAACCAGTTATAGTTGTTGTGGAGGTGTTGAACCGATGCCACTTCAGATTGCAGTGTTCGGGCTTGGCAGGCTTGGAATGACCCTTGCCGTCGAGCTTGCAGAAAAAGGGTACAGCGTCCTTGCCATTGACATGGAGCGCGATAAGATCGAGCGTGTAAGAAATTCAATTGACAAGGTCATCGTCATGAGGCATTTCGACGAGGAGGGGCTCAAGACTACAGGGGTGCTCGATTGTGAAGTTGCAGTGGTTGCGTTCGGCAAGAACATCGAAAACAACATCCTTCTGACCGCCATGCTCAAGGAGCTTGGAGTGCCATACGTCATCTCAAGGGCTGAATCTCACGCCCATGCAAAGATACTTCAAAAAATTGGTGCCGACGACATCTTTTCACCTGAAGAGGACATGGCCATAAGACTTGTCAACAGGATCACAGGCACAAACTTCCTTGATTTCATCGAAATTTCAGACCAGTACGCCATCACCGAGTTCCCAACGCCCAACGAATGGGTTGGCAAGAAGATTTCCGAACTCTGTCTCAGGGAAGAAAAAGGGATCATGGTTGTGGCACTCAGAAAGGACCTTCAGGTTATAATGCCTCCTGATCCGAATATGCCACTCACTGAGTCTGATCTCGTCATCGCAATCGGCCCAAGACAGAAACTCGATGAGGTCTCCAAAAAAGCCAGGTACCAGAAATAAAAAAGCCGGGAACAAGCCCCGGCCTTTGTTGAATTATCTTGAACTTCACGGATTTTTCGGTTTT
The DNA here is from genome assembly GCA_964639885.1 of uncultured Caldisericales bacterium. Classification (GTDB taxonomy): domain Bacteria; phylum Caldisericota; class Caldisericia; order JAAYUI01; family JAAYUI01; genus JAGNLA01. The sequence goes on along the minus strand of CAZXEH010000001.1, from coordinate 208,761 downwards.
TCTGTTCCCTTGTTATCTGTCGGTGGTTTCTGAACCGGTGTTGATTGCTGCTGTTGCTGCTGGTAGCTGTCGAGGATTGCTTTTGGTGCAAGCAGATAATATGTTGAGATTCCGTCAGAAATTAGGAGTCTTCCCTCAAGAACGGCCGGGCTTCCATAAATTCTGTTTGCGTTTGCAATTTTTGCCGAATCAAACTCAAAACCAGTCGTAAACGAATACTTTTCAAGGTCTACAGCGATTACTTTTCCATCGACAGTTCCGAAGCATACATAGTTCTGGCATGAAACAAGCGCTGATTTTGGCACTAAATTCTTCAGCTCAATCTTGTTCTTAACCATTCCGGTGTCTGTAGTAACAAACAAAATGTCGTTCTTGGTCGTGTCGGCGATTGCCAGGAACTGGCCGGCAATGCACGGTGCAACAGCAATTGTTCCACCAATATCAAGCGTCCAGACCTTTTTGCCGTCTGCTGCCGAGTATGCACCAACTTTGCCAAATGAACCTGGCACATAAACATTTTTCCCATCTGAGACAAGGCTTGTGGTCACCCTGTCATCCAGAGCCGATTCCCAGGCACGCTTGCCGTTTTCGGTTTTGAGGGCTGTCAGTTTCATGGAATAGTCTGCAACAATGAGCTTTCCATCAACAAGGACCGGAGAAGCCATGACTGCATCCTCGAAATCAAATCTCCACAGCTCGGTGCCATCAACGACGTTATATGCATTGGCGGTTTTTGATGAGTGAACCGAGTAAACAATCTTCCCATCTGTGACAAGAGCTGCATTTTCCGGTCTTCCATTCCAGATTGGGTCAACAATTGCCGTTGTAGCCCTGAACCTTGCAGACCAGACAGGTGAGCCATCCCACGCCGAAATAGTGTTTATCGAGCCATCCGAACAGGTAACGACAATCTTGCTGTCAACAAACAGCGGATCACCCATTGCTCCACCGAATTTCTGCTTCCAGATGTTTTCTCCAGTATCCCAGTCAAAAGCATAAACAGCGCCATCATTTGTTGAGGTGATTACAAGTCTGTTGACTAGCTTTTTGCTCTTGAGATCGATGTCAGGAACGTCGACAACGACTGTTGCTCCAAAACCAAGGCCAGCCAGTTCAGCATTCCATTCCTTTCCAAACGGTGCAAGTAACGGCTCTTTGCTTGATCCTGTATGCCAGGAATCCAATCCAGCGCCCTGCCAGAGCGCAACAACAGGCTTCGATTCCTTCTGGCCACATCCTGCAAAACTGAAAAGCATCACGACTGCAAGCACACAAAACATCGGTTTCATAGCAAACCTCCGCATCAAGATTACATGGAGTCTTAATCCAGTCAAGATTTACGATTTCTTGACTCTTTATTTTCGTGATGTTAGGATTTGACCGTGTGCCGAAAAAATAGTGAAACAACACATCTTGATATAGTTAGTAATCATTACTATAAAGAAGGAGTATGGGAATGAAGAAATCAGTTTTCATCGCTGTTGTCATGTCATTATTGGTGCTTGCAGGCTGCGGTGGCGGCTCTGCCGTTGTTGAAAAGTCAGTTACCCCTTCCATGTACGAAGCTCCTACAGCAACCATTCTTTCAGCAGAATACTCAGAAATTGCACCGCTCATCGACGGTGCGATCGATCCAGCCGAAGAGGCATGGGCAAACGCAGCACCGGTCGAGATCAAAGTCGGTGAAACAAACACAGCAATGGCAAAGGCTTGTTACGATGCCGAAAACGTTTACCTCCAGTTCACATGGGCCGACGAGTCAATGGATATGTCAGGCAAACCATGGGAAATGAAGGGCGAAAAATGGGGATCAGCAATCACACTTACAAAGCAGGACATGTTCTCCATCGGCTTTGTTTCGGGCAAGATTGCAGAATTTGACAAGCAGGGTTGTGCCGTGATCTGCCACGACAGCAAGGCAATGTACACAAACAAGCCGGGCGAAGCACTCGACACCTGGACATGGATGGCCGCTGAATCAGCACAGCTTGCAATTGCAAACAACTACGTCGTTAGCTACCCGAACCCAAAACTCGATACAGCAACAATGGAAGTCAAAGCCGGTTACCACTACATGCCAGGCGCACTCATCCAGAACAAGAGAGACACACGTTCACCCCTCTATGTGCTTCAGCAGGGACTCCTCTATGACAATCACACAATCGGCGAAATGGAATTCATGACACCGGCACCGGCCGATCCAAAAACACTTGGCCCGGATGCAAAGGCACCGTACTACATCAAGCTCGCCGGTCAGGGCGCCGTTGAAGCAAAGGCAACATACAACGAAGAAAAAAAGGAATGGACACTTGAGATGAAGAGATCACTCAGAACCTCAAACCCACTCCAGGTTCAGTTCTCACACGACCAGGCGGAAGATGCCAATTACATGTTCGGCGTCTCACTCTTTGACAACCAGAACGCTGCCGGTCACGTTTATACAGCCGATGCATTAACTCTACAATTCGTAGGAAAGTAGGATAAATAAATGGGCGAAAAGATTTTAATGAAAGGCGCGGAGGCAATCGGTGAAGCCGCAATCAGGGCTGGATGCAGACACTTTTTCGGCTATCCGATCACACCGCAGAACGAATCACCACAGTACATGAGCAGAAGGATGCCGGAAGTAAACGGAGTCTTCCTTCAGGCTGAGTCCGAAGTGGCAGCCATCAACATGCTCTACGGCTGCGCAGCAACTGGAAAAAGGGTAATCACAACCTCAAGCTCGCCAGGCATCTCGCTGATGCAGGAAGGTCTTTCCTACATCGCCGGCGCAGAAATCCCCGTGGTCGTGGTCAACGTCGTTCGCGGTGGCCCTGGACTTGGCGACATCGCTCCGGCACAGTGCGACTACTTCCAGGCTGTAAAAGGCGGCGGACACGGTGACTATCACCTCATCGTCCTTGCACCGTCAACCATCCAGGAAAGCGTCAACCTCATGCCACTGGCGTTCGATCTGGCCGACAAGTACAGAAATCCAGTCATGATGCTCTCAGACGGTCTCCTTGGCCAGATGATGGAAGCCATCGAATTCCCTGAAATGAAGGATCCTGCTTCGCTCCCGCACAAGAGCTGGGCAACTGACGGAATGCAGGGAAAACGCGGCAAGAACGTCGTCAACTCGTTCGACCTCCTTCCGGAAGGTCTTGAGAAGATGAACAGGGCACTGTGGTCAAAGTATCCGGTCATCGAGCGTGACGAAGTCAGGTTCGAAGCCGTCAACACAGACGACGCCGAGTACATCTTCGTTGCATACGGAACAGTCGCAAGAATCATCAAGACAGTCATAAAGCAGCTCAGGGGCGAAGGAATCAAAGTCGGCCTCTTCAGACCGATCTCCCTGTACCCGTTCCCGAACCAGCAGCTTCTCGATCTGGCCGGAAAGCCATCGACAAAGTTCTTCATGGACGTCGAGCTCAGCTTTGGTCAGATGATCGAAGATGTCAAACTCGCCACACAGTTCAAAAAGCCGATCCACTTCTACGGAAGACAGGGCGGAATGGTGCCATCACCAGGTGAAATTGCAGAAGAATTCAAGAAAATCCTTAAGGAGGCAAAGTGATGGAACAACTGACTCACCACCCGCTTCCACTGACCAAGAATCCAGTTTCCTACTGCCCGGGTTGCACCCACGGCGTCATCCACAGACTTGTGGCTGAAGTGATTGAGGAAATGGATCTCCAGCAGAAATCGATCATCGTCATTCCAGTTGGCTGCTCAACGCTTTCAGTCAACTACTGGGAATTTGACACGATTTCATCGCCACACGGCAGGGCACCGGCTGTTGCAACAGGTGTGAAGAGAGCCCTTCCAGACAAGTTCGTCCTCACCTACCAGGGCGACGGCGACTACGCCTCAATTGGCGCTGCAGAAATGGTTCATGCGGCAGGCAGAGGCGAGAACATCACAACAATCTTCGTCAACAATGGCATCTATGGCATGACCGGAGGCCAGATGGCTCCAACAACCCTTATGGGTTGGAAGACAGAAACCTCGCCGTACGGCAGAAAAGCCGAATGGAACGGTTTCCCCCTCAGGGTCTCGGAAATGCTCGCCCAGCTCAATGGTCCAGCATACATCGCAAGAACCGAAGTTGTCTCAGTGCCAGGCATCAACAAGACCAAGGCAGCCATCAAGAAAGCCTTCAACGCACAGCTCAAGGGACTTGGCTACTCAGTGGTCGAAATCCTCTCCACCTGCCCGACGAACTGGGGCTACACTCCGGTGGATGCGCTCAAGAGGGTCAAGGAAGAGACAATGAAGTATTATCCACTCGGTGAATTCAAGGTTGCGGAGGGACTCTGATGGCACAACACGATTTGCTTGTCGCTGGTTTTGGTGGTCAGGGCGTCATGATGCTCGGAATGCTCTTTGCCGACTCAGCCGTTCTTGAAGGCAGAAATGCAGTATATCTCCCATCCTATGGCCCGGCTATGAGGGGTGGAACAGCAAACTGCACAGTCATCGCCTCAGATGAAGAAATCGCCTCACCGGTCGTTCCAAACCCAAAAAACGTTGTGGTTATGAACGCTCCGTCATTCACAAGCTTTGAGCCGAAGGTTGCTCCAGGCGGACACCTTTATGTAAACGCATCGCTGATCAATACAAAATCTAACAGGACAGACATCACCGTCCACTACGTCCCGGCAAACGAGATCGCAGAGAAAGTCGGAATGTCAAGAGCTGCAAACATAGTCATGCTTGGCGTTTTCATCAAGAATTCGAACGCCGTCAAGCCAGAATCCGCAAAGGCAGCCATCAAGCACAAACTCGGCGAGGCAAAGGCAAAGTACTTCGAAGTAAACTGCAAAGCCCTCGACGCAGGCACAAGCTTTAATGAATAAACAGAGACTGCTTGACACTTTCCTCGAGCTGGTCAGGATTCCTTCCGAATCACAGCACGAGAAGCCGGTAACTGAATACCTCGTTCCAAAGCTCAAAACACTAGGGCTTGAAGTCGAGGTAGACGATGCCGGCAACAAGGTTGGCTCAGACACAGGAAACATCGTTGCAAGGCTCCCGGGAACACTTCCGGGAGCTATTTGCTTTTCATCGCACCAGGACACAGTCGTTCCAGGCGTGGGAATCAAACCCCAGGTCAAAGATGGCCTTATCACTTCAGATGGAACCACAATCCTTGGCGCAGATGACAAGGCAGGCCTCGCAGCCATTCTGGAGATGCTCCATTTCTATCAGGACAAGCCACACCCAACTATTGAGCTTGCACTTGACATCTGTGAGGAAATCGGTCTCAGGGGCGCTTTCCAGATCGACCTTTCAAAATATCAAAGCAAAAAAGCCATCATCCTCGATGTCGACGGCGCACCCGGAAGGATCATCACGGCTGCCCCGTACCAGGACATCTGCAAGGTCACAATCGAAGGCAAACCGGCTCATGCAGGCATTTTCCCCGAGAAGGGAATCTCGGCCATACAGACGGCATCAATTGCCATTGCCAACATGAAGCTTGGCAGGATCGATTCCGACACCACATCAAACATCGGAACCATAACTGGTGGCAAGGCAACAAACATTGTCGCAGCCGAATGCTTCTTCAATTTTGAAGCAAGGTCGATATCCGAAGAAAAACTCAACGCCTTGACCTCCTCGATGATTGCAGAGATCGAAAAAGCCTGTTCAAAAACAGGCGCGAAGTTTACCATCGAAAAAGAGCGCGTCTTCAAAGGCTACAACTTCACAAACGAGCACCCGCTTCTCAAACTGCTGACAAAATCAGCCCAGGATGTCTCGATTTCACCAAGGCTTGAAACCTCAGGCGGAGGCTCTGTTGCTAACGTTTTCAATGCAAAAGGTCTCGACACCTGCGTTGTCAGCTGCGGCATGGAAAATCCTCACACACTCGAAGAAAAGATTCTTGTGGTCGACCTCGAAAAAACCACAGAATGGATCATCAGAATTGTACAGCTTGTCGGGGAGGGTTGGTGAGGAAACTCCTCGCCCTCCTTCTCACCATCGTCATCCTGGCCACACCGTTTCTCAAAACGGCAGAAGCAGGCTACACTGAAAGCCTCAACATTCCTGACGGCCTTTTCGAAGCTCAATCCCGCGACCTTCAAAAAAACATTCTCCTCAACGAACTCATCTCACAAATTGTCTTCTACGAAAATTACCTGGGTAAAAACAAGATTCCTCCAAGTATAAATGTTGTCCTCTCCGGCACTGACATCCCCGGCTACAACATGTACAGGTCAGGTGTCAGGGGCAACTCGATCTACCTTATCCAAACGCCGGATGACTATTCAAACCTTGGAAAATTCAACACGATTTTTACTCAATTGATTTATCTCAACTTCCCAAACACAGACATGGAGTCAGCAGACATCATTTCAACATTCCTGAATCTGAAATACTTCAAAGCCAACATCCCAAAATTTGCCGGCCTTTACAGATACATCTATCCGAACGAATTCCTCTACGAAAACCCTCTTGAGAACAGAAGCGACAACCCCTTGTCGCCAGCTATCCAGATGCTCTCGGTAGCCAAGCTTGCCCAGATGGAAAACGAGAACATGGACAATCTCAGACAGTTTATGGCCAAAGTGCTTAACGAAGGCTTCAGGTCGTCTGTCCGGTCAACCGGAGTTGATCTTGCAACTTTTGTCAGATCTGCAAAACTCTCGCTCCCAAACACCAAACTCGCCGACATCCTCAGAGATACCGAGGCCAGATACGAACGAATCTGGGCTGGCAAGTTCTATTTCAGGAATTCAACAGACTACAAAATCAGGCTTGATGCCGAAAAAGATATTGAAAATGCAAGACTTTTCATCGCCCTTGGCGATGATGTCAAATCCAAGATAATGCTGGACAAGGTTGATGTTCTGACCGATCGGAGAGCTGTCCAGGAACGCAACTGGTGGATCGTCCTGGCTTGCATGCTTTTGCTTGTTACAGCCGGATTCCTTTACGCCCACAACAGAATGCTTATCGCCAATGCAAAAGTTCTCCCCCAGGAACCAGTCCAAACCCAGAAACAACCTGAGCGCCCACTAAAGAATACAAGTTCAACCAGGAGAAAACGCTGATGTTTCGGGACAGACGACTTCAAGCCACTCTCCTTATTTTCCTCGTTGTCTCTGTTTGCGCTCTGGTACTGACTTTTTCAAGGGTCGACTGGATCAATGTCGCCTTCATAATCGCAATCACAATCTTCTCTAGTCTTTTTGCCTGGCTTTCAAGCAGAAAAGTCACACCTGTTCCATTCCACAACGGCCAGTTCAAAAAAGACCTGTTGCTTGTGCTGGTCTTGTTTGTTTGCGTCATGATCGTGCGAATACTGGGCTTCTGGCAGGAATTTGTTCTGGCAGAAAAGGCCGGAATGATAGCACTTTCAATCTCGGCCATCCTGCTAATCGACCGTTCATCCCCAACCTATTTCGGCCTCAAATTCAACAATATTTTGATACAGTTGCTCTGGTTCATCGGTGGTTTTGCCGTCATCTGGGCAGGCTTCGCTCTTGTGCACATCATCTCGCCAATGATTCTGGGGCTCAAATCAACCAGCATCTTCTTTGAACTGCCGAAGGCAAACGTTGAATCACTCTACTTCCTCCTGATGTACCTGTTCGGAAACTTCGCAGAGGAAATATTTTTCAGAGGGTACATCCAGACAAAGCTTGAGCAGTCGACAGGCTTCATCTTCGCCCTGCTCATCCAGTCGGTTCTTTTCGCCCTCTACCACGTTATTTACCTGTTCACATACCGTGGCTCCGACCCGCTCGGTTATATTGGAATGTACCTGCTCTTTACAATGCTTTTCGGTCTTGGTGTGGGAATGTTTTACAAACTCAGCCGGTCAATCCTGGCATCAACACTTCTCCACGCCTCATGGAATTTCTTCATCACGCAAAAATTCCTTATCCCCAAAGTCTTGATTGAGAACGGCAAAACCTGGTGGGATTCGAGTGGCTGGGATTACATGGTTGCAACGGTTCTGTTTGTCATCGTCATGGCAATCCTGCTGTTTATAAGATGCCGCAAAGCAAGAAAATGCGGTCAGGCGTTCTGACAACTGCCCAGCTGGCCTTCATTTCAGGACTCATCCACGACATTGGCAAGCTCTCGTTTGAATTCATCAAATCCAAGGAGCCGCAAACAACCTTCACCGATTTTCACGGGCAAATTTTGTGGCAGGACAAGGAAAAGATTCCCAAGAAACTCTGGTATTTTCTAAACGATCCATGGCCAGAACATCCTGAAGTCACAATTGCCAGACTTGCATGCTCTCATCACGGTTGCCAAAGATGTCTCGGACCTGATGGCTGTGAAGGTTTGGAAGACCACCCGATTAAAAAACTGCTCCAGACCTACGACAGGTGCGACACTTCAAACCCAGCCGACTCAGGCAAGCAAAATGCCTGCAACATGGAGATGGAGAGCTTCTTTGGCATCAAAAAGAAAATTGACCCCTTAACGTTCGACGCGATAAGGTTTAACCTTTACCAAAAACTGGACGAAGCGCTGGGATCGTCAAAAACTCCACATCAGCTCATTTTGGAGTGGACAACCCTGATTCTCGGAGCAACAATCAATGCCTTCTGTGAAACAAGGAAGTTTGCCACAGACCTGACTTTGGGAGCACATTTGCTCTCAACAGCGATACTTTTCTCACTTGGCGTCGGCGGGAAGCACATCCTTTGTACATCAATCCCTGTTTCAGAAAAATTTACCAATGGTTTTTCAATCGGTGAGGATGGTTATGAAAGGGCCATCCTGACGACCGAGAGAAACATGCTTCCAGACGAAATCATTCACGACAGGTTTATTCCTTTCAACGAATTCATCTGGCTTGTTGACGCTCTTCCAGATCACGAGCCGTCGCTTGAATCTATACTTGAAAAATGCAGAACTTCATGGGTTAAACAACCTGAAGATATTGAACCAGGGTACACCTTTGACAAGCTGACCTTCGACCTCGACAAGCTGAAAGACCTTGCAAAACTCTCTTACGCTCAGGATTTGGAGGAGAAAAGGCGGTCGTGGGGCAGGCATCTTAAGAATCTCAAGAAGGCCGAGATGCTTGGAAAACTCGACAGTGAATGGACCCAACATCTTAAGATACTTGAAAGCCGGCTTGAGGAAATCGAGCAGGTGCTTTCACAAATTGGGTCAGTCAGTGAACTGCTGGCCAAAAATGGCTGGGGGGATTGTCCTGAAGCTTATGAATGGGCCTGGTTCTTTCTCTCCAAAACCATGTCACCGATTCGTCCTACTTCACCGGTAACCTGGGCACGCCGAATTCTTGAAGAAGACCCTTGTGACTCAAAAGAGTCAGCCGTCAAGTGGGTTTTAGGACGAAGACTGACCCTTGGCAGGTGGCTTGCAATCAAACTCGAACAGGCTCAAAGAGATGGCACAATTGCAGATTTTGTCAGGGAGTGTTTGCAAACTTCTTAAACTCATTTATTCGGTTTTTACCAAGAAATGAAGTTTGCTGTCAGCACATGCAACCATTATACCAAACCCAGGGATACCCCACACACTGTTAACTCTTTCAGAAAATTTGAGGCTTTGGACAACTTCGCCTGTTTCAATCTGACGAATCAACACTTTGTAATAGTCTGCTTGATAAATTGCATAATCACCAGACGTAACCACTGAAGGGCGGTTATCCAGAGATATCTTGTCATTCCATATCTTTTTGCCAGTAACCGGATCGATGCCCTCGACTTGATATTCATTTTTTGAGCTCGAGGTTATGAAACAATCCAAACATTTAGTCCTGGCGATCATATCCATTACCCCTAGGTCTCTTGACCATACTTTTTTGCCATCAGTGGTGTAACAGTCAAATTGTTTTTTTTCAGTTGACCCGATGTAAAGTCTGTTGTTTTCAATAATAAACTCTACTTTATCCAACACAGGCATATTATCCAAATTCAGTAACACTTCCTCACTGTTTGACGTATGCATTAGAATCTGATTGCCCCGTATGTAACCAAAATTGGATGGGTTATCGAGGTTATGGATCACTTTTGTGATGGAAAGAAGCTTCTGTAGCTGCGATCCTGTTTCTTTTGACAAAACGTGAACGGATATCGGCTTTTGTGTTTTTGTAAAATACACCACCTCGGATTCACCAACTCTAACATCATTGGAATCTTGGGGTATTTTTGAAGACCACAACATTTCTCCCTTATTTGAGCAGAAGCACAGCAGTTTTCGATATTCCAACCCGTTGTCCGTCATCTTGGGCGATAAGCAAAATATCTTGTCCTGTTCAGCCTTTAACACATAATCTATTTTCTCTTTCGTTTGCCAAACGGGGCCGCCCGTTTTGAGATCAAACCTGCAAAAGGTATCTCCCTGATTTACGTAAAGTCTGTCATTAAAAGCCTTGAAACCTATATCAAAATCTTCATTTGGCACCACATCGACACCAACATTGAGGAACCACGTGAAAACACCTTTGTTGAGATCAAGACATTTGAAAGATGATTCATGAGGTTTTGTCTTGCCAAGCGAATGCACAACAAAATACCCATCGTATGCTGACATCTGAGGTTTTGTAAATGAAAAACCATCGGATTGCTGAGAGTTTAATGAAAATTTCTCAACAAATACCTTTGTTTCCATCGACTGGCAATCTGCCAGAACCACCAACAACGCGACAATTGCCATCGATACGAACTTTTTCATATACCCCCCAAATGAAATGCTTGCGTTAGCCTCTGAAAATCCTGTTAACTATTGGGGATACCCAGATGATGTTGGCATAGCCACCCTTGTTTGCCTTGATTGCGCTCCAGAAGGCGGTTCCATAGAACATAACCAGCATGCCCATCAGGCCATACTGGTAGACGAAGAAAACATTCTGTGGTCCAGTGAACTGGCCAACACCCTGATATATCAGGTACCACAGCAGCAAAACAACGGCCATGATAGCTCCATTTATCACCGATGACACTGCGTGCTTGCCGGCAAATCGGTTTCCCCTGACTGGTTCAAACACTCCGAACATTACTAGCAGTCCGACAAGCCCCATCGTGGCATGTGAAAGGACTGAAAAAAGTCTGGAATCTTCGTTGATTTCCGGTCTTGGTGCTGGTTGCTGGGCAGTGGTTTTATCTATCTCGTTCATGTGCAGATTCTATAGAAACCATCTCTATTGGTCAAGCCTTGACAAACAGGAATACAGCATTGACAAAAATTTGGTTGGATCATTTACCCTATTTTAACCGTTGAAACCCTTCGATTTCCACTTGACTGCTAGTTTTTTAGAAAATACAATCTTGTTTGTGTGTAAAGCATTTTTTCTAAAAAAGATTGACAATTATTATTTGTTGAAAGGGGTGATTTTGTGAGTGAGCAGAAAGACGCCGCCACCATCCCGGTAAAAAGCCTGAACCCCAACTTCAAGTACGAGGTTGCTGGCCTTGCCGGTGGTGAACGCATCAAAAGCTGTTTCCAGTGCGGTACCTGCACAGCCTCCTGTCCGGTAAGAGCAACCGATGAGAGTTACAATCCAAGAAAAATCATCAGAATGGTGCTTTTGGGCATGAGAGACGAAGTGCTGGGCAATGAACCCATCTGGTTGTGTACCTATTGCTACACCTGCCAGGAACGCTGTCCACAGGATGTCGGGATTACAGACCTTATGTTTGCGCTCAAAAATCTGGCAACACGCGAGGGTCACATGCATCCTTCATACACTCCACAGATAGACGTGCTGGCAAACTTTGGCAGGATGTACGAGGTCTCCGATTTCGACAACAAAAAGAGAGCAAAAATGGGACTTCCAGCCCTCGAAAACAAGAAGGAATTCATCGAGGCGGTTCTTGTATCAAACGATCTTAAGAAGGAGGCCAAGTGATGAAGTACGCTCTCTTTCTAGGTTGCACCATACCAGCACGCGCTCTCCACTATGAGCTTTCTGCAAGGAAAGTCGCTGAGAAGCTCGGAATAGAACTTGTCGACATGCCAGGCGCCTCATGCTGCGGAATGCCAATGGTCAACGTCAACAGGCACGCCTCAATGGTCATGTCCGCCGGAGCGCTGGCACAGGCTGAAGAGATGGGTCTCGACATAGTCACTCTCTGCTCCGCCTGCAACTCAACCCTCTCGGAAGTTTCTGAACACCTCAGACACGACAAGGCCGAACGTGAAAAAATCAACGCCGAACTTGCCAAGATTGGTAAAAAAGGCTACAAGGGCGAAGCAAAAGTCATCCATTTCACAAAGCTCCTGGCTGAAAAAATTGGCCCGGCAGGCATCAAGAAAAAGGTTGTAAAACCGCTCAAGGGCGCAACCTTCGTCACCCACTCCGGCTGCCACTATCTCAAGCCGTCAGAAGTGTTTGGCAAGTTTGACAATCCGGAAGCTCCTGCCACTCTCAATGAACTCATCAAGGCAACAGGCGCAACCGTCAAGACAATCGCCAACCCGAACGAGTGCTGCGGCGGCGGTATCCTTGGCATCAAGGAAAACACGGCCGTTTCAATCGCAGCCGGCAAACTCGACAGAATCAAACAGTATGCAGGCGACGTTGACGGACTCGTTCTCCACTGCCCGTTCTGCAACATCCAGTACGAAGCCCACCAGAAAAAGCTCGAGCGTGACACCGGAAAAGCAATTGACATTCCGGTTCTCTTCCTCCCGCAGATTCTTGGACTCGCACTTGGCATTCCCGATGCCGATCTCGGCTTCTCACAGCACAAGATCAAGCCGAAATCATTGCTTGAAAAGTTCGCTCCGGCTCCGGCAGCCGCGGCACAGTAGGAGGGGCGATGGAAAAATACAAATATGTCATCGTAGGTAATGGAATCGCCGGACTCAGGGCCGCCGACACCATCCGCCTCCACGACAAGGAAAACCAAATCCTGATCATCTCCGAAGAGCCTTATCTCAGCTACTCCAGACCGCTTATCTCCTATCTCATCGGCGGAGAGACCACTCAGGACAAGATGTACTACCACGAAAAAGACTGGTACGACAAGAGAAACATAAAGCTCATGCTCGGTCAGCCTGTCATCAAGTACATGCCGATTGAAAATAAACTCGCCCTAAACGACGGAACTGAAATCGCTTATGAGAAGCTCCTCATCGCAACAGGCGGAAAGACACAAATCCCAGACACACCAGGCGCAAACCTTCCTGGCGTCTTCACCTTCACACACCTTGGGCCGACACTTGAGATCATGGAAATGATCAAAAAAGGTCAGGTCAAAAGGGCTGTCGTGGTCGGTGGCGGACTAGTCGGTCTCAAGGCCTGTCAGGGTCTCGTTGATGCTGGCGTCGATGTAACATGTGTAATCGCATCAGGACAGATAATGAGCCAGCTCCTTGACGAAACAGCAGCATCAATCGTCAAGAGGAGACTCGACCGCAAGGGAATCAGGATCATCCTAAACACTTCTGTTACCGCAATCACCGGCAACGGCAAGGTTGAAGGCGTGGTTCTCGAATCAGGCGACGAACACGAAACAGACATCGTCGTTCTGGCAAAAGGCGTAGCCCCAGACCTCAAATACGTTAGAGGCACAGAAATCAAGTGCGGATCAGGCATTGTCGTTGACAAGCACATGAGAACAAACATTCCAAATGTCTGGGCAGCAGGCGACTGCACCGAGACCTACGAGGAATCGTTTGGTAGATCGACAACAAACCTGGTCTGGCCAAGGGCTTCCGAACAGGGACAGGTTGCCGGACTCAACATGGTCGGCATTCCAAAAGAATACCGCGGTTGGTTCTGGATGAACTCGTTCCAGTTCTACGGCCTCTCCTGCATCAGCATCGGAGATGTGAGACCAACAGGCGGAACCCACGAAGTAATGATTTCACAGAACATCAAGGATGGTCTTTACCGCAAGGTTGTCATCCAGAATGACAGGATTGCCGGCGCCCTCTTCGTTGGAAAGATCGCCACAATCGGAACCATCAACGGTTTGGTCAAAAAGCAGATCACAATAAAAGGACACAAGGAAGAAGTGCTTGAAGACAAACTCGCACTTCTGATCTTCTAGGAGGCTTGGAGAAATGAAAACTATCCTAGTGGATTTTGAAAAGTGCGTTGGATGCAGGCTCTGCGAAAGGGCATGCCTCAAGAAGCACTCGGCCGACACCAACGGTGACGGCATAGAGAAGGAACTCACAAAACAGAGGGTTCACGTCGAACTTGCCGGAACGAGGCCATATCCGCTCCGCTGCCGTCACTGCGATGATGCCCCGTGCGTCACCGCCTGCATGACAGGAGCAATGCACTATGACACTGAAACCGGCATGGTCAACATTGACTACGACAAGTGCATCGCCTGCTGGATGTGTGTAATGAACTGCCCGTACGGCGGAGTCCTTCCAAACGAAGACTACACACACGTTCTCAAGTGCGACCGCTGCCTTGACCTCGATGTACCGGCTTGTGTTGATGCCTGCCCGAAGGACGCCCTCATTTTCGAAGAAGTCGAGATGAGAGACGACAACCTTTGCGTTGGTTGTGGCCTCTGTGTCGAAGTCTGCCCATTTACGGCCATCACAATGGTTCAGACAGAACGCGGTCTCAAGTCGAGAACAAACCGTGATCTGTGCAGGGGATGCTCACTTTGTGCAACCTCCTGCCCGTATGGTGCGATCTTCATGAACTTCCACACCACCGACAAGCTGACCGACCACGTCAGGGAAGTCATTGAGAGCTTTTAAGGAGGACAGATGGCAGATACTAAAAAAAGATATGTACCAAAAGTAGTGGCGTTTGTCTGCAACTGGTGCTCCTCGGCCTCAGGCGACCTCGTGGGCCCGGTCAGAACACCCTACAAGGGAATCTCCAAGATCGTCAGGGTCATCTGCTCAGGCAGAATCCTTGCCGACAACATCCTTGAAGCCCTTGAGATGGGAGCCGACGGCGTTTTCGTAGCCGGATGCTCTCCGCTTGAGTGCAACTACAGGACAGGCAACCTCATCGCCCAGAGACGCGTTCACTTTGCCCAGAACCTCCTCAGTTTTGCAGGTTTTGATCCAGGCAGGGTTGAACTCTCTCTCGGCTTCCTCCAGCTGATCGCCGATCCGTTGGACAAGTTCAGGAACAAGGTCTTCTCACTGGGTCCATTGGGAACCGCAGCGTCTGAAGCCCTCACCCCTGAAGAGACAAGACACCGCATCTGCTGTGCCAGAAAAGTCACCAACGATCCCGAAATCGGCTGGTTGGTCGGCAAGGAACCAAAGCTCACGATCTCTGGCAACACTTACAACGAGACCATTTCAGCAGAGCAGTTTGATGAGATGATCCTCAATTCAATCGAGGACAAATACAACCTCTACCACGTCCTCTCAACAATTGAAAAAGTTCCGATGACCATACCGCAGATTGCTACCCAGGCTGGCATGCCTGAACCAAAGGTGTTCAGTCTTGTTCAGCTTCTCGAGCATAAGGGAATGGTCCATGAGGCTGGCATGTCCGGCAGATACTTCCAGTACATTCAGGCCTGAAAGGAGCTGGGACTAGATGGACACTAAAAAGAACGTAAAAGGCGCTGGTTCAGTCCTGGTTGTCGGCGGTGGCATCGGAGGAATCCAGACATCGCTCGACCTGGTGGAAGCCGGCTTCCATGTTTACATGGTTGAAAAATCTCCCGCAATCGGCGGTGTAATGGCGCAGCTCGACAAGACATTCCCAACCAACGACTGCTCCATGTGCATCCTGTCACCCAAGCTCGTTGCTTGCGGCAGAAACCAGAACATCGACATCATCCCGAACGCCGAGGTCTCAAAGATCACCGGCAGACCAGGTGATTTCAAGGCAACAGTCAAGGTGCACCCAAGATTTGTTGACAGATCGCTTTGCACCGGCTGTGGAACCTGTATGGTCTACTGCCCGATCGAAAGAGAATCCGCATTCAACGAATCGCTTGTCAACAGGAAAGCGATCTACATCGAATTCCCACAGGCCATTCCGCTGGTTGCCACAATCGACCGCGAAGCCTGCATCGGATGCCAGATGTGCGAAAACGTCTGCCTCGCCAAGGCGGTAAAGTATGACGACGCCGAAACCGAGAAAACTCTGGACATCGGCTCGGTCATTCTTTGCCCGGGATTCGAGGAATTCGACCCGACACTCAAGCAGGAATACGGCTACGGCAGATTCCCCAATGTATTGAGCTCGATCCAGTACGAGAGAATCCTCAACGCCTCAGGCCCATATCAGGGACACGTGCTCAGGCCGTCAGATGGCAAGGTGCCAAAGAAGATTGCCTGGATTCAGTGCGTTGGCTCAAGGGATCCAAAGATCAACAAACCCTACTGCTCAGGCGTATGCTGCATGTACGCGACCAAAGAAGCCATCATGACCAGGGAACACGTTCCAGACATTGAATCAACCATCTTCATCATGGACATGAGGGCGGTTGGCAAGGGCTTTGAACAGTACTACAACAGGGCAAAAGGCGAGTGGGGAATCCGCTACATCAGAAACCGCATCGCAGAAGTCATGGAAGACCCGAACAGCCACAATGTCATCATCAGGTACGAGGACGAAGACGGCTCTGAAAAGACCGAGATGTTTGACCTCGTCATCCTGAGCGTCGGACTCCAGATTTCCGAATCGGTGAAAAAACTTGCCGACGATCTCGGACTCGACCTCACTGAAGACGGTTTTGCAAAGACCGACTACACCAACCCGCTCCAGACAAGCCGTCAGGGAATCTACGTTGCCGGCGTGTTTGAAGGCCCGAAGGACATTCCTGAAACAGTCGCCCAGGCAATCGGTGCAGCAGCAAAAGCCGGCGCCGACTGTGCGGAAGGCAGAAGGACAGCCCTTGTGGCAAAGGAATATCCGCCAGAAAAAGACGTTGCCGGTGAAGAGCCGAGGATTGGCGTCTTTGTCTGCCACTGCGGCATCAACATTGCAAACACGGTCGACGTTGTCGACGTAATGAACTATGCAAGAACACTTCCGAACGTCATCATCGCAGAGCACAACCTCTACACCTGCTCACAGGACACACAGAGCCTCATCTCCAAGATGATCAAGGAAAACAACCTCAACCGCGTGGTCATTGCCTCCTGCACCCCAAGGACGCACGAGCCGCTCTTCCAGGAAACCCTGAGAGAAACCGGCCTCAACCCGTACCTTGTCGAAATGGCAAACATCCGCGAACACTGCTCATGGATTCACCAGCAGTCCCCGGCTGAAGCCACACAGAAAGCAAAAGACCTTGTCAGGGTTGCAATCGCAAAGACCAGAATGCTCCAACCGCTCAAGAGGGCATCGCTTCCGGTTACCCAGTCTGCGCTTGTCATCGGTGGCGGAGCTGCCGGACTCAATGCCGCACTCGACATCGCAAAGAACGGCTTCCCGGTCACAGTCATCGAGAGAGATGAAAAACTCGGTGGAAACCTCAACCACTCCTACTACACAAACGAAGTTGGCGACATGCAGGCATACCTCAAGAGCTTGATTTTCGAGGTTGAGAGAAACAAAAACATCACCGTTCTCAAGAACACCGTCCTTTCAGACCTTTCAGGTTCGGTTGGAAACTTTGTGCCGGTCATCAAGAACACAAAAACCAACGAGAAAAAGGAACTCTCGGTCGGCTCAATCATCGTTGCAACCGGCGCCAACCAGCACAAGCCAAAAGAATATCTCTACGGCAAGAATCCAAAGGTCATCACCCAGATCGAGCTTGAGGAAAAGCTCATCAAAAAAGAACTTCCAAAAGACATCAAGACTGTGGTAATGATCCAGTGCGTTGGTTCAAGAAACGACGAACACCCCTACTGTTCAAGGATTTGCTGCTCAACGGCAATGGCAAACGCAAACCTTCTCAAGGAAGACTTCCCGAAGGCTGAAGTGTTTGTCCTTTACAGAGACGTCAGAACCTACGGCTTCAGGGAACACTATTACAACAAGGCTCGTGAAAAAGGCGTCATCTTCTCAAGATGGGATCCCGAGAACCAGCCGGAAGTCATCGAAAAAGACGGCAAGCTGGTAGTCAGAACCCATGACCCGGTTCTTCATGGCTGGCTTGAGATTCCGGCAGACATGGTTGTTCTTTCGGCAGGCGTTGAAGCCAACCCGGACAACAAGATTCTGTCAACATTCCTCAAGGTTCCGACCAACGACGAAGGCTTCTTCCTTGAAGCGCACGTCAAACTCAGACCGGTCGACTTTGCAACAGAAGGCATCTTCCTTGCAGGCATGGCATACCACCCGAGGATGCTCGACGAGACAATCGCCCAGGCATCGGCTGCATCGGCAAGAGCCCTCACAATCATCAGCAAGGACACCCTCATGGCTGAAGCGGCAATCGCAACGGTCAATCCAGATGTCTGCGACGGTTGCAGAATTTGCATCCCGATGTGCCCATACCAGGCGCTCTCGCTCGAAATCATCGACAAGGAAACCGAACGCGGAAGAGTCAAGGTTGACGAGGCTCTCTGCAAGGGTTGCGGTGCCTGTGCCGGTGCTTGTCCATCCGGTGCCATGGAACAGTACGGATTCACAACAAAACAGCTTGTCAACATGGTTGATGCCGTGTTGGAGGAGGTGGCTCTGTGAGTGAAGAGAGAAAACCGCTCATTGTAGTTCTTTCATGCAACTGGTGCACTTACGCCGGTGCAGACCTTGCCGGTGTGTCAAGATTCCAGATGCCTGCAAACTTCAGGATGATCAGAACAATGTGTTCAGCCAGAATCGATCCTGAAATCGTCCTGAGAGCCTTCTCAAAGGGCGCAGACGGAGTCATCGTTGCAGGCTGCCACCCAGGCGACTGCCACTACATCTCCGGCAACTACAGGGAAAGGCGCAGAATCGCCCTCCTTGAAAGGATGATCAAACAGCTCGGAATTTCCTCAAAGCGTTTCAGGCTTGAGTGGATATCAGCCTCAGAAGGCCAGAAGTTCGCCGACACGATGAGAGAATTCTCAAAGGAAATCGACAAACTGGGCATCTCCCCGATCAGGAAAAAACTCATCGAGGCAAAGAACAAGAAGGAGGAAGCTCATGTCTGATAAAATTAGAATTGCTGTCAACAGATCTGCAACCTGCGACGGCTGCGACATGGCGTTGCTCGACATCGACTCACTCCTGCTCGACCTCTTCGGCATCGCCGATCTTGCATTCGGCCCGACATACATGGACGCAAAATACAAAGACGTTGAAGCCATGCCAGACGGTTACATCACTGCAACCCTCGTACACGGCTGCATGAGGGACGAGGAAAACGTCCACATGGTCAAACTCCTCAGAAAGAAATCAGCCCTCATGGTTGCTTTTGGTGCCTGTGCCGCATTTGGAGGCATCCCGTCACTTGCCAACTCGGTAAAGGGTGGAATGAAGACCATCTGGGACACCGTTTACGGAGAAACAGCCTCAACCACAAACGAAAAGGGCGAACGCCCGAACTACGAGTGGAAAACCCCAAAGGGCAACATCCTCACCCTTCCAAAGGCAAACCAGAAGATCGTCAGGATGGACGAGATCGTCGACGTTGACTACTATCTTCCAGGCTGCCCGCCGTCAGTTCCGACCATCACAGCACTTATCATGGCAGTCCACGGCTTTGTAACAGCCGGCAAACCGCTTCCGCCAAAAGGCACAATCATCGCCTCGGAGAAGTCGCTGTGCGATGAGTGCAAGAGGAAGAAATCAGACCGTTACAACATCAAGAAGATCAACAGACCACACATGGTTCCACTTGATGAGGAAAAGTGCTTCCTTGATCAGGGCATCATCTGCTCGGGCATAGCAACAAGAGCCGGTTGTGGTGCACAGTGCACAAACATCGGCAACATGCCATGCAGGGGATGTTATGGCCCAACCGGTCACGTCATGGATCAGGGTCTCTCAACCCTCTCCGGTCTGGCCTCGGTTCTCGACTACAGGGATGACGAACTCAACCTGGAAGAGAACGAAGTCGACAAAATCGCAGCAATGGTTCCAGACCCGCTCGGAACATTCTACCGCTACAGCTTCGGTTCGGCTCTGGTCAACGAAGTTGTGGAAGATGTGGAGGAATAAAGATGGCAGAACCAATCATTTTTGACAAGACACACAAGGCGGAATCAAACCACCTGACCGTCTCGCCGGTTTCGAGGCTTGACGGCCACGCAAAAATCGAAATCTTCCTCGATGACAAGGGAAATGTTGATGAAGCATATTTCCAGGTAGTCGAACTCAGGGGTTTCGAGGAATTCTGCAAAGGCAGACCAGTCGAAGAAATGCCAAGAATCGTAACCGCCCTGTGTGGCATCTGCCCGTGGGCACACCACCTCGCCTCATCCAAGGTTCTGGACATGATGTTTGATGCCGAACCACCAAAGACAGCCCACATGCTCAGGGAAGCAGCCTACGCCGCCCACATGATCCACTCACACATCCTCCATTTCTACGCCCTTGCAGCTCCAGACTTTGTTCTTGGCCCAGGCGCACCTGTTGCCGAAAGAAACGTAATCGGCCTCATCGGTGCCGTCGGTGCTGATCTGGTCAAGGAAGTCCTCCACATGAGGGTTCTTGCCCAGAAGATTCAGGAAATCATCGGTGGAAGGGCAACCCACCCGGTGTTTGGCCTCCCAGGCGGAATCAGCAAGCCGATCACAAAGGCACAGCAGAAAGAAATCCTCGAGCTCTCAAAGGATTTCATTGCCTTCTCAAAGAAGACAATTGACATCTTCAACCAGGTAGTGCTTGGAAACAAAGCATACGTCGACATCATCACAAACAAAGACCTGTACCAGTGCGACAGCTACCACATGGGCATGGTTGATGAAAAAAATCATGCAAACTTCTACTCCGGCAACATGAGAATCATGGATCAGGCTGGCAAGGAAGTTGCAAATTTCCACGCAAAGGACTACCTCGACTACATCGGTGAGCAGGTTCTTCCGTGGAGCTATCTCAAGTTCCCGTACCTCAAAAAAGTGGGCTGGAACGGCATCACCGATGGCCCAAAGTCAGGCCTCGTAAGAGTCGCTCCGCTCTCAAGAATCAACGTCTCGGACGGAATGGCAACACCGCTTGCCAACGCCGAATGGGATCGCTTCATGAAGACAGTCGGCCCAAGACCGGTTCAGTTCTCGCTTGGCAACCACTGGGCAAGACTCATTGAACTCCTCTATGCCTCTGAAAGGCTTCAGGAACTGATGAACGATCCGCAGATCCTCGATCCAAACGTCAGAACAATGCCAAAAACAAACAAGAAGTTCGGTATGGGTTCAATCGAGGCGCCACGCGGAACAATCGTTCACCACTACGAATGCGACGACAACGGCTTTGTAACAAAGGCCAACATGATCGTTGCAACAGCCTTCAACCACGGAGCCATCTGCTTCGAAACCGCCAAAACCGCAAAGGCTTTCATCAAGGACGGCCAGGTTTCCGATGGTATCTTCAACCTCATCGAAATGGTCTTCAGGGCTTATGACCCGTGCTTCTCCTGTGCCACACACTCGCTCCCGGGCTCAATGCCGATGGAGATCGAGCTTAAGACCAGAGACGGCAACGTCGTCCAGACCCTTTCAAACAGGTAGGCACCCAGCTATCACAAGAGCCGCTGACAAAATCAGCGGCTCTTTTTATTACGAAGGTGAAATGTGAAAAAAGTTATTATTGGCCTTGGAAACCCAATACTCTCCGATGATCGCGTTGGACTCCTGATTCTCGATGAACTTGAGAAAAGAAACACAAACCCGGACATCCATTTTGTCAGACTCAGCTCAGGTGGCATGACAATTGTTGACGTATCCGATGGTTATGATGAAGCAGTGCTGGTTGATTCTATATTCTCCGGTCAGTTCCCGATCGGTTCACTGGCGATACTGACGCCTGAAAACTTCAAGGAAACCAGCCACGCCAGCAACGTCCACGACATCAACTTCGCCACAGCCATCAAGATGGGTGAAGAAATGGGCGTCAAAGTACCGAGGAATTTCAGGATTTATGCCGTTGAAGTAAAGGAAGTTCTGACCTTTGGGCTGGAAATGACAAAGGAAGTCAGCGAAAATCTATCGGCGATAATAGACGAGATCGCAAATAGAGAACTTTAAGATTGAATTAATGTCATCTATTGGTCTATAACTATTTTGTATTCTAAATTAGTATTAGCTAACTGACATAACTATACCCTATAGTATATAATATTTCTTAACCTAAAACTTCGTTGAAAAAATCAACATATTTTTCCTAATCGCAAAAAAATAGCTTCTTTTTGATGTCTGATACTAAATTTCTTGGGCTAAATAAAACTATGTAAAATAAACAAAATATGTAGTGACAAATAGGTGTCACACCCCTTATATACAATGTCGGACGTGAGAAATCTGCCACAGATAGATACTATTGAAGAGATTGTATATGGGAGGCTTTCGCCGGCTGTCGCAAGGTTTATGGTCGATGCTCTGGCAACTGATCCCATAGACGGCACGCTCTGCACGTCCATGGAAACGCTCGAGAAACTGAAAAACCAGAATCTTGCCCAGACGGTGAAGGGAAACCTGCTGGGTGATCATTGCAATCGTTGGGGAACGGTGCATTTTTACCGCGGGGAAAGCTGGAACATAAGAACAAGACTTTCACAGAAAGACGGCCTTGAGTTCACGCTTGCCGTCTTTCTGCCTTCCGGCTCGAAAATCAACAGACATCGCTACTTTCCAACCTCATTCGATCTCAAACGGAGCCAGTGCAACCTCGGCCCATTCATGACAAGTTACAAAAACGGGATTGCTGTCAACGCACTCTTCACGACACACAAAGTCTACAGTTTCCTGATGCAGACATTCTTCCACAGCAGCGGCAAAACAGTCTCGACCATCTATGAATCCTATGCCTCCAAGAATCCGTTCAGATACCTCTATGCGCTTGAAGCGTATTATCCAGCCATAGTCGACGGCAAGGGAGGGCTGTACCAGCCAAAGTCGCTACCTGTTTCGTCATCTGAGTTGCCAAACACCCCGGAACAGCCGGTATTCATATTCGAAAACAGGGCAAAAGCCTGCTGCCTTACGGCTCCACCAAAATCCAAATGGGAATTCACCGTAATCAACGACTATCCAAAAAGCAAAAAAAGCCTGCCGCTATGCAGAAAAGCCACGATGATGGGTATAAACAACGAGGAGACCCATCTGGTCATGGACGTCACCGCACCTCATACGTCCAGCCAGAAACGTGGCCCAGTGCTGTCATTTGACAACCACTGCCCCAGGTTCCGGTGAAAGAATGATTATCTCTTTTGAAAACCGGTTCTCGATCTTCTTGCCTGGAATCTTATCGAGTGCTTTTGCATCAAGCCTTTCGCCGGTCTCCGAATCAACGGCAGACTCGCCGATCCAGTAGAATCTTCTGGCCTTCTGATATGGCGTGAAAGTGATCGGCACTATCTCATGAATCTTGCCCATGTCAACAATCAACTCGCACGAGTGTTCTTCGAAAGCCTTCAATCCTACGGGGTTTAGCAGCAGTTGAATTCTCCAGGCATCACCAAGTTTGGAATTGCCGATGATTGATACGTTTGAACCCTTGATTTGAAGCTCTGGTTCGGCTTTTGTTATGATGGTAACGGTCTGTGTGGTTTCACGGTTGATCAGCCCAACGTCCAAAATCCTCGGCCAAACCGGTGTTTCCGGCTTGACAACGGTTATTCCAAGCAAACCAATCCAGGTGTTTCCTTTAACAAATATCCTTTCGCCTGCGATCATCATTCCAGTGCATTCGTCGGCAATTTTTTGAGAAAACATCAGGAAACCGCTGGTTGAAAAGCCCTCGAGCAAACCATCATCCCAAAGCGCCAGAACCATTGAGTTGGAGTACCCGAAACCCCTTATTTTTTTACCAAACCTGTAATCACCAAATTCGGTTATGTATTTGAGATCAGGGTCGTAAACCTGGATGGATGACATTGGTTTTTCCTGGCTTCCTATGTACCAGATGGCGGTAAAGATGGATTTGCCGTCAGAAGTAACGAACATAGGGACAGCTTGCACATCAAGCCTTGATCGGTCGAGTTTTGCCACCAGTTCGCCATCTTTTACCTTTTCAATGCGACCGTCGTTGGGTTCGGTTGGAAAATAGAAACTGTCATTGACCTTTACGCCATTGGCACCGACAGAGTTGACCACTGGTTTGAAATCACCCGTGGAGAGATTTTTTTCAAGATCAAACCGGAGTTTTTCTCCTTCAACCGACTCGAGCATCAGATTCCCGTTTTCGATGCCTTTGAAATTGTAGGTTGAATAGTCCTTTTGAACATAGTCATCGTGTGGTTTGGGTTTGTAATCGGTTGTTTGCCAGCTTCCGTCCCAAAGATACGGATTGCCACCAAAGGAAACATAAACCTTGCCGTCTTTTTCCTCGTAACCATCAATTTTTGGTACATCCCAGGACAATCCAGTAGGTAGCAAACCATAAGGTTCTGGAAGTGGAATTGTTTCACCTTTTGAAGTTATCAGCTTTTCATTGTCAACATAGTAATCATCGGCAGGCGTGTACTTTACATCCAGCTTTTGAAGGGAAATCCGAACCGGCATCTGGCTTTGCGGAAAGACAAGGGCATAGATGCCGGCAAAAACTACAAGACCAACCAGAATCCATATCCATGCACGCTTCATATCAATCCTCCAAGGAAAAACAAACAGGCACAAAGGGCAGCGTGGATGAGAATCATCAGGAACACCTTCTTCCCGTTTGCGCCGGCTTTGACAGCCACGATCCAGATGATTACATAACGATAGAACAGCATCAAAAGCGCAGGATAAAGAAGGAATATGGCATCAAAGGCAGCCTTTGCCTGAAGTCCTGAGATTGGAAGCGTTTTGTAGAGTGGCCAGAATGCTGTTTCGTACAGGAAACCAAAAACCGCCATGATGAGCGCCGGAATCTGCAGGATTGCCAGGTTTGAGAGCAGTTTCCTGAAACCATCTGCACCGAGAACAACCGCAAACGGGATGCAAAGGAGCAGAAATTGAGCGCTGACATTTTCCAGAAACGATTCAAGGATTTTGTCGCTTGTAAACAGCTGAACCGGAGAAACGCTTACGATGCTTGGATTGAGAGCATTTTTGAAGAGGAGGAGAAACGTGGCAAACAATAAGATGGCTGTCCAGCTGACCGATCCGATGATTGAAGGATTACTGTCCACCGCCTGTGAAGGCTTGACAAAAAGCAGCCTCAGCTGGTCAAGAACCGCCTTCATGATCCCCCAACGAAGCGAACGAGCTTTGAGACGATGTCTGGCAAGAGATCAAGTCTGCCAACAGCCGCAAGGAGCGTGAAGCACGCAGCCATTCCTGCGAGCGTCCATCCCGCAGCGCTGGCAAAGGGATTGGCAATTGCGGCCTGTCCAGCATTTTTCACAGCCACTCTCAGGCGATCGAGGAAATCATCCCTGAGCACCCCTTCAGGTCTGGCCATTCTCAGTCTGTTCTCAATCATCTCCAAGCCTCTTTCTCATCTTTTCCTTGGCAAGAAACACCCTGGATTTTACAGTTCCTTCAGGTATTCCCATCACCTTGGCTATATCGGAAACGCTCATGTCATCAAAATACATCAGTGTAACTGCCATTCTTTGGTCAACAGGCAGATCAATCAGAGCCTTTCTCACATCAATAACCTCTGCTGGCAAATCCGGCTCAAACCATTCCTCCTGGGGAAGATTCTGTCTGTTCCTCCTGTATTTGTCAATTGCAAGATTTTTTGCAATTCGCGCCACCCAGATTCTGAAGGGTATGTCAGGTTTTTTTGACTTTATGTGCACCCAGGCTCGAAGGAATGCTTCCGATGCAATATCGTCAGCCTCATCACGATTTCTTGCTATGAAATAGGCGACACGGCCTATTGTGTCCTTGCATAATGAGGCAAGCATCATGAAAGCCTCTTCATCACCTGAGGCTGCGAGCCTGACAAGCTCATTTTCATCCAACACCTTCACCACCATCAGAGACGGTCAGGGTGCCGTTTTGGTTCAGAAGTCCACCGCAACCGCGTCATCGTCACCAGCTGTCATGTTTTCAAAACGGGTGAACTGGCGCATGAATTTGAGTCTGATGGTGCCAACAGGGCCATTCCTCTGTTTTGCCAGGATCAGGTCGATGATGCCAAGCTGCCTGTCCTTTTCGGAGCCAGGCGGTGAGAGGAACATTACAACGTCGGCATCCTGTTCGATTGACCCTGATTCCCTCAAGTCCGAAAGAACAGGCTTGTGATCCGTGCGCTGTTCAATGGTTCGTGAAAGCTGGGACTGGACGATGATGGGCACGCTCAATTCCCTTGCCAGAGCCTTGAGCGATCTTGTTATCTGCGAAACTTCCTGAACCCTGTTTTCAACCTTCATTTTTGTGTGCATGAGCTGCAGATAGTCGATAATGACAAGCGACAGGCCTTTTTCCATGGCAAGTTTTCTTGCTTTTGCCCTCAATTCAAGTGCTGAAAGCTCCGGGGTGTCGTCGACAAATATTGGTGCATTATAGAGTTCACCGATACAATGGCTGATCTTTGGCCATGAGTCGTCGCTCAGGGTTCCTCGCCTCATATCCTGCGCGTTGACTCTGGCTTCAGAGGCCATCATGCGCTCAACAAGCGACTCTTTCGACATTTCAAGGCTGAATATGGCAACCGGTTTCTTCTCCCGCAAAGCGATGTTGCAGGCAATGTTGAGACCAAATGAGGATTTTCCAACAGATGGCCTGGCTGCCAAAATGATGAGGTCTGACTTTTGAAATCCGGCTGTCATCTTGTCCAGGTCGTAGTAGCCGGTTGGAACGCCGGTTATTCCTGATTTATTTTTGTTTATCTCCTCGATTCGGTTGAAAACCGGAGAAAGCAACTCACGAACCTGAACAAAACCGGTTCTGGCGTTTGAGCTTGAGATTGAAAAGATTGCTTTTTCGGCCTCGTCAAGCACCTCATCGGCGTTTGCGCCTTCCTCATAGGCGAGTTTGGCGATGGTTCCACCGGTGTCTATGACCCTTCGCAGAACTGATTTTTCAACGACAATTTCGCTGTAATAGGCAATGTTTGCTGATGTTGGGGTTGCTGCCGTGAGATCCATGAGATAGCTGGTTCCTCCTGCTTTTTCAAGCTGACCCGAATTCTTTAGCGCCTCGGTGACAGTGAGAAGGTCGACAGGCTTACCTGATTCGTACAAAACCATCATGGCTGAAAAAATTATGCGGTGCCTTGGTTCATAAAAATCGTCGCCCGCAATTGACGACTTGATCTTCACAAAACCATCGGGGTCGACCAGCAACCCGCCAAGGGTTGCCTGTTCGGCTTCAATTGAAAACGGAGGAATTCTTGTTTCCGGCATGTGACAGATGATAGCATCAAACCTTTGTTTTTGCAAAGCATGGAAGTTGAAATAAACAACAGATATTGGTACAACTATATCAGCATGGATTGGACTGCAAAATACTTTGATGATCTTTATGCCAGATTTTTCCTTGAGAATCTGGACGAAAAACGCACGTCTGAACAGGTGTCTTTAATCATTGGGAAAACCGGGCTTGAAAAAGGTTCTGTCGTTGCCGATCTTGGCTGCGGGCTGGGAAGACACATGCTTGAGTTCGCCAGAAGAGGTTTTGAGGCAACCGGCTACGACTTCAACGAAACTTACATCTTGAAAGCCAGAGAAACTGCAGAGCAAGCGAACCTTGAAAACGCAAGCTTTGTATGCCAGGATTCCAGAAAATTCAGCGAAACAGCAAAGTTTGATCTCGTGACCAGCCTTTGGACGAGTTTTGGCTACTTCGACGATGCAACAAACACGAAAATATTGAGCCAGATTGCAAGATCCTTGAAACCGAACGGCCAGGTTGTCATCGACATAGAAAACCGGGAATACATAATCAGGCACTTCATCGTTGACCGGTACAAGGACAAGGAGGGCTTCCTCATCCTTGAGCGTAACCATTTTGACCCCGCTACATCAGTCAACAGATGCCACCGGACATTCGTTCACCCTGATGGCACCAGAACCACCTATAACCGTGAAATAAGGCTGTTTACCCTAACTGAGATGTTGGTGATGGGAAAATCGGTTGGGATCGAATTTAACCAGGTTTATGGAGACTGGGACGGCAAGGCTTATGGCCTTGAGGTGCCCAGAATGATTCTTTTTGGCAGGTTGAAACAATGAAAAAATTGGCTTTTTTACTGACGTTACTGATGTTTATCGCTCCTATCTCAGGTTTTCAGAACTTTCTGGACAGGCATGGCATCTGGCTTGAAGACAACGAGTTCAGCTGGATAGGTCTTCAAAAGCTTTACGGAGCCTACACTTCCGGCTATGACAAGGAAGCCTCTGACTCATCGTACCTGAACATCGAATTTGACCCGGACAGGGACAGCTACAAGCTTTATGACAACCGCTATCTGCCTGTGGAATTCACTTTCAGGGACGATTACGGCGTGAAGTTCACCCAGCTGTGGATTTCGTGGTCAGCCGTTGACGGAAGAAGGCCATTACTTGCTTTCATGGGCGAAAACCTTGACAGCTTCAGCAATCCTGACGCAAAACCCACCGACACCTACATCAAGCGTGGGCTTGGCTATGGTGATGTATCATACAGATGGGAATGCTTCAGTGTGCCGTCAAACCTCCGTTATGCCCAACCGACAACGTACAAGCTGATTGTGCTCATCGAGGCGTTGAAACCGTTTAAGATGAGGCTGGATGCGATCTACCTCGGTGATGGAACCTACGAACCACAGAACAGAAACAGGCCATTACGACCGGGACTGCCTGTTGACAATCCAGAAAAGGTTCTCCCGTGGATTGTTCCGGTCACTGAAAAATTTGACAGGACGATGGTTCCACCACTTGACAAATTGGTAAAAAATGTTGATCTCGTGTGCACAAAAGGGATGCGAATGCCGTTTGTGCTTGCAATCACAGGTGGCCTTGACCTTGGCAAAGTAACGCTCAACATCGACAACCCCTTGAAAAACGGCTCCAATGTTTTGAAAACCAACGTTTCAACCGTCAGCTTCATGAAGAAGCGCTGGTTCAGGGATGCATCCGTTGACCTCAAAACCGAAGTGCCAGAATGCCTCAAGCCAGGCAATACAACAGTCATAACAATGGGTAAAACAGAGTTTTTCTGGATCGACACAATCGTTCCTGACGATGCCAAACCGGGAAAATACACAACCACTCTTCGAATCCGAACCGACAACAGCAGCGATTACGAGATAAAACTGAGCATTGACGTGAAAGATGTGTCGCTGCCAAAACCTGAAAATCTAATGATCTTCCACTCCAGAAACCATTTTCTTGAAGCCAAATCAGGCAAAAAGGACATGGAGCAAGCCTGGGGCAGGTACGAGAAGGATTTTGCAGACATTGTCGATCATGGTATAAAAAGCATCTGTCTGCCACTGTTTTGCATTGACAGACCCAGCTACATCGTGGATGCACCGAACTTTACAAAGCTTGTTGGTATAGCAGCTAAAGCAGGAATAAAAGAAATTTACGTCGACATCAGCAAGGCATGGATGTATTGCATGCTTGATGCAAAAAAAGGTGATGCAGAATTTCTCAAGTCAATTAACGACACAAGCGGAATACTCGCAGAAAACGGCTTCACACCAGTATATTTCATAGGTAGGGATATTGGCGAATTTGATGTACTCCAGCTGAATCTGCTCGACCTCCTGAACAAGGCGGTTGGAAAGCCGGACACGGCAGCAACATTCAAGGAAATTGGAGATCACAGCCCTGTTACCAGGCAGATTTTTGACTTTGGCGATTTTGACTGGAAGTATACTGCCACAGATGCGCCCATGCTCTCCTGGGAACCACGCCCTCACTGGGGTGGTCATGGTTTCGCCAAAACCATTGCCGGCATCTTCAACCAGCAGAGAAAACCTGCAATTCTGGCAATCTCCGACTATCAGTCGGTTTATGGAAATCCTTATGATGATTTTGACCAGAGGCTTGGCGACGGTTCCTACACTCCAGGCGATTTGACAATGATTTATCCCGACGAGTCCTACACCCTCACGCCATCAATCAGGTGGGAGTGTCTGAGGCTGGGTCTGTACGACTGGGGCTTGCTCGAACTTTTATCCAGGGACACTGCAAAAACCGGCAGCTTCCTCTCTCATATCCCGACAAGAGCCAACTCAAGAAACACACTCATGTACTGCACGCCAAAATGGCAGGACGAGTTCTGGAACAGAGGAATGCAATATCTGGACTGGGTTTTGGGCGGAAAAAAAGTTGAACCCATTCAAAACACTCACTCGACAATTTTCACTCTTGGCTCAAAGAAATTCACCTTTGACAGAAAAGAACAGCTAATGACTGTCGAACCGACTGTAATTTCCGGTAGAACCTTCATTCCGGCAAAATATCTCATCGAACCACTTTTGGGAACTGTCTCATGGGAACAAGCAACAAAGACTGTAACGTGCGAGGTTCTAAATCACTCCGTCAAGCTGGTCGTTGGCTCCAGCAAGGCAGTAGTTGACAGCAAGGATATTGACATGAGCAGCTCACCGGTTATCGTTTCAGGTAGGACGCTGATTCCTCTCCGTGATGCCTCAACACTCCTTGGTGCGTCTGTCAACTGGGATGCAACGACAAAACAGGCAAAGATTATTTTTGTAACAGGCACGAAATATTAGGAGGGAACTTGGATATAGTCAAAGCTCTGGCTCAACTTGACAAGGATTTTAAAACTACTGACTATATCAAAGAAACCATAAAGCTGCTTAACGATTTTTTTACGTTTCCCCTAGCAGGCTTCATGTCGCGCTCAACTGAATTGCCGGAAGTTTTGGGCAACATCCCTGAACGTCAGCTCAAAGCAATAGAATCAATAGTTTTGAAAACACTTCCAAAGAATGTTCTTGTAATCAATGACACTCTCCCTGCCCCTTGGGGGGAGATTGCGAGAATTGGCTATAAAAGCCTGGTGATCGTACCGGTTGTGATGGGCATGAATCTTGCCGGCGCCTTTGTTTTTCCTGACAGAAAAAGGCATGATTTCACCGACAAGGCGCTTTATCAGCTGGAATGCTGCTCGAGCATGATTTCCTCGATGCTTGAGATGATTCTCAGGCGTGTAAGAAAACCCACAACTCTTCTGATTAAACCAAAGAAAAGCGCCATCGCCGGAGTCATCATCACCGACAAGGATGGCACAATAATTGAGTCAAACGAGGAGTTCGACGAAATAATCGGCACGAATTCAGGGCTGCAATCAGGCAAGAAACTTGCTGACCTCGAT
This sequence comes from uncultured Caldisericales bacterium, assembly GCA_964639885.1. Taxonomy (GTDB): domain Bacteria; phylum Caldisericota; class Caldisericia; order JAAYUI01; family JAAYUI01; genus JAGNLA01. The sequence continues at coordinate 177,591 of CAZXEH010000001.1, read as the reverse complement.
TTTCTGGCAAATGTAAAATCCACAGTTGCCGCTCATCTGGAGATGCTCGAAAAATCATCAGGACCAATAACTGAATCTTTTGCTTTCCAACCGGAAGGTGCACAGCCAACAAACATAGTGTTTTCCTCAGACAAGTTCACAGCCGGTCAAACTGTTCTCTACCATCACATTTTTCAGCCTGAAAGCGCCATCTCAGCCGAGAAAGCAAGGGAAGAGGCCAGACAGGCGACGTTTGCCCACAAAGTCCTCTCCGGAATCCACAGGATAAGCATAGAGCCAATGGTGCTTGAAGGCATCGACATGGCACTCTCGGACATCGGAAATTTCATAAAAGCCGACAGGTTAAGCCTTGTCGAGGTCAGGTGTGATTCCGACGGACTTGTTGAAGAGCTTGTTGTTTTCAGGCAATGGCTTACAGACCCCGACAACCAGATGTTTGACTACAACAATAGCCCGTTCAGGCTTGTCATTCCTGGAATCAAAAACGGTTCAACCATAAACGGCTTTTTTGAGGGTCTTTTTGAAACAGGTCTGCGTTTTGCATACCTTTCACCGGTTTTCACAAAGGGCACATTCTGGGGCTTTATAAGCTGCGAGAGTGCAAAAAAAGAGATAAACCTGACCCAAACCCAGCTCAGACAACTTTCGATCTTTGGTGAAATGGCTGTTGGCACAGCAATTGGCAACGAAACTCGTGACAAGGTCGAAAATGACATCGAAAACTACAAGCTTTTCATAAAAGAATCACCAATTTCGATGGCTGTCATTTCCCTGAAAACCGGAGAATTCCTCGAAACAAGCAATGGGTTCACGCTTCTGACCGGCTGGAGGGCAGATGAGGTCATCGGGAAAAGCTCAACAGAAATCGAGCTTTATGAAAACCCTGAGAACAGAAAGGAATTTATTGACAAGATCATCAGAAACGGGAGGATTATCGGTTTCGAAACAACTATCGTAACCAAGACAGGCGAAAACAAGGATGTTCTCCTCTCTGGTGAAGCCGTTTTCGCCCGTAACGAAAGACTAGCAATAACAACAGCACAGGATGTTTCTGAAATGAAACATGCCCAGCAGAAGCTCAGAATCAGTGAGGAGCTGAGCCGTGCCATCATCCGTTCCCTGCCGGAGTATATTATCATCACCGATCTTGACGGAATCATCATAGACGCTGAGAACGGGTTAGCCCTTACCTCAAAAGTTGACCAAAAGGAGCTTTGCGGCAAAAGCCTCACCATTTTCCTTCCGGAGACAATAAAGAAACAGACCCGGGAGGCTGTCGACCATGTCAAAACCAGCGGTAAATGCCAGTCATTCGAATTTGACGCTGAACTCAGCGGAATAAAAAAAACTTTTACATCAAGAATATCAATTACAGAAAACAGACAACTGATCTTTGTTTTCCAGGACATAACAACATTCAGGACATCCGAAAGGCTGCTCGAAGGAACAAAGAACAAGTTCCACACGATATTCAACATGTCTCCTCAAGGAATCGTTATTGTTGATAAAGAATTCGAGCGTATCGCCGACTGCAACAATGAGTTTGTGAAACTCTCAGGTTTGACCGGTGAAAATCTGGTTGGCGAGCCATACAAATCTCTGACACTATTCAGAAACAACCATGAACTCACAGAACTCTTCGATATCATCTCAAGAAACGGCAACACTTCCAATACCGAAATTGTGATAAAAGATCTGAAGGGATTGCCAAGAAACATAGTTGTAAGCTCAAGCCGCATCAAACTTGGCGGTGACGACGCGCATATCGTCCAGTTCACCGATGTCACCGAGCTCTCAAACATCAGAAGGGAACTTTCGGAATCAGATGAACGTTTCAAAAACGTCGTAGTAAACTCCACATACCCTTCAGCGATCTTCGAGCTTTCAACAGGAAAAATCATCCTTTCCAACGACCAGCTGGACAAGATGCTGGGCCTTGGTGCTGAGAATTTGCCTAACGCCTCGGTTCAGTCGATCGGTCTTTTTGATGACACAAGCTATTCAATTCTCATCTCTGATTTGAAGGAATATGGAGTGATCAGGGACAGGATCGCTACATACACCCCCAAAAAAGACCCTGCCATTGACATACTCTATTCGTTCAAGACAATAAAATTCTCCGGGAAAGACTGCGCTTTTGCCTCACTCCAGGACATTACGCCACTCAAGCTTGCCAACAAGGCAATCATGGAGTCGGAGGAAAGATACAGATTGTTGGTGGAAAACTCACCCCTGGGCACACTGTTCATTGAACGTGACGGCAAGGTTGTCAGTGCAAACAAAGCTTTTCTACAGATGTTTGGCTTTGAGGAAAGCGACGATATCATCGGTCTGAACATGCTCGCCAATCAATTGTTCTCAAAATCGGAGATAACCGAGGACATTTCAAAGTGTATATCTGAGAACGAGACTCTTATTTCTGAACGGCAGGTAAATATAAACGAGTCCCAGATTTATGTTGTCGTCTATGCCACACCGTTCCACGATGAGAACGGTGCAATTCACAGAATTCAGCTGATCTTTGAAGACATCACCATCACAAAGATGGTCGAGTTTGAACTGAAGCAGGCAATCAGTCAGGCTCAATCTGCATCATCGGCCAAGTCTGAATTCCTGGCAAACATGTCCCACGAGATCAGAACCCCTCTCAACGCGTTGCTCGGATTCGTCCAGCTGCTTTCTGGAGATGTAAAGGACGAAAAACAAAGGCAGTACATAAGTGCAATTGAAACAGCAGCCCAGGCTTTGAACTCTATGACGGCAAGCCTGCTAGATATTTCAAAAATTGAAGCCGGTAAAATTGTCATTGATCAGTCAGCACAAGACATCGCAAACCTGATCAGGGACAGCATCCTGCTGACCGAACCACACAGCCAGGAGCTTCAAAACACAATTGTTTTCAACTTCTCAAACGAACCTTCCGTTTACATGATTGATCCTGACAGATTCAAGCAGATCATGATCAATCTGCTTGGCAACGCCGTAAAATTCACAAAAAATGGTGTAATAACCGTAACCCTCAAAATCCAAAGGGGAGAGGGATCGCACGATTCAGTGACAATAGATGTCGATGACACCGGCATTGGAATTCCACCAGAAATGAGGGACACTGTCTTCGAGCCATTCATGCAAGTTGACAGTTCGGCCACAAGGAAGTTTGGCGGAACCGGTCTCGGTCTGGCGATCGTCAGGGGTCTGATCGAAAAAATGAATGGTTCAATAAGGATAATCGACAAAAAAAATCCTGGAACGCTGTTCAGGATAGTCTTTGATCTCGAACGAGTCATGAGTCAGTCAATCAGAATCGCAAAATCCAAAGATGTTGTCGTCTGTCTGAAGAATCCTGAAGAAGTCGAAATTGTCAAATCAGTTCTGTTTCATACCACCTTGAACATTCACATAGCTGACAGTTTACCTGAAAACATCAAGTTCCTGAAATTGATCGTCACCGAAGCGGAATTGTTTGAGGAATGCAAGCACAAAGAATTGTCTGACCAGATACCGGTCATAGTAGTCGGGACAGAAACTGAAGGGCAAAAGATTGCAGGAGTCAAGAGGCCTCTTGAGCGAAACACAATAATCACTGCGATTTCAAAACTCTTCCCTGAGGAACCAGAGTTGGCATTCCTGAACCTGGCTGGCAAAAAAGTACTGATTGTTGAGGACAATCAGCTCAATATAGTGCTTTTGCGAGATATTTTGGTGAGAATGGGCTGCCAGGTTCTGGTTTCAACAAGCGGAATCGAAGCTGTCGACATCATGAAACAGGGTGAGCTTGATGCCTGTCTGATGGACGTGCAGATGCCAGACCTCTCTGGACTTGATGCCACCATGCAGATGAGATATTTCGAAGAAACCTCGACTCGGACGAGGCTTCCAATCATCGCTCTGACAGCCTATGCTACAAAGGAAGACAGGGAACGGTGTCTAAACGCCGGCATGGACGACTTCGTGGCAAAACCGTTCAAAATGGGCGATCTTCTGACAGCACTTTCAAAAGCGATCTACAAATCACATCTTGACAGCCAGAAGGGTGTCATTGAAAAGCTTGCTGAACGTCTGCTCATCGATCCTGAAAAGCTCAGAGAATTCCTTGGCAACTTTGTTCAAACAAGCATCAAGTCGCTTGGAGACCTGGAAGAGCTCATCAATACTGGAGAATTCACACAAGCCTTGAAGATAACACACACAATCAAAGGAATGGCATATGTTGAAGACCTTCACAAATCGATCGTCAAGCTGGAGGGAACACTAAGGAGACAAGACAAAACAGCATCATTTATTGATTTGGTTGAGTTAAGAAATAATCTGGAAAAACTTGACCAGGAGATTCAGAATAATCTCCAATAAATTTAAAAAGGAGAAATGATCATTGAAAGATCACCTCTCCAAAAGGGTACCTTAAGATTTAAACAACTTATCCTGAACAACGCTCTGAATCAGAGAGTTGAAACAAGATAATACAACGCTTCGATCGTCTGGTCTGAAAGCTTCGAATTCTTGATGGTTTCGATAAGCTTCCCCTTATCAATCTGCGTTTCAGTTACAGCCTCCCTCATTTTGGGTGGTCTGCCTGGACGCCTTTTGCTTGTCTTATAAGGGGTCTTGTCCCTCATTTCGAACAGCTCTGAGACGGAGACATCGAGGGCTTCGGAAAGGGCCTGGAGGGTCAAATCTTTTGGTTTTGCCCTGTCCTTGATCACCTTCCAGATGGTCGGGGTCGCCATCTTGCAGGCTTTTGCAAGCTGTGAAAATGTCACTTTCTTGGAAAGCCTTCTCTGGTTTAAAAAGTCGCCTAGTGTCGATACCTGTCTGCTCATACTAATATTTTTGCATAATAATTTTCTTTTTCAATAGCATTTTTTAATATTCAAATTAATATAATAATATTCATATTTTCTGTTAGTTTTCATTTCTTATAACGACTTTACATTTTTAAACATCACGTGAAATTTTCGGAAAATATTCGTGTAAATTAGCTGACTATATGGTTAAATGTTGATTTGAATAATTGTTGATGAGACCAAATAAAAATGGCGAGGGAGGGATTTGAACCCACGACACCGCGGGTATGAGCCGCGTGCTCTGACCACTGAGCTACCTCGCCGTCTTGAAGTTTTCAGAAGTTTACACCAATTCCCCAAAGTTTCAACATAAACGATTTAATGAACGAGGCCGTAGTAAAAACATGAATTTATTTATCTACTCTATAATTAACAGTCTGCTATCATCTGAAGATGCTGAGGATCATATCCCAGACCTTCGCAAAAACTGATTTTTCCTTTATGTCAGTCTGGATCAGGTTGATTTCGTTATCGGGTTTGAGGTCCATGCCATTTGGGTCTTTGCAAATATAGATCTGTTCACCTTCATAAACCATCTGCAGGCGTTCTCTTGCCTTTAGCTCAAAACCTGCAAGTGTTTTTCCTTTTTCAATTTCAGTATCCAGTTTCGACAGGTCTGCCTCGATACGTTTCTTTTCAGCCTTTAACCTGACATTTTCCTCCAGAAGTCCGGCAATTTTGTGATCAATAACGGCCAATGGCCTGACAAGAAAGTAAAAAACCACTAAAAAGCAAAGAAAAAGCATAATCCTTAGAATTGCTCTTCTGACCTTGTATCCTTTGCCCGGCATGCCAACATTATATTACCGGTCTAAATCTAATCAACAGTTGACATTGCCATTGCCACATTTATTATTTGAACGTGAACAACGGCAAATTTCAGATTTATACTGGAAATGGCAAGGGAAAATCCACTGCTTCCTTCGGATTGGCCATGCGTTGTGCCGGACAGGGGATGAAGGTTCTGATCATCCAGTTCATGAAGGGATCGTTGGAGTACGGGGAGATAATCAGTGCAAAGAAACTTGGTATAACAATCATGCAGTTTGGCAGACCCGGCTTCATCAATCCAACAAAACCCACACAGGCAGACTTCGACATCGCCAGAAAAGGGCTGGATGAACTTCATGAAGCCGTCATTTCCGGTGATTGGGACATGGTCATTGCCGACGAGATAAACGTTGCTCTCAAGTTCGGACTCCTTGAACTGACCGATGTTCTTCAGACTGTTGCTGTCAGAAATGCAAAAACAGAGCTGGTTTTCACTGGCAGGTACGCTGCACCGGAGCTCATCGATGCAGCCGATCTTGTAACTGAAATGAAAGAAATAAAACACTATTTCAATACCGAGGGGTTGGATGCCAGGCAGGGCGTTGAGTTCTGAAACAGTAAGATATGCGCTTGAGGGTCATCATGGCGCTCAGGCTGAAGTAATATCATATCTTGAGAATGGCGGAGACCCTGACATCGTTTTCGGTGGAAATTACCACAAAATAGGAAAAGCACACAGAATCGGAATCACAGGTTCACCTGGCGCAGGGAAAAGCACGCTTATTTCAAGGCTGATCTCTGTTGTCAGAAGACAGGACAAACGAGTGGCCATCATCGCCTGTGATCCGAGCTCACCATACACCCACGGTGCCTTGCTTGGTGACAGGACCAGAATGGCACAACATTTTACCGACAACGGCGTTTTCATCAGATCAATGGCAACTCGCGGACATCTGGGCGGAATGGCTCCCAAATCATCGATTGTGGCTGATTTCCTCGACATCTGCGGCTACCCGGTCATCATCATCGAGACCGTTGGTGTAGGCCAAACCGAGGTTGATGTGGTAACCAAATCAGACACGGTTGTGGTCGTAATGACACCCGATTCAGGCGATTCGATCCAGATGATGAAAGCCGGACTCCTGGAAGGTGCAGACATATTCTGCATCAACAAGTCAGAAAAAATCGGGACGGAACAACTGGAGGCAGAGCTTCAGTTTGCAGTTTCACTTTGGAGAAAGCCCTGGATACCGCCAATTGTCAGAACAGTCGCCAAAGAAGACAAGGGAATCGCTGAACTCTTCGAGCAGATAAAGAATCACATGGAGTTCATGATCAAAACAAACGAGCGTGCGGCCAAAATTCGCGAGCGATACCAGTCAGAGGTTGATTTCTGGCTTATCAGCAACATCTTTGGCAGCTCTTATGAACCATTGAAAGAAAAAATATCAGAAAAAGCCATTGAGCTTGGACAACCTCCGTGGGAAGTTGCCAGAAATCTTTGGTTGGAAGTATTGGAGGAAGGAAAATGCAAATAAAAGTGTTGGTTGCCAAACCGGGTCTTGATGGACATGACAGAGGCGCAAAGGTTATCGCGCAGGCTCTCAGGGATGCTGGAATGGAAGTCGTCTACACGGGCCTCCACCAGACGCCGGAAATGATCGTCAGAACTGCAATCCAGGAGAATGTTGACGTTATTGGCATCTCAATCCTCTCTGGTGCACATATGACCATCGTTCCAAAGATCATCGAAAAACTCAAAGAAAATGGCGTATCAAAAACGCTCTTCGTAGGCGGGATCATACCGGAAGAGGATGCAGTGGAGCTTAAAAAACTCGGCGTTTCTGAAGTTTTTGGCCCTGGCACCCCAACCGGACAGGTTGTCGAATTTATAAAAAAATCTGTAGGGCAATAACTAGGAGGAAGAATGGACATTTTTACAAAACCGATTGAAGCTGGAAAGCTCCTCGTGAACCTGTCAACTGACGAACTCAGGAAGATGGGCAAGGCAGATGAAAAGACAACCGTTTTTGGCTCACCGATGTACACCTCGAAGGTGAAAAACCGTTCAGCCAAAAACACGGAAGTGACAGGCATCGAACCGACGGCAGACCAGGTTCAGACACTGCTCAAGGTCAGGGAGTATCTCAAGGACAGGGAAGTGATCCTGACCCAGAGACAGCTTTGCATGACAGACGGTTACAAGATTCCATGCAATCTCTACACAACGGTTGCCTTCCCGAGACTCCCATTCATGTGGTCAAACCTCTTCCTTCCACAGGAAAAGAACCTCACAGAAAAACCGCTCACATCAGTTGACATCCCGGAATGGCCTGAGAGAAAGATTATTATCGATCCAATTGATGGCGTGACGTACATCCTTGGCACTGACTATTTCGGCGAAGTGAAAAAATCATTCCTCAGGATGGGCATGTATCGCACGAAGATGAAGGGCGGGCTTGGCCTCCACGCCGGTTCAAAGATTCTCCGCATCAAAGACAACAACGGCAAGATCGTTGAAAAAGGCATGATCCTTTTCGGACTCTCAGGCACCGGCAAAACCACCCTCACATGTCACCACCACTTCCTTCAGGGCGAAGAAGGCGTAGTAATACGCCAAGACGACGTGGTCTTCATGTATCCTGACACAAGGTGCATCGGAACCGAGAACAGCTACTACATCAAAACAGAGGGTCTCGAGCCAAAGGGACAGCCAGTTCTTTACAAGGCAGCCACATCACCAAACGCAGTTCTTGAAAACGTCTGGGTCAATGATGACGGATCGGTGGACTTTGACAACGCACAGCTCACCTCAAACGGTCGTGGAATCGTCCAGAGATCCGATGTCATGTACACCGACAACCAGATCGATATTCCAAGATGCGACCTCATGGTTTTCATCACACGTCGTGAAGACATCATCCCTCCACTGGTAAGACTCACACCGGAACAGGGCGCTGCATTCTTCATGCTCGGTGAATCCATCGAAACCTCAGCCGGTGACCCGACAAAGGCTGGCCAGAGCAAGCGCGAAGTCGGAACAAACCCGTTTATTGTCGGCCCATGCGACGATGAAGGCAACTACATCATGAATATCCTCAAGGCAAACCCTCACATGAAGTGCTACCTCCTCAACACCGGAAAAATCGGTGGCAAGGAAAAAATCACGGTTGTTGACTCAGCATCGTTCCTCACAAACATCGCAAAGGACAACGTCAAGTGGCGCAAGGACGAATACTGGGGATACGAAGTGCCAGCAGAAGTTCCAGGCGTTGACATGAAACGATTTGATCCAGCCAACTACTACAGCGCAGACCAGATCAAGGTCATGAACGACAAACTCAGGGAAGAGAGAAGAGCCTGGCTTTCCAAGTACCCGGTTCTCGACAAGGCAATCACAGACACAATCTGAGTTTCTCACCGGAATCCCAAAGCCCCTGGGTAACCTCAGGGGCTTTTTTATTGATCAGTATCCGAAAAAGAAAAGCCCCTTCCGCTGGAAGGGGCTTTTGTAGTTAAATTCAGTGTTTATTTGAGGTAGTCGACAATTCTCTTGAACAGGGTGTTGTCTTCGGCACGGGATGTGAAGAGTTGCTCAAATCCAAACGCCATGACGAGTGTTGTCTGCTTGTCGGTCTTGACTCTTATGGCAGCCGATGAAGAACCTGGCAGATTGAAGCAAGAGATGCCATTGCCAACAGGCTTCATCGATGGTGACTGGGCAATGAAGCCCTGTCTGAGGTATGGATGCCAGAGCGAATACAGCAATCCATCGCTGATCGGGTCACCATCAACACCCATGACCGTATAGATCTGGGTGTCATCGGTGTCTAGTTCGAGTCCAAGGAGTTTTGCAAGTTCAGGCCTGTCATTGAGCGCTGTCGGAACATAGGAGCCAATCAAGGCAAGTTTTCCGCCACCCTTGACATACTTTGTGATTGCGTCAAACCACCAGTCACCGCCAACTTCATCGTTGAAACCACAGTACCAGATGAGGCTCTGGTACTGTTCAAGGTCTTCTGCTTCAATTTTCTGGTCTGGTCTGATGGAGATGCTTTCAAGGTTGTACCCTGATTCTCTTGCAATCCTCTCATATGTTTGTGTGATTCCCGCAAAAGCCATGGGTTCCCAGCTTGGTGAAACCTGCTGTACAAATGCCACAGAGTTGGGCGACTTGACCATCTGGATGGCAACCTTGCTGTTATCATCTGTGTACTGCTGATTGATGTTGATATAGCCTTTTTTATAGAACTTGAATGAGTAGGCAAACTTTGGAAGGGTGATCGAGAACTTTCCTTGATCGTCCGTCTTGAAGGTCTGGGAATCCTTACCATAAACCTTTATCTGGCATGACATCGGCGATTTTGCATCAGCGTCTGTGACCTGGCCGGAGATTGTGATGGTCTTTGGGTTTGCAAGCTGGAACTGCACTTTGTTTATCTTGCCTTCTGCAATGTCGGCCTTGAAGGTCTGATCATCGTAACCAACAGCACTCACCTTCAGCGTAACCTGTCCCTTTGGAAGGTAATAAAGGGTGAGGTTTCCATTGTCGTCGGTTGTGTTGTCGGGGAGTCCTTCGATTGAAACCTTCGCAAAAACCGGCTTGCCCTTGTCATCAACAAATGAAGCATTCACGCCACCATACGAATTGAACCACTGATCAATTCTCTGGAGGAGGGTTTTCCTGCCGGCATTGTTTCCGATGCCTTCAATTCCGAATGAAAGATAAACTCCAAGGTAGGTCGGCGAGATTATCCTGACACCAGAATAACCGTAGTCGCCAAGAGTCCTGTCGCTTGGAGTCAGGACTGCCATGAAGGGAATCACGTTTTTAGCTGGGCTTGCAACATTGAAGGTGTCATAACCGATCTGGTTTGTTGCGCCGTCACCGCCTGAAAGTGAGAGTGCGAGACCGTCGCCCAACTCATCTTTTGGAATTCCAACAGAAGTTGTTGTGTAGGTGTCATCAGGGAAAGCCCTGACCTGGAAATGGTACTGGGTGAAGTTGTGGTCACGTCTGTAGACTTCGTAATAAAGCAGGTTTCTGCCAGAGAGAAGCAGCTTGCCTCCATTGAGAAGATATTTGTGAAGAGTGTTTGCATCGTTGACTTTAAGCGAGGCTTCACCGGCAAACCAATAAACCCTGTCGAAACCCTTGATCATGTCATAAGTGACTTTGAAATCGCGCGGATTCACCGAACAATAATCGAGTCCAAGGTCATCCATCGCCCTGTAGCAATACTTGTCAAACCTGCGGTTGAACGATGAGTTTGGAGTGACAAGCTGGGATGTGGCAACAAGAATCTTGGCCGGTTTGAGCTTGATCACTTTTTCGTAGTTTGTCGTAAGATCGATGGAAGCTTTCAAAGTTTTGAAGCCAATCGCCCAGAATTCAGCATTGAACTGCATCTTGGGAAGTGTGATCTCGAAATCGCCTTCCTCATCTGTTGTGTAGACCTTCGGGGCACCCGGAATCTTGATTGTACCGATTGCGTTTTCACCGTTGGCACCAACGAGTGTTCCCTTGTAAGTCACGGTCGGAAGCTTTGAGGCATCAAACGAGAGTGTCTGGGGAGTTCCGGCCTTGAGCGTAACCTTCTTGTCGACTGTTGCGCAGCCGAATGAGGTGACAGTAACGTTGACATCGCCTGGATCGAGCATGAACTCGGTTGACCTGTCGGTTCTGTAAATGCTGTCGTTGATCTTGATGACAACCGGTTCTTCCGGTTTTTCGCTGACATTGACCTTGAGTCTTGCAAGCTTTGTAAGGTTGTCGAATGCCCTGTTTACATTGATTGCGCCATTGCCCCAACGCTGATCCCAGCCCTTTTTGCCTAGATCATCTGCTGATTTTGCGAGGACATTGGCAATGTCATTGTTTGTGAGGTCTTTGTTTGCCGACAGAAGCAGCGCAGAGGAGCCTGCAACATGCGGGCAGGCCATCGACGTGCCAGAAAGCTCGACATATTCACCACCCGGGAAGCATGAGTAAACATCAACGCCTGGTGCTGCAATGTCTGGTTTTGTGACTGAGATGTCATGATAAGGATCCATCTCCCAGTCGATGATTCCGCCACCTGAAGAGTAGGCAATCTTTCTGTCCTTGTCGTACGAACCGACCGAGAAGACTGATGGGATTGAACCCGGTGAGCCCATGACTCCAACTCCGTCGTTTCCAATTGATGAGACCAGCAACACTCCCTGTCTCTGGAACATGTCGGCAATTTTTGTCATGTCCGGGTCGGGAATGCCGCCAAGTGACATTGAGACGATTGGTGGAGCGTCATCTGTTTTCGGATCGCCGTCAGGATCGAGAATCCATTCCATGCCTCCAAGAACCTGGGCGAACATACCGTTGCCGTTTGGGAGGACTGAACCGACGATGAGCTTTGCATCAGGAGCAACACCCGGACCATTTTTTGTCTTCGGGTCTGAACCGCAGATGATTCCGGCGCAGTGTGTTCCATGACCAACATTGTCAAACGGCTTGCTGTCAACCTTTGTGCCGTCAAGCTGGAACATGACGAACTTTTCAACCTTTCTCTTGAGGGCAGGATGTTCTGCATCAATACCGGTATCGAGAAGGCCAACGGTTACGCCCTTGCCTGTAATGCCCTTTTCCCAGAGTTTCCTGACTCCAAGATCATCAAGACCCCAGTTGTTGGTTGCTTCTTCAGGTTCAGAGACTTTGACCTGTGGAGCAGAAATCTTGTAGTTTTCAGTTATCCTTGACACTCCCGGAAGCTGCTGGAGTGATTCGAATTCTGATTTCGTGACTTTGGCGACGTAACAGCCAAATTTGGGGTGGCTGGTAAACGACTGGGAAAGTGTGCCCAGTTCGCTGTCAATTGGCCTGTTGGCCCAGATGACAACATCAACCAGCTTGTTTGCGTCAATATCAATGAAGCTGTTTATAATCTTGTCTGATACATCAGGCTGGAAGAATGTGACTTTGGCTGCGCTCTTTCCAGACATTCCGGGAAGAAGCGAGAAAACCATGAGCAGAACCATTAACATCAAGAGTCTTTTTTTCATCGTTATGCGATCTCCTTTTGTACGATTATACAATGGAAGGCCTGTTTTTTTGGTAAACAGGCCTTAAGTTCAAAGTTCGTCAAGCTGGTTTGAAACCATGTCAAGCAGTACGTCAGTGCCGGATTTTTCTGAAGCGCTTATGAATATGTCCGGTTTAACCATCGATTCAATTTGCTGTCTTTGTTCGCTACCAATCAGATCAGATTTATTCGCCACCAGCATCTTGGGAATGCAATCCGCCCCAAGATCGGCAAGAACGTTCTCGGTGATCTCTATATGCCTTTCGTAGTCCAGGTCAGAGCTGTCGAAAACATGGACGATGAGCCAGGCGGAGAGGACTTCCTCAAGCGTTGATTTGAACGCTGCAATCAGCTCGTGCGGGAGGTTCCTGATAAAACCGACCGTATCGACGAAAAGAACTTTTCTTTCACCGATCATCCTCTGCCTGACAGTCGTGTCGAGCGTCGAAAACAGCTTGTTTTCAATGAGTACGTTTGCACCGGTCAGAGCGTTCATGAGCGTCGATTTTCCGGCGTTCGTGTAACCAACTAGTGCGACAATCGGAAGATTCGTTTTAAGCCTTTGCTTCGACCGTGTCTGCCTGTTTTTTGCGAGCACCTTGATTCTGCCTTCGAGCTTCCTGATGCGTTCCTTGAGATGCCTTTTTTCAAGTTCGATGGCTCTTTCGCCGGAGCCTCTGGTGACAGCGCCACCGCCAACCTGCTGGTCGTAAGCCAGATTCTTCTGGGTCAGCCTTGGAAGCTGGTACCTCAGTTTGGCAAGCTCCACCTGAAGCTTTCCTTCGTTTGTCGTGGCGTGTTTTCTGAACACTTCAATGATCAGCCCCGACCGGTCGATGACCGGAACATTCCAGTCCTCCTCGAGGTTTCGGCTCTGAAGCGGTGTGAGGTGATAGTCGACAAAAACAACATCAGGCTTAAGTTGTGTCACTTCCAGCCCAATCTCGGTCACCTTGCCCTTGCCGATAAAATGGGAATGGTTTGGCTCCCTGATTACCTGGAAATTCTGGCCGACAATTGTGTAGTCAAGCGTCTGGGCAAGCGAAACAAGCTCGCGAAACGATTCCATCGCCTCCTGCTGGTCGTCCTCTTTAAGCCTTAGCCCCACGCAATATATTTTTTGATTCATACAATCTCCTTGCGATTTGAGTGAGTGTTTCAATGGCTTTTTCGTGTGGATAAACCCCAACGATATTGCCTTCCTCAACCACCATCGCCTTCGACTCACCAAACGCTATCCCACAGTCGGCATCCTTCGCCTCACCCGGTCCGTTGACCTCGCAGCCCATGACTGCAACGGTGATGCCTGTTATGCCTGTGAGCGACTGCTGGACTTCCTGCACTCTCTCCCTTAGCTTTCCGTGAGTCCTTCCGCATGTGGGGCAAGAGATGATTATTGGTCTTGCATGACGCCTGCCTGTCACTTCAAGCAGTTCCCACGCTGCGTTTACCTCTTGTTCAGGGTCTTCAGTCAATGAGACCCTTATCGTGTCACCGATGCCTTCTTCCAAGAGCGGCATCAGGGCTTTTGCTGATCGAATCAGTCCCGAAACCAGTGTGCCGGCTTCAGTCAGACCAATGTGCAAAGGATAATTGCAGGATTGTGCCAGGAGCCTGTTGGCTCTGATGGTTGCCTCTATATCAGAGGTTTTCACCGAGATTAAGATAGATCCACATCCTGCGTCCTCCAAAATCCCTGCCTCTTTGATTGCGGCATCGACGAGCGCCTTGGCGACGTCTCCACCGTGGGGAAGGGAGCCTGCATTAACACCTATACGGATTGGGACCCCTCTTTGCAAGCACTCCCTGGCGATGACCCTGACCATGTCCTTGTCGCGGATATTTCCCGGGTTCAGCCTGAGTTTCTGCACTCCTGCATCGAGAGAAGCCAACGCCAGCCTGCCATCGAAATGAATGTCGGCACACACTGGAATTGGACTCGATTTAACTATTTCTTTAAGCGACTGTGCAGCTTCCATGTCTGGAACCGCACACCTCACCAGCTCGCAGCCGAGTCTTGCAAGCCGGTTTATTTGTTCTGTTGTTGCCTTTGCATCCCTCGTGTCGGTTTTCGTCATTGACTGCACGGCAACAGGTGCCCCGCCTCCAATGACCAGTTTTCCGACAGCGACGGGTTTTGTCATTTAAACAGTCTCAGGAACAGGTCACGTCCGATGAGCGCTACGAGGAGCACCATTAGTATTATGAAACCTACTCCGTGAATGATGTTTTCAACCGCTCGTGGGAGTTTTTTCTTTGTGATGCCCTCGATGAGGCTGAAGAAAATCCTGCTGCCATCAAGCCCTGGGAATGGGATAATGTTGAAGATGGCAAGAGCGACCGAGAGTTGCCCGGCAAGGTTGAACACCCAGCTGAGACCAAGATTTGCAGATTGTCCGACCATGTCACCGATTGCTATGACTCCGCCAATGTTTTCAAAGTTGCCTTTGAACAGGTTTCCTATTGCTGCAATGACTCCGACAATTGTGTACCAGAACTTCTGAAGGCCAAACCAGATGGCTTCAAAGAAAGGCAGTCTTACAGTTGATCCGGTTGGGATAGCGCCTATTAAGCCTATTTCCTTACCTTCCTCGTCGTGCCCGATTCCGGTTGTGAGCTTGACTTCCCTCGTTTCAACCGTTTTTCCAAATGTCAGCTCGGTTGGCGCAACGATTGCCTTGAGGGCTTCAACCGTTTCAGACCAGTTGCCAACTGTCTTTTCGCCAATCTTTGTGATTGTATCCAGGTGGTAATACTTGCCGTCGATGACCAAGAACGTGTTGCCCTGAAGGTCTTTTTCTGCAGGCCAGACGATGTGCGAGAACGCACCTTCATTTTGACCGAAGATTTTTGATGTTGTTGATTCGACAACGGTGACTGTCTCCTCACCGGTGTCCTTGCCGACAAGAAGGGTTATTTCCTGGTTTGGATGCTTTCTGATCTCAGTAGGAATGTCGATCCACTGGGGCGTTTCGACGCCGTTCACACGAAGAATCCATTCACCCTGCTTTATTCCGGCGTTTCTTGCCGCTCCAGGCTGGAGCATACCAACCTGATTGTAAGGAATCCCAACGTCTCCCACCAGCAATGAGCCAGAGACAAAGATAACTACAGCCAGCAAAACATTCATCATAACGCCTGCGCCGGCAAACCAGATGCGCTGCCACGGAGTTTTGGAATAGAAATTGTTTGGATCGTCGCTGACTTCGCTTTCACCGGCAACCATGACGTATCCGCCAAACGGAACGGCCGAGAGCCTGAATTCAGTGTCGCCGTATCTCGCCCATTTCCAGCGCTTGACAACCGGCCCCATGCCGATCGAGAAGCTCTCAACCGGAACACCGATCGACCTTGCGGCAAAAAAGTGTCCAATTTCGTGGACGAGAACAAGGATGCTCAATATCAAAAGTGTCAGCAGAATGCTCAATACGATAGACATAAGCGTTTTCCAATCTCCATTGCGGTTTGTTTTGCCTGTCTGAATGAATCTACGCAGGCTTTTGGTGTTGATGTGTCAAATGTTTGGTTTGCTGCAAGGGTTTTTGCGATTATTTCTGGGATGAGGTGGAACGGCAGTTTCTTTGCAAGAAAGAGCTCAACGGCAGCCTCGTCCGAGGCGCACAGTGAAATCAGTCCCGAGGCGCCAGCTTTCCATGCACGTCTGCCAAGGTCAATTGCCCGAGACATGATTTCAGGCATCTCCTCCATCACCCAGCGAACGGGGAACTTCAATCCGGGGAATGTTGTGAGATTGCGTGCCGGGTAGTTTAAAGCGTACGAAATCGGCAATCGCATGTCAGGCGGTGAGGCTTGAAGCTTTATTGATCCATCAACAAAGGTCACACCTGAGTGAATCTCCGACTCCCTGTGCAGCATGATCCTTATGATTCCGGGATCAATTCCGAACATGTAAGAGATTTCGATCATCTCAAGGGCTTTGTTTACGAGCGTCGAAGAATCGATTGTTATCTTCCGACCCATTTTCCATCTTGGGTGGGCCAGCGCTTCTTCCGGTTTCACGAGGCTGAGTTCAGACCAATTGAGACCCTTTGAGAAGAACGGGCCACCAGAGGCTGTCAAAAGAATTTCTTTTATTCTGAATTTGTCTTCGCCAATCAGTGACTGGAAAATGGCTGACGGTTCAGAATCGATTGGGATTACAAGGTTATCATAGGTTTGGCGGTCTATAAGGTGCCCAGCGCAGACCAGAACTTCTTTTGTTGCCAGCGCCACCGGAATTCCCTTTGAGAGAGCCAGAAATGTTGGTTCGATGCAGGCTGCGCCATTACCGGCAACGATGAGAAGATCGAGATCGAGTTCTGCAATGCTTTTCAGGCCGTCATCGCCGTAAAGGATCGCTCCGTCCTTGATTCTGGTGGCTAGTCTGGATGCGCCGTCCCTATCGTACATGCAAAGGGTTTTTACGCCAAACCTCGTTGCCTGCTGAGCAAGCAGCTCATCAGACCGGTCAGCCGTAAGCGCAACCACTTTGAAGCTCGAGAAATTCTGTTCGACAACCTCAAGAGTTTGCCTGCCGATTGATCCCGTTGCTCCGATGATTGCAATCTGTTTCAAGGAAGAACAACCTTCTCCAGGAAGAAATAGAATGCAGGGGCAGCGAAGAGGATTGAATCGAGCCTGTCCAGAACGCCGCCGTGACCGATGAGAATCTTGCCGGAGTCTTTCATGTTGGCATCCCTTTTGAGAACCGACTCGCTCAGGTCGCCGACCAGTGATGCTCCAATGATGACAATTCCTCCAGCGATCAGCCTCACAAGGTCGAAGTTTGGGAAAACATCCCTGTTTACGATTATCAGAAAGAGGCCGACGGTGATTGTGACGGCCAATCCGAGGATAAAACCAATTATGAGTCCTTCCCAGGTTTTGCCCGGCGAGACCTTTGGAACGAGTTTGTGTTTACCGGCCAAGATTCCGCCATAATAGCTGAAGATGTCAAAGCTCCATACACCGGAGAAGAGTGTAAACAAAAGCCTCCAGCCAGGCGCTTTTTCACCAGGTGTTGCACCTACAAATTCAATGACAGTGAGGAAAGCAAGCAGACTACCGATTGCCAGGGCCACGAGATTGGCTCCTATCCTGCCGCTTGCTCCTGTTATATTTCCCTTGATGATTTCGATGATGAACAGGATTGAGATGAATACAAAAACCACGAAAGGTATCAGTTTCCAGTATTGAAAATAGACGGCAATCTGGATGGCAAGGTTTGCCGGAACAAGCAAAAGAATCTCTGGTTTTGAGCCGGTTTTTTTGATGACCTTTGCAGCCTCGAAAACCACCAGCGTCGAAAAAACACAGACCATTACAAGAAAAGGCCAGCCCGAAAGATACGTCAGAGCAAGCACAACCGGCGCTAGAATCAGTGCAACAACCACTCTTGACATTTTATCCTCCAAACCTCCTGTTGCGGTTTTGATATATTTTTATGGCTTTCATGAGGTCTGCACCAGAAAAATCAGGCCAGTATTTCTTAAAGAAAATGAGTTCTGAATACGCCGACTGCCAGATGAGAAAGTTAGAAATCCTCATCTCGCCTGAAGTTCTTATGACAATGTCCGGGTCTGGAATCCCTTTCGTGTAGAGATGGTCTGAGATTATCTGCCCTGTGATCTCCTCGGACTTTACCCCTTCAGATACAATCTGCTTGAACGCCGAAAGTAACTCGTTCCTGCCCCCATAGTTTATGGCAAGCAAAAGCCACATGCCAGAATTGACAGACGACTCTATCTCCAAATTTTCAGCTGCCTTAACGAGAGCTTCCGAGAGTTTTGACCTGTCGCCGATAAGTCTGAAACGGATGTTGTTATTTAGTATCATTGGACGTTCCTCAAATAGGGTTTCAAGGAACGTGTTCATCAGAAATTCAACTTCGGCCGGATCGCGCTTCCAGTTCTCCGTTGAAAAGCAATAGAGCGTTAATACCTTGATGCCAACTTGCGCAGCTTTCTCAACTGTTGATCTGACCGAGAGTACACCACGCTTGTGGCCAGCAACCCTCTGCAACCCTCTGCCAACCGCCCATCTCCCATTACCATCCATTATGATGGCTACGTGTTCTGGCAACTTCGGGTCAGCTCTCAAGAATCTCCTTCTCTTTTGCGAGAATGAGTTTGTCTATCTCTTTTGTGAACTTGTCGGCGCATTTTGAGATTTCGTCTTCTCTTTTGAAGCGTTCGTCCTCGGAGATTTCCTTGTTTTTTTCGGATTTCTTTGCGTCCTCGATGAGGTCACGACGGATGTTTCTGATTGCGACTTTGGCTTCCTCGCCGTATTTTTTCACCATTTTCGCCAGTTCCTGCCTGCGTTCCTGAGAAAGCGGCGGGAATGGGAGACGAACAAGATTACCATCTGAAATCGGGTTTGCACCAAGGTTTGCTTTCTGGAGGGCGGTGACGACTTCCTTGATCAATCCTTTGTCCCATGGTTCAATGATAATGGTTCTACCATCCGGGCAGCCGACGTTGCCAACCTGCGGCAGTGGCATCTGTGATCCGTAGGCGTCGATTGTGACTTTTGCAACGATTGCCGGTGTGACTCTGCCAGCCCGCAGACCTACAAAATTCTGCTGAAGGGACTGGATGGTCTTTTCCATCTTCTGTTCAATTGCCTTTGTGTCCATTCTAACCTCCATACACAGTCGAACCGATATTTTCTCCATTGACAACCTTTATTATATTCATGGGGTCAACAAGGGAGAAAACAATTATTGGAATGTCGTTTTCACGACAGATAGCCACAGCTGCACCATCCATAACCTGAAGGTTTTTTGCCAGAATGTCGGTGTAGGTGACACGTTCAAGCTTTTTGCTGTCGTGATTTTTTGCAGGATCATCGGTGTAGATACCGTCTATTTTTGTGGCTTTTAGCAGGCATTCAGCCTTGACTTCTGCAGCACGCAAAGCTGCCGAGGTATCGGTTGAGAAGAAAGGATTTCCGGTGCCTGCCGCAAAAATGACAATCCGGCCCTTTTCCAGGTGCCGGATTGCTCTTCTTTGGATAAACGGTTCTGCAAGCTGGTGCATGGCAATTGCCGACTGAAGGCGGGTTGGAACACCCATCTTCTCTATTACGGTCTGGAGAGCCAGTCCGTTCATGCACGTTGCCAGCATTCCCATGTAGTCGGCATTGACCTTGTCCATGCCAAGCGCCACTCCGTCTTTTCCCCTCCAGATGTTGCCACCGCCAACGACGATGGCTATCTGGATGTTCATTTTGTGGAGTTCGACAAGCACCTGGGCGACTTTGGTGATGAAATCTACATCAATTCCGAAGCCCTTTTCACCAAGCAGCGATTCGCCTGAAAGTTTTAACAGTATCCTGTTGTAACGAGGCACATTTCCTCCGCCTGGCAGGTGCAAGCCTGCCTGTTATTTGCCGATGGAGACTCTCTTGAAGCACACGACTTCAACTTTTGAGCCGACTTCTTTTGCAGTATCGGCGACGACTTCGTGCACTTTCCTTTTCTGTTCCCTGATGTACGGAAGATCAAGAAGGCAGCATGTTTCAAAGAATGCGCTGAGCTTGCCTTCAACAACCTTGCCCCTTACGCCTTCCGGCTTGGACTGGATTTCCGGGGTAACCATGAGATTGTCCTTCTCGCGCTGGACAACGTCTGCCGGAACCTGTTCCCTGCAAACGAATTCCGGATTGTCCATTGCAATCTGGAGTGCGAGTTCATGGGCGAGCTTGACAAGGTTGTCCTTCTTCGACTCATCGCCAAGGATTTCAACCACTACCACGAGCTTTGAACCCTGGTGCTGGTATACGTCGAGGATGCCCTTGTCGGCCTTCACAAACTGGACGTCGTTGATTTTGATGTTTTCACCGATCTTGGCGATTGCTGCCTTGACGGTGTCATCAACTGTTCCATCAGCCGTCTTCTCTGTAAGGAGCGGTTCAACCGATGTGATGTTCTTATCCATTGCAACAGCAGCAACCTTGTCGGCAAGTGCGATAAATTCGGAGTTCTTGGCTACAAAGTCTGTTTCGCATCCGAGCTTCACAAGGACCAGCTTCTTCCTGTCTGAGCTGATTGCGACGCCGATTCTGCCTTCAGTTGTGTCCCTATCGGCTTTCTTTGCTGCCTTGACAACACCCTTCTGCTTGAGGATGTCAATGGCTTTTTCCAGGTCGTTTCCAGCTTCTTCAAGTGCCTTTTTGCATTCGAGAATGCCTGCACCGGTTACTTCTCTGAGCTGCTTAACAAGTTCTGTCGACATGGCTTATGCCTCCTCATCGTATTCAGCCCACTTTTCTTCAGCTTCGTGAAGAATTGTGTCGGCCGGAATATTTTCAATTTCCTTCATTGCCTCTTCTGGCTCGATGTCTTCGGTTTCCTCTACCTTGCTGTGTGTTTCAGCTGGAACCTGGTCAACGCCTTCCCTGCCTTCGATCATTGCGTTTGCGATCAGCTGGGTGAAGAACTTTATTGATCTGATTGCGTCGTCGTTTCCAGGGATTGGGATATCGACTTCTTCTGGGTCTGAGTTTGTGTCAGTGATGCCGATGACTGTGATGCCAATCTTCCTTGCTTCAATGACGGCTGCGTGATCCTTGATTGTGTCTGTGACAAAGATTGCCTCTGGAAGAGTGTCCATGTGCTTGAGGCCATCGAGGAACTTTGTGAGCTTGTCGCGGAGGTTCTTGATCCTCATGTATTCCTTGATCGGGAGTCTCTTGAGTTCGCCTGTGACTTCCCTTTCCTCAAGGTCGCGGAGTTTTTCGATTCTTGTGTGGATTGTTGTGAAGTTTGTGAGGGTGCCACCGAACCATCTCTGGTTTACATAATGGGCACCACAACGCTTTGCCTCTTCCTTCACGATGTCCTGGGCTTGTTTCTTTGTTCCGACGAAGATAATGTTTCCGCCTCTTGAAGCGATGTCCCTGACTCTTGCGTATGCCTCTTCGCACTTTTCAGCTGTGATGCGGAGGTCGATGATGTGGATGCCGTTCCTTGCTGTGAAAATGAACTGTCTCATCCTCGGGTTCCACCTCTTGGTCTGGTGGCCAAAATGTACGCCTGCCTCGAGCAGGTGCTTCATGTTTACTACGCTCATGTTTCTCCTTCCGGTTCTTCCTCCACTGCAGGTTTATTAACTTTCACCGAAAGCTCCCGCAGTGTGCGTAATCCAATAAATTCTATATTCATGACAATTGAAGTCAATTTATGAAAAGATTAAGCGATCAGCTTGCTCGTCTGAGATGGAAGCTGAAAGTGGTTCCCTGGCCTTCTTCCGACTCAATCTCCAGCGTCGATCCGTGACGTTTCAGGATTTCCTTGCAGATGGCGACTCCGAGACCGACATTTGTGTCGAACTGGTGATCCTTTCTTGGAATCTTGATGAACCTTTCGCCCATTCTGTCGACAAAGTCTTTCGGGATGCCAACACCGGTATCGATGACGGATATTTTTACACGTTTAGTCTCAGCCTGGAGCTTGAGACAGACCGTTCCGCCCTTTTTGGTGAATCTCAGGGCGTTGTCAACAAGGTTGAGGAGAACCTGAATGATTCTGTCTCTGGAAGCGATAACGTCGTATTCATCATCAGGGACATCAAGATCCAGCAGAATGCCCTTTTTGTTCGCATAGGCCAGGAACTTGGAGTGAATCTCCAGTATCAGCTCCACCGAACCAAATCTGTTCATCTCATCGGGCGTTGCCTGAATCCTCTGGTAAGTGAGCAGTGAGTTGACAAGTTTTGTCAGTCTGACAATATCCTCGTTTATGTTGTTCAGGAAATGAACCTGAGCCTTTGGATCGTTTTTTGCCGAAGTCTGGAGGGTTTCAACCGATGCAGACAACGATGCAAGCGGAGTCTTGAGCTCATGGCTGATGTACTGGGTGAATTCTTTCTCGTTGGCTTCAAGAAGTCTCATCCTGGTTACATCTTCACAGATTGCCAGCAACCCCAGAACCGATTCATCCTGATTGACAGGAGTGGCTCTAACCCTGACAAACCTTCTTTGGGGCTTATTGAACTTGATTTCGGTCTCAGCGTTTGTTTTTGTGGTTTTGAGAAACTCTGTCAGGTCAGGAGGAAAATCGGTGTCTTCAATCAGTTTGCCCTCAATGCTTGTGTCACTGAGACCAAACATCGTCAAGGCAGCCAGATTGGCAAGCTGCACCCTGCCCTGGGGATCGACAAGAATCAAACCGTCAACAACGCCTTCGAAAACACCTTGCAGGGTCGATCTCTCATTGGCAGCAATCGAAAGGGCGGACTTCAGTTTGGCCACCATAACCTGTAGAGCTCTGGCAAGCTGTCCAACCTCATCTGAGCCATGAACTTCAAACTGCTTTTCATATTCACCAGCCGAGATTGCTGACGCAACAAGAATCAGGTTGCGGAGCGGCTGAATCTGGAACTGGACGACGTTGTATATGAAAAGGGCGCCGATAAGCATTGCTATGAGGAATGTTGCAAAAATGAACCTCACTGACTGCCTGGTCTGTTCCTCGACGTTGACCAGTGAGTAGTTGACATCAATGATTCCTATGATTTTTGCGCTTGAGCTGTAAGAAACAATCGGGATTGCGATGAAAAGATTATTATGTTCAAGGAAATCTCTGGTGTCCGAGCCATTCTCCCGTCTGTCCCTGACTGCAACAACTTCTGGTTTGTCAGACCAGTCGGCTGTATCATTTGTTATGGTGCTCCAAACCAGTTTTCCAGACGGATCAAGCAGGGTTATGCCCATGAATCTGCTGTATCCGCCAAGTTCATCGTCAAGCTGATTGGTAAGGGAAAACCTCGGCGGTTCAACTGTCATATACGATCTGATCTTTGGCTCCAGAACCCTCGCCTGGATCGTCAGCCACGCCGATGTCTCCTCAAGCTGGAAATGCCTGAGGTTGATGGTCAGGTAGACACCAAGGAAAATCAGGGTGATCAGGAGACAGAGAACGAATGTCAAAAAAAGTCTAGTCCATAAACTCATGTACTCACTGATTTTATGAACTGGCCATCACCGTGTCAAATCAGCCGAGTCGTTCGGTTGCAACAGATGTGTTTTTCTGTTCTTTTTTCTCAGTGAGTGTGTGGAACAATGACGCCTCGAATATCACAACCGTGATGATGCCGATCTGCTGGCATACGGTTCCAAGATATTCAATCGAGCGGGTATAGTAAAACAATGCATAGGAGCACAGCACAATCGGTATCATGACCACAATGATCACCCAGAAACTGCCGGAGGTGAGATGGAATGTAAACCTGACTGAATCAGAGAATCTCTCTGTTGAAACGCACCTGACATAAGGAAGCAGCGAGAGTCTGATGAAAAGTACACAAAGACCAAAAACAGCCACAGAACCGACAATCGTCCAGGCAGCCAGCATTGACATCGCATCACCACCTGGCTGGGTGTTGTAGAAAGCCTGCTCAATGGAACCGATTCCACCGGCAAAAATAAGAATGAGGATGATGAACCACATTCCAACCATGTACCTTGCTGACGGCCTCAACCCCTTGACCATCGATCTCAGTCCAAAGTCATTCTCCCTGAGCGCTCCAAGGGCGTAGAACGTGTAGAAACCGGCAAAAAGCGACAGGAGTGAGTTATGGACTATGAATTCAAATGCTCCGTAGAGTCCCTGGAAAAAGAAGCTGGCGATTCCGATTGTTTTAAAAACTGTTGTGCCTTCGTTGAGCAATCTGGCAAGGCTCTGTGACCAGGTGAACGACGGAGCCTGAAGCGGATCAAACCCGTGACCAATGATGAGTGCAGAAAGTCTTGGGATCAGAAGGTTTATGGCCAGGGCTGCAGCCGTAATGATAACCCACAGAATAAGCATCTTGACCCAGGTTTGCTTTATGAGTTTGAAAACTGTCCTGTATGTCTGCAACATCATCTCAAACATTTGCAGCCATCCTTTCGTAGACTGCCAGAAGGGCACTGTACTGTGGCAGGAAGAAGGCCAAAGCGATCAGATCACCAACAACACCGATGTTTCCAAGCCATCCGTCAATCATGGAGCCAGCAATCGATGGAATTATCAGCACAAGAAAGATTGTCCATCCAAACTTCAGCGAGTGGTTCAAAGAATTCGTCACCGACTTGACCACCGGCATGTCATCGACAACATAGCCAAATGGAGCAAGGATCAGTATTATAATCAGGAAAAGAACGGCTATCATAACAATGATCATGAAGAAAGGCGCAGCTGCACCAGCAAAAAGGGCAATTGTGAGTGCAATTCCGATTGCAGCCAGAACAACAACTGCAAGACCGGAGAAAATCTGAATTCCAAGCACTGCAGGGAACTTTTTCAGGCTCGTCCAGACTGACTTGCCTTTCCCGCTCAGAAATGGGAGGAAAAAGACGATTTGAAACGGAATCAAAATCAGGTATTTCCAAAACGATCCGAAAAACACCCACAAGCCTGCACTCCCAAGAGGATCAAGTTGAAGAGCCTGAATCATATCTGCACCGGAATTGACATTTGAGGACGCTGCGTTGTAGAAGCTCTTAATGAAAACGGAACCATCAAGCCACGAGTGGTTGAGGATCAGAACCGGAAGATTAGCAATGAAGGCAACGGCAAGCGAAGCCAGCACAAACAACACAAAAGCGGTCGGTCTGTTTCTGGCTGCTTGGACAAGCTTTTTCCATCCCCTGATGATGTCTTCCATAGGGATGGATTATATCCCCACCATGATTCAAATCAAATAAACCGGACTTTTTATGGTGTCGGAGGTGTTACATCCACTGGCGAGACTGGTTGCGAAGTGGCGATTGTTAACCCTTCCACAACCTTGCGATAATCGAGGAAAAATGGCTGTGAAAGTCCGACCACAATGATCGGGAAGAAGAGAAACGCTAGGGTGGCTATAAGCACAGGAATGTAGAAGAAATTGTACAGGAAAATGCTGGCCACGACAACCATCGCCCACAGCAACAGCTTTGTTGCGGTATAGATGAGGAAAATAGGAAATCTTGCCACCTGCCCGTGCTTGATGGTTTTTTCGATGATGTTAACAACCGTTTCCTTCGTGTTGACAGCGTCAAACAAGCACAGGATGACTGTTACATCAATGAAATAAACCACTGCACAAAAAACAACCAGTATCATCAGCCCAAGAATGATCGAGTATGCAGATATGCCGGTCACACCGCCAATTGCAAGGAAGGCTAGCGGGATTATGAGGATTATGTAAAAAATGAATCCAATGGTTGTGGAGCTTGCAAAATATGCAACGAGGCGAAGGACTGTCAGACCAAGCATTCTTCCATAATTGCCAGTGGCTTTTGTCCAGGCCTCTTTGGCATTGCCCGAGTTGGCCAGACCGATATAAAAACCCCACTGGATCGGTTTGATGAAGATGCTGTACATGAAATAGAAGAAGATGCTGAGGCCAAAAAAGCTGAGGACATATCGGGAATCAATGTCTGGACTTTTCCTGAACAAACCACCAACATATGGATCGTTGCCAAACGATGTGAACAAAACAGGCAGAAAAACCAGAACCAGCAGGGCAAGGTTCGACACAACAAACGTGTAGAATCCTGCAGGGTCTTTTGAAAACAGTGCACCGAGTGAGTTGAATGCCTTCTTCATTTATCCTCCGCAAAGAGCTTACAAGTTCGGGTTGATATCGTTGTTTTCCGTGGTTTCAGGTTTGGTTTCCTGGTCGTCTGAAATCTGAAGCATGATCGGTTTTGGAATGCAATCCTTCGAATATTCCTCATAATACGGCAGCAGGATGCACCAGGCTATGATTGCCACGGGGATCAAGAGAATATTTGACAGGAATGGGACTCTTGCCAGACCCAACAGCAGATTTAGAAAAAACTGGACTGCAGCAATGCACAAAACCAGGATAAAAACCGGCCATCTGACTTTGACCGATTTTGTCAAGGCATTACCGATAATCTCAGAAACCGGCCTGTCACTCATCAATGCGTCAATCGGCCCAATGTAAAACAATGGAAAAATAAAATAACAGAAAACGATAATCAGAGGAATTATCAGTGCTATGCCCAGAATTGCTCCGGCATTGCCTGCCCCAGCAAAAAGCAACGCCAGGATGGAAACGGCAATAATGAACCCAAAAACCATGGCAATAACCAGAAGGATCGAAAGCGCCATCAGCCCCATGAGCCTTCCCCACTTTGAATATGCCAGGGCAATGGTCGAACCAAATCCTTCGGTCGAATCCTCATTGGCGTGCTTGGCAATCGAGATGCCGACTCCCTGAACAAATGACTGAACGATAACTGCGATCACCAGAACAAGAAAAACGATTCCCAGCATTGATCCGATAACCGACGGATTGATCAACTTGCTCGACAAATCCGATCCCAGTCCAGAATTCATTCCATTGAGACTTGAAAGTTGCGATGAATT
The DNA here is from genome assembly GCA_964639885.1 of uncultured Caldisericales bacterium. Classification (GTDB taxonomy): domain Bacteria; phylum Caldisericota; class Caldisericia; order JAAYUI01; family JAAYUI01; genus JAGNLA01. The sequence continues at coordinate 150,556 of CAZXEH010000001.1, read as the reverse complement.
CATAAGAATCTGAACCCCGAAGTAACCGATCAGGGGCAGCGCAACCGCAACCGTTGAAAGAATGTCAAGAATGAAGTACATTCCGACATCGGCCAGACGCTTGCCAAAAACCTTGGAGGCCAGATCAAAACCAGCCTGAATTTTATTTCCCATGCGACAAATATATTGTCTTTGCCAGAAATTTCAATTCCAAGAAAAAAACGCCCCGATTTCTCGGGGCGTTTCGGGGTCGCAATTTTTGGAAAAATCAGGCGGTGATGCCTGCGTATTCCTTGTAGAACGGGAAAACAACACAATTCTGGCAGAATGTGATTGCAGCTGCAATTATGCCTGCGAGGAAAGGAATTGGAATCCAACCAAAGATTCCACCGATTATTCCACCGATGATACCAAAGACGATCATGACCAGAAGAAGCGGAAGTCTCAGCTTCGTGGCATTGAAAGCATCCATGATGCATGACATGAGTGGCTTTTCAGTCATATAGGCGTCAATTGGTGCAAGCAGAGTGACCGGAATAAGGAAGTATGCAAGAGCAACTCCAACAGCGATCAGAACAAGCCACATGATTATAACGCCAAAGATTCCAAGCAACTTCACAAGCAGTCCAAGAATGAAAAGGACAATCAACATCACAATGCCGATGACCAGATAGATCACGCAGAAGTAGACAAACAACAGCATCATTCTGACAAACTTTGATGAAACATTTTTGACAGCCTGATTGATATTTTCAGTCAAATCGCTGGATGTTGAGGTGATGAATGTCATTCTGACAATTGTAAGTATTGGCTGAACTACCAAAACCATCAGAAGAAGGGTTATCAAACCACCGATAAGCAGCGGGAGAATAAATCCAATCAAACCACCCAGCGCACTCAGGTCGAATCCCTGCGAGAACATTTCAGGAGAGATGAGTCCTCCACCGGTGAAATTGAAACTACTTCCAGCACCGATTGAAAGGATGGACACTCCACCAATGATGATCATTGGCAGTGACGCGATTATCGTCAGAACCAGATCAACGCCTGCATAAACACCGACCTCACCAATCCTCTTGGTGAACATTTTAGCAATAAGATCAATACCTTCTTGTATTTTTGTATTCATAGTGACAATTATACTTTCTTTAACCTTTTCGTCAATGCGTAACCAGCTCTTAACTATCTTAATTTTGATATGACAAGTTGATAATAATTTGTCATTTTGTTTTGCCATTAATTGAAATTTCCAAAATAATATAGGAAACTCTTGAACAAGTGCCGGAGTGGCGAAACCGGTAGACGCACGAGACTTAAAATCTCGCGTTGGCGACAACGTGTCGGTTCAAGTCCGACCTCCGGCACCAGAAAAATTCAGGAGTTTTCAATTGCCATCAGTTTCTGTCGATTGTGGCCAAATCCACTACCTTTGTGAAGGTTCAGGCAAAGATATTGTTGTTCTGCCAGGATTCTGGACAAACTCAGGGTGGATGAAAAGATGGCTTGAGCTTAAAGATATCGGCAGAGTCTGGATCATCGACCCGCCGTACTCAAATCTTTCAAATTGTAAAACGAGACCAAACATAAAATCGTACGCCAAAACAATCGTCTCGGTATTTACGACCCTTGGCATCACAAAACCAGTTGTAATTGGCGAATCTTTGGGGTCAGCCACAGCACTGGGTGTTGAGCAAATCTCAGAGCTCTCTGGACTTATCCTTGTCTCTCCTGCGTCACGCCTGATTTTTTCAAGGCTCATCGAAGGGATTTCCCTCATGATGCTCCCCTTTTCAAAAGTTTCACGCCAAAGAGCAGAAAGAATGCACAGACGCAAACCAGAACTCATTGAACCAGCGTTTCAGATGATGTCGAAATACAGGAAGTCTGAGCTGATAAAGACACTGCTCGCCCTGAGAGGCTTCAATTCATACGATTCCAGACCAAGATGCAAAACGCTTCTGATAGGCGGCAGGTACGACAAAATTGCCACTCCCGAAATTGTTGAAAAACTTGGAAAACTCTACAACGCCAAAACCCTTATAAATGAAAAAACCGGCCACCACGTCTGTGATCACGCATGGCCGGATGTTTCCAGTGTTGTAAGGGAATTTATAAAGTCCTAGAACTCCATGCTTCCCTGAGGATCTTCGTATCCATCGGCACGGGTGTAGGTCTCAAGCTGCTGAAGATCCTTCTGGGCAAATGATTTCGAGACTATTGGTTCACGATGCTCAAGCTCATACTCCTGGAACCCGATTGCGACAAAAATCTCTTCAAATCCAACCACGATCAGGGCTGCATAAGGCCAGATGTCGATTGACGGAAGGTAAATGGCCACATTGAGCAGGTACTTGAAAATGACTGGAAGCATGACGAACGAGATGAGGATCAGCCTTGTCAGGTTGATCAGCCAGAAGCGTTTGCTGGATGCTTTCCATGACTTGGCGATGGCGGCAAACAATGACTTTCCCTGTATCATAAACATTGGCGTGTATGCAATTTTTGACATGAACATGATGAAGATGCAAGCCAGAAGAAGCAAACACGGAAGGATGTAGGCATAACCAAAGCCAAGCATGCCGGCAGTCATAAAGATGACCGAAGCTAGACCAAGCGTTGCAAAGAAAACGATTGCAAGAAAAGTTGTGTAGGCAAGCATTTTTTTTGTATAAAGCCTGATGCCGATTGAGAACGTTCTCTGGGCGATATGCTCGGGATCAACACAGCCCATGAGGTATCGGGTTGAGCCTGCGAAAGCGATTGCACCGAGGAAAATCCAGATCACAAGGAAGATGCCGACATAAATGAGGCCATTGAAATCAAGGGTGGTCACAAACGAATAGACCGACTTGTTCAAGGAAGCCATTTGGTTTTTCAAAAGACCGGAGATGAACTCGGAAACCAGCACTGCAACGTAAACGGCTGAGGCATGCCCGCCTCCGACGCCAAGCAGCCCTTCACCATGACGAGGGATTCTTTTCAGAAGCTGTTTGAGAAAGCTGTCCATTATTAAGCTCCTTTCGAAGCCGGCAAGGGTTCAAGCCTTTCCGACTCAACATACTGATGATATGCCAATCCGGAGTAAATCCAAATCAAGCCCGTAGACGCCCAGCACAATGCTGAAATTGCGTACCTGAATGGCTCGTAAAGCCCATTCAAAACTACATCTGACGAGAACAAGGCTCCACAAGTTACGCAAGCAAAAGCTGCAATCGAAAACACCATAACCAGAACAAGCAGAAAATCCTTAGATGTGCTCTGGAGCGATAAAACAATCGATTTCAAGATTGAAAAGCCAGACTGTCCAAACAGGAACGAGTTTAAGAAGGCTGACATCATGGCAAGCGAAACAAAATCAGGCAGAAACTGTGTCAACATGAGCTTTACGTTTAGTCCGACATTCAAATTCTCAGGTGGAATCTGAATGAACCTTGCAAGGAGCGAGATCGAAAGATAAATCGGAACCAGCATCAGAGCCATTTTGATGTGACTGCCAAACGTTATTTTTCTCTCTGGTGCAAACATTTTTGTCACTTCCCTGACGACAAGCCAGGTAAACAGAACAAAAACGCCGAACTGAACAAGGGCAACCGAGAGCGGGGCTACGATTTCAGACATTCCTTTACAGGAAGACACGACTACAGTCGAAAGCGAGGTAAGGAAATGTGGCACCGGTGAGAGCCTGTCTATTGCAGCCCAGGTTTCGGAACCTGAATGAGTGAAGATTCCAACAATCCTCAGAACCAGAACCGAGGCAATGGTTTGTGCAATCCACCAAAGCACACACAGCAAAGTGATTTTAACCAGACCATCTGTCCTGGATTTGTCAAAAACCGTGCCAATAAATCGTTTCATGGAACAAACACTGAATCCTTCATTTGTTGTGGTTTGGGAACCTCGAGCAGGTAAAGCAGGAGTCCGGTAACATCGGCAAGCGTACCGAGCGCTGGCATCTTCCACACTGGTTTTCCCGAAGCCGGCACATAGATTAGCGGAACATTGTTAGTCGTGTGTGCGGTGTGTGGGTCGCCTGTGTCGCTGAGCAGCTGTTCGATGTTGCCGTGGTCGGAAATGATTACGAGATCGTAACCGGTTTCATTGCAGGCATCGGCAATCTGTTTTGCAGCCTTGTCGATGAACCTCACAGCCTTTATGGCCGCTGCAATGTTTCCGGTGTGACCAACCATGTCGGGGTTTGCCAGATTACAGGCAATAAAATTGTATTTGCCTGACTTCATGGCGTCAATCAGCTTTGAAACCACGTCAGGCCCAGACATCTCCGGCTGGAGATCATAGGTGGCAACTTTTGGCGATGGCACAAGGATTCTGTCCTCGCCCCTGTATGGCTCCTCCCGCCCACCATTGAAGAAGTAAGTGACGTGGGCGTATTTCTCAGTCTCTGCGATTCTAAGCTGTGTCAGACCGGCATCTGAAATTGCCTGTCCAAGCGTCATCGACAAATCCTGCTCAAGCATTTTATCCGTGAAAACAATCGGCAGATTCAGCGATTCGTCGTAGAGAGCAAAACAGGTGTATTTTATCTTCGGGAGCTTTGACCTGTCAAAACCTGTAAAATCCTTCTCTGTTAGCGCCTTTGAAAGCTGTCTTGCCCTGTCGGGTCTGAAATTGAAGTGTATGAATGAGTCACCATCGTCGATTGTTGCAAGCGGTTTCCCATCTTTTACCACAACCATCGGCTCAACAAATTCATCGCTTGTTCCGGCTTCGTATGATGCCTCAACGGCTTTGACAGGATCAGCTATCTGGTTGCCAACTCCTGAGACAAGGCAGTCGTAGGCGCGCTTTGTTCTGTCCCATCGGTTGTCCCTGTCCATGGCGTAGAACCGGCCAGTAACTGTGGCAATTTTTCCTGCTCCAAGCTTGGTAAATTCAGCCTCAATCTGTCTGAGATACTCTGCCGCTGATTTCGGAGGCGTATCCCTTCCGTCAAGGAAAGCGTGGAGGAATATATTTTTTACACCCCTGTCACGGGCGATTCTTACAATCTCGTAAAGGTGGGTCAGTTCAGAATGAACGCCACCGTCTGAACACAATCCGCCCAAGTGGAGCTTTGATTCCTTTGCTGCGTCGATTGCCTCGATGAGTGTCTGGTTTTTGGCAAGCGACCCGTTTTCAACAGCCTGATCAATGAGCGTCAGTTTCTGGTAAACCACCCTGCCGGCTCCAAGGTTGAGATGGCCAACTTCAGAATTGCCCATCTGCCCTTTTGGCAAGCCAACACTCGGTCCTGAAGCGTCAATCTGTGAGTGTGGATTTGCATCCCTCAGGGAATCGATGTTTGGTGTGCAGGCAAGGGTGCAGACGTTTCCCGGACTTGGCGGGGCAATACCGAAGCCATCAAGAATGAGCAGCAAAACCTTGTTTTTGTTCATTGAAAGGAGAGTATATGCAAAAACACGTCATTGACAACAACGATGCGGTTTTTTAAACTTTTATCGATGGGTAAAGCAATTGTTGTCACATCAGGCAAGGGTGGAGTCGGGAAGACCACGGTTACGGCAAACCTTGGCTACGGACTTGCCATGTCAGGAAAAAACGTCGTGCTCGTTGACACAGACATCGGACTGAGAAATCTCGACGTGATGATCGGACTTGAAGGGAAGATCGTTTTCAACCTGGTTGATGTCGCAGATGGAATCTGTGAACTGTCACAGGCTCTGATCAAAGACAGCCGGATGAGTTCTGGACTGTATCTTCTGCCTGCCTCCCAGTCGAAATACAAGGAAGACGTGAGTTTTGAACAGATGAGGGAGATAATCGGGATGCTCAAGAATAATTTTGATTATGTCCTCATCGACTGTCCCGCCGGAATAGAGCACGGTTTTTCAAACGCCGTTCAGGCTGCCGACGCTGCAATTGTTGTGGTAACGCCTGAAGTCACATCGGTTCGAGACGCCGACAGGGTCATCGGTCTGCTTGAAACCTTTGAAATCAAGGAGGTCAGCCTGATTGTAAACCGTGTCAGACCGGAGATGGTCAATTCGGGAACGATGATGGCCGTTGACGAAATAACCGGACTGCTGGACGTAGCCCTCATCGGCGTGATTCCTGAGGACAAGAGCATAATAGCCTGCACAAACAAGGGGATGCCTGCTGTCATGAATCCTAAATCACCTTCTGCAAAATCATTCATGTCCGTGTGTGCAAGGCTTGAAGGCAAGGACGATCCTGTCGGAAATCTGGGCAAAAAGAATTTCTGGGGGAAGCTGGGAGACAGCTTCAGGAGGTAGAATGCTTTTTGGGCTTTTCAAAAAGAAAAGGCCGGAGGAAAGCGCAAGCGAGAGGCTTCAGATGGTGCTCATCCAGGACAGGCAGTCGATTGCGCCTGAGCTGATGGAAAACCTCAAACGTGACATCCTAGAGGTCATCGGAAGGTACGTCGTCATCCAAAGGGAAGCCATCGATATCAACCTCACCAGAAGCGACAAAATCACCACTCTCATCGCCACCGTCCCCGTCAAGAACGTCAGGAGAACTGTCAAGAAGCGAGAGCTTTGACTTAAGCTCCTCAAACTGGGATAGACCTGCCATTTCCCTGAATTTGTCCGTGACCCTGAAAAGGATTATCTTCCTTTTGAATTTTGTCGGCTTTTCAAACCTTTCAAGCAGACCCTTGCGCATCAAACCCCTGATCGTGCTGTCCGAGGATGAGCCGCGATATTTGTTCACCTGGGTAAGCGTGGCTTCGCCCTTGCTTGAAATGATGGCCAAAACTTCGATGTGTGCTGACGAAAGCCTGCGTTTTGCCGGTCTTCTGATTAATGGTTTCACAATCTCGGCATATTCAGGATTTGAGAGCAGCTGTGCCTTGCCATTGGCGATATGGAGAGTGATTCCGCTGTCCTGATAACGGTTGGCAAGCTGGGCAAGCGAAACGGCAACCATCGATTCTGACGAGTTGACTATCTTGCCGATTTTTTTAAAAGAAAGGGGCCTGCCGGCACAAAAAAGCACGGCCTCGATTGCATTTATCAGGTTCACTGTTTCTCAATCATGATCGGGCCAAAAGGCTCCGACTGCCACACGGTTATTTTGCTCATCTTTGCCAGCTGGAGAATGGCAAGAAGCCTTGTAATTATGTCGAGTCTTGAGGGTGTCTTGCCCAGGAATGTTGAAAACAGAACCTGAATGTCTTTTTTCAGTCTCTCAAGGATTTCCGACATGGCCTGCTTGAGGTTGATGGTCACCCTTCTGACCACAAGCTGTTTGTCGCCTTGCTCTTTCTTGATTCCGGCAAGCCTTGAGATAATCGACACAAGCCTTCGTTCAGACGGCATAACGATGGATTCCGGTTCAGGCGAAGTCAGTTGCGGGTGTGTATAGCCATATGAATGGATCGTGACGTTCTTCTGGATCAGTTCCTTGAGCTGGATCAGGGCTTCGTAGTTTCTGTCGATTGCCTGCGCAGCTTCACCCTGTTTGAAGACCGATTCTTTTACAGCTGTCACGAACTTGCCGCCATTGGCAACAAATTCAGCTTTCATCTGCATCAGATGGGCAGCCTTCTCAAGAGATTCCAGGTGTTCGGCCTGTATCGTTTCTGATTCAATTATGTTTTGAAGCAGGGCGCCTGTGATTTGCGACAACCTTATTTTGTATGGCGATACTGCTCCGGAGCGCGCTCCGTGTATCACCAGACCAAGGCTGTCAGGATTGACCATACTTCATTCCCATCCTTGAGAGGACTTCATCCCAAACGGGAGCTGTGAATTTATTGGCTTTTTTTGCGCCTTCGTGAAGGATTTCCCAGACCATGTCCGGCCTGCTTGCGAACTGTTCCCTTTTTTCCCTGATTGGAGCAATGATTCCATCCAAGCACGATGATAAATCCTTTTTGCACAAAACGCAACCCAGTTCACCGGCGCGACAGGATGCTGCCCTTGCCTCTATTTCTGGAGTTTTTAAAATCTTGTGGAAGCTGTAAACCGAGCAAACTTCAGGTCTACCTGGGTCGTTCTTTCGGATTTTCTGCGCATCCGTGACCATCAGAGCCACTTTTTTCCCAATTGTTTCGGCCGGATCACACAGGAAAATGCCGTTGTCATAGGACTTGCTCATTTTTCTGCCGTCTGTGCCTGGGATCACCGTGAATTCTCGAAGGTATTCCTTTGGCTCCGGGAATGTTTCACCGTAGAGGTTGTTGAAGCGTCTGGCAACTTCCCTTGCAATTTCCAGGTGTGGTCGCTGGTCTTCGCCAATTGGGACAAGCTCGCCCTTGTAGGCAAGAATGTCTGCAGCCTGCAAAACCGGATAACCGAGAAGACCGTGCCCTATGCTGTCACTGAGGTTCAAATCCCTGACCATGTCTTTCACAGTCGGGTTTCGTTCGAGCCAGCCGGTTGGCGTGATCATCGAGAGCATCAGGTAGAGGTTGAAATGGATCGGCACATGGGACTGGACAAAGATTGTGGCCTTATCTGGGCTCATGCCTGCAGCAAGCCAGTCAGCCACCATCTGGAGGATGTTTTCCTTTATTTCAGCAGTCTTTTCGTAACCAGTGGTCAGAACGTGAAGATCGGCAACAAGGAAGTAGCAATCGTGCTTTTCCTGAAGCTCAACGTCTGAGAGCAGAACCGAGAGATAATGGCCGATATGCATGCGACCGGTTGGCCTCATGCCTGTGAGGATGCGCGACATGTCTAGTAACCTCCGAATAATGCGAGTGAGAAGTAGGAGAAATATGATGTTCCGCTTGACTGGAGCAGACCGGTGACTGCCTGAGTGGCGACAACAAGAATGTTGAGAAGCGGAGTCCAGATGAACAGAATCATGAGGATCGCAGCGCCAACAAGATTGATTATCCAGCTGTCAAGGACTCCCTGCGGTTTGTGGTAGAAAAGGGCAACGAGGATTCTGAACCCCGAAAGCGGTGGAATCGGCAGAAGGCTGAAGACAGCGTAGAAAACGTTGAACGTGCCGAACAGCTCGAACAGCTTTTTGAAGGTTCGAAGATCAAGATTGAGAACCGGTTCGAGCTTCAAAAGGAGCCAGTAAATTATCAGCGAGGCAAGGCCTATCGCCAGATTCGCAGCAACACCAGAAAGCTCGATCAATGCCACCTTGTTGCGTTTCTGGCCAAGGTTTGTCAGATTGACCGGTACAGGTTTTGCCCAGCCTGGATAGAAGAGGAGCAGGAAGAGCGTGCCGACCCAGTCGAAGTGTATCGGAATCAATGTCAGTCTGCCGGCAACCTTTGCCGTTGGATCGCCGAAATGGTTTGCAACCCATGCTTTTACGAAGCTGCTCACGGTTGTAGCGGCAGTAAAACAGATCAAAAGAGGAATGATGTTGAGCAGGAATGATTTCACCTGATCAAAAAAGCTGAAGTCAGCCAATCAGCAACCTCCTTGCCATTTCCAGCTCCTGTTTCCTGTCCCAGATTCTGCCTGAAACCTTCTCAAGCAACACCGCTTCAAGGACGGAGCCTAGTGCTTTCCCGGGTTTGACCCCTTCTCTTATCAGGTCATCACCGGAAATGCCGAGTTTGATGGCCCTTATTCTAGCCATTTCATCAAACGCTTTCAAGGAATCATGGTTTTTCAGCAAGGCAACAGCGAAGATCACTGCTGAATCTGACAGGTTTCTGATGGTCTTGAACAGTTTGACCCTGTCTTTTTCAAGATAGACGTCATGGAGCCTGATTGAGGCTTCTTTGGCCTGCATTATGGATTCAGCCATTTTGGTGCCGAACTTGAGGTGAAGCATGATTTCACGAAGCGAGTTTATGTCCTGCTCTTCCGTGAGCTGGAGAATCCTGAGAATCATCGAGTCCCCAGTAAAACCAAATTCGGCTCCTGAAGAAATGATCTTATCCAAACGTTTGAGTTTTGCTGAAAGATGTGTTGGTGCACTGCCAAACATCGTCGACAAACCTTTGAACTTTTCCAGAGAGGCAAGCATCTCGGAGCCTTCTGCACTCTCCAGGATTTTTTCAAGTTCCTGGGCTGTGCGTTCGTTTTTGGCTGTAGCGAGCAGTCCTGTTTTTATTGCATCCTTGGCCAGTCGCTGTGTCTCGGTGTCAAGCTCAAAACCGAGAAGCTGCGAATAGTAGACAGCCCTGAGGATTCGTGTCGGGTCTTCAACAAACGAGAGGTTGTGCAGCACTCTTACTTTCTTTGCTGCAATGTCCTCAAGCCCTCCTGTGAAATCGATTATGTGATCGGAATCCTCACCGGTAAGGGCAAGCGCAAGTGCATTAACCGTGAAGTCCCGCCTTAAAAGGTCTTCACGAATCGAACTCTGCTGGACTTTCGGCAACGACCCTGGTTCGGTGTAATATTCAGCTCTGGCCGTTGCCAAATCGATGTTGATCGTGTCATTGACAAGTCTGGCTGTTCCGAAACGTTCGTAACGAATCAGCTTTCCGCCAAGCTTTTCGTGGACTTGTGACGCCAGGTGGATCGCATCGCCTTCAACAAGAAAATCGAGGTCTGAAAACGATCTGTTCATTACCATATCCCTGACGGCGCCACCAACCAGATAAAGGTTAACATCCTGCTCTAAGGCACTGGTTTTTACAATTTCAATGATTTCCTTGATCTTGCCAGGGATTTTCAGGAACAGTTCACGGGTTTGGGCTGTATCGAGTCTCGTAGGCGGTGGGAATGGCCCGATATCTTGCCCACGATGCCAGAAAACAGCCTTCAAAACATCCGATCTGGTAACGATTCCCACTAGTTTTCCTTCATGAATGACTGGAAGCCTGCCAACCTGACCCTTCATCATCAGCCTACGGGCTTCAACAATCGACGCACTGGCCTGAACCTTGAGCACTTCCGTTGTCATGAAACGCTTGATCGGTGCATCGGAAAAAGCCGACTGGGCTTTGTCCAGATCTCGTCGTGTGATGATTCCGATGAGTTTGTCGTTGTTGACCACAGGCAAACCGCCATGGCCGTAACGTTCAAGGATTCGCTTTGCCTGGCTGACCGGCATGTGTGGATCGATGGTTTTTACAGGTCTGCTCATGATTGAGGCAACCGTTGGGGGAGGGACAATCTCTTCCTGACAGACCTTCAAAAGTCTCATATAGGCGATGTTTGGTTCTAGTTCACCCTTGATTTTTGCAGCAGCTGCCGTCTTGTGGCCACCCCCACCAAAATGGCTTAGGATTTTCGCAGCATCGACGAGCTTTTCGTCCAGTGACCTGCCAACAAAATACGTCACACCCTCAAACGATGAAGCCGTGAAAATGGCATCAGCCTCGACGACATCGAACAGCTTGTGGGTTATGAACGCAAGGTTTTCAACGTAATTTCGATAAGAAACACAGGAGATTGCAACAAGGATTCCGCCCATCGGCACAACCTCGATGTTGTCGAGAAAGAGCTTGAGCATCTCCTTGCCACGGTCGTCCAGCGCAGTCTGGAGGAACCTTCTTACCACCTGCAGGTTGGCTCCGAGTGAGAGAAGATACGCGGCCATTTCGAGGTCTTTCGGGGTTGTGGTCGGAGAGATAAGGTTTGCAGTATCCTCATAGATGGCGGTGAGCATAACCGTTGCTTCCTGCGGTGAGATGTATATTTTCCTAAGTCGGAGAAGTGGAACCAGCATCGTTGTGGTCGATCCGACCTCTTGCTGAACTAGTCTAGTTTTGTCCTTGCTCATGCCTCCGCTGTGATGGTCAAAGATAACACATAGTTTCAGGTTTGGGAAAGTTTTTATGAAATCGTCCAGCTTTTTCGATGGCCTCGTGTCAACGATGTAGAGTTCCTCAACAGAATTTTTGTCGATTGCGTGAAGGTCGTAGAGTGAAATGAAATCCCTGTAAATGGAAATGAACTGCTTCACCTGCAGCTCAAGCCCTGACTGGCTGGCTGGGAAAGCACCAGGATACAGTTTTGTGATCGCCAGCATTGCCCCCAGTGCGTCAAAATCGACGGCTGAAAGGCACATGACGAGTTTCTTCACCGATTTCATCAAGTCAAATGTAGCTTCTTTTACACTGCTGTCAAATCCTTGAAAGAATCCAACCGATGCAATATCATCTTGGCCTGAAAGGAATGAACAAAAGGGAAATGAGAATACTTGCCAAAGACGCAGTAAACCACATAGGCGAAGAGATCAGCCTTGAAGGCTGGATCCACAACGTAAGGCTGATGGCCGACTTTTCGTTCGTCGTTTTGCGCGACAGAACCGGTCAGGTGCAGGGAATAATCGAGAAACCTGATTTTGTAGTTCCTGAACTCAAAAACGAAATGCCAATCAGGCTTAAAGGCATCTGTGCCAAATCCGACATTGCAAAAGCCGGCTTTGAAATCAAAGTCACCGGCATTGAAGTGCTCGGACAGGTCATTGATGAGCTTCCAACGCAGGTCAACAAGAAAGACGTGAAGGAAAGCCTCGAAAGATTGCTTGACTACAGGTACTTCTCGCTCCGACACCCAAAACTCAACTCGGTTTTCAAAATCCAGGCCTGCATTTCACAGGCTTTCGCCGAATACCTCAGATCACAGGGATTCACAGAAATCCACACCCCAAAGATCGTTGCCTCAGGCACTGAAGGCGGAGCAAACCTTTTCAAGGTGCAGTACTTTGACAGGTCCGCATACCTTGCCCAGTCGCCACAGTTTTACAAACAGATGATGGTTGGCGTTTTCGAGCGTGTCTACGAGGTTGCTCCGGTATTTCGTGCAGAACCGCACAACACAAGCCGTCACCTCAACGAATACACCTCAATGGACCTTGAGATGGGCTTCATCAAGGACGAAAACGACGTGATGGATATTGAGGAAGGGTTCCTCAAATATCTCGATGGACTTATCCACGAAAAATGCCAGGCCGAACTTGACCTTCTCGGTGCAACCTTCACAGTCCCAGACAAGATTCCAAGGCTTCGTATGACCGAAGTTCACGAAATCCTTGAAAAGAACTACAAGATCAAGTACGAACCGGGATTTGACATTGACCCGGAAGGTGAAAGGTCAATCGGCGACTGGATCAAAAAAGAAACCGGATCAGACTTCATCTTCATCACAGGTTACCCGATCGAGGCACGACCAATGTACACCTACCCTGACCCAGACCACCCGGGTGACACAAGAGGATTCGACCTTCTGTTCAAGGGACTCGAGATCACAACAGGCGGGCAGCGCATCCACGACCACAAGATGCTCATAGACAACATGATCAAGTTCAACTGCAACCCAGATGATTTCACGTTCTACACCGACATGTTCAAGTTCGGCATGCCACCGCACGGCGGACTTGCCATCGGTCTGGAGCGCATCACCTGCCAGATACTCGGTCTCAAGAATGTACGCGAAGGCACGCTCTTCCCAAGGGATATCGAGAGACTCACCCCATAAATCATGCCTGGATATCATTTCATCACCATTGGCTGTCAGATGAACGTATCGGACTCGGCGTTCTATGCCAAGGTGCTTGAATCTGCCGGCTGGAACGAGTCAACACTTGAAGAGGCCGATCTGGTGATGGTCAACACCTGTGCAGTCCGTGAAGCGTCGGTACACAAGATGGAGTCATGGATTGGCCAGCTCAACTCACAAAGGCGCCGAACCGGTAAACCTTCAAGCATTGGCGTGATCGGTTGTGTGCCACAAATAGACCTTGCAGTGTTCAAACGCAGGCATCCACAGGTTGATTTCACAATCGGAACGTTCTCAAGCAGGCAAGAGATGGAGCTTGCACTGGTTCAGGCTGTTGATCTTCAGACTTCAGGCCAGAAACCGGCTGAAGGCAAAGTCACATCCTATGTGCCAATAACATACGGCTGTGACTCTTTCTGCACTTACTGCATCGTTCCGTACACTCGCGGAAGGCTGATTTCCAGACCGGTTCATGAGATCAAGTCCGAGATCATTGCGCTCATCGAGAATGGAGCCTCCGAGGTAATCCTTTTAGGTCAGAACGTCAACGCTTACGGTCAGGACAGGAATGAACCAAACGGATTCATCGACCTCCTTGAAGACGTTGCAGAAATTGACGGCCTCAAGCGCATCCGCTTTCTAACCAGCCATCCGAAGGACATGAAGCCTGAAACAATCAGGCAGATCAAACAGATTCCAAAGATAGCGCCGTACTTTCACCTGCCAGTCCAATCCGGAAACGACGAGATTTTGCGTCGGATGAACAGGGGCTATACGGTCTCAAAATATCGCGAGCTTATAGACGCAATCAATGAGCAGTACCCGCTTCGTGGACTTACAACCGATCTGATCGTCGGCTTCCCGGGCGAAACCGACGAAATGTTCGAGGACTCGGTGAAACTGCTTCAGGAAGTCAGATTCGACCAGGTTTACTCGGCCCAATACTCAAAACGCCCAAAAACGCCTGCTGCAAACTTCGTTGAGCAGACCAACGAAGAGGTTCTCAACGAGCGAATCAACAGGATTGTTGAAATGCAACGTATCATCACGGCCGAAAACGCAAGACTTTTCCACGGCCAGATCCTTCAGGTGCTCATAGAGGACACCATCGATGGAATGTCAGTTGGAATGAGCGGAGTTGGCAAGATGGTCAGAATCGATGAAGAAATTGCGCCTGGAACACTTGTCGATGTGAGGATCATCGATGCAACCGCAGGCCCAATGCTTGGAGAGCCGATTGAACCCCTTTGATGTCGTTTCAGCCTGCCAAAAATCGCTCCAAGAAGAGTTTGACAGGATTGATCAAATTGCCGATGCCAATCTTGACAAGGTTTTGTCGGCATTCTCAAAAGTCGGACTCACCACCGGCGACCTCGCAGGTTCAACCGGCTACGGATTGGGAGACATCTCTCGCGACAAGCTCGAAAAAGTCTATTCAATCATCTTTGACACCCAAGCAGCACTGGTAAGACCACAGATTGCATCTGGAACTCACGCTCTGGCTTGCGCCCTTTTCGGCATCCTTCGACCAGGCGACACGGTCGTTTCAATTACAGGAACACCTTACGAAACCTTGCAGGAAGTCATCGGAATCAGACCGGTAAAAGGTTCGCTGGCAGAGTTCGGCATCCATTACAACCAGACCGACTGGCGTGATGGCGTGCAAGACATAGGCAAAATCAAGGCTGCAAAACTGATCATGATCCAGCGTTCAACCGGCTACAAACCAGGAAAACCAGTCACAATCAAGCAGATTGAAGAGTGGTCAAAAGCAATCAAACAGGCAAATCCAGACTCGATCATCATGGTCGACAACTGCTACTGCGAGTTCGTTGGGAACATCGAACCGGCAAGCGTTGGCGCCGATATCACGGTTGGCTCGCTGATAAAGAACCCAGGCGGAGGACTGGCTCTCACAGGCGGGTACATCGCAGGAAGACAGGATTTGATTGATCTGATCGCCACGAGGGTCACAGCCCCCGGAATCGGTGCAGAAGTTGGCGCAACCTGGGGTTTCATGCTTGATGCTTTCAGGGGATTGTTTCTTGCACCTTCATCGGTTGCCTCCAGCCACAAAGGAGCGTTGCTCTGGGCAAAAGTTTTCTCGGAGCTGGGATATGAAGTTTCACCATCTGCCGACTCTGAACGAGTTGACACGGTCGTGGCAATAAAGCTTGGTTCAAGAAAGAAATTCCTCGATTTCGGAAAGGCGATCCAGTCGGTATCACCAATCGATTCAACAGCAACCCCAGAGCCGTTTGCACAGCAGGGCTATCCTGCGCCGGTGATGTTGGCTGGCGGCGGATTCATTTCAGGCGGAACCAGCGACCTCTCGGCTGACGGCATGGACGCTGAACCATGGTGGGTTTACGTTCAGGGTGGCGTGAATCTGAACCACATCAGGCTTGGCATAACAAAAACCGTTTCAAAGCTAGGAAAAGCCTGACAAACGATTGAATTAAAGACCAATTAAATATTAAAACCTTAAATTTAACGGATTCATGCGTCAAAATATCAATAACGCCAATTCAAAAGGATGGAAGAGATGGGCAAAGTTCACAAGACACTGAGCCTTGGAGTTCTTTCTGTAACAAGCCCTGAATATGTCTTTGTTTCTTCCAACGGCTCAATAATAGTAAAGAAAGAGATAACCCGAAAAAGCGACGATGCCAACAGGATTGTGACATCATGCACAGACCTGATGGATGAAGCTGGCGTTTCACTCAGCAATATAGAGCAGTTCATTGTGCTTTCCGGCCCTGGTTCGCTGACAGGCATAAGGGTTGGCCTGTCTCCAATTCGCGCATGGAGCTATGCAACCGGCAAACCGGTCATCGCCCTCTCCACGCTTGAAGTGATGGCGTTCGGACTCGAAAAACCCCTGCTTGCGATGATCCCGGCCAGAAAAGACCACTGGTGGATTCAGGCTTTTTCGGATCAATTCAATGAAACTCCACAAATAATTGAGAAAACCTATCTTTCCGAATATGACAAACCTGACTGGAAATGGATATGCCCAAAGGAAACCGTACCAGTCAACGCTAAGTTCGAACTTATTTCACCCAATCCGGAACAGGCGCTCGAGCTTTCAGCCACAAAAAAGCCGCTCCCATGGATGAGGGCTGTCCCCAATTATCTTTTTGAAATGGAAAATGGCAACGGTTAGGCCGGCAAAGTCAACCGACTTTGAGCACGTGTACGAGATCGAGTGTGCCTGCTTTGGCAGCCCATGGCTCAAGGAACCGTTCAGGGAGGACTTCAACGATAACCCTGACTCCTTCTGGTGGGTTGCCGTTGATGACAAAAAAATCATCGGTTTTTGCGGACTTTGGAGACAATATGACGAGTTCCACATCATCAACGTGTGCGTGCTGCCACAGCATCGAAGAAAGCGCATCGGAACAGAGCTTGTTTCGGCAATGCTCACCAAGGCAGATGAAGAGAACATTAAATTCATTCTGCTTGAGGTAAGGGCTGGGAACACTGCTGCACAGAAGCTTTACGAGTCTTTTGGCTTCAGAAACATGTACATACGGAAGAAGTACTATCAAGACAACGGAGAAGACGCTATAGTGATGGTTAGGGAAAGATGATATCACTTGGAATCGAGACATCCTGCGATGACACTGCTGTCGGCCTGGTCGACAGTTCTGGAAGAATTCTGGCCCAGATCAAGGCCTCACAGGACAGGGTTCACCAGATTTGGGGCGGAGTGGTTCCAGAGCTTGCTTCAAGAGCCCATCTGGAAAACATTCTTCCAGTGCTCGACACTGCCCTCAAGGAAGCCCAGATAACCCACGAGGATATCGACTTTATCTCGTGCACATACGGCCCGGGACTTGTTGGCAGCCTGCTCGTTGGAATCGAGACTGCAAAAGCCCTCTCCTACGCATGGAACAAACCACTCATCGGAGTCAACCACCTTAGGGGCCACATTGCTGCAGTAATGCTTGCCCAGCCTGAAATCGAAATGCCTTCTCTTGGACTGCTCATCTCAGGCGGTCACTCGGAAATTGTATACGTCCATCCAGATTTTTCCCTCCAAATGCTTGCTGAAACCAGAGATGACGCTGCCGGCGAAACCCTCGACAAATTCGGCAGGGTGCTCGGGCTGACCTATCCTGCAGGGCCTGAAATTGACAGGATGTGCTTCATCGGTGATCTGAATGCTGTAAGCTACCCAAACACACGACTTAAAGACAACTCGCTCGACTTCAGCTTTTCTGGCCTTAAAACCGCCGGTGCCAGGGCAATCGAGCGCTACCCCAACATGCCAAAGGAAAATCTGGCAGCATCGTTCATGAAAGCCGTCGTAGACCAGCTTCTTGACAGGTTGATGCTTGCAATTGAGAAAACAGATGCCAAGTCACTCTTCGCAGTAGGTGGCGTGGCTTCAAGCTCATATTTCAGGGAAAGACTCAACAAACTGGGTGTCAGCATCGGGTTGCCGGTAAGAGTTCCGCCTCCGTCTCTTTGTACTGACAACGGCGCAATGATAGCCTACTGCGGGTTTTTGTACCATCAATTCGGAATAAGATCCAATCTCAATCTCCAGCCACAATCCAGACTTCCTTTGGAATCTTACTAGTTCCTTGACAGGTTAAATGAAAAAGTTAAAATAAGGTTTATTAAGGAGGTCAAATGAACAACCAGGTCTCTCCAAACAAAAAGAAAGTGCTTATCGTCGAGGACGAACACAAGATCCAGGAAACGCTCTCATATAACCTCAGAAGTGAAGGATACACTGTCTTCACGGCTCTGACAGCAGAGGAAGGTCTTGAGCAGGCCAGACGAAGACAGCCCGACCTCATCGTGCTCGACCTCATGCTCCCGGGCAAGACCGGTATTGAATTTTGCAGGGAACTTCGCCAGGAGTACGACACCCCGATCCTCATCCTGTCGGCAAAAACAACTGAAATTGACAAGGTTGTCGGCCTTGAAATGGGCGCTGACGACTACATGACAAAACCGTTCTCTGTCCGCGAGTTCATAACCAGAGTCAGGGTGCTTCTGAGAAGAACCTCAAAGGCGACCAAGGTTGTGGTTGAAAACCCACCAGAAGAAATCAGGGTTGGCGACCTCATCATGAACTACTCCCAGAGAACGTGCCTTGTGGCTGGAAAACCGGTCAACCTGGGCTACAAGGAGTTTGAAATCCTCTGGTTCCTTGCCAGCTCACCGGACAGGGTTTTCACCCGTGAAAACATCATGGAACACGTCTGGGGCGTCGAAGCTCCTCTTGATACCAAAACAGTCGACGTTCACATCAGGTGGATCAGGAAAAAAATCGAGGTTCATCCAGAGAATCCAAAATACATCGAAACGGTCAGGGGTGTCGGCTATAAGTTCAGCACCCACAAATCCGAAGAATAATCTCAATTCATGCCACACCGAAGCCAGACTTTTTAAAAAGTCTGGCTTTTTTGTTTTGAGGTGAATGATGAAATCGTTGAAAAGTCAGTTTCCGGCAGCAAAGGGTGTCCATAATCTCGACGCAGCTGCAACCGGTTTGCTTCCCACCGCTGTAATCGAGGCCGTAAACAAATACTGGACTGAATCGGGTGCAACGGCAGGCCGGTCTCCTTATCGAAAATCGATTGTAGCCACAAAGCTGGTTGAGGAATCAAGGCAAACAATTGCTGACTGGTTCAACGTTTCCTTTGAAGAAACTATTTTCACGCCAGGCGCCACTCACTCAATCAACTGGGTGGCAAAAGGTCTGGATTTAGAAGCACGTGACAGAATTCTTCTGACTCGCGCCGACCACCATGCAAACATCCTCCCTTGGATGGACTTGAGGGCAAAGGGAGTAGAACTGGTTTGGGTTGGGTGCAATCGAAACGGCGTCATCGATGTTGAGGACTTCAGAAAAAAGTGTTTTGGTTGCAAGGTTGCTGCGTTTTCAGGCGCATCAAATGTCACAGGCGCAATCCAACCAATCAAGGAACTGTCGGAGATTGCCCGGGATAATGGCGCAATCTCGGTCATCGATGCAGCACAGCTTGCCTCTCACGAGCGTATCGATTTCAAGTCAGTTGGATGCGACTTTATGGCCGTTGCAGGGCACAAGATGATGGCTCCGAAAGGTTTGGGGCTGCTGCTTGGCAGGAAAGAGGCATTCGAGCAGCTTAAACCCACAATTGTCGGTGGTGGCGTTGTTGCCGACGTGACCGAGGAAGGATACAAGCTCTTGCCAAAGCCTCTTGAATACGAATCCGGCACGCAGTCACTCGAAGGGATCATCGGTCTGGCCGAAGCAATCAGATGGACAAAGGCCAACAATGCAGATGAAATCGAGAAGAGACTGAAGTACTACGACAAAGAACTGTGCAATTTACTGAAGAAAATGGATGTGGAAATCCTTCACCCAGAGCACTCGACTCCCACAGTTTCAATCATCCTGAAAGATAAGGACCCGATTGAAATCGGTAGAAAACTTGATGAAACCGCAAATGTTCAAGTCAGAGCCGGCTTCCTTTGCGCCATGCCGTTTCTCAAATGGATTGGAGCAAGTAAAGGTGTGATGAGGATTTCGTTTGGGCCGTGGTGCGACGATGACGACCTGGCTGCATTTTGTGAGTGGTTTGAAAAGATTATTGTTTAACAAGTAAACCCACCGGCACTGCGTGCCACCTCCTTTCATAAGGGGGATTTATTTCTTACCTTTTTTTGTTTATTACCACTCAGAATACAGGAAATCGGCGGACTTGCTCCGCGATTTCAAGAAAACATCGATCAAAGGGATTTTGTACCCCTCAGCGTCAGCTGAGGTTTAAAACTCCCTCATCCGGCTTTTAGCCACCTTCTCCCGCTTACGCAGGCGAAGGATATTGCCAAGTTTCCCTCTCCCGGACGCAGTCTGGGAGAGGGGTTAAGGGTGAGGGAGTGTTTTTTGCCTCGACTTTCGTCGAGGATTGAACCCACCGGAACTTCGTGTCACCTCCATTCACAATGGAGGCAAAAATATATCTTTTTTTGATACCCACTCTAAGTGCATGAAATAAATGATTGATGGCTCAACGTTTTACCGGCGGAGCCGAGTTAATACTCCTCGTCGTTGAAATAATCATGGTCGACCTTGAGGATGTCGATTCGTTTTTGGAGGGAAACCCCAAGACCGAACTCAATCATCAGACTCACGAGTTTTTCTCCGTTTATCAGTGAGATGTTTGAGCCGGAATCTTTCACAAAATCCCTTGCCTCTTTTGAGAAATCGGATGTTGTTATGAAGACTCCCTTGTGTGCATGTTTTCCGATCAGTGTTCCTGCAAACTGCTGGAGTTCAGGCCTGCCAACCGTGTTTGACCAGCGTTTGGCCTGGATGTAGATTTTATCGAGCCCAAGCCTGTCTTCTTCAACAACACCATCAACACCGCCATCACTTCCCATGCAGAAAGCCCTGGAGCTTCCTTCATGCCCTGAGCTGTAGCCCATTTTCTCAATGAGATCGACCACGACCTTTTCAAAGAAAAAAGGTTTTACGTTTTTTAATACTCCGAGAATTTCATTTTTTAAGTTACCGGATATTTCTATGTTCGCTTCTTCAATTCGAGTAAGAGGGTCAACAATAGTTATAGCTTCAGTGATTTTGGCGTTTTGGTGATTGGACTCTGCTTTTCGATTTGTTATTGAGGCAATATACTCCTGATATTTCTTGAAGGTGAGCAAGGTTTTCTGTGTAATTTCAGTGGGAGATTTGGCCAAAAATTCTTTGCCGTCATTGGTGATATTGTAAATGCCAACACCTTTTGTTGGCTGATTTATCAGTCCGGCTTTTGTCAAATACACAATTGACCAGTGAATGTATGCCTTGTACATTAACAAACCAGCAGAATTCCTTACTTGCATGTCTTCCGATGTCAGGTTGGTTGCTTTTGAAACAGTCTCATATATCTCATCTTTTGTATGAGTTCCCCCATCACTCAAAGCCCTGAGGGCGAAGATCATGAATCCTTCAATTGTTGGCAGTGCCATCTTTCCTCCCTTATAAAACTACTCTATCAAATCCAAATCCTGCACATCCTTGAGGGTTTTGCGAACGAGCGGATGTTTTCTGTTCAGCTTTATGCCGACAGCCTTTCGATTGAGCTTTGATGGGGTATCGACTTCATACTTGAGGAGAACGCCCTTTTCGATTAGCAGGTTGATGAAGTTGAACCTGTCCTTGTAGTCGTCGCCAACGATTGAATCAGGCAAAAGCTCCTTTGCCACATGCGAGAGACCGATGTAGCTCATCGAGCTGTCCTCCCAGCGATTCATCAGCTGAATGAAGGCTTTGATTGGCGCCTCGGCGTCATCTTTTTCGCCTGGGATGTAGCCAAGCACACGTTCAAGCGGGATGAATTCTGTGGCAGCCGAAATCAGCTCAGAACCTGTCGATGATTCAAGCCCTACAACAATCACATCTTTCCCAAGACGAAGCAGCCTGTGGACAAGCTCCGAGAAATCGTTGTCGCCTGAGAGCAGGATAAAACGCTCAACATCGGGTAAAGTCAGGGCTATGGTCAATCCTTCGAGGCTCATGGCAATATCGGTGATGTTCTCTTTCCTCGTTTCTGTGCCATATTTCAGGCGTTTGGGGGCATACCTGATCTCAAAACCAAGACCCTGAACCTTTGGCATCAGCTCCGTGAACTCGAGCCAGTCGGCGAAGGCGATTGCTGTTAAAATCTTGTGTTTTGACCTTGCCATGTCGCGAAGGTTCGGAAAGAACATCTTCAAATCAAGGTCGTGGCCGTAGTTGTTCTTGTAGCTGAACCAGATGTTTTCAAAATCTATGAGTATTGCTACTCCGGGCAGTGATTCCATATTTTTTTCTCCTTTAAAATTTATATTTGATTTTCTAAAAGTTTTACTATTTCAGGCAGGATTTCGCCGGATTTTCCCTTAATCAGAAGATCAGCTCTCTGGTCGATCTCGGTTGTTTCGGGGTTGATGATTATGACTTTTGCACCTTTTCGCTTGGCTATGGTTGGCAGTCCGGCGGCCGGCCAAACCATTCCAGAGGTTCCGACAACCATATAGACATCGCAATTTTCGGCTTCTATTCGGGCTGGCTCCCATTCCGATTCCGGTAACATCTCACCAAACCATACAACGTCAGGTCTGACCATCGCTCCACACCTTGGGCATTTTGGAGGAATCGACGAGTCGTCAAAATCATCAAGCAGGACATCCTCTTCAAGACATTTGTTCCTGAAGATATTGCCATGGAGCTCTCTTATGACGGTTGATCCGGCACGTTTGTGATAGCCATCGATGTTTTGGGTGGCAATCGAAAAGGAGTCAAAGAAATTTTCCATTCTTGCCAGGGCATTGTGGCCGGAGTTGGGTTTGTTGCACCTGATCGTCGCTCGTCTGAGCTCATACCAGTTCCAGACATCCACTGGCTTGCTTGTGAACCCATCGACGGTTGCCCAGATCATGGGGTCAAACTTCGACCAGACGCCATCCTTGTCTCTGAAGGTTTCGATTCCTGATTCCTGACTCATGCCAGCACCAGTCAGAACTGCTATGTTTTTTGCACTGCGCAACATGGTTACGGCAGTCTCAATTTCTTTTGTCACTTGCTTCGATTATACGGAAATTCCAGCAAAATACACCACCCCATTTAATCAAACGTCAAGATTTCTCAATTTCTGACTCTAAGCAAAGGTTACACCACCCATTTAGGCCAACCTTTAAAAATTGTTATCCAATTCCCTTTGACAAAAGGTGTTTTGGCGTATAATTTCTTGTTTGGTTTTAAAGACATACATTTCCAAGAAGGTGGTGCATGAAAGAAATCAGAATACACGGAAGGGGAGGCCAGGGCGCTGTCACGGCATCAGAAATTCTTGCCCACGCTGCGTTCATCGATGGTAAATCATCCCAGGCATTCCCAAGCTTCGGTTCGGAAAGAAAGGGTGCGCCGGTACAGGCATTTGCCCGCATCAGCGACAAAAAGATCAGAACCAGGGCACAGATTGTCAATCCAGACTTTGTAATCATCCAGGATCCAACGCTCCTCAGCGTTGTCGACTGCCTCTTCGGCATCAAAGACGACGGACTTGTGATCGTTGCCTCAGCAAAGAAGCCGGCTGAACTCGGCCTCACGACAAAGGCAAAGGTCATCACTGTTCCAGCCGTTGAAATCGCCCTTGAAGAGCTAGGAAGACCAATTCCAAACACGGTCATGATCGGTGCATTTGCAGGCGCGACAGGCCTCATCTCGATCGAATCGGTTGAAAAGGCCGTTCATCACAAATTCTCAGGCGAAATCGGCGACAAAAACGCAAAAGCCTGCAGAAGAGCTTATGAAGCGGCAAAGGGGGCAATATGAAACTGAAACCCGGCATCAACGTGGCTCCCGGAACCTCAAGACAGAACAAGACAGGTTCATGGAGAAACTACTATCCAAAATATGACTACAACAAGTGCACAGGCTGTGGCACATGCGCTACCTACTGCCCTGAAGGCTGTATCTATGGAAACCTCAAGCTCAAATACTACCCGGACCTCGATTTCTGCAAAGGCTGCGGCATCTGTGCAAACGTTTGCCCGGTCAAGTGCATCGAGATGGTTCTGGAGGTGAGATGATGGCTAAGAAATTCATAGAAGGATCAATGGCAATCGCCCTTGGTGCAGCACTCACAAGACCAGGCGTTATCTCAGCCTACCCAATCACACCGCAGACGCATATTGTTGAAGACCTCGCACAAATCGTGGCTGATGGCGAACTCAAGACCGAATTCATCAACACCGAATCAGAATTCGGCGCTGCCTCGGTTGTTCTCGGAGCACTCGCCGGTGGCGTGAGAGCCTACACAGCAACGACATCACAGGGTCTCATCCTCATGAGCGAAGTTCTTTACAACTGCGCCGGCATGAGACTTCCACTTCTCATGTGCTGTGCAAACCGCTCGCTCTCAGCACCACTCTCAATCTGGTGCGACCAGCAGGACGTAATGATCATGAGAGATTCAGGCTTTATCCTTGGCTTCGTTGAAGATGCCCAGGAAGCCCTTGATCTCCACATCATCGGCATGAAGATCGCCCAGGACGAAAGAGTCCAGCTTCCATTCATGGTCAACGTCGACGGTTTCCTCATCACCCACACTTTCGAAACCGTTGATGTCCCGACCCAGGAAGAAGTGGACAAGTTCCTCCCGGCATACAAGCCATTCCAGATGCTCGATCCAGACAAGCCGTCATCACTTGGCTGCTTCTCGGAACCGGCATACCACATGGAAGCAAGATACCTGATGCACAAGGCAAACGTTGATTCACTCGCTGTAATCGAGCAGGTCTCCCAGGAATTCGAGAAGGCATTTGGCAGAAAAGCGGGCGGACTCATCCAGGGTTACAGGCTTGATGATGCAGAAGTTGTCCTCGTTGCAATGGGGTCAACAACCGGCCTCCTCGAAGAAGTTGTAGACCAGCAGAGGGAAATGGGCAAAAAGGTTGGACTCATGAAAGTCAAAACCTTCAGACCATTCCCGGAAGAAGCAGTTAGGAAAGCTCTCTCAGGCAAGAAGCAGGTCATCGTTTTCGACAGGGCAATGTCGGCAGGCGTTGGCGAAATTCTTGGCGCTGAAATCAGGGCTGCACTTTACTCTCTCCCAACCAGACCGGCAATTGACAGCTACATCTTCGGCCTTGGCGGAAGAGACATCATCGAAAGCCATTTCCACGCAGTGATTGCAAACCCGAACCCGGGCACGCATCGTTCAGAGTGGATCGGCCTCAAGAAAGAACTGGTGGAGGACTGATATGGCAAACAGAGCAGAAGAAATAAGACAGGAACTCGGAACAAAGCACCTTCTGGCATGCGGACACACAGCCTGTGCAGGCTGCGGCGAAGCAATTGCCATGAAGCTGATCATTGATGCCATCGGGCCAAACACAATCGTTTCCAACGCTACGGGGTGCTCGGAAATCTTCACATCGAAGTATCCTCAGTCAGCATGGGAAGTGCCATGGATCCATTCCCTCTTTGAAAATAACGCTGGTGTTGCCTCAGGCATCGAAGCAGCACTCCGTTTCAGGGGAAGAACTGGCGTAAAGGTTGTCTGCATGGGCGGCGACGGCGCAACAGCTGACATAGGCATGGGCGTTATCTCAGGCATGTGGGAACGCGGACATAACATCCTTTACTGCTGCCTTGACAACGAAGCCTACATGAACACCGGCATCCAGCGTTCATCACTCACCCCATTCGGTGGAAGCACCACAACATCGCCATCAGGCGACGTTTCATGGGGGAACCCGACAGACAAGAAAGACATGATCGCAATTGCAAACGCCCACAAGGTGAGATATGTTGCATCAGTCTCGATCGCATTCCCGAAAGACCTTGAACGCAAGGTGAAGAAAGCCGTCGAAACCGTCGGTACTTCCTACATCCACGCTCAGGCAGTCTGCCCTCTTGGCTGGGGAATCGATTCGGCAAAGACGGTCGAAATCGCAAAACTAGGCATCAACACTGGCCTTTTCCCAATCGTCGAATATGAAAACGGCGAGCTGGTCAAAGTCCAGAAGATCAAAAAGGTTCCGGTTGAGGAATACCTCAAGGGTCAGAGCAGGTTCAGACACCTCTTCAAGATGAACGAAGGCAAGGGCGTTATGGAGAAAATCCAGGCCATTGCTGATGCAAACATCAAGAAGTTTGGTCTTGTTGACTAATAACGCCCTTATACAAAACACCCCTGGTTTACCCAGGGGTGTTTTGTTTTATGACTTCGCCAGTTGATTATTTATGCCAATTTCAGATTTTGCTATTTGAATCTTTCGTCAGATTTGATTTTGTCGATATCGTCGATGGTTTTTTCAGACCAGCCGAAGCAGAGCTTGTCACCCTCAACGATCTCCGGGAAATACGGCTTTATGTCAAGCAATGGCGTGCCATCAATAATATCGCAATCCTGAAAATAGACCTTGTTCCCTTCAACTTTTTCGAGTCTCACCGTTGAAATGCCTATCGCATTTGGCCTTCTTGGTGCACGCGTCGCAAACACGCCTCGCTCTTCTGTGTCCATGAACGGGATAACCTTGAGTTTGTAAGGTTTTTCGAGTCCGAGAGCCACTCTGATTTTGAACAACAAAGGATTTTTGCCTTCCGGGATTTTCATTTTTGATCTATGCAGATTGAAAACCAGAACAATGTGGGAGAACCCTTCAAGGTCAGAGAGGCCGTCGACAAATTCAGTCAATATCTCGATCACACCCTTAATGCCGCGACCAGCTTTCGGTTGAACCGGCATTCCTCCTGGTTCTTTGAAAGGAGTTCTGATCGTGCCAATCTTACGAAACCTGATCATCGCCATTTTCTTTCTTTGATGAGGTGTTATAACGGTTTCCTGCCATCTCATAACCATTCTCGATCAGAAAAAGCGTCATCTCTGCAGCTTTCCTCACCGTTTCCATGAACAGGGAATCCTGCTGTGGACGGGAAAGTACGAAATCCACGACTTCATCCTTTGTTTCAGGTCTGCCAACACCAATTTTTATCCTGTAGAAATCAGATTTCCCGGTGACATTCAGAATTGAATTTATCCCCTTGTGACCGCCGCTTGATCCGGTTTTTCTAAGCTTGAGCGTACCGTCGGGATGATCTATATCATCGTACAAAATAACCCAATGAAATGAAGGAATCTGGTTGGCATCTGCGAGGCACTTGACCGGTTGCCCCGAAAGATTCATGAAAGACTGCGGTTTGGCAAGCACGAACTCGAAATCATCCGATTTGAAGCGACCAATTCTTGCATTGCACGAAACCTTTGAAATCCTTGTTTTGAGTAACTTGGCTACACAATCAACTGCATCAAAACCTGCATTGTGCCTCGTGTGGGCATACTTTTCTCCAGGATTGCCAAGCCCAACAATCAACCATTTTTCCACGCATCACAGTCTACCAAAAACTCATATTTTTTCATAGCCCTATCGGTAAAACCAACCTTGATTTTAATCTCCAGGCAGATATTATGACTGACGTGTCAGTCACTGACTGACACGTCACTATGGAAGGAGTCAGCGTGGACACCAGACAACTGATAATTGATTCGGCAAGAAAGGTGATTGGCAAAAATGGGTTTTCAAACACCAGGATATCGGATATCGTTTCGGAAGCAGGGCTGGCGCAGGGAACCTTTTATTTGTATTTCAAAAATAAAAAGGACGTCATAGAAGAGATTGGCGATCAGATGATCATCACACAATCAGAAAAAATAAAGGTTCTCGAAGACATTGGGTCCACAATCACAAAAGCCGAATTTATCAGAAAAATCTACGAAGTTTTCGACAGTTACACGATTTTCTTCCATAACAACGCTGAGATTCTGAGGGTTCTGGCCGTCGAAGTCGATCCAGCAAACCGACCATTGATCACTGACATAATCGCAAGGATACACAAGACATTTGTCCGCTTCTTCAAGGTTGGACAGGACAGCGGAATTATCAGAAAGATGGACTATGACTCGATCGCCCAGCTGGCAATCATGGCAGTCATGCAGTTCTTCTTCTCAACAATATCAAAGGCTTCGGCATTCCCAAGCACTGACAAAATAAGGTCGTTCGTGGACATGTGTCTGTTTGGAATAATGGCAGGCAGGGATGCTTGAAAAATTTTCATCTTTGGTGGTAAAAAACCGGCTTTTCATTGTTTTGGTCACAGTTGCAGGCTTGTTGCTCTCGCTTGTTGCAATGACCAGGCTCAAGGTCAACTATGACCTCTATTCATATTTACCAACTGGACTCAACTCTGTGGAAGGCCAGAGGATATTGACAGAGGAATTTGGCCTCTCTGACAAAGTGTTTCTTATTCTCCCACAAAAACCACCTGATCAGATAAAGGAAATCATTGCAAGGATCCAGAAAATTGAAGGCGTCACTGAAACTTTCTGGTACAGCGACCTCGAGGACGTCAAGGTTCCAAGGGATTTCGCCTCAAAAACAGCCATAGACATGTTTCTAACCGGCAAGGAAACTATCGTTCAGGTCACAGTCAACACAAAACTAAAACCAATCATGACCTACGACGAGGAAATCAGAAAAACTGCCGGGCAAGGAGCAAGAACAGTTGGGGGTTATCTTTACACCGATCAGATAAGGAAAATGTCTGAATCGGCCAAAACCTCCACACTGGTCGTGGCTGTCATCTGTGTGCTTGTGATTCTAATAATTGCGCTTGTTCAACCCGCCTATTCGGTTCTGTTCATGATCTGCACAGGCATTTCAGTGCTGTTCAACTTTGGTCTGGCAGCGCTCTGGAAAGGTGAAATAAGTTTTGTCTCATCGTCGGTGTCGGCTGCGTTGCAACTGGCTGTAACAATGGATTTCTCAATATTCCTGCTCCACCGCTACGAAGAGGAGAAAGACATCCTCCCCCACAATGAAGCGATGGCACACGCAATCGCAAAAACAACCGTATCGATTGCCTCTGCAGCCATCACAACCGTTGCCGGCTTCCTTGCCCTCATGTTCATGAGCCTGAGGATCGGGCAAGACCTTGGAATCGTCATGGCTCAGGGTGTTTTCATAGGCTTCATAGTCACTGTCACAATCCTGCCAGCCATGCTGCTGTTCCTGGACAAACCTCTCTCTGCCATCCGCCACAGGAACTTAATCCCCAACCTGACACCTCTTGCTAAAAAAATCGTTTCAAACAAAGGGTTGCTCATAGGCATCATTGTAATAATTGGCATAGTGGCGTTCATTGGCAATTCGAACCAGCCACTCACCTTCAACATGTCTGAAGGAATCAAGCTTGAACAGCAGGTGCAGGAAGACTTTGATCTCGTCTCAACCAAGTTTGGCTCAGGCAAAACCGTCAGCGTTATACTCAAAAACACGAGCGATCTTGAAGAAAAGCAGATTGAGCAGCAACTCTCCACCCTCAAAGGCGTAAAATCCGTTTCAGGCCCAGGCTCAACCGGAATGTCACTGGTTCCGCAAGGCTTCATCCCCGAAAAACTCTATTCAAAGATGAAAAAGGAAGGCCTGACACTAATCACTGTCAGCTTCAAAGAAATGCAGAAAGCCGAAGCAGACGATACCTTCAAGGCGATCCAGGAGCTTGAACAGAAATATCCAAAAAAGATGTATGCTGCCGGCACTGACATGCTTGCTTACGACATTGCCAGGACTGCCCGCAGTTCCATGAATACAGTATCAATAGTAACCATCATTGCAATATTCGTTATCGTTCTCTTGACACTGAGGCGCTTCTGGCCTGCTGTCATTGTTGTTGGAACCATCCAGACAGCAATCTGGACAAACATCTCAGTTCTATGGTTTACAAATGCCGATCCTGTCTTCTTCTTTGCCACCATTGCACTTGGAGCCATACAGTTGGGTGCGACGGTCGATTACTCAATTCTTATCACGACCAGATTCAACGAAGAGCTGACAAAATCAGAACCGAAAGAAGCCATGATCAAAACCATCAAGGAGGCAGGCCCGTCAATAATCACTTCAGCGCTTACCCTCTTTGTTGCAACCGCTGCCATATCATTTACCAGCCAGCTTTCAATGATTCACGATCTGGGATCACTGCTTGCCAGAGGGTCACTAATCTCAGGCTTATTTGTAATCGTCTTCCTGCCGGCACTTTTGCTGGCCTATGAGCAGATCAGGAGAAGAAAACATGCGTAAACTGTCACTTGTTGCACTGGCGATCATTGCATTCCAGATAATTCCAGTAGTTGCAGCCCCACTAGTTGAAAGAACCCAGACTGTTTACACCATCGCCGACTGGACAGGCAAACCAACAGAAACATCCGTAGTCAACTGGATCAGGGTCGAAGGCGAAGGGAAGGTGTCGATCAAAGACACGCCAGACCTTGAAAATGTCACAGTCCTGGATTCAAAAACCCAGCCTAAACAGGACGGCTCAAACCTCACCTGGGACGCTGACGGAACACAGGACATCTTCTACACCGGCAAGACCAAAAAGGAACTGCCCGTTTCAATCAAAGTCGATCTCAAACTCGATGGAAAACCGGTGACTCCCGAGCAGGTCAAGGGAAATGGCAGCCTTGAAGTCGGTCTTTCTTTTACAAACCACCTTTCAAGCCAGGAAACCCTTTCCTGGGAGACCGGTTCAGGAAAAGTTTCCGAGACAAAAACCGTTTACTACCCAATGACAATCATGGTTCAGCTTTCCATCGACATCGGTGATTATGACGAGATCAAGGGCGATTCTGCGATGCCAATGACCGTTGGCGGAACCTCGAGATACATCTGGACGGCATTTCCGAAACCAGACGCAAAGGTGAATTTCACAATCAGGTCAAAGAGTCTGAAACTTCCACCACTCCAGATTTCGATCATGCCCATTGCCCCCTCGATTGAACTTCCTTCCATCGACCAGAGCACAATCGACATCCTCGGAAGTTTTGGCGGAAACGCCGATCTTTTCAACATGCTTGACATCAAGTTTGACTTCGACTCAAAGGAAGCATCAAAAAACATCGATCAACTTACCCAGCTTCTCGATGGTGTCAAAACAGCAGTTGACACGGCCAATTCTGGTCTTGGTGGCCTTTCAAAACTCCTGGCCAACTATGCGACAAACCTTAAAACCATGGAGGATGGAGTTGATGGACTGAAGCAGCTTTCTGACGGTCACAAACAGGTTATCGACACGATGAAGAGCCAGTTCGATGCAAACGCTGGCGGGATAGATGCAACCGTTGATTCCCTCAAAACCACCTCCGACACGGCTTCAAAAGTTTCAAGACAGCTGTTCACAATCAAAACCAACCTCGAAGACATGACCGATCTGATCAAGCAAATCAAGTCGCAAATAACAGATGCGGCACTCATTTCAAAACTTGACGAACTTGAGAAGCTGAGAAAATCGGCTTACGACAAGATTGACCCAGTAAAGACCGACGCAGACAAAGTTTCATCGAATCTCAAAACCATGATTGATGGCGGCACCATTGGCGGTAAAACCGTGCCTTCGATTTCAAGCCTGCCCGAACAGATGCAGCTCCTTGGCGACACACTAACGGCCCTTTCCGAGGGCGGAACAATTATGGGACAGAAGCTTCCCGGTATCAGCACAACCGTTGATGGTCTGAAAAACATCAGCGACGGCCTGAAACTCATCGTCGATGGCGGAAAATTCCAGGGGCAAACCGTGCCACCGTTTGCCGACATACCAAAACAGCTCGGATCGGCTGTTGATGGATTGAAACTATTGGTTGCAGGCGGAAAATTCAATGGAATGACCGTGCCTCCGCAATCAGAGATGAAAAAGATGATCTCAGATTTCAAGCATCAGCTTGACACAATGCCTGACACCAAGAAACTCAGCCAGACAATGGATTCCTTGAAGTCGACCGTTGAAAAAGCCGGTGGTTCCGAGAAAGTCAAACAGGCAATAGACGACACTCAGAAGCTGCTTTTCGAGAGCCAGGCCGAGTACGACAGGATGAAAGAGCTTGGGACAAAATACGCCTCTTTCGTAGGCAATACTGATAATTCCAAAGGTTCAGTGATATTTGTAATCAAATTTGCTGAAAAACCATCAGATGTCACTTTTAGTGATCAAAACAAAGGTTATAATGCTGAAAAGTCAATAATGGATAATGATATAGGCAAATATAAGTATATATTGCTTATTGCTGCTTTATTGATCATTATATTGGCTTTTCCAATCAATTGGTTATATAAGAAGAGAATTAGCAATAAGAAGTGACATTTAGTTATTTGTCTTCTTTTTTGAGTCATAATTGATATAAGCAACGACTCTTCTGCTGCTATCTCTCAAATAAACAGTGTCTCCAGTGTCGTTGATCCAGTCACCTGCCGACATCGCAAACAGTTTATTCCCAGAACTTGCTATCCAGCCAGAATCTTTTGAGGTTCCGATATAGATGGTCAGGGATTTCATGTTTTTGTCAAGCACGAAGTGTGGCAGATAAAACCGGTGATCTGGTTGCGACGACTCATCCATGACCGAGAAACCGGTGAGGTCAATGGCTTGGCTTGCATCGTTCAATCCGATGATAATGCTGTCCCCATTTGCGTTTGACTTGCCAGGTGTGTTTGGTACGACTGTCAGGGAAACAGGCAACATCGCCTTTGCCCAGACGCTGTCAGTCTTTTTGGTTGCATCCTTTTGGGAAAGAGCCGATGCTTCCATGATCATTTTCTGCTGATTCTGGAATTTTTCTGAACTTACCTGACTTTTCAGGTAACCAAGACAAGGAAGGGCAAAACCGTTTCTCACCAGATCATATTCCAGTGATTTGAACGGCTCCTGCCGGTAAACGAAGCCTACTGGACGGTTGCCGTATGTGTCCTTGCCCCAGGTTTCGACAAACACCTTTCCACCACCTGTGAGCCAGCCATAGGTGAAATCTTTTGCTTCTTTCCAGCAATTCTGATCGAACCTCTCAGGAGAGTTAACGCCAGCAAGTCTGATTTTAACGCTCTTCTCTTCGACACGGCCAAACCGCGAAAGGTCAGCCTTGAAGGTGTCACCGTCAACAACCTCAATGACTTTTGATATTTCATAAACTGTCGGCTGAACCTTTTTAAGTGTGGTCATGAACCAGTCGGGGTCTGGTGAAAAAACCGGAACACTCGCACTGTCACTGAATTTGCCAACCTTCATGCCACCCACAAACGAGGTAACAAGCAATATCAATGCAACACCAATCAGAAACCAGCGACCCTTTTGATTTGCCAGACTTGAAAAATATTCCCTCATACCAGCTTTGACACTAGCCGGTCACTTTCAATTTGTCAAGGCACCCGCGAAATTGAGCCGAGGAACTCTTCAAACTCAGTATCGTGAGAGTGGTCAGCCCGTCTTATGTCAACCCTGATGCCGTAAAGAGAATTCTGGAGAATCCAGTTCTCCGGGTCGTCGACCGAGACGATGTACTCATTGTTGCCAGAAGAATAGAGCTCGCCATCAGCAATTTTTCCGAGCTTTGAAACACTGATCCAGAAACCATCTTCCGAGAGCTCGACTTCCATCTTTCCTGACTGGGAGTTGAAAAGGATGTGGTTTGTAGTGAAATTGTCACTGATCTCAAGGTGAGGAGGAACAACATTGTGAAGGGTGTAATCAAAATAACGGTGTTTCCAGCTTTCGGGAATGGTGAACCTGAGACCGATCTGTTTGATTTCAACATTTTTCATCACATTCTCGGTTCTGGTTCTGCATGATGTCGCTCCCAGCACAGCAATGATAACCAAGTGCCCTAAAATCCCCTTCTTCACACCGCCACCTCCAGAGTTTTTGTCAGTTTAGTGACTGTGGGTAAAGAAAAAACAGACGGTTTCGGAAACATTGCGGAAAGGGATGGTTAGGAAAACAGATTTCTATTTAATCAAACAACCAAGCAAAAGATAGTGTTCCCCAATAATAATGCTATCTATGAAAAAGAAAAACCGCCGTTGGCATAACGGCGGTTTAATTGAAGACTAATGTTTACGCCAGCTCCGAGAGGGCTTTTTCCGCTTCATCCTTTGACGGAGCCTTGCCGTGCCAGTTCACGTTGTTTTCCATGAACGACACACCCTTGCCCTTAACCGTGTTTGCTATGATTGCAACCGGTTTGCCGCTTGTTTTTTTTGCCTTGTCAAATGCTTCCTTGATCTGGGCGTAGCTGTGGCCGTCTATCTCGATAACTTCCCAGCCGAAAGCCCTGACTTTATCAGCCAAAGGGTCGATGTTCATGACATCCTTCGTCGACCCATCGATTTCAAGGCCGTTCTTGTCGATGATTGCCACAAGATTGTCAGCCTTGTAGTGGGCTGCAGCCATAAACGCTTCCCAAACCTGGCCTTCCTGAAGCTCGCCATCACCAAGCACACACCAGACACGCCATGGCTTTTTGTCCAGTTTGCCTGAAAGCGCGATGCCAAGGGCAACAGAGATGCCTTGTCCAAGTGAACCGCCTGATGATTCGATTCCCGGAATGCAATTGATGTGAGGATGTCCCTGAAGCGGTGAGCCGAGTTTCCGAAATCCTGGCAGAATTGCCGGATCACAGAAACCACGTCTTGCAAGCACAGAATAGATCAGCGGTGTGACATGGGCTTTGGAGAAAATGACCCTGTCCCTGTCTTCCCAGTCCGGCTTCTTTGGATCAATGTTTGCCGACTCGAAGTAGAGAACGGTCATCAAATCCGTAGCCGACAGCGATCCACCCGGATGGCCTGAACCGGCCGACTGTGTCATTGAGATGATGTCGCGTCTGATCTGCTTTGCAACTGCTTCAAGGTTTTCTGCCATTTTCAGCTTTCCCTCACCTGTCCCGACGTTCCTTTGTAGAACGGCTTTTTTATGATTTCTGCATTGAGCTTTTTGCCTCTGACTTCGACTTGCACCTTTGCGCCGATCTTGTATGAGGTTGGAACATAGGCCATTGCTCCGATGTAACCGACTGTAAGGAGTGGTCCGCCTGATGTTGTGTGGCCGATTTCCTTGTCGCCATCAAAGACTTTGAAGTGTGATCTTGGGATTCCGCCCTCTTCGGTCATCTTCAGGCAGACGAGCTTCACGTTTATGCCGGCTTCCTGAGCCTTGAGCAGAGCTTCCTTGCCAATGAAGTCCTTTTCAAACTTCACGACAAATTTCTGTCCTGCTTCAAGAGGATTGATTGTTTCATCCATCTCGTTGCCATAAAGCCAGTAGCAAACCTCAAACCTGAGAGTATCTCTTGCGCCAAGGCCGATTGGCTTGATTCCAAATTCCTTGCCTGCAGCCATGATTGCATCCCAAACCTTCGGAGCATCGGCATTCTTGACGTAGATTTCATATCCATCTTCACCGGTGTAGCCGGTTCTGGCAATCATTGCATCAAAGCCAGCGACCTTGTCGAACTTGAAGTGGAAATACGGAAGGCACGGAGCGTTGAAGTTTGTGATCTTTGCGATCACATCAGCAGCCTTTGGACCCTGGACAGCCATTTCAGCCCACTCGTCGCTGTGATTCGTAACCTTTGCATTCGGCATCTCATGCTTCTTCATCCAGGCAAAATCCTTGTCCGCGTTTGAAGCGTTAACAACCAGGAAAATGCGGTCTTCACTGACGTAGTGGATAAAGAGATCGTCGAGTTCTCCGCCGTCTTCCTTGATCATTGCCGTGTATTCAGCTTCTCCCGGCTTCATTGTTGCCACGGAGTTTGTAAAGAGCTTTTCTGCAAGTTTTACGGCATCTTTGCCGTTGATCTCGACTTCGCCCATGTGGGAGACGTCAAAAATACCAACTGCTTCCCTGACTGTTTTGTGTTCGTCAAGGATGGAAGTGTACTGGATCGGCATCTCGTAACCGGCGAATTCAACAATCTTTGCGCCTAGTGCAACATGTTTCTCATAAAGCGGTGTTCTTTTCATTTTCTAGTCCTCCTGACCAAATGAAAGTTTAGATTCGGTCAAGTTAAATTCAACTATTTCAGGAGTTTTTTTACGCTAACTTTCTGAACAAGCTTTGAAAGATGGAGTGCGTCCTTTAGTGAACAGACAATGCCCTCGCCATACTTTCTTGCCGGAAGCGCAATCGTGGCCATCGGCGCAGCTTTCACGGCTGTCCCAAGTCTGGCCTCTTTGATGTCATATCTGTCGTTGACAGCAAGCTGAAGCGGGATATTTGACGAATGGGCAACGCTCTTGACCGCATCGACAATTGCCTTGCTTCTGAAGACTCCGTTGCCGGCAATGACGAGTACCGGGCCAGCATCAAGCTCGATTTTCACTTTGTCAGGATGGTTCGGGGTGTCGGTTGCTGGGTACAGATCTATGCTGATTACTGCGTCTGGCTCCTCGCCTGTCAGTACAGCCAGTGAACCTCTTCCGCCAATCCTGCCCTGAACTGTGAACGCAAAAACGATATTGTTTGTTCCGGCCTCAATTTCCTTTGCGACTGTGGCAAGGATTGAAGCTGTGATGTTGCCATTTCCTGTGGCAATGATCCTTTCGCCCTCAATTCTTGTTGAAGCTGGGAGGCAGGCATGGTCGCCAATTGTTACAAGCTTTGCAGCCGATGCCTTGTCCTTGCAGCCAAGATCGATGAACATCTTTGCAAACTGTGGTTTTCCGTCGGCAAGTTCCTCGGTTCCGACGAAACCCGTTGCGCCGGACATGAACACAAACTGCCTGCCAAGCACGTCCTTTTCGGCAAAACCCGATGAAGGGTAGAATCTCACAAAGCCGTTGTCATCGATGTGGTTTGCAACGATTGAATCATGGTCAACCGAGGTTTCAATGAGAATCTTTGACCCTGTTCCTTCTTTTCTTGCGATGAGGTTGCCCATGAAATCACGCCTGGTTTCAACTCCGGCGATGATCTTTTCGATCTCGTCGATGAGCAGGTTTTCCGATCCTGACGGTGCAGCTATGTTTTTCAGTTTGCCAAATATTTCTTTCATAGGGAGATTCCTTCCTTGTCAACTTGTTCAAGGTAGCATTTCGTTAGTTTGATGGTGTTTTCCAGGTCGCTCTTTGCAGCAAGAGAGACCGGCGAGTGGATGTACCTGCACCCAACCGCAATCACAAGACAGGGGATTCCGCCGTTTTCCATGTGCATCTGTCCAGCGTTTGTTCCGCCTGTAACCGTTCCCTTGTACTGCCACGGTATCTTGTTGTCGTTTGCACATTTCTCAAGCTGGAGCCTTGTTTTCTTTGGGATTATCACTCCCCTGTCCTCAAACGTGATGACCGGGCCATGACCCATACGTGAGCAGACAACGTGGCCATCAACGTCAGGTGTGTCGCCTGCCGATGTTCCTTCAAGGCAGATCACGAGATCGGGCCTGTGTCGTCTGACGGCGTATCTTGCACCCATCATTCCAAGCTCTTCGCCCATCGTAAATGATGCAATGATTGTGCAATCTGTCTTTGTATCAAATGTTTTTGCAATAGCCCAGCAACCGGCGCGGTCATCGAAGGATTTTCCCTTGACAATATCACCCCATTGTTCAAAAACCGTGTCGAAGGTCACAGGAGAACCTATAGGAACCAGTCCCTGAGCCTCTTCCTTTGACTTACACCCGATGTCGACGGCATAGCTTGAGAGTTTTGCGACCTTTGTCAAATCCGAGTCCTCGTCATGTGGTGGGAGAAGTCCCATCACACCGGGAATCTTGTCCTTGCCAACCAGCACAAACTTGCTTGGCAGAACCCTGTCATCGATTCCACCCAGAGCAACAACCCTCAGGTCTCCATCGCTTGTGTGGCTGTAAACATGAAATCCAACCTCGTCAAGGTGAGCATCGAGCATGATCCTTGGCTTGCCGGGCCTACCCTGTTTTATGAACGTGAGGTTGCCGACATGTTCGCCTTCGACAGGATCAAGTCCGAATTTCTCTTTGAAGTATGAGATGAGAATGTCTTTGACTTCCTTTTCATGGCCTGGAGCGCCGAATGCGTTTGAGAGTTTTTCAAGCAATTCCATCAAAGCACCTCCTTAAGATCAGGTGAGAGTGTTTGCAGGAATTCCGAGAGGAGAAGGGCACACTGACGAGGCATCTCAAGCTCGAAGGTTTCAACCGGCTGGTGAAGATACCTGATTGGAACGCCTATATCGCCGATTGGACAACCAAGCCCTGTCATCCAGAAGGATGTTGATTCCGTGTATGAGTTGCGATAGGCGGCGACTTCGGCTTTGACATTCACTTTTGAGCCGGCATCCTTGAGGGCCTTGATGATTGGTTCGCTTGAGTAAGGAGTTTTTGTGATGTAGACAGATTTTCCGAAAGGTGTGTAAGTTGGTAGTCCTGATGAGCCAAACTGGTCTCCGGGAAGAACGTCGATAGCAATTGCAATATCCGGCTTCAGTTCAAGGAAAGCCCTTCTGGCACCGGTTGAATTCACCTCTTCCTGAGAAGTGCAGACAAAGACAACATTGAAATCTATCTTTGTTCTGATGAGCCTTTTTGCTGTTTCAAGCATTATCGCAAGCGCCGTCTTGTTGTCGGTGGCATTGCAGGCGATCCTGTCGTTTTTGAGTTCGACAAACCTTTTTTTGAAGTAGATTGGATCGCCGATTGTCACAAGCTCCTTCACCTTTTCCAAAGTCATGCCCGTGTCAGCGTAGAGCTTTGTAACTTCAAACACTTTGTTTACTGAGGCTGCAGTTTGAAGGTGTGGAGGAAGAATGCCAATTATCGCCGGAACATCCTTCTTGCCTCTTATGAAAATCTCCTGCCCTGGCAAAATCCTTGGGTCAAGCTGTCCCGCCCAGTCACAAATCCTCACAAAACCATCGTCTGTGAAACCGGCAACAGCAACACCGACCTCGTCGCCATGACCAGAAATCAGAACTGTCTTTTTTGCAGGATCAATCTTGCCAAAGCTCGCAAAGGCGTTTCCCTTGCCGTCAACCCACGAGTGAAGTCCAATTTCCTTGGCTTTCCTGGCGTAGAGTTCCGATATTTCATTCTCGTGTCCAGATGCACTTGGACACATGACAAATTCTTTAAGCGTTTCCTTCATCCGGTCTCCATGTCTTGACGAATGTGCGTGCCTGTTCGATGTCCTTGATTTCGCCTGTAGCCTGACCGTCAAGCATGGCGTCAAGCACCTGTCCAATGATTGGCCCAGGCTGCGCCTTCAGAATCTTCATAACTTCCTCGCCGGAAAGCAGAGGCTTGGGCTTGCCAATCTTGATGGATTGATCAATCATGATTCGGGCAAATTCGTGGTAGTTGTCCAGAGCGCCAAACGGCAGCATCTCTGTTGCATAGGCATCAGCGATGCCAATGAGCAGGCTTGGGATTGCCAGAAAATCCATGTCCCTGAAGAACCTGAAAACTGCCCTTGGCGACACCTCGTCGAGCTTGAGCAGGTTGTGTGGTCTCATGTGGTTTTCAACCAGAGTAGACATGGCTTTCGATTCAGCGCCGGAGAACTTGAATTCTGACATCCTCTTCTCAACCATCTGTGCGCCAAGGGTGTCGTGGCCTATAAAATGGACTTCCTGGTCATAGGTGATGGTTTGTGGTTTGCCGATGTCGTGCATGAGGGCTGCGAGCTTTGCGACGATGACAACCTTGCGGTTTGCTGCAAGCACTTTCGAGAGCACCTCCCTGGCATCATCGGCATACTGTCCGAGAACATCGTCAAGATCAATGAGAATGTCCTCAAGATACTTGTATGTCCACATCAGGTGCTCGGCCAGACCCAAAGCATGCGGTTTGTTCTGGACAATCGAGGTGACCGCAGCAAATTCGGGGAAGAGTTTGCCAAGAAGACCTGTTCTCCAGAGTTCCTCGATGAGATGGAAAGTCCGCTCTGCTTCAAGCATCCAGCAAATCTCATCCCTTACGCGTTCTTTAGATGGCTTGCTGATAAGGTGGCTCAGCTTTGTGATGAACCTCAGCGTTACAGGGTCGATTGTGAAGTTCAGGTCGGCAGCGATTCTGAAAGCTCTGATGAGTCTGAGAGGGTCTTCGATGAACCTGTCCTGGGAGAGCGCCCTAACAAGACCTTTGGACAGGTCTTTCATGCCTCCCTGAGGATCAAGCACTTCGTTGTTTCTAAGTATCAAACCGATTGAATTGACGGTGAAATCCCTTGAGAGGAGATCATTTATGTGGTTTTCGTTCAAGGGCGTGATGTCAATGTGTGCGTCGGTTTTGACCATCCTGTGTATGTCCCTAGCTTCATCCAGAAGCACATGGGTATAACCGGTTTTTGTAAGGTCGGCCACCAGCTTTGCAGGGTTTGGTGTGGCAATGTCGATGTCTTTCGGTGTGCGACCAAGGAGGATGTCCCTGATCGTACCACCAACCATCATCGCCTCCGGGTGGAGAGCCACGCCGGCAAAGTGTGTTTGGACGGTCTCTTTAGCCTTGCGGATCAACGCGTCTTTTGGTAATATGATATTCACAAAAACATTTTACAAAAAATGGAGCTGTTTGCAAAGTGCAAGACAAATATAACAGGTACGCGGTCGGACTTGTCGCCTTGGGCACAGTCGCATTCATACTGTCGATAATCATTTCCAGCAAGGCTGTTGCAGTGACTTCCGGTAAAAAAACAGACGTGAGGGTGACCTACCAGAAAACCATCTCCGGGCTGTTTGACGAGATGGGCATCCACGTTGAAAACAACGACAGGATCGTGCTTCTGCCAAACGGCAACGAAGTTTCGTCTCTGGATGCCAACCTCAAAAATGGCATGCAGATCGAGCACGACCAGGCCATGCCTTTCATGCTTGAATCCGACGGCATCAAAAAAGAACTCTACGCTACAAAGCGCAACGTCAGAAACATCGTGGCTGCACAGGGAATAAAGCTGGGTCCACTGGACAGGGTCGAAATCATCCCCGATCCAGAAAACCCAAACCGCCTCATCTCAAGGGTCATCAGGGTTGAACACAAGATCGTACAAACCAAGACCAGAATCCCGTACGAAATCAACTACGTCCCAAACGCACAGGTTGAACGTGGCAATGTCGTTGTCTGGAAACCCGGTACTGGTGGCGAACGCGAAGATGTCTACAGACAGGTGTTTGAGAACGGAAAGCTGAAGTCATCAACTTTCGTTGCAAGCAAAATCTCAAAAAAACCAATTTCAGAAGAACAGGCAGTCGGCGAAGGTGAACTCCCCGGTGGAGCGCTTGAAGTTTATACCATGGATTCAACCGCCTATTCTCCAACCGTCGAAGAGTGCGACGGCGACCCATGGACAACTGCAACCGGCATGAAGTCGGGATACGGCGTTGTTGCAGTTGACCCACACTTCATCCCATACTTCACCAAGCTTTATATTGAAGGCTACGGCTATGCAATTGCCGGCGACTGCGGCTCAGCAATCCAGACGCAAAGGCTTGACGTCTTCTTCTATCGCAAGGAAGAGGCTTTCAGGTGGGGAAGGAGGAAGGTCAGGGTCTATGTACTTGAATGGCCTAAGGGATCTAAAAGATGATCTCGCCCGATATGAGATCAGGCTCAAAAGGAGCCTGGGTCAGAATTTCCTCCACGATGTCAACGTCCTCGAGAGGATAATACTGGCTTCCAGTCTCGACCCGGCAGACTGGGTGGTTGAGATTGGCGCCGGAGTCGGCTGTTTGACAGGGTTTCTTGCAAAATCATGCCATGATGTTCAGGCTATTGAAATAGACACAAACCTTCGTGCCCTTCTTCAAAAAAATGTAGAGCTGTTCAAAAACGTGAAGCTCACCTTTTCAGATGTTCGGGAGATAAACCTCTCAACTCTGGAACCAACAAAAATCTTTGGCAACCTGCCATACTATTGCGCTTCAAACATCATTTCGCAGTGGGCCAGACAGACCCCTGACACCCCGGCCTACTTCATGCTTCCAGAGGAGATAATGGATCATATTCAGGCACAACCTGGAACAAAGGAATACACGGCATTCTCAGTTTACGCCAGATACGCTTTCACAGCAAAAAAACTGTTTGAGGTTCACCCTTCTTCATTTTATCCCAGACCCGATGTAGGCTCGGATTTTGTGGAATTTCGCTCATCCAGCCAGGGTAAGATGCCACCGGACAAGGAAGAGCATTTCACGAAGGTGGTTGAAGGTGCTTTCCACAACCGCCGGAAAACCCTACTTAATTCACTCATTGAGGCTGGGTTTGAACCAGATGAGGTGAACTCGGCAATCGTGTTCCTGGGATTTGACAAAAACATCAGGGGAGAGGTTCTAACTGTTGACGAATTCAAGCGTCTTGCAGGCTTCATTCCGATGTAAAGCCAAGATCAACTGGGATCTTTACGTCACAGGCACCAGACCCGACGGTTACCATGAAATCGACTCAATCGTCGCTCCCATCAATCTTTTCGACGAAATCAACATAACGATCTCTGAAGGCAGCGAAATCTCGGTCGAAAGCGCAATCT
Organism: uncultured Caldisericales bacterium; assembly: GCA_964639885.1. Taxonomy (GTDB): domain Bacteria; phylum Caldisericota; class Caldisericia; order JAAYUI01; family JAAYUI01; genus JAGNLA01. The sequence continues at coordinate 108,419 of CAZXEH010000001.1, read as the reverse complement.
GCCCCGGAAAAGACAATCTTTGCTGGAAGGCAGCCAGCATTTTTTGCAGCCACCTTTCAATCAACCGTGCAATAAGCATAAAAATAAACAAGCATATCCCACACGGAGCCGGTCTTGGTGGTGGGTCGTCCGACGCTGCCTGCGTCATCAAAGGTTTGAATATGATGTTGAAAACAAATCTTTCAACCGACCAGCTGGAGAAAATTGCAGAACAAGTCGGCTCAGACGTTCCCTGTTTCCTTTACGAAGGCTGGAGGAGAATGCGTGGAAGAGGCGAGGTTGTCGAGGAAATTACCGGCCAGACATACTCAATCGTGCTGGCAAAACCGGCAGGGTCAGTTTCAACCCCTCTTGCCTACAAATACTTCGACGAGATGTGCATACCATCATCAAACCTAAATCCTGACAGAATATCAAACCCAAAAAATGACCTGCTCACCCCTGCTGAAAAAATCGAACCTGAAATAATAAAAGTATTGGAAGAGTTGAAATCTGAAGGGGCAAACCCATTCCAAATGACTGGTTCGGGATCGGCCTGTTATGGTGTGTTCGAGAACAAAGAAAAGGCTGATAATACCTGCAAAAAACTATCCCAAAAATGGAGCTGCTGGAGTCTTACTGCTGGAGCTTGAATTTTGAAATCTCGTAGGTGAGCTTTTCGGCAAGCGCCTTGAGTGTTCTCCTTGGAAAGTTTATGGTCAGATAGTTCTCTGGATTCATGCAGATGTCTTCAATCTGCTGGAGATCATTTCCAGTGTCCGAGATGGCATTGTCAAAGTCGACCGACTTTGCTTTCAACTCGTCACGTGCAATCTGAATCAACGAATCCTTGAGAGAGACCAGCGATTTGGTTTTGGGAAATGTGATGCCAAACTCAGTTGCTGCAAGCGAGAGGAAGAGGTTTTCCGGAGTTTCGTAAATATCAAGTGAACAGGTTGGGTCGCCCATCAAGCCCATCGCTTTTGCCATGTCTGCAGTCACGGGAGCCTCGTTGATCGGGAAACGATTCAAAATCTTCCCGTTTTCACAGTCAAGCAGCATGCCGTGCTGGACGAACAATAACACAGAATCGCTCCAGGTGTTTATGAACAGGCAACCACTAAAGCTGTCCTCTACCATTCTGTTGAAAAGCTCGTCAATGATGAGCATTCTTGGAGAAAAGTTTCGAAAAACCGGATACTGGGATAGCAATCCGGAAAAACTTGCCAGCATGTCGTTGTCCATGTCATGAGTTCGATAGATGTCGCCTGAAACTTTGGTTTGTTCCTTCTCGGCATGCTCAATGGCTTCTTTGCCGAAAGAAAGCTGGTTTTCTGACTGGAAGGTCATGATCATCGGGCGTCCACGAAAAAGCAGTGCACCAAATTTTGAATTTGGGAAAACAGCTTCGAGGAAGCCTGTAAACATCTGTGTTCTTACAGTATAAAGGGCATCTCTTGGGTCAGTCGCAAACTCGCTGCTCAAAGATTTGGCTGCGCCACCCTGGGGGAAGTTGAGGAAGATGTCTATCATTTTTCACCCCCATTGACGTATGTTCTGGCCATTTCAAGAATCTTTTTTGGTGCGTATGGCCTGTTGATGTAGGCTTCGACACCAAAAGATTTGGTAATGAGTTTTGCAATGCCTTGCTGGGGTGAGCAGACGACAATTATCGGGATGCCTGCCGTTGAAAGGTTTGATCTGAGCCTGTTTATAACCTGGAAGCCATCCAGTTCCGGCAAGGCCAGATCCAAAATAATAAGGGACGGAAACCCCAGAGCAAGCTTCTTGAAGACATCCTCACCGCTCATACAAGACAGGATCATGAATCCTTCCGAATAGAGCGGTTCGAGTGCAGAGAACAGTGTTTTTTTGTATTCACTGTTCTCCTGAGCCACAAGTATCAGCTTGCCCATCTGGAACCTCCGTCCCTTTATGGTATTTACTGAACTTTTTACTGATTACAGATTGAAGGTGCCGGTGCTATCTTCTCTTCCTTGAGCCTTTTCTTCCCTTGGAAGGTGGTGGGCCTCTGCGGATTGGTGCATTTGGCTCCAGTCCAGCCGGTGATGATGCCGGTGCAGAAACCGTAAGTGTCGGTCCGCCTGCAGTTGCAACCTGGATTGGGGTTTCCCTGTGCTTGCCAAATCTGATTTCGGCATTCTTCCAGATTACAAGAAGCGGTGCTGCGATGTAGATTGACGACCATGTTCCTGCAAGAAGTCCGACGAAGAAGATGAGTGTGAAGTCAAGGATCGTTCTTCCGCCGAAGATCAGGAGGACTATGATGCCAAGGAGGGTTGTTGTACCGGTGTTGACTGACCTGACGTATGTTTCGGTGATCGAGTCATTGATCATCTGTGCATAAGTCATTCTGCCTGCATAATGCTTTGCGTTGTCCCTGACCCTGTCCATGATGACAACGGTGTCCTGAACGTCATAGGCGATGACAGCCAATAGCGCTGCGACTGCAGGTGAGTTGATTTCAACATTTGTAATCGCAAGTACGCCAAATATGAAGAGGCAGTCGTGAATGAGGCAGACAATGGCTGATACGGCAGCTCTTGGCTGGAACCTGATTGAGATGTAGATGAAGATGAGGATGAGTGCGTAGATAAGTGATGTAATCATCTTGTTCTTGAGTTCCTGGCCTACGACCGGACCGATTGTGTCTACGCTGAGCTTGTCCTTGTCTATTTCGCCGAAGTTTTCCTTCTTTGCAAGTTCTGCAAGAACAGCCTGTCTCTTCGATTCGGATGCTTCCTGTGTGCGGACGAGAACCGAGTTTGCCCATGTCTTGCCTGAGGCTGCATCGGCAACGTTTCTCTGAACCTGGAGCGTGTTGATTGGAACACCGTAAAGGGCAAAGGCTTCCCTGACCTTTTCGATGACCTTTTCGTCGCTCATTGGCTCATTGTTTTCCGTGAAATTTTCCTTGAAGGTGATGTTCATGATCGTGCCGCCGGTGAAGTCAAGACCCCAGTTGAACGGCTGACCAGGAATTGAAACTGTTGTTTTTACAGCGTCGCCTTCAATTGCTCCGAACTTTTCCTGAAGACCCTTGGCTATGCTTTGGATTGCTTCAGATGAGACTGAGTTCGCCTGGATTGAAATCCTTTGCTTGGCCTTGAAGTCTGCAGTTTCGGGAAGGATGTTGACGCTGATGTTGTCGAGCTTTGCTTCAAGAGCGACTCTTGAGGTGGTCTCGATGATTTTTGTCTCTTCCTCTTTGATTGGTTCTTTGAATGTGATTTTTACCTCATCGGCCTTGGAACCGGATGCAACCCAGCGGATTCCGACGATGAGTGATGAGAGGATTATTACAGCAAGGAATGCCATGATAAGCCATTTCAGCTTGCCAATGATATCCCATTTCCTTGGATTCCAGATGATCATTTTCCACCTCCTGAACCGAAGATGAAGGAATATAACGCTGAACCTCTTTCAGGTTTTACAAACTTGAGCAACATGTCCATGATGAATCTGGTTGCAAATACAGCTGTAAAGAACGAGATGACGATACCGAGCGTGAGTGTGACGGCAAATCCCTTGACTGCTCCAGTGCCGAAGATGTAGAGAATGACTGCGCCGATGAGGGTTGAGAGGTTGGAATCGACAACAGTTCTGAGAGCTTTCGAGAAACCGTTGGAGGTTGAAGCAACTTCTGACTTTCCATCCCTGAGTTCGTCCTTGATTCTTTCGAAGATGAGAACGTTGGAGTCAACAGCTGAACCCAGCGAGAGAATTGATCCCGCGATTGCCGGAAGCGAGAAGACTGCTCCGACGAGAAGAAGCGAAGCGAGGTAGATGACTGCAAAGATTGAAAGGCAAATGATCGAGACAAGTCCGAGTCCGCGGTAGATTGCAAACATCCAGACGGCCACAAGTGCCATGGCAAGGATAGCTGCAAGCTGAACGTTTGCGATTGTATCCTGTCCGAGTGTGGCGCCTACAACCCTGAGTTCTGCGGGGTTTGGGTCAAGCTTGATTGGAAGTGCGCCGCCTGAGATGAGGATGGCGTTTGTTGTTGCCCATTCCTTCTGTGCGCCTTCGTCTTCCGAGGATCCGCCTGTGATTATGCCCTTGCCATCCGGGATTGCCGAGTTGACTGACGGTGACATGATGAGCTGATCATCGAGATAGATGCTTATCGGGTCTTTGTTTACGGCTGCCTTTTCGGTGGCGGCCTTGAATTCTGCAGCACCCTTTTCATTGAGCTCGAACTGGATGTGCCATTCGTTGGTCATGCTGCTGTTGCCACCCGGGCCATAAACGGCTGTTGCAGACTTAAGGTCTGAGCCTGTAACTACAGTCTTTCCGTCCTTGTCCTTGAACTGCAGGAGAGCGGTTTTTCCAACCACAGCAAGAGCCTGGTCAACATCCTGGTAACCAGGGATGTCAACGATGATTCTCTTGAGGTTTCCCTGTCTCTGGATGATTGTTTCTGAGACACCGAGCTGGTTGACACGTCTTTCCAAAACAGCAATCGTGCTTTCGATAGCCTGGTCGGTGACCGGGTTCTCTTTTGTGTCGATGGCGTCAAGAACAATATGGACACCGCCGCGAAGGTCGAGTCCCAGCCTGTAGGGGAACATTGGCTCAGTTATCTCTTTTGTCGTGTTGCCTGTACCCATCACCTGTCTTGTCGTTGTTAGCGACGAGGGGAAAAAGGCGATGAGGACTGAAATTCCGACAACCAAGATTATGAGCAGAAGTTTGCCGATATCATTTCCTTTCATTCCACACCTTCCAAATTGATTAAAACAACTTTTCAATTATATTGTGTGTGGTTAAGCATTGTCAACAAACAGTTTGTTTGGTTTTAATCCCTCTCACAGAAAGCCAATTTCGACTTCTTTCCTTGACTGATTCAAAACCACTCCTAAAATTGATTGTTTGTATGATGCACGCTCTTACACCTTTCGTCACGGTGGATCTGGGAGTCATCAGGCACAATGCAAGGCTAGCGCTTTCTTTGTGCCCTGCAGGTTCCAGAGTCTGGCTGGTGAGCAAAGTGGTTGCCGGAGACATGAAAATTGTTTCGGCACTGCTTGAAGATGGATGTTTCGGGCTTGCTGACTCGAGGCTTGAAAACCTGGCAAAAATCAAGAAGGCTCATCCTGAGTGCAAAACATTGCTCATCAGGCCGGCAGGGCTTGAACGTGGCGATGAAACCGTAAAGCTGGCTGATGTTTCTCTTGAATCAACAACAGAAAACATCAGGGAACTTGGCAAATCTGCCGGTAAACTTGGCACAACCCACAAAGTCATCGCAATGATCGAGCTTGGCGACCTCCGTGAAGGAGTGATGGAGAAGGATGCAATAGGTTTCGTAAAGGAAATCCTTGCAACTCCAAACATCGAATTTTACGGAATCGGCGGAGTGCTCACCTGTTTTGCAGGTGTGGTTCCTGATCTAACTCACATGAAAAAGATCATCTCCGTCGCTGACAAAATAAGGGCAGAGCTTGGAATTCCGGTCAAATGGATTTCAGCCGGCGCCACAAACACTCTTCCGCTTTCGCTTTCAGGTTTGCTACCAAAAGAGATAAACGACCACCGCATTGGAGAAGGCGCAATGCTCGGAACCGATGTGACCGATCGTGGAATTCTCAAAGGTTTCAGACCCGATGCGTTTGTTCTCACAGGAGAAGTGATCGAGGTTTACGACAAACCAACCGTTCCAACCGGTCGAATCTCCCAGAATGTTTCCGGCCATGTCCAACACTTTGAGGACAAAGGAATCAGGAGAAGGGCTATTGTCAACTTCGGAATGGCAGACGCCGAACCCACACTTTTGAAGCCTTTGGCAGATGGAATCGAAATTCTTGGCAGCACTTCAGACCACACGGTTCTGGACGTGCAAGATGCCAGGATTGAGATAAAAGTTGGTACTAAACTTGATTTTTTGCCTGGTTACGGTGCGCTGGTGCGCATCATGAACTCGCAATACATAGCAAAGAGTTACAAGGAGGATTGATATGGCACACAAGAAAGCAGGCGGTTCCGCAACAAACGGCAGGGACAGCAATCCAAAGTACTTGGGCGTTAAGGTGGCAGACGGTCAGTGCGTCGATGCTGGCGGAATCATCGTCAGGCAGCGCGGCACAAGGATTTATCCTGGCACAGGCGCAGACCTCGGCAGAGACCACACAATTTTTGCAAAGCTTGCTGGAATCGTGAGATTCAGAAGATTCGGCAAGACCGGCAAAAAGGTCGACATCGAACCAATCCAGTAAAGACAAATGTTTGTAGACAAGGCGACAGTTTACGTCCAGGCTGGCAAAGGCGGGGACGGCGTTGTCACCTTCAGGCATGAAAAATATGTCCCCAGGGGCGGCCCATCCGGTGGAAACGGTGGTCGTGGTGGGGACGTTTATCTTGTTGCCGATCCTGAAATAAATGATCTGTACTGGCTTTCCGAACATCCAAACCATAGGGCAAAAGATGGGAAGAACGGCCAAAACAACAACAAAACAGGAGTCTCGGCTGACGACCTCTTTCTGAGGGTTCCTGTTGGTGTAAGCGTTTACGTTGGCGAAGACCTCCAGTTCCTTGCCGATCTGGTTGAACCAGGGCAGGAGCTTCTTGTCGCACGTGGCGGCAGGGGCGGTGTAGGCAACGCTTGTTTTGCCAATGCCAGAAGGCAGACCCCCCACATCGCTACAGGCGGAGAAGAAGGCGAAATCTTTACGATCACGATCGAACTAAAGCTTTTGGCCGACGTTGGACTCGTTGGATTTCCTAATGCTGGCAAATCCACACTTTTGACCAGAGTATCAAATGCCAATGCAAAGATTGGCGATTACCCTTTCACGACCCTCCAGCCCCAGCTTGGAGTGGTTCAAACGGCCAATTTCTCAAGATTCACAATGGCCGACATCCCTGGACTTATCGAAGACGCCCACCTTGGCAAAGGTTTGGGGTTCGAATTCCTCAGGCATGTCGAAAGGTGTCGCTGTCTCCTCTACGTTATCGACCTCACCGAGGAAGACCCGGTTGAAACACTCAAACTGCTTTGGAACGAGATCAAGCTGTGGAACGAAGAAACATTTGACAAGCCAGCATTCATCGTTGGAAACAAAAACGATATTTTTGCTGATTCACCAGACGGACTCGAAGAGTTTGCAAAATCCAGAAACATTCCATACATGAGGATTTCAGCCCTCGAAAACACCGGAGTAAAAGTTCTCATTGAAAAGCTCTGGCTGATCATAAAAGACATTCCGAAGCCGGAAACCAGAGTTGCCCAGGAAATCAGGCTCATTGACAGAACCGACGAAGTGACAATTGAAAACACACCCGATGGCTGGGTGGTCAAAAACTCAAGACTCGAAAGGATTGTCGCCAAGACCGACATCGAATCGGTTGACGGAAAGGCGTTTGTCGATCGCCAGATGCGAAGGCTTGAAATAGAGAAGAAACTGCGCAAAATGGGAGCTGTGGATGGAGATGCCGTTATCATTGGCAAGATGAGGTTTTTGCTTGAGTAGAACCGGCCTGCTCGGAGGTTCTTTCTCACCCCCAACAATTGCGCACCTTTCAATGGCAACCTTTGCCAAATCCCAGTTCAATCTAGATAAAATCTTGATAATGCCTTGCTCTGTTCCGACTTTTGACAAGGCCGAAAAGCCAATCGAACCCAACCATAGATTCAACATGTGCGTGATGGCCTGTTTTGGTGTGCCTTGGCTGGAAGTTGATGATTTTGAATTGAAAAAAAACCCGACATATTCTTATGAAACGCTTGAACATCTGAAAAGTATCCACCCCAAAGATGATCTTTTTCTTATCGGCGGCTCAGACTCCCTCTCAAGAATCCATGAGTGGAGGGAAGCTGCAACGCTTATAAAATTCACAGATTTTATCGTTGTCCCACGAAACGACGGCTTTGAGAAGGCGAAAGAGGCATTGGTAAAAGCTGGCAAAAATGAGTCTGGAATACTGATGCTCGATTTTCCGAGAAATGACATCTCATCAACCATCATAAGGGAAAGGCTTAAGAAAGGCTTTCCCTGTGAACATCTTGTCGATAGCGCAGTGCTTGATTACATTAAGGCCAACAACCTTTATTCAAAGGAGGAATAAACTGGAACCATTTGAACTTGTGGAAAAGGTAAAGGAAGTACTTGAAGATTTGAAAGCCGAGGATATTTCAGTCATCGATGTCACCGGCAGGACTCCGATATGTGACTATTTCGTGCTGGCAACCGTCCTTGCGCCACCCCAGACACAGGCCATCACTGAAAGGCTCATGGAGATAACAAAGCACAAACAGATAAACGTCAGGAAGATCGAGGGTTCGGCCCGTTCAAAATGGGTGCTCGTTGATTTTGGTGACGTTATAGTCAACCTCTTCGGAAAAGAAGAGAGAATGTACTACAACCTGGAGGAATTATGGCAAAAATCCTTAAAACCATCTGTGCAGCAGCCACCCTGATCGTATTCCTGGCTTCATGCGGACAGGCAGCAACAGACCTGCCAAAGACTGACCAGCCACCAAACGGCAACAGGGAACCTGCCAGCGACGTGATAACCGACCTTGCAAACCCGATCTGGATCGGCAAATCGTTCAAGCTGTTCGATGCCACATGGACATTTTCAAACTACAGGGCGATGGAAAAGATTGGCGAAACCGCTCCTACGAAGGAAATGTTCCATGTTGTCGATGTCGACATCGACGCCACAGCCCCGATGAACCTTGAAAACGTCAGGTTTGAGATGGTCGATGTGTTTGGAAACAGGTTCCTGCCAACTGAGAACGAGAGTCTCTATTCAAATTTCACGGGCAGAATACCGGTTAAAATGATCCCGGCAATGTCATCACTTGGCTACAAGGTCACAATCATTTTTGAAGGGCTAAAGAAAACCCAGGGTCTTTCGATTGAAATCCTCGACAAAACGGCAACCCCCGAAAAAAGGCTTGCCCTCATCGATATGGGAATATGAGAAAGATTGCCATAGTCATAGGTCTTGTCCTGCTTGCAGGTTGCGGGCCAACCCAAGGTCCGGTTCAAAACGAGTTTTTGCTGAACCTCGAGCGCACACCGGATTTCCAGCTGGCTCAGACAAGCGAAGAAATAAGCATTTCGGACGGAGTTTTCTTCAAACTCGACAAATCTGATATAGTCTTCACCATCCCAAACGTTGACAAGGACAGCCCGTTTGAAAACATCTACAGCAAAGATGGCGGTTTCCTTGTTTGCGAGGCTGAGATATGGAAAACAAAGTCGGGAGCCCAGTTCCCAAAGTTTGACATGATCAGCGTCATCCCTTCGTTTGGCACCCAGACCACTGACCAGTTCATCATCACCCATGCTCAGCTCGCCTACGGTCTCCCAATGTTCGACCAGGCAAAAGTGAACGAGACAAAACAAAAATTTCTTTTCGTCTACGAAATCTACACAGAACAAGTCGGCTGGACGTTCAACTTCTATAAAACCGAGAACAGCAAGCTGAAGCTTTACCGGATGGTTGACACGGGACGCTAGACAAAACCAACGTCAATTGCTATGATTGGAGCCATGAAAAAATTCATGGCTCTTTTTGTTTTGATGACACTGTTTGCAGGATGCGCAACGAACGAACCGGCACAAACGGACAAGGATCACCAGCCCAAGGATTTCATGATCAAAAGCCAATCGTTTGAAGATGGCAAGGAAATTCCAAGGCAGTTTGCGTGTGACGGTGGAGATGTCTCTCCACAAATATCCTGGTACAGTGTACCTGAAAAGACGGCCAGCCTTGCGCTTGTTTGCGAAGACCCTGATGCGCCGAAGGGAACCTTCACACATTGGATCGTTTACGATATTTTGCCGTCAATTCCAAGGCTTGCTGAAGGTCAACCAAGAACAACGCTAACGATCAACGGTGCCAGCCAGGGCGAAAATGACACGGGAAACATCGGCTGGAACGGCCCATGCCCACCACCAGGCAAACCTCACCATTACGTTTTCACGCTCTACGCTCTTGACGACAGGATCAGCTTCAACAAACCACCGAAAAGAAGCGAGTTTGACAGCTCAATAGAAGAACACATCATTGCCAAAACTGCTTACATCGGTCTTTATTCGAAGAAATAGCCTACTTTTTGTTTACGATTGCGTACTGCCTCATCGTCCAGAAGTTGCCCTTGACGTACATCTGGTCGACTGCTGTGCCCTCATAAACCATGCCGGCTTTCTCCATAACCCGGTACGAGCCAACGTTTTCGAGGTAGCACCTGGCTTCCACGCGGTGAAAGCCCATATCGTTAAAAATATAGTTTATTACAGCTTTTAACGCCTCTGTTGTGATGCCCTGACCCCAATAGTTTTTTGAGATGGCGTAGCCAACCTCACAACTCATGTTGCGATCTGAAACAAACACAAAACCGATTGCTCCAATGAGTTTGTTTTCTGATTTAAGATAGATTCCCCAGTCTGAAGGCTCGTTGTTTTCGTATTTGGCCAACGCCGATCTGATATAGATTTTTGCGTCTTCTTCGCTTGTGTGGGTGTCCCAGATGCAGTATTTCGAAACATCGGGCATCCTCCCATAATCAAAGATGTCGGCAGAATCTTCAAGCGTCATCTTTCTGAGGGTCAGTCTCGGCGTTTCGATTGTCGGCATGGTGAAATCGGTTATCATCAATACCTCTTTTTTATTATCGCATCGGTGATGCTTCTGCTTATAGTCTTCAAATCGTCCTTGTAGGCCTCAAGCTCATTGTCGTCTAGGTAACCAAGTGTTTCATTTATTGCAATAAGCGCCTTGTTTGCAATCTCCGAGCGATCCGCACTCGCAGGCTCAAGCCTTATCTTGTTGAAAATGTGTTTTGCATAAAGATATGTCAGTCTGGGCTTATAGTAGAAGGACATGGTCGGCGAGATGCGTTCCTTTCCCATATTGTCCTGTATGTCTGCATAAACCTTTGCCCAGGTATCAGGCACAATGCGTTTGGGACTTTCGGAAGTCTGCCTTGAAAAGAACGAGCCCATGGTGGTTTGTCCCTGGAATGACTCAAAAATACCGACTTCATTTTTGGCGAGCATGTAAACAATTCCAACCCACGAAAGATCACATTTCTTGTTTTCGGAATTGACGATTGATTCAGCCATCTTCAGCTGGTTTCTGGCTTTTTCCACCATACCCATGTTTGCATAGGCAGTTGCGGTTTGTGAATGTCTGAGAACCATGAAATCGTCAAGGCATTCCTGTGGCATCAGGGTTTTGAGCTCAATCTCTGCTTCGGCAAGGAAATCAATCAACTCCTGCCATTCTTTTCTTTCGACAATCTCATCTGACTTGAGGATGTCGCAAACGACGATGTAAGCCCTAAGCTTCATTGCTACGGCTTCCTTCTTGAGTCTTTCGAGCATTGTTGTAAATTTCTGATGATTCTTTTCAAGCAGGCTGACAAGTACGCCTTGCTGGTAGATATGGACAATGTTTGTCTTGAGGTTTTTTCTCTCGAAGAAAAGAACGCAGTCGTCAATGAGGTTCTTGTTGTCCTTGATTCTCATCAGAACGTTGTTGTTTATTATTACTTTTAAATACGAATTTGCAGTGATGATGTCATAGTGGTGTATTATCGATTTATCCAGGACTTCTTTGACCAGTGCATTAGATTGCTCCACTTTGCCAAGATTCGTGTAAAATGTTGACAGGTTGAACCTTGCTGCCAGTTCCGTATTGATCTGGTTCTCACGCTGGGCTTCGTTTATTATTGTTTCTTGAAGCTGAATAGCCTCGTCCAACTTTGAAAGCTTTGCATAACCGATTGAAAGTATGTTTCTGGCCATAAAGCGTTCCTGGGAAGTTTGTGCAAGTTCGATAGCCTTTTTTGCAAACGGAACACCTTTTTCAGGCTGGCTAAGGTTGATGTAGGCCGAAGCAATGTAGTAGTAAACAGTCGATCTCAACCCGTTTGGAATCGTCCGGTCAAACCTTTTGAGGGCCTCCATTGCAGCCTTGAGCTGTTTTTCGATGTTCCTCATGCCAAGATACAGTGCCATTTCGCAGATATGGAAGTTCATCCACATCTCATTGGTCGCCTTCATCTTCGACAGTGATTCCGAAAATTTCAGAATCAAACTTGCCGATTCGGTAAGTTTACCTGCACTGACAAGGCTTCTTGTGCTGAAATAATAACAGTTGTATCTGAGCGTGTCGTCCCTGATCTCATCAAGGTGAGGCATGAGAATTGATGAACAGAGTTCGGCCTTTCTGTTTTGCTGGTGTCCGTATGATTCTTTCAGCGCTTCAAGCATGTATTTCGAGCCTTTTTCTGCGTCTCCGGCCTCAAAATAGTGCGAACCTATGACGAACGCATACTTGCCAGGATTTAGCAGCTCAAGGGCAAAGGCAATTTCTAAATGAAGTCCTGGCAGGATTGTTTCGGGAATCATGCCGCAGATGACTTCAGCAAGCGCGCCGGAGCTGATTTCCACAACAAATTCTGAACCGGCTAATCTTTCAACAATGAGTCCCTCACCAAACAAATCCTGCAATGACATCCTCAGCTTGACTTCTTCAATACCGAGCAAAACCTGGAGCTCATATATCGGCATTGGCGTTGAAAGCAGCGAAAGTTTGGACAGGATTTTCCTTGAATCCTCACTGATCTCGGAAATCTTCCTGCCAAGAAGATCTGAGAGTGATTCGGGCAGTGAGGTTAAAGTTATGGTCTTTCTTGCGTCCCTCGACTCTCTGATCAGCTCAAAGGCAAACTGCGGATTGCCGCCTGTTCGTGAAGAAAGCGAAGCCAGTTCTTCGCCACTGATTGATCGGCCAAGAATTCTCTCTGCTAGCTGAGACATTTCCTCGCTTGTCAAAGGTTTCAGCTCAAAAGATTTAGTGAACTCGAGACTCTGGTGCAAGTTGACGGCACTGACGACAAGCACTCTGGAGAACTCGGCCGAACCGACAAGAATCTCAACAACCTTCTGGGTGAATGGATCAATGTTGCTGTCAAATGCGTAAACCACCGGTATCCCCGGGAAAGCCTTCAGGAGGAGGTCTGCTATGATGTATGGCGCCTGGTTTCCTTCATTCTGCGATTGGGCGTCAGGTGGAAGATTAAGTCTGCTGGCAAGTTTTTCTGACAGGGAGCGGATGAGCTGGGCATGCGCCAGGACAAACTCCGGCTCGACATTGATCTCATAATCTGAAAGCGAATCAAGCAGTGATGTAATCGAGAGCGATCCAGGTTCAACGATGTTGTTGTCACAGACAAGAAACCTTACATACCTCGAGAGCGACAGCGATTGAAGTTCAGCCAGTGTCCTTGTCTTGCCTGATCCGATTCCTCCGACCAGCTCGAGCGACTGACCCAAACCATTGACAACATTGGCAATCAACTCGGAAAAGGCTGCAAAAATATCCTTCCTGCCAATGAATGGTGACTCTCTGCTGAGATAATTGAAAGACAGTTTCTGAGACGGAACCACACCCTCCACGAACTGCACCAGGTCAGAGATCAGTTCTCTTGCAGTCTGGTATCGTCTTTCCGACCTTTTCTCAAGCATCTTCAGACAGATTAGCTCCAGTCCCTGCGGGATTGCATTGTCAATTTGCGTAGGCGGAATCGGTCTTTCCTGAATCACTTTGTGGATGAGGGTGATGATGTCAGGCGCAACAAAAGGTGGCCTTCCGGTGAGAACCTCGTAAAGCACCGTTCCAAGCGAGTAGATGTCAGAACGTTCATCCAGTCCTGAACACATGACCTGTTCGGGTGACATGTACTCGGCTGTTCCAATAAAAGTTCCAACCTTTGTCATCATTGCCGATCGCTCGGTGATATGGGCAATTCCAAAATCTAGCAGCTTTATTTCACCCTCCGTGACCAAAATGTTCGATGGTTTCAAGTCCCGATGGATGATGCCCTTACTGTGGATTTCGTCCAGTGCCTCGGCAATCTGGATGATGTGCCTTGTGGATTTGAGATAGTCGCCGATCCTTGAAATAGGCTGGCCAGGTATGAATTCCATGACATAAAACATGTAATCATCACCTGAACCGGAATCCTTGAATCTGACAATGTTTTTATGGTTTATTCTGGAAAGGATTTCTATTTCCCTGGCAAACCTTTCATTCATCGCTTCGCGATCCCTGGCTTGCCACATGTTGGAAATCTTGACAGCTACAACTTCTCCCGTTTGTAGGTCGAGGGCCATGTGAACCTCGCCCATTCCCCCCTCGCCAATCTTTTCGATCAGTTCATATCTGCCGGCAACGTTCATTTTGTTCAATAATAGCATTAAAAGGCCTGATGGCAATAGGAACAGGTTTTATAAAAACTGGGGTTTTGATATAATGGATGGGGTGGATGAGGGGATTTGAACCCCCGGCCTCCAGTTCCACAGACTGGCGCTCTAACCAACTGAGCTACATCCACCGCACGGCACAGATAATTTTATGGACACACCTTGCGGTGTCAAGGTAAAAGGAAGGGAGTTGACAAAAAAATGTGCTTCCCTAAAATACGATTTAGCAGTCAGAAGGTGAGACTGCCAAAAAATGCAAAGAAGGCAGAGATGAACGACGACACTGAGAACAACGCACCAGCAACCCCGGAAATGGAAAACGATCTCACAGCAAAAGTGTCCGAGCTTGAGGAAGAAGTTGCCAGGCTTAGAACCAGCCTCTACAACCAGGTCAGCGACAACACCAGACTGCAGCGCATCGCAGAACGCGAGAAGTCGCAGCAGGATGCAAAGACCAGGAAGGAAATCGCAAGATTCCTTCTGCCGGTTGCCGACGACCTTGAAAGAGCCTATTCAATGCTTGGTGACGATTCCAACCGCTCCTCGGTGGAGTTCATCATGAACAGCCTCAAGAAAGCCTTGGAGCAGATTGGCCTCGTTGAAGTTGACCCGACCGGATCGATGTTTGATCCACACTCGTGTGAGCTTGCAGGTCAGGAACCGTCGGATCAGCCGACAGGAACAGTGTGCAAGGTTGTCAGAAAGGGTTACGCCATCGGTGACGAGCTGATAAGGCCTGCGATGGTAGTATGTTCGGTTTGCCAGAAGGCAGCAACGGAGGAAGAAAAATGAGTAAAATTATAGGAATTGACCTTGGAACAAGCAACAGTGCGGCGGCGGTGCTGATCGGCGGAAAACCGACAATCGTCCCTGCAGCCGAAGGTGTTTCAATCGGCGGAAAGACCACACCGTCATACGTGGCCATGACAAAGGACGGACAGCTCCTGGTTGGTGAACCGGCAAGGAGACAGGCTGCCCTCAACCCAGAAAACACGATCACAGCAATCAAAAGGAAGATGGGTCAGAACACGACTGTCAGCCTGTTCGGCAAAACATACACACCGCAGCAGATTTCCTCGTACATCCTCCAGAAGATCAAAAGGGACGCAGAGGCCTACCTCGGTGAACCGGTTAGCAAAGCCGTCATCACAGTGCCAGCATATTTCAACGATGACCAGAGACAGGCCACAAAAGATGCAGGATCAATTGCAGGTCTTGAGGTCGTAAGACTAGTCAATGAACCGACAGCTGCTGCCCTTGCCTTCGGTGTGGACAAAACTGGCCAGGACATGAAAATCATGGTCTTTGACCTTGGCGGTGGCACACTCGACGTAACAATCATGGATTTTGGCCACGGAGTCTTCGAGGTTCGTTCGACATCAGGCGACACACAGCTTGGCGGAACTGACATGGACAACGTTCTCATCGATTACATCACAAGTGAATTCTCAAGGGAGACCGGCATTGACCTGAGAGGCAACAAGGACGCCTCGTTCAGGCTCAAGGAAGCTGCAGAGAAGGCAAAGATCGAGCTTTCAACCACCCTCGAGACCCAGATAAACCTCCCGTTCATAGCACAGGACAGCAGCGGAGCTCCGAAGCACCTCACCCTCACAATTACGCGTTCCAAGCTCGAAACGCTCATAAAGCCGATCATCGACCGTTGCAGGGGTCCACTTGAAAGAGCCATCAAGGACGCTGGACTTTCACCAAACCAGATCGACAAGATCATCATGGTCGGCGGACCAACCAGAATGCCGATGGTTCTCAAGTTCGTAGAAGACTACATGGGCAAGCAGGTTGAACGCGGAATAGACCCGATGGAATGCGTCGCAATGGGCGCAGCCATTCAGGGAGCCGTTCTCGCCGGTGACGTCAAGGATGTTGTCCTCGTCGATGTTACGCCACTCACACTCGGAATCGAGACCATGGGTGGAGTCCTGACAAAGATGATCGAGAGAAACACTCCTGTCCCAACCAAGCAGACCCAGATTTTCTCAACCGCATCCGACAACCAGCCGTCAGTCGAAATCAACGTGCTCCAGGGTGAAAGACCGATGGCGCAGGACAACCTGAGCCTTGGAAAGTTCATCCTGGACGGAATCCCGCCAGCACCAAGGGGAGTTCCGCAGGTTGAAGTCACATACGAGATCGACAGCAACGGAATCGTGAATGTTTCAGCAGTCGACAAGGCAACCGGCAAGCGCCAGTCCATAAGGATCGAGAACGCAAACAAGCTCGACAAGGACGCAATCGAGAAGATGAAACGTGAAGCCGAGATGTACGCAAACGCTGACAAGGCAAGGCGTGAAAAGGTCGAACTCAAGAACAAGGCTGACACGCTCGTCTACTCTGCAAGGAAATCAGCAACAGACGCAAAAGGCAAGGTTGATGAGGCAAAGATATCAGCTGTGACCACGCTTGCCGACGAAGTTGACCAGCTTGTCAGGGAAGACAAAACCGACGGCATCGAATCCAAGCTCAACGAGCTTGAAAAGGTGCTCTCGGAGCTTGGACAGGAAATGTACAAGAACCAGCAGACTCCACCAACACAGGAACAGCCGCAGGATCAGGGGCAGCAGACGCCGCCTCCAAACGGTGAAGGCCCAACAGTTGACGGCGAAGGCAGAGCAAGAGACTAAACAAAAAACAGGAGGCAGGTTCGCCTGCCTCCTTGACTTGAAGGCATGATTGACCAAAATGGGTGTGATGGCAGGAAAAGATTATTACGACATTCTTGGTGTTTCCAGGGGTGCCTCTGAAGACGAGATAAAAAGCTCATACAGGAAGCTGGTCAGGCAGTACCATCCAGACACAAACAAGGCAGAAGATGCCGAAAAGAAGATGGCTGAGATCAATGAAGCCTACTCTGTCCTTTCCAACAAGGAAAAGAAGGCTCAGTACGACCAGTTCGGTTCTGTCCCACCACCGGGCGCAAGCGGCGGATACGGCGGTTACCCTGGCGGAGGAGTAAATTTCACAGACGATTTCGGCTCTTTCGGCGATGTCTTTGAAACCTTCTTCGGCGGTGGCGGCGGAAGAACCAGAACCCAGACCACAAACAATGAAGGCGCCGATCTCAGGGCTGAGGTTTCAATCACCCTTGAGGAAGCGTTCTCAGGCAAAAAGGTTGTTCTTGAGATTCCAAGGTATGACAAATGCCCGGATTGTGGCGGGACAGGCGCTGCTCCTGGAACAAAACCGACAAAATGCGTCATCTGTAACGGCAAGGGCACGGTAAAAAGAACGCAGTCAACAATTTTTGGAACTTTCCAGACTGCCCAGACCTGCCCGGAATGTCATGGCCAGGGAACCTATGTCAAAGACAAATGTCCAAAGTGCATGGGTCAAACAGTCGTCAAAAGCACCCATCACATCGAAGTTGACATCCCAGCCGGCATTGAAGACGGAATGCGCGTGAGGGTCAGGGGTCAGGGAGACGCCGGAAAACACGGCGGTTCAACCGGTGACCTCTACGTTGTCGTGCACATAAAGGATCACAAGGTTTTCGAGCGCGAAGGCCCTGAACTCCACAGTTCCGTAACCATCTCAATGTACGAGGCAGCGCTTGGGGCCGACATTTCAATATTCACAATCGACGGCAAGGAAAAAATAGCGGTCAAATCAGGAACCCAACCCGGCGACACACTGGTTCTGAAGGGAAAAGGCATGCCAGTGCTCAACAGCTCAAGAAAAGGCGACCACGTCATAACCTTCAGGGTTGAGATTCCAAAAAAACTCACATCAAAAGAAAAAACGGCTCTCGAAGAGCTTTCGGGGTTGAAAAAGAAGAGATGAAGGGACTGATCTTTGGCACGGGCGGAACACCGCTTTCAACGACCGAACCGCACAAAACAGGCGCAATAAAAAGAGTTCGCGAACTTGGCCTCGGTGCGCTCGAGCTTGAGTGGGTACAGGGTTCACCGCCGATGTCAAACGTCAAGTCACTCACAGACGCTCTCGACGAATCCAACAAGGAACCGAAAGTAATCCTCTCCGCCCACGGTTCGTACTACATCAACCTTGCCGGTGAAAAAGACGTTATCGAGAAATCACGCGAGAGAATCTACAAGGCGTGCTGGTGCCTGGGGAAAGCAGGTGGACGCAATGTTGTTTTCCATCCTGCGTTCTATCAGTCGCTCTCACCAGAGGAAACTCACAGGCTTGTTGTCGAGAGCCTCAGAATAATTCTAGATCAGCTTGAATCAGAAAAGATAACAAACGTAATTCTGA
This sequence comes from uncultured Caldisericales bacterium, assembly GCA_964639885.1. GTDB lineage: Bacteria > Caldisericota > Caldisericia > JAAYUI01 > JAAYUI01 > JAGNLA01. The sequence goes on along the minus strand of CAZXEH010000001.1, from coordinate 89,961 downwards.
GACCGGAAACAACCGGCAAAGGCACTCAATATGGTTCGCTTGAAGAGATACTCAGGCTCAGCAAGGAGCTGCCAAACACAAGACCGACCATCGATTTTGCCCACCTTCATGCAAGAAGCGGCGGAAAATTCAACTCTTATGACGAATTCTGCCAGGTTCTTGAAACCACACATAAAGCCCTTGGTGACGACGGTTTACAAGATTTACACGTACACATGTCCGGAATCGAATACACGGCAAAGGGCGAAAGGAAACACCTGCCTCTTGAGGAGTCGGATATAAAGTGGCGCGAGCTTTTCAAGGCTTTCAAAGCCTTCGACTGCTCCGGAACGATCATCTGTGAAAGCCCGATCCTTGAACAGGACGCTCTCAGGATGCAGGAGTATTACCGAAGCCTGTAGCTTTCAATAGCACGCCAATAAAAAAATCGACATCAATTTCAAAATATCAGATTACTAATAATATCGTAAATTAAACTTGTTGTTTATTTTGAATCCGTACTAATTAATTTACATCGAAAACACAAGCAGCGGGATGTTCTCTGACGGATTCTTTGTTGATGGAAGCGCAACCGTTATCGAGGTTTTGATCTTGTTGCCCTTTGTAATGACAAGCTCAACACCCTTTGGAAAATCCTTGAAAACAGGTCTGCTGATGTTTGTGCAGAACGGATATGGCGGGTCGCTTCCGAGGCTCCAGGCATGTATGCCAGTTGTAAGCAGTCGACCAAGCCAGTCGAAAATGTAGATTGTGAAATCGCCGGAGTCCGGCCAGCCGATAACGAGAATGGCGTTTCCGTGATGGCCGATAACCCTGATTGATTCTTTTGGATTTCCGTCGATGACCTTTGGATCAGCCACAACACCGCCACTGATAATTGAAAGGGCGGTGTCAGGAATCCACTTGTCGCCATCGAATTTCCACGGCAAAAGCACGGTTCCGCCGGCATAGCTGTAGATTCTCTGAGGGTCTTCGATTTGAGGGCTGGCAAAAACCCACGAATCGTTCTGTGGAACGTACAGGCCGTGACCGGGCCAGCCAAAGACATGCTTCTCGACCTGGTTGCCCTCACTGTCGATTTTGAATGCAGTCTCAGTTCTTTTCTCCATTTTAAGTGATCATACCACAGATTATTCTGAAATGGAAGATATGTTGTGACCGTCCGTTGAAATGATAGGCACGGCCGGCGTGTTTGCGTTCTGTCTCTTCCGAAGTATTGACTTTTCCTCAAGGTATGCCTGCTTGCTCTGGAACAGCGTCTGGATTGCAATTGCAGATTTTCTCCTGACTTTCTCAAGCAACCACTGGGTTTCTTGAAGATCGTTGTAGGTTAAAAGCTCATAATCGTCGGTATCAAAGGTGTCGGTCGCCGGATAGTAGGCATACCAGAGGTCGCCATTCACCCTTATCCATCGGGACGAAGTTTCGTCGATGGCTGTCAAAATTTTATCGGCAAGCTCCGAGTATTCCGAATAACCGAATAGTTCTTCATACTCGAGCAGGTAATTGACAATACAAAGCGAGTGGTTGAGCGAAACATGGACAGGCTGCGACGGAGGACTGTCGAAGATGTAGTCGCTGATAAGCAAACCATTTCCAATTTTTGTTGAGGCTTGGTCAAGGTTTTCAAGATAGAACTGTGCAAGTTTTCCGGCTGCGTCTCTTGCTTTTTTACAATCAAGGAGCTTTGCACATTTGATCAAAAACCTGGCTCCATCTGTTGAAAACCTCGTGTCCACATAATCCTTGAAGTAGCCGTAGATTGACGAGAAATGAACCGGCTTGATCGGCATTCTTGCAAAACCTTCCGGTGTCACCCTGTCACAGGCCATTTTCATGGTTGTCAAAACAATGTCGTAGAAAAGCCTGTTGTCAAGCTGACAGTACCACATGAGCATCGACCTTGAAGGATAAAAACCCGGGTTGGGGTAATAACAATCTTGAATTGCCCCCTCATATACACCTTGCTGGGAAGAATACCACCAGCTGTCGGAAAGCAAAGGCTTTACACGCCAGAAATCGTGCGCAACAAGGAACATGTGGTTACGCTTGTTATCAAGATCGAGGAGCCTAGAATTTGAGACAATCACAAATCCATCCTCAAACTCATCGGCGGTTGGTTCAAGGTAAAGCCTTATCTTTATAAGGTTCGGTCTGAAAATGACCATTGAAAGCTGGATTGAATTCGCATACCTGATTAGACCGATTCCCTGTGGGGTAAATCGCCCGGGACGGCAGATAAAAACCGACGGCATGTCAATTCCAAGCTCAACCAGGGTCGGGCCTTCTGTCAGCTGGACAGATGAACCGGTAACTGTTTCGCGCTGGTAAAAGGACTTGATTGGATCGGCAGCATATTCGGAACGGTCAACGTATGGCTGGTGCCTCCAGACATTGACACTGCCTGTTGGATTTTTTACTGCAAAATCGAGATCGATGTATGACCTCTCGCTATTTTGATCCTGTATGTACCTGATAAGCACGTCGCCATTAGACATCGACTGAGTGATGACGGTGACCTTGGCTTTCAGGAATTTTGTTTTGGTTTCATCGAGAAATTGTTCGAAATGATCATTTGCAACAACTATTGGCTGATCATAAACGTTGGAAACGGATACTTTCACATTGCAGTCAACTGGAGTTGCCTTTTCCTTATTGTATGGGAATGCCGAAACACCGACGGCAAGGCACACAAACAAGGCAACCAGCCGGTTTACCATGTCTGAACGGCCTCAACCTTCACGGCACCAATGAGGGCAAGCCTTTTTGGCTTGAAGATTCTGAAAAACAAGGCCCAGAGAATACCAGCCAATAAAACCAAACCTCCGAGCCAGAGGAAGAAAGTCCAATACCTGATCGAAACCGAAACCGAGAATTTCAATGTTCCTGGACGATCATCACGAATATCTTTCAAGTAAAAGGTGCCATCACCCCGATACATGACCTCAAGATTAGGAGAAATCGTCACCGGTTTAGGGTTCTCTTCATCGTATGGAGCAACAAGGTGCATCTTCTCCTTGCCATCCGTTATCCAGACCTCAGCCTGCTTTTCGTCAATTGCGACAACTTCCAGCTTATAGCCATTGCGCTCTGATATCTTGGCTTCCCTCATGTCGAATATCTGTCCTTCAGACATGTTCGAGACCACGAAAATAACGTCTCTTTGAACCGATCTGTTTATCGACGGCTCCATAATCCACTGCGAGGCTTTTCTATCCCACTTGCCACTTACAGTTCCGATTATTTTCTCGTTTTTATAATTCATCTCATATTGGGCTGAAAATGTATCGCCGGACTGACTCTCAGCAAAGCTGGTTATTTTTGTGGCAAAACCAAAGAAGTCCTGCTGCACACCTCTGGTCATCGGCAAAATCTTTGTGTCTTGAACAATTGATGAAACCAGGATTCCGGCAGCAAGCAGACCAAGCCCGATGTGTGAAAGGTATGAGCCCCATTTTTTGATAGATACGCTGGCCATCGCAACGATATTTGTGCCAACAACCAAACAGGCAAAAAGTCCGACGATAAGCATCAACCAATCGCCGTTTTGCGGGAAGGTCAGGATTGTTCCGGCTGCAATCATCAGAGGAAGAATCATTTTCCTGACCAATTGCTTCAATCCGGTCGCCTTCCAGGCCTGCATCGGTGCAATACCAGCACCAAGCAGCATTATTGACGCCACCGGAACCATAACGGTCTGATAGTAAATCCTGCTCAGCGACTGTCCGCCAAACATCGGCAGGAAAGTCCCAACCAGTACAGCTATGGCAAAAACGGTTGTCGCAATATTTGCGATGCCGATTGTGAACGGTTTTGATGTCCAGTCGGCCTGGTCAGTGTTTGGTGTCAGCTTCCAGCCCTTGATCATCGAGAAAACCGAGAAACCAAGCGCAACGGCAAAACCGGCGAGGATGATCCAGAAAGCCAGGTCTGAGCCTGAAAAAGTGTGCACCGACATCTCAGATAGTGCGCCTGACCTTGTGATGAAAACCGCTGCAATCATGGTCAGGAAAGAGGCGAGGATGCTTGAAGCTGCAGCCTTTGATCCGTTGTTTGTGCCTTCGTCGATGAGCAGTGCGTGAACGGAAACAGTCAGCAGAAGCCAGGGCACAAGCGACGAGTTTTCAACAGGATCCCAACCCCAGTAACCGCCCCAGCCAAGCGTATCATAAGCCCAGATGGCGCCAAGGAGTATCCCGAGACCAAGAAAAAACCATGATCCAAGAACCCATTGCAAAATATTTTTCCGCCACTCGCCCTGAACCTGTGGACTTGGCTTGAGAAGATATTGCACAGTCAATCCAAACGGAATCGCAAGCAGTGCGTAGGAGGCAAAAACAACCAGCGGGTGAGAGACCATCCACGGATTTTGCAGAAGCGGTGAAAGACCCATTCCATCAATCGGAACTGGCACAACAGCCTTGAAAGGTTGGCCAAGGATTACCAGCAGAACAATGAAAAACAGCAGTCCATATGAGGTGTTTGTTGCTGCTCTGAACATTTCGCCAAGTCTCGCACAAACAAGGACAAGCACTGAGACCATGAGCATCCAAAGGATCAATGATCCTGAATCGCCGGACCAGATGGCTGATATTTTATAGATCGTTGAAAGCGCCTTCTCGGAGTTGTGGAAAACGTACTGGTATCCAAAGCTGCCTTTGAGCAGGGCGTTTGCGAGGAACAAAAAAATGAAGCCTGACAAACCAAGCTGAATCCATGCAATCCAGATTGAGACCTTGTATTGTCTGGAAAAAACAATGCCCGAAACAGCTAAAGCGAGGAGAACATAGAGGCAAATCTGTGCAGGCATTTCACACTCCAGAAATTGACGTTGTTTGCTAATTTTAGCAGATTGCGCCGATTTCTCAAGCCCTCAGGGGGTATTCTGCTCCTCATATTTTGACGGGCACTTTACGAGGATCGATTCAGCCTCGAACATGTTTTTCCCCTTATTGAACCGTCCGAGTGCAACGCAATATTGAGCTTGTGTCAGGTTCTGCGGAATCCCCTTAAGGGCAAGGATTTGCATCTCAAGACCCTTTTCATCGGTAACCATGAAGGTATCGGTTTCAATTGATGTTTTGTCTATCTTTGCGTAGACCTGGATGTATTTGCCGGACTTAGCCTCATTAAAATCGTGCGTGTAGGGAACTACTGTCGACGAGAACGCCCAGATGGCGATCCCGGCCAAAATGGCTGCGACGATGAGACCAATGAGGGTTGCCCTATTTTTCATGGTTCTCAAGCGATTTCAGTCGCCTGTCCAGGATGATGAAGTATGTCAATATTCCAGCAAGCATGACGACAGCAACGATGAGCACGGTCAGCATATTGCCTCCTTGTCGATTCTGACGGCCATTTTGAGCATCGAGATGTAAAGCAGAGTGATGCCGGCAACCATGCCCAGAAGCCCAAAATACATTGTTTTTGGAAGTCCCAGACCGCCTACAGTTTCAGGGTGCAGCGAAGGCATGATCCTCGGGTAGATGAAAACCAGAAACGGCATGGTGATGGTGGCGATAATATTGTATCCGGCAGCTATTCTTGCACGTTTGATCGGATTTGAAACCGCAGATCTGATGCCAAGGTAAGCCAGATAGATAAGAATGAGGAAAACAATCGAAACCTCTCGCGGATCCCAGTTCCAGTAACTGCCCCATGTCGCACCGGCATAGATTGAGCCGGTGATTGTTGCAAGCAGAGCAAACAGGAGCCCGATCTCAGCAGACCTGTGAGCGTAAAAGTCATGCTCAGGCTTTCTCCTTATGAGCACAAGAATTGAGAAAACCAGCGAAACCAGAAACGCCAGCACCGCCCCCCACGAACACGGGATGTGGAAGAAGATTGACCTGTAAACCTCGCCCAGCGTTGCTTCCGCAGGTGCATAGAAAAGGCAGTATGCAATCGATGGTATCAAAATGGCAATCGAAGCGTATATCATCTATACCTCAATGTGTGGCAGCAGTGTGATTCCAGCCGTCAAAATGGCCAGCGACAATGCGCACACCACGATAACAAGATTAAGCGAAACGACGACCCCTTCAATACACGTCGAGGTTATGACGATTAAAGAAACAAGTGATGGCAGAACAACAGGCATGACCACAAGCGGATAAAACGAGCCACCGCCTTTGCCAAACCCAAGCAGAAACCCAACCGCTCCCTGGGAGATGGCAAGCGCAACCGAACCTCCCACAACGGAGAGAGTGACAGCCGGTATCCTTGAAACTTCAACCTTCAGCCAGACAGAAAGGATCAGCGATGAAGCAAAACCGATAACAGCAAGCATCAGGGCGTTGGAGGCGACCTTTGCCAGAAAAACCGTGCCTGAGCTTACCCGCAACCTTAGCTGATCCGCCGTTCCACGCTCCTCATCCCTTAAAAAAGTCCTGTAAGCCTGATCCGAGGAAGAGAAGAACATGATCATCCAAATCAAGGCCGAGGCTATTTTTGGAGAAAGCTGCTCAGAGGAGAGCGGAAAGGCAACAGCAATCGAGAAAGCCAGCGCCAGAGACAAACCCAGCCCAAGCATCTGTTTTGATCTGAAGGCAGTTCCAGTTTCGAGTTTGAAAAGCGCTGCAAATGTCTTCACTTTGACCCCAGATCAACCAAAGTCTCAAGTTTCATCCACGGGTTGTTTGTGGAGACAATTGTCAGTTTGTCCCTTCTGGCAATCAAATCAGTAAGAATCGAAATCCCCTCATCATCCAGATGCTGCTCTGGTTCATCAAGCACAAGAAGTTCGGGATCTCCCAGGAAGGCAACAAGCAGCTTCAATCTTTGCTTCCATCCGCTTGAAAGCTCGCCAAGGAGCTTCCCGCCATGCCTTGATACCCCGAATGAATCATCCAGCTTTGCATTGGCAAGCGTTTCAAAGAGCTTTATGTTTGAATTTACAGTCTGATCCTCAAAAAGACCCATTTCTGGAGTGGCAAATCCTATCCTGCCAACGAGGTCGTGCCTTTCAAGGCTTTTGCCATCGAACCAAGAAAACTCGCCTTTTGTCGGTCTCATCAATCCGGCAATAATCCTGCAAAGCGAGGTTTTCCCTGAACCGTTTGCACCTTTGACAAGCCATGTTCCACCGTCAGCCCTGAAGCTGAGGTTTTCAAACACCTTCGCCCTGCCAAAAGCAAGTCCCAGATTCATTCCCGATATTTGCACACAAGCCAGTATAGGCTTGAATTTAACTGGGTCAACAAGTAACTTAGTATGTTGTAAAATTATCTAAATTCATAAGGAGGAGTTATGGCAAGAAGTTACATTTTGTCGGCCGTCAGAACGCCGATCGGAAAATTTTTGGGAACACTCCAGCCGTTTACAGCGATGGATCTTGGTGCAGTGGCCATAAAAGGTGCACTCGAAAAGGCAAATGTTGGTTTTGACAAGGTTGATGAAGTTGTTATGGGTCTTGTTGTCGGCGCAGGCTGTGGCCAGAACCCGGCAAGACAGGCTCTCATCAAGGCAGGTGTCGCTCCTGAAACAAACGCTCTCACGATCAACAAAGTCTGCGGCTCAGGACTCAAAGCCGTCATGCTTGGCACACAGGCAACACAGCTTGGAGATGCTGACATCGTAGTGGCCGGTGGCATGGAATCGATGACCAATGGACCGTACCTTCTCGATGCAGCAAGGCACAAAGGCTATCGTTATGGCGACGGAGCCCTCATAGACGGCGTGGTAAAGGATGGCCTCTGGTGCGCATTCAACAACTCACACATGGGCAATCTCGCCGAATACACCGGCAAGGAAGAGGGAGTCACTCGTGAAGATGTCGACAACCTCGCTTTCAACTCACAGGACAAGGCTGCAAAGGCTCTTGCAAACGGCTGGTTCGTTGACGAAACAGTGCCAATAAAGATCGAGGTTCCAAAGAAAGACCCAATCATCTTTGACAAGGACGAAACTCCGAGACCGACAACAATGGAATCGCTTACAAAGCTCAGACCGGCCTTCGACAAGGACGGAATCGTGACAGCCGGAAACGCACCTGGACTCTCCGATGGCGCTTCGGCAGTGGTTGTGGCTTCCGAAAAGGCAGCAAAGAACTACAAGCCGGTTGCAGCCGTGCTCGATTTCGCATCCGCACACGTTGAACCAAAGAAGCTCTTCTGGGCGCCGATTCACGCCGTCAGAAAGCTCATGGACAAAAACGGCTGGAAGATTTCAGACTTTGACGCAATTGAAGCCAACGAAGCCTTCGCGGTCCAGGCGTTTGTCAACGGCAAGCACCTCGGCTGGGACTGGAACAAGGTCAACATGGCAGGCGGAGCGATTGCTCTCGGACACCCAATCGGTGCATCAGGCGCAAGATGCCTTGCCACACTCATCGGCAACCTCAAGCGCACAGGTGGAAAACGCGGACTCGTGACGCTTTGCCTCGGTGGCGGTGGCGCGGTTGCAATGGCTGTTGAACTCGTCTGATAAAGGAGAGGCAAATGGAGATTAAGAAAGTTGGAGTCATCGGCGGCGGAGTCATGGGCAACGGAATCGCCCACGTTTTTGCAAACAAGGGTTATGATGTGACAATTTGTGAAGCAAACCTGACGTTGGCAGAAAAAGCAAAAGGCATCATCAAAAAGAACCTTGAAAGGCTGCTTTCAAAGGAAAAGATCACCCAGGCTGAAGTCGACTCGACCCTTGGAAACATCAAGATTTCAGAGAGCCTTTCCGACCTTGCCGGCTGTGAACTGGTCATTGAAGCCGTTTCCGAGAACAGGCAGCTCAAGTACGCAATCTACGAAAAGCTCAACGGAATACTGGCCGAAACAGCCATTCTCGCCTCAAACACCTCAACCATCTCGATCACTGAGCTTGCGGCAAAGTACAAAAAACCGGAACGCTTCATCGGAATGCACTTCATGAACCCGGTTCCATTGATGCAGCTTGTCGAAATCATCCGTGGAATGCTGACAACCGACGAAGTTTACACAATCATCGACGATCTTTCGAAAAAACTCGGAAAGACGCCGGCAGTTGCAAACGATTTCCCGGGTTTTGTCAGCAACCGAATCCTCATGCCGATGATCAACGAAGCCGTTTATTGCCTCATGGAAGGTGTTGCGACCAAGGAAAACATTGACACAGTCATGAAGCTTGGCATGAACCACCCGATGGGCCCACTCGCCCTCGCCGACCTGATCGGACTTGACACCTGCCTTGCCATCATGGAAGTGCTCCATGAAGGCCTCGGCGATTCCAAGTACAGACCGTGCCCTCTCCTTCGCAAGATGGTGGCTGCAGGACTGCTTGGCAGGAAGAACGGTGTCGGGTTCTACGATTATAGGGAAGCAAAATAGCCCAAACCGGCTAAAGCTTGGTAACAATTTTCATTCGTTTATAACCCCCTCGCAACATACATCGAGGGGGTTATATTTACATTTTTAAACAGAAATATAGAATGAAACTATGGATATACTTCAGCAGGAGCTTATTTATATTTCTTTTTATTGTTTATTAAATAATGAACTAGACAGAATCAGGATTTATTCAGAAAAGTCAATAAGTCTTCCTCAAGATTTACACTTGTTACTGCTAGAAAAAGCAAAAAAATTCTTGCCTATAAATCCAAACAAAACTCTTCATGATTTAGCATATTATTTAGAAGATAAAGCAAGTTTATTAAAAACTTCGTCTCAGATAAAGGGATTTCAACTTTCAGAATTATTAATTTATGTTGATGTTATTAATTGTCGCTATATACCTAAAGATTTACCAAAAAGGTCGCATATATCAATTTTTAAGGGTAATGTAAGTATATTAAATGAGGAAAACATTTTTCTCCACTTTTCAATAATGTTATACCTTAAAGCCTTTTATTATCGACAGTATTATGAAAATATAATGCCTAATTTTTCTTCGCCAACAAAGGAAATACTTTATAAAACAAACGCAAATACCTTTTGTGCAAATTATGCTATTCAGTCAATTCTCAGCATTTTAAACTTCACAAATTGTTTTCTAGAATCAATGATTAATGACACAAACATCAATGCGAAAATGAGTAATAGCATAAAAGAATTTAATAAACATATCAATAAATATAAAGAATTATATCCTAACGATAAATCTAGTCACGATATTTTCAAAAAAGGTTTTCTAATCATTAATAATTTTGATTTAACTAATTTTAACAAGGATTGGTCGATTTTTAAGCAAAAGTATCACCGATTAGATAAAAATATTGAAAGTAGACATAAAATAAGTCATTTTGACATATCGTCTAATAATGATTTCCTTTATAAGAAAAGCAATGAGTGGCTAATAATTGCTGAGGAATTGTTATTTGATTTATGCCAATACACATTAGATATCTGGAAAGCTCTTTTTGGGTCTGATTCAGCGCCAGAATACTTAAGCCACTTAAGTTTTGACAAATTAAAAGAACAAGATATAGATAACGTTTATAAAGAATTAGAATATTCATATGAAGTTCATGATTTCATGAAAAAAAAGTATAATTATTCCGATTGATAAACAAGACTCATCCTTTTCTCACCAGCATCCCACTCGACAACACATCCAAGCGACTCGCCGAGGAAACGGAACGGAACAAACACGCGACCGTCAACAATCTGAGGATTGACAGAAGCGTCCTTGCCAATTGCTACCTCAACACCATCAAGCTCAGCCGTGCCTTTGCCAACCCACATCCTGAGCGTATGCCTGTCAGTCCTGCACTCAACCATTTTCTGCTCTTGTAGCCAGGTTGCGGTTCCGCCAATGCCTTCGACCAGATATCTTGCCGGCAGCATCGTTGAACCCTTGAAAACAAAAGGTTTGACCGACATCTCTTTGGTCACACCGTCAACTGTGTATGTTTTCCGATCCAGCCAGAATTCAAGCTTCATAGTCTTTTTCTCCGGCGGTTTTGGAGGCTCGGGTTTTGGCGGTTCCGGCGTGGGCGGTGTAGGATTTTCGATCGATTTCTCGCCTAAACAATAAACAACATTATCGTACGACCCAAACACAATCCTGCCATTGCCAACAGCAGGCGACGACCTGACCACTCCGTTTGTGTGGTGCTTCCAAAGCATTTTGCCGGTACCGCCATCCAGGCAGTAGAGGTTAGAGTCTCAGGTTCCTACAAGTATATAATCACCAACAACGGTAGGGGATGAAACTATCTTGTCTTCTGTGGTCGAAAATCTCCACTCGAGTTTGCCAGTGGCGGAATCCAGGCAATAAAGGCTGTAGTCGTCACACCCAATCACGATGTTGCCGTTGACAAACGCCGGTGAGGATTCAACAAATCCTTTGGTTTCATACTTCCATCTGAGCTTTCCTGAAACCTTGTCGAGTGCATAAACCCTTTTATCCATCGACCCGAAACACACCAAATCGTTGATTATGGCAGGCGTTGAAACGATGTCATCCAAAGTTTTGAAGCTCCAGAGCACTGAGCCATCATTTTCGTCAACACAGTAGAGATTGTTATCGGTGCTTCCAACATAAATCCTGCCACCATCATACGAAGGACTTGAATCAATCGCACCTTCCGTCTGACAAGTCCAGACAATATCGCCATTCTCTTTGTTTGCGCCGTAAAGGTTGTCATCACCACAGCCAAAAACGACTTTGTCACCAACAACCAGAGGCGACGAGTCAACTTTTAATGGCAAATCCAGCTTCCAGATCAAGTCCCCACTTTTCGTGTTCAGACAGTAAAAACCGCCCTTGCCGTTTGTTTGGTTCGTTGATCCGAAATAGACCTTCTCAGCATCTACACAAGGAGAGGATTTCACGCCACCGGTTGCCTGATACTTCCAGTCAGGTTTCCCTGTTTCCAGATTAATGCAGTAAAGATGGCCATCAAATGAACCAACGTAGGCTTTTCCATCGACAATTGCAGGCGAACTCTCGACGGCTCCCTGAGTTTGACAAGTCCACAACAAATCGTTGGTTTTGGGCATGCACTCGGACTGGCAAACGCCAGACCTTGCCTTGTCACCCCGAAACATTGGCCAATTGCAAAGCTCCCCTGCTACACCGGAACCCGAAATCAGAAGGCAAAACAGAATTGCCCAAATCCCAACCGTCCTCATGGCTGAATGCTAACATATATCGGTTAAAAAGAAAAAGACCCCCGGTTAACGGGGGTCTTTTGTGATGGTTGAACCTTACTGGATTTTGTACTTGAAGATTGATTCGTACTGGCCGTCGTATCGGTTCTTGAGGCTGATCGAAATCTTTTCGCCTGATGTGAATGAGTGCGGTTTGAGATCCTTGAGCATTACCGAATCGCCGTCTCTCATTGTGTAGAGTTCTTCTGGTGAGCCGTCGCCCCAGTTGACTTTGAGTTCGTATGGGCTGCATCCGCCGTTGTCATAGACCTTTACGCTGATCTTGTATTCCTGGCCTGACTTGAACATCCAGTAGAGTCCGTCTTTTTCCTGGACTGGCTTGAGGCCTTCGACAATGAGGCTGACGTCTGGTTTTGCGCAGACGATCGGTTCCTTGCCACCGGCTCTGACCATGAGAACTGCTGTGTCTTGGACAAAGAGGTCTTCAAGGCTTGTCGCAAAGGCTGTGTTTGTGAGGGTTGTGCCCGGGTTGATCGTGATGTCATCCCTGACCTTGAGGATGAGTTCGATTGTGTAGCTTTCTGTTGGATTGAGTGTGCCGACTGCCCAGTAAATCTTCTGGAGGCCGACTGATCCTGATGGAAGTGATGAGTCATACATGAACTCACGTGGAAGAAGGTCAAAGATTGAGACGCCAGTTGCTTCACGATCGCCAACGTTTTTGACTGTGATGTAGAATTTGACCTTTTCGCCCTGGAGAGCCATGAAACGCTTTGTGTATTTTGTGATTGTCAGTTTTGGTTCGCCAAGGACTGTGTTGGTCTCTTCTGCGTAAACCGGTGCAGGTGAGGTTTCTGAGTAGGCCATTACAAGGTTTGTAAGCTTTGTACCTTTGGCGAGTTTGCCGACTTTGAGTCTGACAACTATGATTGCCTCTTCGTTCGGATTGAGTGAGCCATCGCCGTTTGTACCGATTGATGTTGTCCACTCATTGTTGTTGATGTCTGCCGGTGGGTTTGCATCGTAGAACTGGACTCCTGCCGGATAGGTTTCGATTACGTGAACGCCATTGCTTCTGTATGGGGTTGAGTTTCTGACGGTGATTGTGTAGGTGAGGAGGTTGCCAGGAAGAACTGGGTCTGGCACGCCTGTCTTTGTGATCTCAAGTGACGGGACGATTGGAACCTGAAGGATGATTGCCTGAAGGTGTCCACGTTCATCTGATCTTGCCCAGTAATCTGTACCGACTGGTGCCTGACAGTTATTATTCGTTTGATTGCCTCGCCAGGTCGCGACACATGGGCCAAAACCATCAGCGTATCCTGCTGCACCTGCTGTTGCATTTGAACAGACCATATACGGTCTGACAGTAATAGAGGTGTCATCACCTGCAAGGTATGTCCTGTTGGTGTTGTGAACGGCTCCTGAATAGTCAGAGTTTACAACATCCCACCATGAACCGTTTTCCCAGACGATCGCAGTCTTGTTGGCAACGGTCGTAAAATTATTGTTCCAGAACCATGCAGAGCTGAATTGTTTGCAGGATTGTGAACCACCCCAATAATTTGTGAAATTGGCAACGTTGTTATCTATTGGTCGTGACCAATAGAAATAGGGGTTAGGGAAATCGGTTGGTCTTGCTGCGCAGTTATAATTCGTAACAGTTGTCGGACCAGTCCATGTTGGTAATAATCCATTAATATCACCTGGCGAATACCAAGCACCAGATTGTGACGAAACGGGATCGGCTGGTTCCGGGTTGATCCAGATTCTGTCCATTGTGTACTTGTCGGAACCTACTGCCCAGAAGTCCCATTCATTGTTGACCCTGCCAGCTCCACCCGAGCCATTGTCGGCTGAGTTGCCAAGGATTGCCATGTATGCTGAGGCTCTTGATTTGTCTCTTGGCCAGGTTGCTGGCGTTGGAGGAGTTCTGAAGCCTGTGAATGTTGTTGCATCCTGAGTTCTTTCGTTTGCACAGATTCTGAGTGCGCCGTCAGCGATCATAATCTGTGAGTATTCGAGTGTTGGATTCTCATAGACAAGAACCATCTCGAAGCCGTAGAACAACTGCTGGCCGTTTGGCTCATACGCCTGGTACAGGTTGTTGATTCTGATTGTGTCGTAGCATCCTGTGATGTACGGTGTGAGGTCGAATCTGAATGTTGACTGGTATGGAGCCCATCCACCGCAAGCACATGACCCTGTAGAGTTTCTGAGAGGTTCATCGTCGCGGCCGAGGAAGAGACCATAAACATCGTGCCAATTTGCATCTGTCCCGGTTCTGACTCTCAATGGTCTCTCTTCGTAAACACCACCGTTATTGCGTCCGACAGTATTGGCGTAGAGGAAGCAGGCAATCACTCTTGAGCCATCAGGAATGTAGTCCGGTCTGTAGACAAGCCTTGAGAGACCTGCAGTTGATGGCTGTGAGGACTCCGAGCAGAATTTTTCATAATACGTCAATGCTGCGTGATTGTCACCAGTTGGGTCTGCGGCTCCGAGGAAGTCGGTTGACTGGGAGATTACAGCAAATCCGTATCTGCCAACATAAGGCGGGAGGGTGTGCGTGAGTCTGTTGAATGAGGTTACGAAGTTCTTTACATAATAGTACATGCCACCGTTGGCATAGTCATAATCGTAGTAGGCTGCACCATTTGCCCTGAATCTGTAACCGATCATGCCACCGTTTGCATATGAGGCACCGTTGTAGTTGCCCTGGAATGCTGCTCTTGGTGGTGCGCCCCATGGCGGTGTTACGCCTGGAAGGTTCACCCATGCGCTGCCATTGAGATTGACAGCCATGACATCGCCTGTCTGTGTTCCCGAACCAATGATGACTCCTGAGTTGTAATACTGGTTCTGGTATCCAGAGGCGAAATAGCAGAACTGCTGAGCCGTGCTTGCACCTGAGACTGCATCGACTTGGAGCATGTATGCACCGATCGGGAGAGCGCCACCCGGTCCACCGGTCCAACCGAAGTAGAAACCGGCTGGGTTGACAAAGCTGGCTGTGTTGTACTGCGGATATCTGCCATCGGCACCTGACGAGAATGTGAGCGCAGGGATTGTAACCCATGCTCCTGGAGCCGCACCTGAATAGGCTGGCCTGTAACCCACGCGGTTTGTTACGTTCTGACCAACTGTAAGACCTGAAGCATGCATCGAGGTGACTGTAATTGTTGCTGTACCATTTGCAGGGACTTCAAATCCACCAGGCTGGGTTGTGTAAAGGCATGGGGCGTTTCCGCCACCAACAAGATACCCTGGGCCAGAGAATCCGCCAAAATAGCTTCCATTGTCGCAAATCTGGTTCTGTGTTCCGGCTGGAGATGTAAGTCCGCCCATCGGTGTTATTGGGCCGTACGGGAAGTAGAGGTGAAGGATGGTTTTTGTTCTGATCTGGATAATTTCCTGAAGGCCGAACCATGTTGATGCAAAATCCTTGCTTTCGACATTACTGTTGCCTTTGTCGTTGACAAGAGTATTGGCAACGAGTGTGTTGTGAAGGTTCCAGTCCCTCATGTAGGCAGAGAAAGAACCGGCGTATGTTGACCAGGTGTCGAACAACATTCCGTTGAAATTGCTGAAGAATGCCTGGTTACCATATGTTGCCGGAACACCAGTGTCGATTGTGCCACTGTTTACAGGAATTGTTTCCCTGTAAATCTTCCACCAGTAGGCTGCAGCCATTCCATAGCGTGGAGTCATCATAGAGATGATTCTTTCACCTGAAACGTTTGTGTAGAAGAGACCCTGTGCGCCTGGAAGACCTTCCTGGTTGAACAGTTCGTACTGTGCAACATATGGCGGGATTCCCCAGGTGAGAGTGACGAATGTTGACGGATTATATGAGTTTCTCTGGCAGAAGAGCTTTCTGGCAAGGACTGCCTGGCATTCAGTGAGACCTTCTGACCATGCGTGATAGTAAAGGTTCATGTCGTCGTAGTAGGCGTGGATCATTTCGTGGGTGAGAGTGTTGAGCATGTATTCGCCTACCGTTGCGCCCCAAAGTGCATTGTTCGGTGGTGCGGCGATGGCTGTTGGAATGTGAATCTTTCCAATACCCGTTCCACCAGATGACCAATACTGGCCGGCAACACCGGTTGGAAGGGCATCATCACGGACAAACTGAACCTTGATGGTGTAGAACGGAGAACCAAATACATCGCGGATGCAGTTGTTCATGCCTGATGTCCAGAAACCAGAGCCGGTCGGCGTGATGAAGTCATTGATGTAAGGCATTTCGGTTGCGCAGTCAAAGAGTGGTCCGGACAGTGGTGCGCCAGAGGTACAGGAACCAACGAAATCCCAGGTGATCGTTCCTGATGGGAGCGCTGTAACCGATTTTGTTGAGAATGGATTGAGACCTTTTGATGAAAGAGAGATATTTTTCGGTGGAGGAGAAACCTGGACTTTGCCATTGATTGAATGGTAAACGACAGGCAGCATCACGCTTCCCGGGTTTTCTTTGGCAAGTCTGTCAAAACCCATGTTTCTTATCATTGAGCCGACGACCTGTCTGCTCTCGGTAAGGAACTGCGGGTCTGTCCAGTATGATGTTGTTCTTGAAGCCCACTGTGTGACATCGAGGATAATGGATGCAGGCTTGTAATCATCATCTGGCGTGACTGTAGAGTTGCTGGTTGCGAATGCAGGAATTGCAAACATCTGCATGCAAAGCACAATAGCAATGAGGAATGCTATCTTCTTCATATTTCTTCTCCTTTAAATAAATACAAAATTTGATTACACAAGACCTAAATAAAGACAAGACCGAAAAACATATCGGCAAATAGAATAATAGCTAAGTACGGCATGAAGTCAAGAGCGCCCCAAGCGACAACCGAAATTTAACATATGGGTGTCGGTGGACAATGCATAAAATGCTAAAAAACGAGAAAAAATTGCACAGATAGGTAAATATGTATGATATGCGTGAACACAGATTAGTATGACCGATTCATAATTTTATATGGCTCCACCAAAACCAAATCTTGAATGGGTTGACATCACCAATGCCCTTAATATACTACGCATGTCATTATCTCCAAGGAGGAAAAATGAAGGCCAAAGTTGATGCCGACACCTGTATTGGTTGTGGAGTCTGCGCCTCGCTGTGTCCAGACGTGTTTGAAATGGGCGATGACAATATCGCAATAGCAAAGGCAGTGGACTGCAACGTTCCGTGCTGCCAGGAAGCAATGGACAATTGCCCGGTTTCAGCAATCACCTGCTCCTGAAGCTGTAGAAACTGAAAAGGTTTTGAAAACGGCACCGATATAGGTGCCGTTTTTTATTGGGTCGACACCCGAAAATTATTTCGGATAGGATATTATAAATCATTAATATTTAACCTGTGACGTTACTTTTTCATGAACATCGATGATGATTGCTATTTGTTAGATAAGCTCCATCCCAAAGGCTAATTTTGAAGTAGACGAGAACTTTGCTTCGAGTTCCGGAACATTCTGTATCGTTTTGAAAATCTGGCTGGAAAGGTCAAACAGGGTCGGATTGTAATAATCAACCTCAATTTGACCAAAGAGCTTGTCCTGTCGTGATTTGAAGGTGAAGAGATCGATTTTTATTTTAACCATGTCGTTTGGCTGATCCGAGAAAGTGATTGGAAAAACTGTCCTCTCGCATTTCAGCCTTATAATCTCTGAAAGGCCCATCGATTCCAGGTTTTCAATTGGCCCGATTGCATCCGGAGTTGGGTAATTGAGCTTGTCGGGCATGTCTTTCACCAGCTCCTGGATAATCTCCCTGGTTTTGAGAACCGAAATCTCATAATCAAAAATTTCTGCCGGTTTTCCGTAGGCTGCTTCGTTGAGCTTTCTGTAGGCAACGAACTCTGCCTCTCGGGAGGAGTTTGGCCAAACGGTCTTCCTGACCCTGATGTATGAATCGTTGGAAGAGAGCATGAACACACCTGGAGGAAGCAGTCTGTCAAAATATCGGTCATAGTTGATCTGGGTGAGTTTTGACTTTACGGGCCAGCCATTTCGTTCCATAAGTTGCGGCAGGTTATCGATAAGCTTGAGTGCACCAAGTGGATTCACGTCGAGCTTGAGTTCTCTTTCTGATGTGGGGATCATATCATTCCTCCTAGCCTGAGTCCGTTTTCAAACTTGCTCATGGTTGTCAGGCCAATGGTCTGCCATCTTCCATGCCCATACTTCTTGTATATGTAGTCCCGTATTGTATCGAATTCTTTGGAGCCTTCAATCTCAAGTTCATAAACAGGAGCAGAGGCTGTGGGAAAGAGGTACGCATAGGTGTCGAATGCAACCTCGCATTTCTGCTTTCCCAGCTTTATTTCAAGCATCTCCCTGTGGTTTGTGAGTATCAGAACCGGACTAAGAACTTCTGGGGTTTTGATCAGGTTTATCACATCTTCGTCAACGGGATCCTGATAAATTGAGGTTAGCTTTCCTGTCAGTTTTTTGACAAGATCCTTGAGCGTTCTTGCTTCTTCCTCGATTCGGACATTCCCAGCCTCATCAAGCCTTTCGAGGGTTTTAAGCGTTATCATGTGCAGGGAGCTTTGCCTGTACCTGTTTCTGAGTGAATAACCAGCTTTGTAGATTTTCATCTGGCAGTCAAGATATACGTCAACCTGGTCGGTCACCTTCAACTGGCTTGATTCATAGCCAAGGGTTGAGATGCTTGCGACCACATCATCCTGGAATGACTTTGGATTCTTGAATATCGTGAACTTCGATTCAGATTCAAAACCTACCACAAACCAATTATGGTCGCCCCAAAAACCAAAGTCAACCCAAACCTTGAATGGGGCAAAAGAGGATGTAGAATTTCCATCCGTGGAATTTTTTTCAAGTGACTATATAGACCGCTCAATTGAAGGTGTGAACTCGAGGCTGCAAAAAGTTGCCGAAGGTCCAATCGCTGATGCGGTCAGACTCATGATAAAAACCAATACTAGCCTTCAAAGCCACAGCAACATAGACTGGTTTGACAAGATCAAGAGCATGTCTTCATCAAGCCAGCTTTCAGGCAAGAGATACAGGGCCAGGCTTGCGGTTGCGGTGTCAAACATTCTCGGTGTTGACATCGAAACATCCATTCACCTGGGAACCTTTGTCGAACTCATCCAGGCAGCAAGCCTTGTGCACGATGATGTTGTGGATGAAGCAAACTCAAGAAGAGGAAAACAAACCGTAAACGTACTTTACGGCAACAGGTTCGCTGTCCTCACCGGAGACTACATCATCTCCCAGGCTCTGATAGAGCTTGGGATTTTCAAATCCCAGGAACTGGTTTCGGTTTTCGCCAATGTCATCTCACAGATGACCCTTGGCGAGGCGATGGAAATCGACACAACATATGACAAGGACAGGACTTTGAGTCATTATCTGGGAACCATCTCCCTGAAAACCGGCTCCCTGATGTCCTTTTGTTCACTTGCCCCATGCATCATCGCCAACTGCGACCTGGAGGTCAGAAAAGCGATGACTGATTACGGTCTCAACCTTGGCATGGCTTTCCAGATGGCTGATGACCTCATGGACATGATCGGCCCTGAAGGAAAGAAGATGGGAAAGGATTTTGAGGAAGGCATCCTTACTTACCCCATGATCCTCCTCGAACCAAAAGATGGCTTCTGGGACAGGGATTTTGACTCTGTGAAGAAAGAAGCAGTTGAAAAACAGACACTTGCAAAGTCTCTGGAAATAACCAGGGGTTATTGTTCAAAAGCCAAAAAAGACCTTGAAGCGGTTTCATTTTTTGTTAAAAAGGAAGCGCTTGATTTACTATGCTCGATAGCAGACTCGATTGTGGAAAAAATACCTAAGGGGTTTTGAAGATATGAATATAAATGAACTTGTAGAAAAAACGCTTGCCGATAAGAACGCTCTTGACATCAATGTTGGCGTCTCGGCAAGACACGCACACCTCACAGCCGAACACGTACAGATACTTTTCGGGCACGACCTCACCGTTTACAAGGATCTGACACAGCCGGGACAGTACGCTTCAAATGAGAAGGTTGACATTGTTGGCCCGAAGAACACCATCAAGAACGTCAGAATCCTTGGCCCGGCAAGAAAAGCAACGCAGGTCGAAATTTCAAAAACTGACGCCTTCCTTCTGGGAGTAGATCCTGTTCTCAGAACTTCAGGCGACATCGAAGGCACACCGGGACTCAAGATTGTTGGCCCTAACGGTGAAATAACAATTGACAAAGGTGTTATTGTTCCAGCCAGACACATCCACATGCATACCTCGGAAGCCGAGAAATTCGGCATCAAGGACAAGGAAGAGGTTTGGGTGGTCGCCAACACTCCAAGAAAAACCATTGTTGGAGATGTAGTGATCAGAGTCGACGCTGCCTTTGCGCTAGATTTCCATGTTGACACAGACGAAGCAAACGGCGCCTGGCTGAACTCAGGCGATAAAGTCAGGATAGTGAGGTAGAAATGAAAGAAGAGATTTACAGACCCGTAAACACGACAGTCAATGACAGCATTCCGGAAACATCAAGACCGGAAATGCCCTATAAGCCGGGCTTCCTCACAAAAAAATGGCAGCAGAACCTGATCAAGTTCGGCATCTGGCTCGTTCTCAGTCTTGTCATCCTGTTCACTGGCCTTGGTAGAGTCCTCAGCGATCTTGCCTATGAGAGGGGTTACCCTTTCTCATTCCTCATCTGGGGCGGATTCGCAATCCTTGTATATCTTCTTTACAGCATCATCACGTTCTTTGTTGACTGGAAGGTTGAAAACAGCCTTGCATACGAGCACGGCATCCACAACATGCCATTTGTTTCTGTGCTTGGCAGATGGGCAAGAACGACTTTCATTGACTCGTTCGGCTTCTTCTTCATTGCCATGTACGTGCTCACAATGTTCTTCCTCCCCATCACTTTCAGCCCGGAACTTGCTCCAGGCGAACATGCCTCATCAAACTGGTGGATCCTTTCAGGAGCACTCGCCATCATACTCATCCCGATCTATTTCCTTGTCAGAAAAGCATTGGTCACCCTCCTTGGCAACAGCGTAAAGAGAGTCATAAGGTCTCATGAACCGGCAAGCATCGTCCTGGTCATTACAATGGCCATCCTCAACTTCCTTGCACTCTTTGGCATGTGGACCGTATTCAACACACTCAGACTGCTTGTTTATCCAGGATGGGTTGCACTTGGACTCGTCATAACACTTGGTTGGATAATCATTTTCGTCCTGATGATGATTGGACAGCTCAAATCCAGAGAGACTCAGCTTTCAATCGCTTATCTGATTTTCACGGTGATCATCACTTCATGGATTGGCATGTATCTGTTCGGAATGCTTGGCCAGACTAAAGACACAATCATCATCACCATGGCTTACTTCGCGGCAGTGGCTGTCCTCATTCCAATCATGTTCATTGAGTTTGTGGGAGCTTTCCAGACTCGTGACATCGGTGATGAGAAGACCGACAAAATCAGGGAAATATGCAAGAGAATGAGCATCATCCCACTTGGCATCCACACCTATGAGCTCGACGGCGACAAATCGGTTGAGACAAAAGTCTACGGCTTCTTCATGCTCTATTACCTCTTCGTCCCGGCATCACTGCTGGACAAGCCGGAGCTTTACGCCTCAGTTGCGAAGGCAGTTGCAAAAATCAAGAACGGTGAAGGTTCTGTACTCACAATCGTCAGGGTTGTACTCTTCACAGTTCTGTCATTCATCCTGTGGTTTGCCTTCGATTTCACTCACGCCAGCCAGATGTTCATGTGGTTCTCAGGCATCACCGGTGACCCGCTTCTCGTCATCGTCATGCTGCTTGCTTTCGGTGCTGTGTTTGGTGTTATCGGAACTCCGATTGTGAACATGATCTCGAGAATGTTCTCCACTGCAGCCACAAAGACAGCAAAGACAATCATCCCTGGAGAAGTTGTTGACAGCTACAACAAAGAGGAAAGGATCGCCAAAGGCATTGAAGGTGGTGTTGACACAATCGCCAATCTCTACTTCAACGACACAGACCCGGCCTGATTAAATGGACATAGCTATCATTCAAACAAACTCACGGGCGGACAGACAAAAGGTCAGGGAGACCATAGCAAGAAGTGGGCTCACCGTCATTCCGACAATTGACCGTTCGCTGCTTCCGCCCAAGATTGTCGCTTTCGGTGAGGAAGACCAACTTTTGAGGCTGTTCGAGAAACTCGCCGAATATCCGACAAAAGATGTTTCAAACATCGCCCATATCAGAGGCATCAATTCCAAAACAATAGGAGCGCTAACAAGCCAGAGGATGTCAACGAGATGTGAATACACAGGCATCTTTGAAACCATCGGCATCCAGGCGACAATTGCAGCACTCAATGCAGCGATGGAAGTTCAGGGAGTTGAAGCCAGCGAAGTTCAGCTTGCAGGTGGAAACGGCATGAAGTCCCTGTTTGTTCTCTGCGGCAGAAAAACAGCCGTTGAAAACGCTCTGACAATCGCAAAATCAATCAGCCTTGCCACCCACATTCACATGAAGGACATCTCAACCATTGAAGGAAAGGGGTCGTGAAGAGCATCTTCACACCCTGGCGCATGGCTTTCATCAAATCGCCAAAGCCTGACAAATGCGTGTTTTGCAAGGCAGTTTCGGAAAATCAGGATGAGAGGAATTTTGTGCTCTGGAGAGGCAAAAATTGCTTTGTCATCCTCAATTTGTACCCATACACAACCGGCCACTGCATGGTCATTCCAAACCGCCACGTCAGCTCGATTGCAGATCTCACAGACGAAGAGACCTGCGAAATATTCAAGGTTGCCAGAGAGATGACCAAGGTCATTTCGGCGACTCTCGAACCGGATGGCTTCAACATTGGAATGAACCTTGGAAAAGTGGCTGGCGCAGGAATTGCCGATCATATCCACGTTCATATCGTTCCAAGATGGGACGGTGATGCAAACTTCATGCCGGTAATAGGTGAAGTAAAAATTCACCCGACAAGTCTGGAAGAGATTTACAAACAGCTCAAGCCGGCAATAAAATTCTAAAGCTGACTACTCCGCTTTCGAGAAGATGAGCAGTTGATTGCCGTTTTCATCTGTCATCAAAAGCTGGCCGTTTTCAATCGCGAATTTCTTTACTGAAGTCAGAAGGTTTATATAGTTGTTTTCAGCTCTCATGTCCTCTTCAGACCCAGCCATTTCTGTGGACATCAGCGGGCCAAGGGTGATTTTTCCATCTCCAGAAAGCTCGTATGTGCCGCTGTACTGGTTTACGGCCGACTTTCCAGCAACCATCTTCTCATCAAAATTTGCGGTGATCTCAAAACTGGACGGATGTTGTGAGCTTATTGACCAGCCCACCAACTTCCAGTTGGTACCCGAAAGACTCACATCAGATGAACTGGCATTTGAACAGCCAACGGAAACTACCGCAAGCAACATTGCACAGGCAAGCATTCTCTTCATTCTTATCTCCTTGGTGAATATTCAATATTCATATCATTTAACAAAACAAAGGTTCATTTCTTTAGGTTAAATGCCGGGCTATATGTCGACATCGACAGGGGTGCACATCGCATCATCGCCGTCAAAAAGCCCGAGTCTGTCAATATCTTGAGGATGGAGAGCGATTCGACCAAGCAGATTCCGGCCTGTCTCACAGGATACAGTCAAAGAGTTTCTCTCGGATTCAATTCTTATGACAGGCACTCTGGATCCCTGCATCGCCTGCTGCCAGAAAGAAACCTGCATTGGATCAACTTTCACCTGACCAGCTTTGCTTCCGAAGGCCCTGTCTGAAATCACAATCAGGCTTGATGAGCTTTCATCGCTGGTTAGCGACAAACCAAGACGGATAACCCTTGGCTCCACCACACGTCCATTCTGATCGCAGATGGTCAGAGCATTTTTCACAACCATCCATGTAATGCTGTCTCCAAGTAGTTTTGGCGGTATGCATGTTTTTTCTATCAGATCAACAACGGCCATCCCTGGATAGATGAGCCTGAAAAGTGATGTCTCCTTCTCGTCCAGCCTCATCGGTACATTTTTTGGAAACAGAAAGAATGATTTCAGACTGTCTGTTCTGGCAAGACTTATTGCATTTTCGACGGTCAGTTCACAGATCAAGTCCATTATCTCTGCCCGTGAACCGTCGTTCTTCCTCAGAAGATTCTGGACAAATTCGCCGTTTTTGGCATCAATGGCCAGTTTCTTTTTTTGCATGTCAGTGATCAGGTCAGGATTGAAGCCACTTGTTGATTTAACTATATCTGTTGCGTTGATTGTTTGTCTGAGTCTCCCATGTGATGATTCCTGAATCAGTTCCTTGAATGACAAACCAATATTTTTCAGTGTTTTCGATGTTTCCTCAAAATGGAACCGCAGATTGTCAGCACGGAAAATCTCTAGAAAGGCTTCTTTCCCTTCAAAATTCGACGTTTTAGCCCCAGTGATAATCCAGTCGCTTATATAAATTTGTCCATCGATGACATCGTTTTCAACATGAAGGATCCCTGATTTGCCTTTTTGCAAAACAAAACTGATCAGATCGACAATACCATCCCCTCTGACTTCGCCGGCAATCATGTTTTGATTATAATTCTTATTTAGAATTTGCATAGTGGCCGGTCAAGGCTTACCCTACTTTTAAAAACAACCGCAGTTAACTTGACTTAATCAAGCTCTGGTCATATCAATTTGATGTTTGAAAAAGAAAAGCACAAGGAGGATTCATGAGAGCCGTAGTAAAAACAAAACCAGCGGTCGGAGCAGAGTTTCTTGATGTTCCGGTACCAGACAAACTTGCACCGGGTTGGGTGCTCATCAAGGTAAAGGCAACGTCAATCTGCGGAACAGACGTCCACATCTGGAACTGGGACCCATGGTCACAGGGAAGAATTGGCGAAAAGAAGCTGCCACAAACACTTGGCCACGAATGCAGCGGAGAAGTTGTGGAAGTCGGCCCGTACTGCAACCGCATCAAGGTTGGAGACTACGTGAGCTGTGAAACCCACATCTACGACCCGGCTGATTTAACCTCAATGCTGGGTGTGCTTCATGTGGGAAAGAACATGAAGATTCTGGGCGTGGACACAAACGGTTGCTTTGCCGAATACATCGCCGCCCCGGAAATCGTTCTCTGGAAGAATGACAAGTCGCTCTCACCAGAGCTTGCCTCAGTACAGGAACCGCTCGGAAACGCCTGCTACTGCACGCTTGGCGAGGATCACGACATTTATGGCAAGAGAGTCCTCATCGTCGGTGACGGCCCAATAGCACTCTTCGCTGTCGGAATCGCAAAAGCTGCCGGCGCATCCAAAATCTTCCAGGTTGGCATGGCCGAATATAACCTCAAAATCGGAAAAATCATGGGCGCTGATGTCCAGATGA
This sequence comes from uncultured Caldisericales bacterium, assembly GCA_964639885.1. Classification (GTDB taxonomy): domain Bacteria; phylum Caldisericota; class Caldisericia; order JAAYUI01; family JAAYUI01; genus JAGNLA01. The sequence continues at coordinate 64,583 of CAZXEH010000001.1, read as the reverse complement.
ACATCCTCAAGGAAGACGCAAAGCAGAGACTCCAGACAGTTCTGGACGGCACTGACGGCTTCGGCGTGGATGTTGCCCTCGAAATGGCCGGTGCTGCATCAGCCATTGACGACTGCCTGAAAATGGTCAGGAAAGGCGGAAGGGTCTCGGCATTCGGAGTTCTGAGCCAGTCCATCACAAACATCGACTACAACGACGGAATCGTGTTCAAAGGAATCCAGATTCACGGCATCAACGGCAGAAAAATCTTTGACACATGGTACAGGAACGGAATGATGCTCTCATCAGGAAAACTCGACATTAAACCGGTCATAACCCACATGTTCGCACTCGAAGATTACAAGACTGCCTTCGACCTTCTGACGGCAAACCCGAGGGAATGTGCAAAAATCGTCCTCTTCCCGGACAAAAACGAGCTTGCAGCCGCCAAGAAGCGCATGGGCATGTAAAGGAGAATCCAGATGGCATACAGCAAAGTGAAAGAATTCCTCACAAAAGAGCTTGCCGGAATCAAGGATGCCGGCCTTTGGAAGAATGAAAGGGTGATCGTTTCCGAACAGGCGGCAGACATCAAGGTTCGCTTCCCTGAAGACGCACCGATCAAGGAAACCCTCAACTTCTGCGCCAACAACTACCTTGGCCTCTCATCCCACCCCGACGTCATCAAGGCAGCCCACGAAGGTCTGGACTACAGGGGCTACGGCCTCAGCTCAGTCCGTTTCATCTGCGGAACCCAGGACATCCACAAACAGCTTGAAAAAAAGATTTCAGAGTTCCTGGGCACCGAAGACACAATCCTCTACTCCTCGTGCTTTGACGCAAACGGCGGACTTTTTGAAACGCTGCTCAAGGAAGAGGACGCAATCGTCACCGAAGAGCTCAACCACGCCTCAATCATCGACGGCATGAGGCTTTCAAAGGCAAAACGCTATGTCTACAAGCACAACGACATGGCCGACTGCGAGGAAAAGTGCAAGCAGGCCAGGGCTGACGGCGTAAGGTTCATCATGATCGCAACAGACGGCGTGTTCTCCATGGATGGCGACGTCGCAAAACTCAAGGAAATCTGCGACATTGCCGACAAGTACGACTGCATGACCATGGTTGACGACTCCCACGCAACAGGCTTCATGGGCAAAACCGGCCGCGGAACCCATGAGCACAACGGCGTGATGGGCAGAATCGACGTCATCACAACCACCCTTGGCAAAGCCCTTGGCGGAGCCTCAGGCGGAGCAACCTCGGGCAGGAAAGAGATCATCGACCTCCTTCGCCAGAGATCGCGCCCATACCTGTTCTCAAACACGATCCCGCCAGTGGTCGCCGCTGCAGCGCTCAAGGTCATCGACCTTCTCTCAACCACCACCGAGCGCCGCGACAAGCTGGAAAGAAACACAAAGTACTTCAGGGAAAAGATGACATCAGCCGGATTCGACATCAGGCCAGGCGTCCATCCCATCGTCCCAATCATGCTCTACAACGCAAAGCTCGCCCAGGACTTCGCCGCAGACCTCTACAGCGAAGGCATCTACGTCATCGGCTTCTACTATCCGGTCGTTGGCAAGGGTCTTGCACGCATCAGGGTTCAGATTTCAGCCGGCCACGAGATGGAGCATCTCGACAAGGCCATAAACGCCTTCACCAAAATCGGCCAAAAGTACGGCATTCTTGGCAAAACCAAGGATCAGATCATCGAGAAGTACGGGCTGTGACGAGATAACATAGCACAAACCGACATTTTTGGAAACATTTGCCAATCCCCGAGGGTATTGAAATCTTCGGGGATTTTGTTTATAAACATTGTGGAGGCTGTATGGACAATCCCGAGGATAACATTCATATTGAAATAAACAATTTTAGAACAATAGATAAATTAGAAATATTCCTTAGTAATCAAACGATATTGATAGGGAAAAATAATTCTGGTAAAAGCAATATAATGACTGCACTAAATAAAGCATTTAACAAAGGTATTTTTGAAATAACAGATATATGCAATAAAAGATTAGAGGATGATTACAAAGCAAAATTATTAGAATTAGAATCTTTTTCCAATTTAGGAGAATCAGAGAAATTAACACTTAAAAATGATGTTAGTAAGTATATTGGAAATAATAGTAAACGATCAACGGTAAACATTTGGGTTGATTCTGGAGGTGAAAAAGAAATCTACCAGTCGACAGCGGAAGTTAATGGTAAGTTTGATTGGGTCGATAAAAAACCTCCATTTGATATTCTATATTTATCTGCAATTCCAATATTAAAAGAAGCAACAAATACTGCAAATACAACAATACTCGGAAAACTTTTAAATGACAAATTCAGCAAAACATATACTGAAAAAATTAATGTCATTATTTGCGAAGCGCTGAAGAAAATTCGAGAAATCCCAGAAACAGATGCCTTGGAAATAATTAACTCTCTTAAATCTGAAATGAAAAAAATTATACCTGATATCAATAATATTGAGTATCTTCCAACTGATTTTGATGCAAAAAAACTGGTTACTGACAGGCAATTATTAATAAGTGATAAATGGATCGAATCTGTAGAGTGGACAAATTTAGGTCATGGTTTACAAAGATTGCTGATAATGTTGTTATTTACTCAATTGGCTTCAAAAAAGATACAGGATAACAAAAGCAATCTTATATTATTAATTGAAGAGCCAGAAATATTTATGCATCCACATCAACAAAAAGCTGTTTCAGATAAGTTATTTGAGATCGTGGGCAATAAAAATTTTAAAATAGTCCTCTCCACCCATTCATCTTATTTCATCGATCCTATGAACATTCATTCACTCAGAATCATATCAAAAATAAACGGGTTAACAAAAGTTAGCAATAATGGAAGTGGGTTATACGATTTTTCAATAAACTATCTAAAATCAAAGGGAATTGACGTGTTGGGTTCTGATAAATATTTCTTCGAATTCTTTACATCATTAAGGCTTGAACCTGAACTACGTGAATTTTTCTTTGCCGATAAAGTATTATTAGTCGAAGGCTACAATGAAAGAATTGCCATACCTTGGTTATTGATGAAACAAGGTCACAATCTAAATAGTAATGATATCAGTATCTATAATTCAAGGGGGAATTCTAAATTATTGAATCATGCAAAAATATTAGATAAATTTGGAATTCCTTACATCATCGCATTAGATGACGACAAAGGTGATACGGATACCTTACGAGAAATAAAATCTTTGAAAGACTATCTTGAAAATCGATTCGAAGAAACTGTTTCCATTTTGTATGGTGATTTTTGCTCTATTTTTGGTTTAGTAAAAAAGGATGAGTTTAATGTTTATAATCGTATAGATGAAATAGAAACCGAATCTTGGCATTTTTCTGATGATGATAAAATTCATCTTGAAAAATATTTAAAAGATATTGTTTGTAAATTAGGCATAGATAACAGTCTTGCATCCAAACTTTAAATGCGCTACACCGGAGGCATGAAGAAACTCTCTGTTGCGCTTGCGCTCCTGGCCATCGTCGCCATGCCTTCCGGTGCGGGGGCTTTCATCGGCGTGCCGGTCATCTTCCCCATCACCGCCCAGCTGGATTTTGAGGGCGTTAACGACGGCATCGCCAGCGTCAGCGTCCCGGTCAGCCTGACTGCCACGCTCGACCAGGCTTTCCCGCCGTTCAAGCTCTCGGTTGACTGGGGCGACGGCTCCAGCGCGTCCCTCGAGTCGCGGTCACTCACGCTTGGCCCAATCGAGAAAACCTTTGAAGCCGGAAAGTTCGACGTGACGATCCTGATCAAGGACAGCACCACCAGGTCTCGCAAGTTCATCCGCACCATCGAAGTTAAGTAGATTTTTTGCCTCCATTGTGAAGGGAGGTGGCACACAGTGCCGGTGGGTTCATCGTTGATCATACAAGAACCCCCTCTAATTCCCCCTTCTCAAGGGGGACAAACAAAGAAAATAATGAACTCCCCCCTACCCCCTCTTATCAAGAGGGGCAAAAAAAGGAAAACACTCCTTCGCCTGCGTCAGCGGGAGAAGGTGGCTGAAAGCCGGATGAGGGAGTTTATTTCTTTTCCAGATGCAGCTTTGAAACGAATTCCTGGGGAGTGATTTTGCCTGAGGAGATGTCGCGAAGTACTGTCGACTTGAACGCAAGCAGGTATTGTGTGCCATCAGAAGTGACGATTATTTCAACGTTTGTTGGCCAGAAACCTGAAACCTCCGACGCAGAGGCGATCGAGACCATCACACTTGCAGCCTCACTTTGCAACGATCTTGACAAACCGAGGTCGATTTTGAAGGTGTCACCGTCAAAGGCTGCGGTGGAATCGGGTTCCAGAGCCGTGAAAATGTCAGCAAAATCCTGCTTTCCAAACCCGCTGTCGGTTGGCGCAAACACAGGTTCACCACTTGAAAGAATCTCGCCCCACAAAGCCTTCTCGCCTATCTCACCATTGAAATATGAAAGCAGGGTTTCAACCTTGACTTCAAAAGTGCGTTTTGAATGGCCTGACTTCAGGTTGAACCTGACTTTCTGGAAATTGGCAAGGTCTGTTGAAACTTTCTTCAAACTGGCAATCGCTTGCAGGGTTGAGACTGAGTATTGCCCGATTTGAGCATTATCGTTCAATTGCCTGAAAACTATGATGGTTGATTTGTCCTTGGGATCGATGGACAGATCAAGGTTTGTCTTGCTTGCCAGCGCTGAGGCGTCTGAAAATGTCGTATTTACCGTTTTCGGAGCAGAAACCAGCATTCTGCCAACCATAAAAAAGCCAGCAGCCAAAACGATTCCAGCCACACCGATCCATACCCATGCTCTCAGCTTCATGAATGAAAGTTTATATGCTTTTATTTAAAGGACAAGCCGGATTCCAAACCTTAATTGGAGCTTGCCAAAAACTTTGTTGAAATAGATTTGAGGGACATTAAAAACCAATCATAACCTTTTGGAGGCTTAAAGATGAAGAAAATTATCGCAATCGTTGCCATTGCGGCAATCGCAGTTGCAGGTTTCAGCACCTCTGCCAACGCAGGCCCGGGCTTTTTCAAGCACCTCAACAGGACATTCCTGTTCAAGTTCTCGGCACTGTTTGCGCCAAACCCGACAGTTTATCCGTACCAGTCAAACAACCACTTCCACTACTCGATGAAAAACGTCACAGACAGAACACAGAAGTTCCAGGGCATGATGAACAACCTCGGCCCAACAACACCTTATGACGCAGACACAAAGTCAGGCGACTGGGAAATTGTCGAATACTGCTTCTCTGATGCATGCTACAACGCAGGTGTCACCGGAACAACAGGCAAGGAAAAGGAACCGGGATTTGAAGAAGCAATGACCGCCCTCTTCTCTCCGCACGGTGTGGCTTCAGTCGGCAAGTTCGGACAGATGGGCACAGGCCGTGTCGATGTCTGGCCGGTTGGCGACAAGGGAACCATCGACTCAATGTACTTTGGCTGCATGCTCATCCCGTTCACAGTTGCAAAGATGCAGATAGACAACAAGGAACTCAAGCTCACAAAGTGCCTTACCTGGGACATCAGAAACAAGGACAAGGCAAAGAGATACCCGATGACAGACTCAACCGACACCCTCAAGGTTCCTCCGGTTGTAATCAAGGGCTCAACCTATCTCCCGATGCGCGACATGGGCGAAAAGGTCATTGGCAAGGACTACTGCAAGGTTGGCTGGGACGCAGCAACTAAAACAGCCTCATACACCTTCGAGTTCAAGAACGTCTACTTCAAGATGAGCCTCCCGCTCAACTCAACAACAGTCACTCTCGAGCTCAAGACCGGCGACGGCAAGATGTTCAAAGACAAGGTCACAGTCAAGACAGCGGCCACCAACTACAACGGTAGTACAGTCGTTCCTGTAAGGATGATCTCAGAACTCCTTGGTGCAAGGGTCGACTACGAAGCAGCAACAAAGACAGTCACTTGCTACTTCCCGGAAACAGCTTCCGAATGATCTGACAGCAAAACCGACAAAACCGGCGCCCATTGCGCCGGTTTTTTATTTTCTGTACAATGGTCATCAAATATTTGCAGGAGGTGTTTCATGGCATTTGGCGATCTGGTACACATGGAATTTTCAACAACAGATTTTGAAAAGTTCAAAAAATTCTACGGTTTCTTCGGATGGACATTCAGAATCTGGGGAAACGACAGCCAATACATGCTTTTCATGTTCCCGGACGACAAGTTGGGCGGCGGAATCATGCTTGTGAAAGAGCCGACGACATTGAAGAATTTTGATCTTTATCTGCATGCACCAAGCATCGACGAAACCCTCCCAAAGGCTGCTCAAGTTGGATGGAAAATCGTAAGGGAGAAAACACCTATTCCTGAAGTCGGTTACTTCGCAACCCTTGAGGATTTTGACGGAAACAGGATCAGCATCTTCGAAAGCCTGCCAAACGCAATGATGTGATCTGTGACCAAACTTGAAAGCCTCTATGAGGCTCTATTTAGCCATTTCGGGCCTCAGCGCTGGTGGCCGGGTGATTCGCCGTGGGAGATTGCAGTCGGCGCAATTCTGACCCAACAGGTGGCCTGGAGTAATGTTGAGAAAGCCATCGCAAACCTGAAGTCCGAAAATCTTCTTGAGCTGGATAAAATGGTTCATGCTGATCCAGAGCTGATCAAAACCCTGATCAGACCGGTTGGATTTTATAACCAGAAAACCGAGAGGCTGCTTGACTTTGCCAGAATGGTCTTCAGAAAATTCGGCTCAATTGAGAAAATGCTCGACAGACCGCAAAAAATTGTTAGGGAAGAACTGCTGGCAACCAAGGGAATTGGCCCTGAAACTGCTGATTCCATCATGCTTTATGCAGGCAACCACACAACTTTTGTAATCGACGCCTATACAAAAAGGCTTGCAAGGTGTCTGCAAATTCCTGAAGCTGAAGAGTATGAAAGCCTGAAAGCAGTTTTCGAGTCCAATCTTCCAAGGGATCGCAAGCTTTTTAACGAGTACCATGCGTTGATCGTCAGGCTTGGCAAGGAGAACTGCAAAACAAAACCAGTTTGTCAAACCTGTCCAGTCCAGCGTTTCAAGACCATCTGAACCGAACCTGCAGCTCGACCGTAAATAATTTCGGAGGTAATATGAAACGGCTGGGCATGTTATTGGTGGTGATGGGTTTGATTGCTGCAACGTTTGTTCCGCTCTCAAGCGGTATGGCGCAATCTCTGGCGCTGGAGGTAAAACAGGTTTGGTATGTCAATAAATCTCCATTTATTCTGGAAGGGAAAGCTGAACCGGGGAGTCAGGTTGGAATTGAAGGGCAAAACCTATTCACATACGCAGATGATAATGGTTCATTCAAGATTTATCTCGATGTAAACGAAGGTGGCAACTTTTTTCAGGTGGTCTCCCAGAAGACGGAGCCAAGGTCACAAAAGACATTTATGTTGAAATGGATTCGACACCACCGGTTGTGACATTGTTCATCGGAGGCAAGACATTCACTGATCAGAAAATAAACCTTGATGCCAAAGATGCCAAAAAAATCGATATTCTTTGCTTCACTGACCCTGGGTGCAAAATAATCGTTGACAACGCAACGCAGGAAGTGGACGGAAACAGGATCAGGCTGCAGATAGAATTAAAAGAGGCTCCATCAAAAAATTCTCACATGATAAATGTTGTTGATAGATATGGTAACAAAACCAACGTAAACCTTGGCATAAACAACATTCACACAAAAAGAGTCTACATCGGTATTAATTCAGGAAACATGACCATTGACAACAGACAAATTTCAATAAATAAAATAAAGACAAGAAACGGAACATTCATGCTCAACATCAGACTTTTCTGCGAAGTAATCAATGGTCAGCTTTCGTGGGATGCAAGCGCAAGAATCACCGCCATAACCGCTGGCGACAACAAATTATTGTGCAGAGCCAACGAAAAGATTGCCAATTTCGATGGATCCACTGTCGACATTGATGAAGCGCCATTCATCGAAAATGGCACAACTCACGTTCCAGTCAAATCTTTCTTTGAATTGTTCGGGTTTAGCTATGAGTATGACAAAGTATCCGAGTTGATAATGCTAACAAAAGACATCCAACCATAAGGAGGCAAAAATGAAAAAAATGATTCTGACAATGATTATTGCGGTGTTGATAATGCCTGTGATTGGGGCAAAAGCAGAGAATGTTGAATTTGAGATCGGTCTTGTTCATTACACGAACAAATCGCCTTTTACGCTCATCGGTAAAGCTGCGCCAGGAACCGAGGTCAGCATGAGGGGCAAGAAAGTCGCCACAATTGGCGATGACGGCGTTTTTAAAATTGACCTCGAAATTAAGGAGGGTGACAACGTCTTCCACTTCAAAGCCACAAAAGATGGCCAGTCCACGACAAAAGGCATCCTCGTGCAGATGAGGACGACAGCACCAAAAGTACATTTTTGCATTTCAAGTAAACTAATGACAGGTAATCAAATTAATATTAAGACAAAAGACGTCAACGAATATCAACAGGTGGGATTCACAGAACCAGAATGCATCATCGAAGGAGATGGCAATAAAGCTGAACAAGATGGTATAATGTTCACGGTCAAACTCACTATTGAAAAGTCACCCTCGAAAACTGACCACATAATAAAAATTACCGACAAATATGGTAATATCTCAACATTCATCCTAAATATCACAAACATCCACGAAAAAACGTGCAAAATGCAAACCTACAATAAAATAGCGACCATCGACGGAGTTGAATTCACAATGCCGGTTGAACTAACAATCTACAGAGCATCAACAATGGTGCCTCTCAGATTTTTCTGTAATACTTTCCTTGGTGGCAACGTAACATATAGCGCTGAATCAAAAATGATTACAGTCGAATTGGGAGGTAATTTATTGGTAATTTATGTTGGCAATCCAAAAGGAACTTTTAATGGCAAGGAAGTAACAATAAACGGCACACCTCCAGTAATAATCAACGGTTCACTGATGGTGCCATTCAGGTTCATTGGTGAAATATTTGAATGTTGGGTTTCGTACGATTCTGCAACTAGATCAGTGACAATAACTCAACTAATCTACCCATAAAAAATGGCGCCTCTTTGTGAGGCGCCATCGTCACTTCATTTCAAATCACTTGTTGTCTATCTGGGCCTTCTGCACATGGCCGGAGAAGTCGACAGTTACAACCTTCCACTCCATGAAAGCGTCGAGAACCTGCACGCCGCCTTCGCGATGTCCGTTGCCTGTTCCGCGTGTTCCGCCAAACGGCGAGCTGACTTCTGCGCCGATCGTTCCGGCGTTGACATAGACCAGTCCGGTTGTGATGTCGCGTGCTGCGATCATTGCGTTGTTCACGTCGGCAGTGATGACTGAGGATGAGAGGCCAAAAGCGGTGTCGTTGTTGATATCGATTGCCTCTTCAAGGCTGTCGCACGGAATGAGTGCAACGACAGGCCCAAAGATTTCTTCCTGTGCAATTCTCATGTTTCTCTTGACATCGGTGAAGATTGTTGGCTTGTAGAATGACCCTTTTGAAAGATCGCCATCGGTTGCAAACTCGCCGCCACAAAGCATCTTTGCGCCTTCTGCCTTGCCGATTTCAACGTATTTGTGGATTGATTCCCTTGCGGTTTTGTTGATGACCGGGCCGACATCTGATGAAAGTCCATGTCCAAGCTTGAGCTTGAGCGCACGGTCGAGGAGCATCTTTTCAAACTTCTCTTTTACTGACCTGTGAATGATGATTCTTGAGCAAGCGGTGCAACGCTGTCCTGTGGTTCCAAACGCCGACCAGATTGCAGCTTCGACAGCGAGTTCAAGGTCAGCGTCGTCCATGACGATCATGCCGTTCTTCCCGCCCATTTCAAGCGACGATCTCTTGAGCATCTGGCCACAAACGGTTGCGATCCTTGTACCAACATCGGTTGAACCGGTGAAGCTGATCATCCTGATGTCCTTATGGTTGATGATGGTTTCGCCGACTTCTGAGCCACCACCGAGAACGAGGTTGATTACACCTGGATAATCCTTGAGTCCTGCATCGATTAGGGCTTCAAACATCCTGACCATGCAACGCGGTGTGTCGGTTGCCGGCTTGACCACGACGGTATTTCCAAGGACAAGCGCAGGAGCTATTTTCCATGACGGAATGGCTACAGGGAAGTTCCACGGTGTGATCAGTCCACAAACGCCGATTGGGTCACGGACAACATAGATCAGCTTGTTCATCATCTCTGACGGGACAGTTTCACCCTTCATCCTGCGGCCTTCACCACCGATGAGGTAGAACATGTCGATTGCTTCCTGAACATCGCCCCTTGCCTCGGCAATGACTTTGCCCATTTCGCAGGTCAGTTCCCTTGCAATCTCTTCTTTTCTGCCCTCGAGAATGTGTGCAGCTTTCATCAGTATCTCGCCACGTGCCGGTGCGGGAAGCGCTCTCCATTTAGCAAATGCTGCCTTTGCTGCTGCAACAGCCTCATTTACATCGTCTGCGCTCGATTTTGTGACCGTGCACAGAAGTTCACCGTTTGCCGGGTCGAAATCATCAAATGTTCTGCCTGTGACTGAGTCTTTCCAAACTCCGTTAATGTAATTCTTAAGATGCATCATTGTCTCCTTTGTCAAAATCTGAATGAAGCGCTGATTTTTTCAAACATCTCCCTGTCTTTTACCGAAAGGGATGACGATGTAACCGCAATTCCACAGAACTGGGCCAGTGGCTGTGTCGATGTTGGCATGCGCTGGCCGTATGCGATATAAACACTTGCTTCGCCGTTGTATTTGAGGGCTGGCGGTTTCAGTGTGGCTGAGCAGGCTTCGGTGTTCTCATCCTTCGAATATGGGATGTAGTAGTTTTTATAGTTAGAGTCCCCGTTCTCGTAGAATGTGACCTGTGGATAATCCTTGCATGCACCGGGCATGAAGCGGTTTGTTACGCCCTGCATGTAGACTAGCAGTGTTTTGCCCTGAAGATTCAACTCCTGATACCTGAAATCGCCGTTTGCAAGCTTGTCTTTGATGTCAGTTATATCAGTGTCGGGTGGGTAAAAAACGATCTCTGCACCGGCCATTACAATGTTTGGGTCAGTGACTGGCGGGAACTTGAAGACTTCACTCTTCCAGCCATCTGGAACATAAAAGCTTGTTCCTTCCGGTGTGGTGAAAAGTGTGTAGCCGTCAATCTTTTCCGGTCTTTCAGTCACAACCGGTTTGCCATCATCGGGTTTTTTTGCGTCAGGTTTTTTATCGTCAGCTGCACCGCAACCGGCAAGGAGAATGACAACAGCTGCAAGTCCGATCAATATTTTCTTCATTCCAAAGCCTCCTCCAGCATCTGCCAGATGTCTTTGCTCTTGATGCGCTTTCCTGTGCCCTTTTCCTTTTCTTCACGGGAGACAGCCATTGTTGCTCTGAAAAGTGTTGACTCGCACGTCGGACAGATGGTTGAAATGTATTCGGCGCCTGTGTCAATGGCCTCCCTGACACGGCGTTTTGCTGTTTCTTTTACTGTGTCACCGGCGTGAGCCTGGAGACCGCCACCGCCACCGCAACACTGCGAGAAATTGTTGTTCAGCCTCATCTCGGCGAGATCATAGCCAAGCATCCTGATTATTTCTCTAGGTGCGTCGAAGTTCTTCAGTCCCCTGCCAAGATGGCATGGGTCGTGGTAGGTGGCTTTTGCTGTTGATTTCTTGATTTTCATGGTTGGGAGCTTCTGGAGGATCAGCTCTGAAGCGTGAACAACCTTTGGCAGTCCGTAATATTCCTTGAGTGTGAGGGTGCAGCTCGGGCAAACCGTGATGATGGTGTCATTAAGGTAGGGTTTGTAGACTTCCATGAATTTTGCCTTGGCCTGCTCATATTCCTTTTTGTAGCCGGTGTTGTAAAGAGCGTTTGCACAGCAGACTTCTTCGGTGATCCTGACTTTGATGCCGAGTTTGCCAAGAACCTTCACGATCCTTTCGGCATCGGTGGCTCTGTCCCTATAGGCGCAGCCGAGATAAAGCTGAACATCGCCGTCAACCTTGAATTGTTTGCCGGAACCGAGTGGGTCGCCCTTCTCGATGATGTTTTTGGCGACAGAGTCGTTTTCTTTCTTGGTGTATCCGGCTTCAACAAGCTCTTCCCTGAGAGCCTTGAAGATTTCAAGGTTCTGGAGGGCGCATTTGGCTTCGCAGTAACCACACATGGTGCAGAAAAATACTGAATCGGCAAGTTCCTGGGTCAGTTTCATCTCGCCTTCGAGGAGACCTTTTGCCTGGAGCATCTTGCCTCTTGAGGCGTAGCTTTCGATCAGACCATCGCGGTATGTCGGGCATTCCTGAATGCAGAAACCGCAACGGGTTCGCACACAGGTGTAGATGTCGTCTTTGAACTGCTCGAGGTGTTTCATCTGATCCACCTGCTTTCAAACTTTTTGCCAGGGTTCATGATGTTCTTTGGGTCAAACATTTTTTTGATCTTCTTCATCCATTCGAAGGATGCACCGTGTTCAAGCTTGTTGAATCCGCCAAGCCTGTCGCCGTCGCCAATGTAGGTGCTCATCGTGCCTTCAAGCTCGATTGCGGATCTGCTCATCTCCTCAACAAACTTGAAGAAATTGTCAACATTTTTGGGATCCTTGTCGTCGACAAAGATGGCAAACGAAATTGACGGAGAAATTCTGCCGGCAACTTCATTGTAGACGGTCATACCAAGTATCTTCTGATCGTATTTCTGCGAGTATTCAACAAACTTGTCGTGGATTGCCGGAACATTTCCGATAGGAACACCAACGTCGGCAGCGCCGAACTTTCTGTCACGCTGCGAATCAGGCCACTTCTGCTTGAAAGGCTCGAAATCGAGCGTATGCTTGGACGCCCAGTAACCGGTAACGATTTCTTTCTCTTTTACCTCGACACCAATTGGAGCCATCTTTTCACGCACTTTTTTTGCCATGAACTCGACGATGTCTGGGTCACCTGCAACTGAGACAAAAGCTATTGCATCAGTCCAATCCGGCACTTCCGGTTCACGGTTGTATTTTGTTCTGTATGAGTGGGTGTAGAAATGGAGTCTCTGTCTGTCATTTATGTGGAGCGACTCAAGCTGGATGCCTTCAGCAACCATCTTTTCAAATGTGTAGCAGCACTCGCCGATTGACTTGACCAGGAAGCCCATGACCTCGCGCGCTTTTGGAAGGTATGACACCCTGAGGGTTGCTTCCGTGACCACGCCAAGTGTAGCTTCAGAGTTTACAAACAAATGCATAATCTTGTAGCCAGATGAAGACATGTTGGCCTTGCGGTGACCAAAATCCACTATCTCGCCGGTTCCGGTGACAACCTTGATTGACGTAAGGTATTCGAGGATCTTTCCAAACTTCATACCAAACGTTGAATCGTTGTCACAACCAATGGCTGCACCAACTGTAGAGGCCTGCTTGCTTTCAGGCTGGTGGGCGAGCCAAAGGCCATGATTTTTGAGGAATTCATTGAGGTGCCAGATGGTGATGCCGGCCTGGACACGGACAGTGAGGTTCTTCTCGTCGAATTCGAGAATCTGATCCATGCCCTTGCTGTCGATCATGATTCCGCCCTTCCAGGCGTTAACACCGCCACCCATGCCGGTTCCACCGGCAAAGGTGCAAACCGGAATCTCCAGGTCGTAGGCGACCTTGATGATTTCAGCGCATTCTTCGGTGGTTTTCGGGACAGCGATCATGTCAGGAATGTCATTGTCGTAGTCGTGCCTTGGGCTCCAGTCCCTGCTGTAGCTCATCCTGTGGGTGATGTCGATTGACACGCGTTTCCCCAGGATCGGCGCAAGCTTTTCGTAAGCCTGCCTTATCTTAGATTCATCAACAACCATCAATCCTCCTTGGTTTCACAGACGATATGAATTCCTTTGTCATTTCTGATTTCGGGAAGGTAAGGTATTAGGTCGGTTTTAGCGCACAGGGCAATGTCGCCGGTAAGGGTGAGCGATGAAAGGTACTGACCGTGGGATGAGGCGAGCATGGCATCCATTCCGTTGCCAAAACCGCCATGCACCATCTTTGCCACTTTTGCGCCGTCATCCATTTCAAAACCCCTGAGGCCGCCCATGCTCACAGCCTTTTGAATAATTGCACCAGCGCAGTAAAGGTCTTCAAGGGAAACCTGCCCAAGTTTGCCGGAACAGATTATTGTCAGGTCACGCCTTGTCTCTCGCATCATTTTGCCGATTGTTTCAGCAGTTTTGGTGAGGTTGAGGAGTGAACTCACAAAAGCCTTGTGAGCTTTTGCTGCTTCAATGAGAGCAGATGTTCCGTTAGTTGTGGAAAGCACAATTTCCTTGCCTTTTATTTTTGAGCTGAGGGTCTCGGTTGGCGAATTACCCAGCTGGAATCCGTCGATTTTCTTTCCATCACGTTCACCGGCGAGTACACAGTTAGGGTAATGGAGCTTGTAATCTCTGGCTTCATCAATGTCTTTGATCGGTCTCACAAGAGCTGCACCGCGTTCAAAAAAGCAGAGGATGTTGGAGGTTGCTCTTAAAACATCGACCACAACAGCATAATGCTCGCTGATGTCCAAAGTTGCCGGCGGAAACAAAACACAGTTTATTTTCACAAAGATGTAGTTTAATGCGTGGTTGTTTAACGTTCAAGGGAGTTTATGATTTTAAGTTAAGAACCACAAACCTATCTGCCCATCATGAGCCTGATGTTCGTCCAATAGTGGACAGAGCTGATTTCTCCAGGTTGTGTGATTCCGGTTATTTCAGGCATTGCACGCCATGTTCTGCCAAAATCCTCCGAGATGAAAACCCTGAACGAAGACTCGAAGTTGTCTATCTCGTAATGAGGCCTGATGAAACCATTGAAAAATGGAGGTGAGCCCATTGTTGGCTTGACAAGGAGGCCATTGTCATCTGTGTAAACTGGATTTGCAAGATCGGATGGCTGTGAGTCAAGCGAGCCGATAATCATGTAGGGTTTGCCACCGATTATCGACTGATAGCCGAGGTTGTAGTGAAGGTATTTTGCATCGTTATCAGCAAGAATTTGCACACCGCCTCGATCATTGGGATCTTCAATCCTGCCTCTCCAGCGGTTGGTTGAAATCTCGAGCAATCCAGGGGTGTTTATCCTCACCTGTCCAACTTCTGCATACTCGGAACCGGTGAAAAGTCCAGTGCTCTCAAGCCTTTGAAGCACTCTGGCTATCTTCTTTTTTTCGCCCTGCTGGTTCAAAATCCAGACTCCGCCATCATCGGTCATTGTTTCACCTTTGATTGTGTCGCCCCTGATCCAGTTTTCAAACTCGATATAAGGCAGGTAGAGCTTGGGTTTTCTTACATCGATGAGGATCATCCTGGGTGCATTTCTGGTTGGCGACGTGAAGTAGCTGTCGATTGGAACCCATTCCTCACCATCCATCGCATAAACTGGATTGCCAACAAACGGTGACCATTTGTTGAAGATGTCAGAACCACCCGGGCAGGTTACAACGATGTCGTTTGGGGTTGCGTTTTCCTCTTCAGTGAACGGTATGATCGAAATGATGGATGCAAGCCAGTTGTTAGGCCTTTGGGGATCGTATGATCTGTTCGGGCCACACCTGATGTCAATTGTGTTTACACCTGTTCCAACCACAGCACCTTTGGAACCGTTCTGACCTCCACAATAATGGTAAGCCCAGAACAAATCAGGTGCCCGTTCCGCCTGGAATGCAGGCCTTATTACAACACCGATTTCAGTGATCTTGCCTGGTCTGATGATGCTTATCTGGCCTTCCGCCGTGTTGTCTATGAGGATTGCAAAGGCTCGAACCGTTTGGGTATTGAACTCGTCAAGCTCTGCCGGTGTCGTGTTTTTGACATAAAAGGCGTTCGACGTTGAAGTGAAAGCCATCAGCAGTGCGAGGAGCAGCTCAATCAGACCCACAGAAACCCACCTGCATGATTAATGTCGGTCTGCACGGAACTTGCAGGCAGCATGAAACCTATTGTGGGTTTGATGATCATATCTTGTTGGGGAAGGCTCAAGCCTCTCATTTTCTGATATTATAATCTCGGCCAAGATTGAAACAACAAAAGATGATCCAGCTTGACACGGGGTTTTATTAAACCTAAAATAGATTTTTGATTGGAGGTGCTTGGTGTACGCAATAACTGGCACAATAGAGAACCTGGACTTGGCCGTGATACTCCAAACCATGAATATAAGCAAGAAAACTGGTTGCATGGAGATCAAAACCGGTGAGGACACTTCACGCATCTATTTTGGCCAGGGAGCAATCGTTCATGCCGAAACCAAGAACCTTGAAGGAGAAACTGCCTTCTACGACCTGCTGACAATAACCTCAGGCACCTGGGGATTCATCCCGGACATGAGGACGCCAAAGCAGACAATAAGCAACAAGATCGAGAGTCTCTTGCTCAACTGGTCCAACCTCATGGACGAATGGAACTCCATTCGAGACCGACTTCCACCAGACGACGCAATGCTTAAGATCGTCCCAATTCCTGATGACGAACGCGAGCATATTGTGTTCAACATGGAGGAATGGGAAGTTTTCAACCTTATCAAGACCCACGGACTTGTGGCAAAGGTATTTGAAAACTCGACACTTGGCAGGTTCAAAACTTCAAAGGCAATCCTCAAGTTCATGAGCATGGACATCGCCATGCTTGAAAAACAGGACACCGAGGACATAGACAGGACGATGGCTTTCCTCGATGATGTCGGCATTGAGCTTGGCGAACGCAACCTCGGAAAGAACCACTACAGAAAAATCATCGACAAATTCTCCGTGGAAATCGGGAAGAAGCACAAGTTCATGAACGAACTGAGACTCGACGATGATCTCAAGTTCTCGGGGCTCATGACCAAGGGGCTGCTCAAGGAGGAAGTTGTCTCCTCACTGAAGCTGCTGCTGTGGAACATCATTGACTACGTCAACAGCCTGGTTGGAACACCGCTTGCATTCGACCAGCTGTCAAAAGTGATAACAAAGCATTTCCCGCCAGGCGACCAGCTCATGGTCAGGCTTGGACTTGACGAATATATGGCAACAGAAGGCAGAATAAAGAGATGAGACTTTTCAACACGATGACCCGCACAAAAGAGGAAGTTGTTCCCGTAAATTCCGGCAAAATCGGAATCTACACGTGCGGCCCAACAGTTTACAACAAAATCCATATCGGAAACTTCAAAACTTTCCTCTTCGAGGACATTCTAGTCAGGTATCTGCGATACAAAGGTTATGACGTCACACAAGTCATGAACATCACAGACATTGACGACAAGACCATTCGCGCCAGCAGGGAGAAGAAGATTCCGCTCTCCGAAGTCACCGAGCCGTTCATCGGAATGTTCCACAACGACAGAAAAGCCCTGCACATAACTGATGCAAACTTCTACCCAAGGGCGACCTACTACATCCCTCAGATGGTTGGTTTGGTAAAAAAACTGCTTGGCAAAGGCGTAGCCTACAAGGCATCCGATAACTGCATCTACTACTCGATTGCAAAATTTCCTGATTACGGCAAACTCGCCCATCTGGACACATCCTCCTTGATGTCAGGTGCATCGGGCAGAAACGCTTCCGATGAATACGAAAAAGATTCAGTTTCGGATTTCGCCCTTTGGAAAGCATGGGACGAAAACGACGGAACTGTGTTCTGGGAAACCGAACTTGGAAAAGGCAGACCAGGCTGGCATATCGAATGCTCTGCCATGTCCATGGAGATTCTTGGTGAAACGCTCGACATCCACACCGGCGGAATCGACAACATCTTCCCGCACCACCAAAACGAGATCGCCCAGTCTGAAGGCGCAACAGGAAAGCCGTTTTGCAACTACTGGGCGCACAGCTACCACCTGATGGTTGACGGAGCCAAGATGAGCAAATCACTTGGCAATTTCTACACCCTTGAAGACCTGGTCAAAAAAGGCGTTACGCCAGAAATGTTCCGCTTCTTCGTGGTGACAAACCATTATAGAACCAGCCTCAACTACACAGATGAAGCCGTTAGGGCTGCAGGAAAAGCAAGGGCAAGCCTCATCGAATTCGTTTCGAGAGTCAGGGCGATCCCAGATAGCAAAGACTCTTTCGACACAAAAGAAGTTCTGGACAAGATGTTTGCCCAGTTCGATGAGGGAATGGACGACGACCTTAACACACCGGTTGCCATTGCAGCAGTGTTTGACGCAACCAGAGCTCTCAACAAGGCAATAGACGACGGTCAGATCGGCACAGCTGGGCGTGAAGCCATTCTCGCAGCAATCGACAGGGTCAACTCTGTGTTCGCCTTCATGGAAGGTTCAGAACTTGAAGTACCGGCTGAAATCCAGAAGCTCCTGGATGACCGCACCAATGCGAGGAAAAACAAGGATTGGGCAATGTCAGACAAGATTCGTGATGACATCGCCAAACTCGGATACATCGTCAAAGACACTCCGCAAGGACAAAGGGTCATCAAGGCATGACCGACGATGTTGCAGTAGGCAGGAATTCAGTCACCGAGGTTCTTAAATCTGATCTTTCCGTAAACCGTGTCGTCATCAGGCAGGGAATCCGTCCTGAAACCGTTTCGGAGATCATCGAGCTTTGCAAACAAAGGCACATAAGGTTTGAAACGCTTCCAGCACAAAAGATCGAGTCTCTTCCGGGAAACCCAAGGGATGTTGCAGCGTTTGTCAGCCCAATTGAATACGCCGAGATCGAAGACATCATTGAAAATGCTGGCGAGTCCTCAATTGTTGTTGTCCTTGACGGCATTGAAGACCCTGGAAATCTTGGCGCAATCATCCGTTCAGCCGAATGCTTCGGAGTTGATGGGATTGTGATACCAAAAAACAACGCCTGCCCAGTGAACATGACGGTTCTGAAAACATCGGCAGGGGCAGCCACCCACATTCCAATTGCCAGAGTGACCAACGTTTCCGACAGTCTCGAAAAGCTGAAAAACGCCGGTTACTGGGTCTACGGCACCGACGCAAAAGCCAGGCAAAGCCTTGACAAAACAAACTTCGACAAAAAAACTGCAATCGTGATCGGCTCCGAAGGTAAAGGCATGCGTCAACTTGTCACAAAACACTGCGACGTTCTTGTCTCAATCCCCATGTTCGGGCGTATCAATTCACTCAACGCTTCAGTTTCAACCGGCATCGTCTTATACGAGGTTTCAAAACTAAGAAAATAGCGCTGGTTTTCCGTGTATGCCATTTTGGTTAAATATGCTATCCTGTAACTAAAAGATGGATAGGTGGCCAATGAAGATCGTACTGGACCTTGATGGCATCGCAAAATATTACAGCCTTCCCGAAAATGTTTATCAGGCGCTCAAAGCAAGACATCCAGAACATGAAATCGTCAGGATAACAGACTGTGAGGATTGCACAGATGCTGATTTGTGGGTTTGCTGGTCAATCAAGTCTGAGGTTTTCGGGAAACTCAAACATCTCAGGGCAATCATCTACGCAACTGATGGCATGGGAAAACACAGGCTTTTTCCTGAAATTATTGAATCTGATGTCATCATTTGCAACTCCAGAGGCTGCCGGTCACAAACAATTGCTGAACACGCCTTTGCTCTGATCCTTGCATGCTCAAAAAAACTTGTGCCATTGATGGATTCAGTCAACAAGGAGGGCTGGTGGGGACTGAAAGCTATCGAAAGTGGCCAACAACCTATGACAATCCAGGGCAAAACATTCGGCATTCTTGGTTTAGGCGAAATCGGCTCCAGAATTGCAAAAATTGGCAAACTCGGGTTTGGCATGAACACTTTGGGTCTGAGAAGGAATCCCAAATCAACTGAGTTTGTTGATCAGGTTTTCGGAATGGATGAACTGCAGGATCTGCTCTCAAAATCTGACATAATTGCCGTTGCGCTCCCCGATACCGCTGAAACCTCACACCTTCTGGATGACGAAATGATTGGCCACATCAAGGATGGAGCAATTCTTGTCAACATCTCGAGAGGCAACATCATCGGCACGGAATCTCTCATTTCGGCTATCAAATCCGGTAAAATCGCATCGGCTGGACTGGATGTTTTTGAAACAGAACCATTGCCGGAGGATTCACCTTTGAGGCAGATGAAAGAGATCATCATGACACCTCATGCTGCTGGTTCTGGAGCAGATTTTTGGCCGTGCTTTGCTGAAATCGTCTCATCCAACATCAAAAATCTTGAGGCTGGCAAACCGCTCATAAACGTTGTGGACAAAAGATTTGGATACTAGGAGGCATGATGGTTCTTGACTGGATTTTCTCACCCTACTGCTCAAGCGGATGGATCGCCCACCAAGCCGAGGAAGTGTATGGATTGACGCTCAAACCGTGGAATCTTGCCGACATCAGGGACGCCATGTACTCAATCATTCCAAGGCCGGTTGGAGAAAAGATCAAAGAGATAAGAACAAAAGGTCGTTGGTCGGATATTCAGGGGGCAAGGCCACTTTTATTCGTAGACGGCGAATTCATCGGGTCACACAAGTCATGGGATTCACTTTCTGTCGAGATTGAAAATCGTGGGGCGACGAAACATTCTGAACCAAACATCCCTGACTGTTTCGTCCATCCAAGGCTCAACGCCAATCGTGAAGATCCGACAATCATGGTTAGGGAAGTCACCGATCAGGACATTTCAGGACAGGGTTTACCGTCGCCTGGAACATGTCTTGATTGCCGGTTCGGCGATCTCGGGTCGCAGGAGACAACCCATTTCATGAGGGACATGACGCTCAGCTATGGCAGGATGATGTGTATAGCCTTCATCAACTCTGACGTTGCCGGCTTCATCACCCACATTCCAAAACCAATCGCCTGGAGGATCGGCTGCAGATTCGTCGATGAACTGCCTGAAATGAAGGTTCTACAAGTCATTGACCTGTTTGTCTACCCGAAATTCAGAAACCGTGGCGTGGCAACCGAGCTTTTGAAGTATACAAGAGAATTTGCCAGGAAAATGAGAGTGGAGCGCATCGAAGTTTTTGCAACCATCAATGATGTCGGCACAGAGATGCACGTTCCCGCAACAGGCTCACAACATCCTTACCTGAAGCATGGGTTTATAAAGAAGAGGACAGTTTTGGAACCTGATGGCTCTGGGTCAATGACCTGCGAAGGATTGGGCATCAACCAGCTTGTGTTGCCGATGAAACCCTGAATTTACCAAATACAGGGGAACAATCTGAAACGGACTTTCTTTTTGTAGTCTGCATACCCTTCAAGTTCAGTTTCAAGCATTTTTTCTTCACCGAAAATCCTGTAAACCAGACCGGCAATAAAAATCACAGTGAAGACAAGGCCATAAAGGGAGCCCATGAGCAACGGCGCACCAATGAACAGCAGTATGCCCGCCAGGTACATTGGATGTCTGACGAACCCGTACACACCTGTTGAGACAACCTTCTGGCCTCTGTCATCCTGAATCCTTACAACACCGGACAAAAATGGATTGTCGATGTAGGTTTTGATAAAAAGGAATGCTGACGGTAAAAGCAATACTCCACCAATAACCTCAAGCCATACCGGAAAATTCTGAGTCCATTGGAATCTTGAGGTATCAAGCGGCATGATCACAAACCAACAGATGAACAAAAGCACGAGCAGTGAAACAAAAACTTTGTCCCAAGGCTTCTGTTTGGTTGTGTCGGGCCTCATCCTCTCAAGGAACAGCGACGGATTCTTGACAAAAAGCCAGATGACCAAAGGATAGCACATTCCGATGAACCAGCCTGAGAACACCAGCCCTTCAACCCACAGCCAGTTGCCTGAGAGCCAGAGCAAAAGCGCCGGGAATACAAGAATATATAGCAAACTGAAAATCAAACTACCAATACCGGCTTTTTTCGTTCTGCCTGTTCCTGATGGCATGTTTGCCTCAACAGGCTGTTGTTACTTCTTCTGATCGGCAGCCAGCGTTATCTTGCCTAGAATGTCCTGGAAATCGATAAGCGCAGCCTTTTCGCTCTGTGGCGGAATGAGGTAGCTGTTGTTTCTGTCCACGGCAAGATCATACGGGAGTTTATAGGTGATTGCCTGTCCAAGGTAGTCGAGCAGCATCATGTCCATGCTCTCCGGGGTGCTGAATACAATCATGTTGTTCTGACTGTTCGGGAGTATCTCGGCATGAATAGTCTTTACCGAATCAACAAAAAGGTCGGCCAGGATTGATTGGCCCGGTTTGAGTTTCTTGATGAAATAATCGAGCCTTTCAACGGCTGCATCTGAAATCTGGATGCCAAACACAGGCTTGCCTGAACTTGATTGGGACATCATTATTCCAGCCATCTGGATGTCATCCCCGCTTGCGATCTTGTCGCCTGCAGCCGTGAGAATCTGGGCATCACCCTTCATCAGCAGCATCGATGCGATCATGTTTGGGTCCTTGGCGCCAGAAACCTCGAAAACTGCATATCCAGCATCAAACGACTGGAAGACTCTGAATTCTGCAAGGCTTCCACATCTGTCCTTCAAAATGGATTTCAGCTTGTCCCACTGGGTGTTTTCCTGCTTCTGCGCTGGAGCAACAACCATGTGAAGCTGGGAAACGTAGTTTTTGGGTGTGCTCTTCTCGCATTTTATCGCTGAAAATCCAACAAACAGCAGCACAACAGCACCAAGGAAGATAGCAAACGCAAGCAGGAGCTTCTTCATCTCCTACTCCTGTTCAAGTTCAAGCAGGACGCCGCCTGTCGACTTCGGGTGGACAAAAGCAATTGGTTTTCCGGCAGCGCCAATGCGTGCAACCTTGTCAATCATTGCGATATTTTTTGATAAAAGGTCGGCAATCATCGACGAAACGTCTGAAACCTCAATTGAGATGTGGTGGATTCCAGGGCCACGCTTGTCCAGGAAACCCTTTATCGGTGAGTCTTCGGAGATCGGCTCAAGCAGCTCGATGACCATTTCGTGCCATTTGAGCTTTGCAACTTTCACCTTCTGCTCCGGTACTTCGGTTTCATGGTCGAGCACAAAGCCCATATCGAGCCAAGCCTTTTTTGCTTCCTCGAGATTTGGAACTGCAATTCCGATGTGTGAAAGCCCAAACATTTATCCCTCCTGGTATTCGCCGTAAATGTCACGGAAAAGACAGCAGATTTCGCCAAGGGTTGCGTCAGCATCGACGGCTTCGATGATCGGAACCATTAGATTTCCTTCGCCTCTTGCAACATCCTCAAGGTTTTTCATTGCCTTTTTCCACTTTGCATCATCGCGTTTTGCCCTGAAGTCGGCAAGAACCTTGAGTCTTGTGTTTTCATCTACTCCTGCCCTGGCAAGATCAACAACCGGCTTATCGCTTGTTGTGAATTTGTTGACGCCAACAACAACCTGTCTGTCGGCTTCAACATCCTGCTGATACTTATATGCTGATTTGGCGATTTCATTCTGGAAGTATGCACGCTCCAGACAAGTGATGGTTCCACCGAGCTTTTCGATGCGGTCGAGGTATTCGTAAACCTCATTTTCAATCTTTGTTGTGAGAGCTTCAAGATAATAGGAGCCAGCAAGAGGGTCAACGATGTCTGTTACACCGGTTTCATAGCCAATTATCTGCTGTGTTCTCAGGGCGATTGTTGCCGATTTTGGAGACGGGAGAGCGAGCGCCTCGTCAAAGGAGTTGGTGTGGAGGCTCTGGGTTCCGCCAAGCACCGACGCCATCGCCTGGAACGCAACACGGATGATGTTGTTTTCAGGCTGCTGGGCTGTGAGGGTTGAACCGCCGGTCTGCGTGTGGAATCTGAGAAGGAGCGACTTCGGGTTCTTCGGCTGGTACTTGTCCTGGAGCTTTCTTGCCCAGATGCGTCTGGCAGCCCTGAATTTTGCAATCTCTTCAAGGAAATTGTTGTGGCTGGCAAAGAAGAATGACAGCCTCGAGGCGAAATCATCGATTGAAAGGCCTCTCTTGAGCAGTTCGTCAACATATGCGAAAGCGTCTGCAAACGTGAAGGCAAGCTCCTGAACGGCTGTCGAACCGGCTTCACGGATGTGGTAGCCTGAAATTGAAATGGTGTTGAATTTTGGAAGATATTTCGAGCAGTATTCGATGAGGTCACAATTGAGCCTCATGGACGGTTTGACCGGATAGATGTAGTTTCCTCTGGCAATGTACTCCTTGAGGATGTCGTTTTGAACGGTTCCCTGAAGCGCCGAAACGTTTCCGCCCTGTTCCCTTGCAACTCGCATGTACATGGCCAGGACAACGGTTGCCGAGGCATTGATCGTCATCGATGTTGAAATCTTTTCAAGCGGAATGCCGTCAAAGAGCATCTTCATGTCATCGATTGTTGATACCGCGACGCCGACTTTTCCAACTTCACCCGCGCTCATGTCATGGTCAGAGTCATAGCCCATCTGCGTTGGAAGGTCGAAAGCGGTTGAAAGACCGGTCTGGCCTTTTTCAAGAAGGAGCTTGAAGCGCTGGTTTGTCTCCTGTGCCGAAGAGAATCCGGCATACTGGCGCATTGTCCAGAGCTGACCCGTATACATTGACGGGTAAACGCCTCTGGTATATGGATATGACCCTGGATCGCCGAGATCCTTCGTGTAGTCCATTCCACCAATGTCTTCCGGCCTGTAAAACAGCTTCCTGTCGCTCATAGCAAACCTCCAACAATCGATCTTGTTTGTTCTATGTTTTGCCGCACCTGCGCAACAAGCTCTTCATGAGTGTGAAAAACCTTCTGCCCACGCAGATACGAAACGAATTCCAGTTCCATCTGATGATCATATATTATCCCGTCGAAGTCAAGCAAATGTGCCTCAATTGACCTTTGCGTGTCATCAAAGGTCGGCCTCATGCCAATGCTCACCGCTGACGGAAGTGATCGTCCATCAAAACGAGCGATGCAGGCGTACACGCCATCACCAGGCACAAGCTTCATTTTGTCAGGAACCTCAATGTTTGCCGTCGGTATCCCCAGATTTTTACCTATTCCATGACCGTGGATGACGCTTCCCCTGATTGTGTAGTTTCTGCCAAGCATTCTTGAGGCATCTTCAACCTGACCTTCAAGCAACATAGTTCTGATGCGGGTTGATGAGACCGGTTTGCCATCCATCTGAACCGAACCTATCACTTCAGCCTCGATGCCGAATTCACTGCAAAATTTTATCAGGTCATCCGATTTCCCAAGCCCGCCCTTGCCAAAGGAAAAACCTGGTCCACAGGCTACAAATCCGGCGTCAAGCCTGTCCCTGAGTATACACCTGACAAAATCCTGTGCAGGCATGTCTCTGAGTTTCTCGGTAAAATCCGCCAGAATCATCTCTTCAATACCCAAATCCTCCAACAGTTCCAGCTTTTCTTCGTGTGGGGTCAAAAGCCCCCTGAAACTTGGGATCGATTTGGTGTAGAGCAGGCCGTTGAAAGTGAATACGGCTGGAAAAGAGTTGGTTGACACTGATTTATTTATGACGGTCTCGGCAAGCTTTCTGTGTCCGATATGAACCCCGTCCATGTATCCGAGCATGTAACAGCCTTTTGCGCAACGAACCTCAACTGAGAAGGGATCGCCAGTAATTATGTTCATATGAGCCTTTCGGGGATGATTTCGCCTGTTGAAAGCACGAGTTTGGCCATTGCCAGAAATGTATCTTGATAAAAACATCTAACCACACCTGCAGGTGCCGGAAAACCCTGGAACGAAGCGTTGTTGCCAAACTTTATCTTCTTCGCCTGGGCATCAGTGAGATCGACTCGAGGGATATGGTCGATGAATGTTTCCATTTGGATGAGAAGGCTTTCTCTATCACCTGCCACATGGACATCGTTTAAAGTGATGCACTCATCAACTTTGTAGCCCATGTCAACAGTTCGTCTCAAAGCGCTCATGACGGCACCGCAGCCACAGCTCATGCCGATGTCAGAAATCAGTGACCGGACATAGGTACCTTTTGAGCACTCGAGCAGAAATTGGCCTTCTCCAATACTCTGATCATATGAAAGCAACTCAAGTCTGTAGATTTCAACTGGATTTGGTTTTCTCGGGAGTTCGATGCCCTGGTAGGCGAGGTTGTAAAGTCTTACGCCATCAATTTTCTTGGCACAAAACATTGGTGGAATCTGGTCAATCTTGCCAGTGAACTCCTCCATCACCGATTTGATGTGTGTTTCGGGGATGTCGCCACCATAGCCATGCTCGGTCATTTCTCCCCAGATATCGTAAGTGTTTGAGGTGGAGCCGAGTTTGAATCCGGCAATATAGGTTTTGGGCAATTCCTGCACATAGGGGATGACTTTTGTGGCGTTTCCAAGCATGAGAATCAGGACACCGGTTGCGTTAGGATCAAGGGTTCCGATGTGACCAACCTTGGAGCAGCCAAACATCGCTTTTGCAATGTTGCCCACCTGCGCCGAGGACACGCCTTCTGATTTGTTTATCGCAAGTCCGCCTGAAACCATCACTCCATCAGGGGCTCAAACAACTGGAGGAGCGCCCCCCTCACATTAAGCCAGTCACCGGTAATGGTGAAACCGGCTGCATCGTGGTGACCACCACCGCCATAGGTCTGGGCAACCTTGTTGAGATCGAGCTTCCCTCTGCCTCTCATGGAAACCCTGAACTGTTCAGGCTTTATTTCTTTGGCAAGGATATAGACTTCCGGCCCACCCAGTTTTCTCACCTCATCAACAATGAAATCGGTGTCCCTGTGCTGGGCTGAGAACTCGATCATGTCGCTCCATGTGATTGCAGAGATGGCAAGTTTCCCGTCGAATGCCGAGAAAAGCCTCTCCATCGTCCGTCCAAGCAGTTTTCTGTTGGCAAGATTAGTTCTCTCGTAGATCAGTGACGAGAGCTTTGCGATATCCAGGCCATTGCTTATCATTTCGCCAACCACTTTCATCGTGTCGGCCGTGACGTTTGGGTATTTGAAGTTTCCGGTGTCTGTGACGATGCCAGCAAAAATGCCAGACATTATGTCGTGGGTGATTGTGAATTTTGCTGCCTTGAGAAGGTGGTAGATGAGTTCGGCCGTTGCACTGGCGTGAGGCTCAATAATTGCTTTTGCCTCAAAATCATCCCTTGACGGGTGATGATCAATGACGAGAGTATCCGAATTTTCCGGAATTTTTGACAGACCAACCCGCTCAGGTGACGGTGCATCCACAATGATCAGCCTGTAACCTTCTGAAACCAGCTTTTCCGCAAGCTCCTGGGTAGTTTGTCTGATGTCTTTAAAGCCAGGCAGAAAGTCATAAAAATCCTGTGGTGCGTCAGTTGCACACACTACAGCCTGTCCGCCTTCAGCGGTTATGGCACAAAAGAGTGCCGATGCCGATCCAAGCGTGTCGCCGTCAGGATTCTCGTGAGTCAGGATCAGGGCTTTCGTTGTCTTCTTCAGCTCTGTCGATGCCTGAGTCCTGTTTATTCTTTCCATCTTGGTCAAGCTCCTGGAATTGTCGTTCAAGCCTCTCGGCCTTGCTGGGGGTTTCGTCGAATTTGAAGCGGATGGTTGGAGTTTTGCCCATCTTCACCATCTCGGTGACTTTTTTCTGGATGAACCTGTTGGCGGCTGACAGCCCCTGTGCTGTCCTCTCTCTAACCTTCGAGTTTCCGATGACAGAATAGTAAACGTCTGCCGATTTGTATTCATCGTCAATCTTCACCTGCAGGATGGTCACAAAACCGATGCGCCTGTCGATGATGTCCCGATGAAGGATAATTGATATTGCATTTTGAATGGCTTCCGCCACCCTGTGTTTTTTTACATTCATTCCCAGACCTCCCGCCTTGTAACGGTCATTTCAAAAGGAGCAAGCCTCTGGGCTGTCTCGATTATTTTTGTTATTGTGGCATCAAGCTGCGAGCCGTTGCTGTTGAGCGTAACCGCAGTCAGAACCATCATCGTGTGGCTGTCCTGTGCATCAGATTCGATGGCTGCGCAGTTGAAAACGTGCCTGAGCTTTGCCAGCACCGGCGAAACGATTGAACGCTTGTCTTTGAGCGAGTGGACACCTTCGAGGCGGAACTGCATTTCAACCAGTCCCACCAAATCAGATCACCTCTTTGGTCTCGTAGAACTCAAGGATGTCTTCCTCGTGAAGGTCGTCATAACCGACAAGACCGACACCGCATTCATATCCCTGCTTGACTTCCTTTGCATCATCCTTGAAACGTTTGAGGGTTTTGATCCTGGTTTCGTGAACCGGATAACGGTTTCTGATAATCTTGACCTTGGCATCATTTCTGGCAACACCTTCAGTGACAAAGCAACCGGCAATATTTCCAAAGTCCGAGATGCTGAAGACTTTCCTGACTTCAGCCTTGCCAATGAGAACATCGCGATATTCAGGTTTGACCAGCATTTTGATGGCTTCCGTCACAGCGTCGGTGAGATCGAAGATGATGTTGTAGATGTTGACCGGAACGCTGTTTTGCTTTGCAAGCTTCTTTGTGTTCGGGTCAACCTGGACGTTGAAACCAACGAGCATGGCAGATGAAGCCTGAGCAAGAAGAACGTCATTGTCGTTGACGACGCCGATGCCTGAGAAGACGATATTTGCGGAGATGTCTTTGATTTTAATCTTTGAGATGGCGAACTTCACAGCATCAAGCGAACCTTCCGATTCAGCTTTCACAACAAGATTGAGCTTTGAAGCAGCCTGCTGGTCATAAACCTTGAACAGGTCGTCAAGATTGGCTGTTGCAAGGTCGATTTCTGGTTTAGGTGCATCGGCTTTTGGAGCCTCGCCCTTGTCCTCTGTCTTGCGTTTCCTTGATACGTCAGATGAGAGCAGGATTGAACCTGGTTTTGGAACCGAGTCGAAACCCATGATCTTCACCGGAGTGACGGCTTTGGCTTTGTCAGTTCTCTTTTCAAGGTCATCAAACAGAGCCTTGACCCTGCCCCACGATCCGCCAGCTTCAATGTAATCTCCAACCTTGAGGGTTCCGCTCTGGACAATGGCCGTTGCAAGCGGGCCAACAAACTTGTCCATTCTGGATTCGATGATGGTTCCGGCGAGTTTGCCGTTTTTGTTCATCTTCAGTTCGAGGATGTCAGCTGTAAGGAGAATCATCTCAAGGAGCTCGTTCACTCCCTGACCGGTTCTTGCCACGATTGGAGCGACGATTGTCTGTCCACCCCAGTCTTCAGGTGTGAGACCGATGTCTGTGAGCTGTGTTTTAAGTCTGTCGACGTTTGCGCCAGGGAGATCCATTTTGTTTGCAGCAACAATGATGCTGACCTTGGCTTCCTGCGCCATTTTGATGGCTTCGACTGTCTGTTCCTTTATGCCTTCGGTTGCTGCAACGACGAGGATTACAATGTCGGTGACATTTGCACCTTCACGCCTCATGGCTGCGAAAGCTTCGTGGCCTGGGGTGTCGATGAAGCAGATGTCCCTGCCGTTTACCGTGACTTTGTATGAACCGATGCTCTGGGTGATGCCACCGGCTTCACCCATTGCAACTTTTGTTTTTCTTATGTAGTCAAGAAGTGTGGTTTTGCCGTGGTCAACGTGACCCATGACGGTGACAATTGGCGCTCTTGGGATGAGATTTTCATCCTCAAGTTTGCCCTCTTCATCAGTCTTGAGGCCAAATGCTGTTGAAAGCATTGCAAGAATCGGGCCTGAAAGCTCTTCTTCAGGGTTTGGAACATAGCCTTGCTTGAGCATGTAGCTCATTATGCGTTGCTCAGGAACACCGGCTGTTTTTGCAAACACATCGATTGTGAGTTTCTGTTTGACTTCTGGAGCTGGCTCCGGCTTAGCCATTGCCTGCTTTTGTGCACCCTGATGTTTCGGTTTGTGTTTCTGTTTGAATTTGTATTGTTCTTTATCGACTATGTACTCGGCAGCAGTTTTGGGGTCTTTGTCTTTCCTGAAATCCCTGTGATCCTGTTTTGCCGGTTCTGTCGGAACGGTTGGAGTGTTTTTGCCAAATCCACCTGGCTTGCTGCCGAATGCGGGCTTGCTGCCGAACGCCGGTTTTGCACCAAATGCAGGTTTATTTCCAAACGCTGGCTTGTTGCCGAAAGCCGGTTTATTCCCAAAGGCAGGTTTGTTGCCATACTGCGGCCTTCCGGTTCCAGAACCCTGATCCGGCCTTCTGTAGTCCGGCCTGTTGTTGTTATACCTGTTTTCCTCAGTCCTTGGCGGCATGTTCGGGTCGGTTCTTGGTTTCTGGCCGAGGAAGAGTTCCCTTGGATCGATCGGCTTGACGAGTTTCGGAGCCTGGACAGGTCTATCAAAGTGTGAGTATTTTTCTTCTTTTTTCTGTTCCGGCTTCTTGTCTTTCTGCTCTGGTCTCGAATCCGGTTTGTGCTCTGGTTTGATTTCCGGTTTTCTTTCGTGTTTGACTTCCGGCTTTGCTTCAACCTTTGGTTCTTCTTTATGCTCTGCTGGTGGATGATGCTGTTTTTCAGTCTTTTCCTCGGTAACAGGAGCAGTTGTTGCAGCCTCTTCCTTGTGCTCTGGTTTATGTTGTTTTGCTGGTTTATGTGCTGGCTGAGCTTCTTTTGCAGGTTCCTCGACAACAGCTTCAGTTGCCTGTGGTTCCTCATGCTTCGGCTCAACCTTTGCCTTTGGTTTGTGGGCGTGATCTTTTGGCGCTTCGGTTACAGTTTCAACCGGCGGCTCCTGAGGTGTTGCAGCCTTGGTCATAGGTTCGGTTTTTTCAATCTTTTCCTCTGACTCGGCTGGCTTCTTTGCTGGTTTTTCCTCAACAGGTTTTTCTTCTGCCGGTTTCTCGACAGCTTTTTCCTTGATCGGTTTTTCCTTGACCACTTCCGATTTGAGCGGGATGTCTTTGATCAAGTCTTTCTTTTTGGGTGGAAGCACCGGTTTGAGCGTCTTTTTGACAATGACGGTTTCCGGCTCCGGAGCCTTCGGGGCTTTCGGAGTGGTGACAGATTCGCCTGCAAGCATGGCGGCTTCAGCAGCCTTTGCCAGCTCTACAGCGTCTGCAGTTGCAGCCTTCAAAGACGGGGTCTTCTTTTTGACAACTTCATCAAAAAGGCTTGTCTTTGGCTTCTGCGTCGGTGACATCTTGACCTGATCGTCTGTCACCGGTTTGTGCATCTTCAGGGAAACCATGGCACGAATCCTGACAATGACAGCATCGTCAAGTGCATCTGAACCGCTCTTGACTGCCACGCCAAGCTTCTTTGCCATATCGATCACGTCAGCAGGGGAAACTCCTGTCTGAAACGCGATTTCATCAACTGTCTTCTCGCTCATCAATCACCTTTAACCGTTGCCTGATCTCTTCAAGCTGCTCCTTTGACGGAGTCCTTCGAAGAGACCTGGTAATGGTATTCCTCTTTGAAATGTTTTCAACACATAAATTATGTTTGCAGATGTAAGCGCCACGGCCAGGCGTTTTCTTGGCTTCATCGATTGAAAAATCGGATGCGATCCTGTGCATGGCTGATTTCTCTGCTTTAACGCCGCAGATGACACACGTCCTGACAGGCATCTCTACTCAAACACCTTCATGTCTATTTTGAAGCCGACGAGCCTTGATGCCAGGCGGACGTTTGATCCCTTTTTACCGATTGCCAGGCTGAACTGATCCTGCTCAACCTTAACGATAGCCCTGTTTTCGTCCTCGATGATCTGGACAGAGTAAACTTTTGCAGGAGAGAGGGCTGATGCGACGAACTGTCTTGGATCCTCATACCATTTGAGGACATCGATGCGTTCGCCCCTGAGTTCGTCAGAGATTACGTTTATCCTTACACCTTTAGTTCCAATGCAGGAGCCGACCGGGTCAACTTTCTGCTGATTGCTGACAACGGCAACCTTTGCCCTTGTTCCCGGGTCTCTTACAACACCCCTGATCTCAATAACACCCTGGGCAATTTCCGGAATTTCCAGCTCCATGAGCTTGACCAGAAGCTGCGGATGGGTTCTTGAGAGTACAACCATCGGCTCCTTCGAGGCTTTGTCAACCTTGAGGATGTAGCAGTGGAA
Organism: uncultured Caldisericales bacterium; assembly: GCA_964639885.1. Classification (GTDB taxonomy): domain Bacteria; phylum Caldisericota; class Caldisericia; order JAAYUI01; family JAAYUI01; genus JAGNLA01. The sequence continues at coordinate 32,704 of CAZXEH010000001.1, read as the reverse complement.
CTTTCTTCCGGGGCTGTAAACTTCGCCCGGTATCTGCTCTGCTTTTGGCAAAACACCTTCAGCCTTGCCTAGGTTGAAATAGATGTTTTCCCCGGCAGTTCTGCTGACTTCGCCAAAAACCATATCATGCTCTCTGGCGGTAAACTCCCTGAGAACCTTTTCCTTTTCAGCTTCCTTAAGCCTCTGGGTTACAATCTGCTTGCAGGTAATGGCGGCAAATCTGCCGAAGTCTGACGGAGTAACCTCGAACTTGAGAAGGTCGCCCTCTGAGGCTTCTTTTTTGTAGCGTTTTGCTTCAGCAACTGAGATCTCGGCCTGTGGGTCTTCAACCACATCAACGACGGTTTTCACCGCAAGGATGTCGATCCTCTTCTCCTTGTCATCAAGGATTACCTCTACGTTGCTGGAGGTTTTGTAGACTTTTTTGTAGGCAGCAAGAAGACCTTGTCTGATGGCTTCAAGCAAAACATCATATTCAACGCCCTTTTCACGGGCGATATCGGCCAACGCGATGAAGAAATCAGCAGCTTTCATGGTGCCTCCTACCCGACCAGCCTTGCGCTCGTTATCGAGGCAAGTGGATACCTGAGCTCGTGTCCGTCGACATCTATCACTGCAAAATCGCCGTCTGTCCCCATCGATTTGCCTGTTACCGGCTTGTGCGTATCAAGATTCAGGGTGACTTCAATCCCCTTGAAAATGTTGAGTTCAAGAAGGTCTTTCAACTTCCTGTCGATGCCTGGTGACGAGACTTCCAGTCTGACGTAGTCGGGAATGACCGAATCAGCCTCGAGCATCGGGTGCAGCTTCTTTGTGATCCTCACGCAGTCGGAAATGCCGATTCCTTCGGGTCTCCAAACCACTATTGACACAAGGTAGTCACCCTTTGCAAACTTCTCGGACATCTCAACGAGAGAGTACCCGAGTTCATCAAGTGCAGACAAAACCAAAGGCTCAGCTCTGTCCAGGTAAGTTGCGCCTATCTTGACAACTCCTTCCAAAAAGACTTCCAATTAATATACTTGATAATGTCGTCAATATCAAGACGATTGCGCAATCTTGCTGTTTTTAAAAATGAGATTAACAAACTTGCATGCAATTGTTCAATGTTTTATAATATTTTTAGAAATGCCATTGAGGACAAAATGACTGACACCGGCGAACTGCGCATTGGCGGACTGGAAATATCAGATATTCTGGGCATCGGGCATTCCGGACTGACTTACAAGGCTAAAGACCAGCAATCCAGGGATGTTGTGCTCAAGATACTCAAATGGGATTTTGACGCTGAAGACATGGCTTTCAACCACCTCCAGCTGATGTCCCTGAAAAGGCTGAACCATCCTAACCTGGCTCCAGTTCTTGACGTTGGAATTACTGAAAATTCCAAACTTTGGTACACACGACCGTTCTACGACTGCGAATCCATCCACAATCTTCTGAAACAGATGGATATCCAGGCAGTGATCTATGTTCTCTTCCAGATTGCCGATGGATTGGACTATCTCCACAGGCACGGTCTTGCTCACGGAAACCTCAGATCCGACAGCGTCAAGCTGATCAGGCAGAATCCAAAGGAAGCCGGTTTGTGGTGGACGGCAAGGCTTTTCGAGTTCCCGTATCAGGTAAAGATAACAGGTTATGGACTGACTCTGGCCGACACAGACGAATCGGATCAAGAAAACACCAACAAAAACAACGATCTTGTCATGCTAGGAAGACTCATCTGCAGCTGTTTCGGTGTTGACTGCGAGGAAGGGCTTCCAGATCAAAAAGACCTAAAACCGGCCTTGCCAGAAAAACTGCAAAGCATTATCCTCAGGCTTTTCGGCATGGGTCACGAGGAACCGATAACCAGCTTCCAGCAGCTTATCCAATCCCTGCCCGATCTTCAGTCAAAACCAGCCGGAGAACTTTATCTTTCGAGGCTCCACAAGAGAATCGACAGCAGGAAGGCTGCAGAGAAGCGCTCATTACTTGAAGATCTGCTTGAAGAATCGTTCCAGTCAGGAAAAGTCATCCTCATCGAAGGCGATGATGGAAACGGAAAGAGCCACCTTGTTCGCGAGCTGGCGCAGAAAAATCCGACTGATGGCCACCAAATGTCGGTCGTTAGCTGCATTTCACGATTCAATCCACTCGAACCGATCATCAGATTCAATCAGGAGATAACCAGAACCGTCAAGGAAGCCAATCTTGCAGTAATCAACAATTATCGCTATGTTCTCGACCAGATGGAGGGTAAAACCGGTCTCGATGTCGAAGACATTTTCCCTGACCAGACCACACTTTTTGAAGGATACCTCTCTTTCCTTTCAGAAATAAGCCGCATCAAGCCAATCTGCCTTGTCATTGAAGACATTCACCAGGCGTCAGAATCGCTCCTGAAGCTGATCACCCACATCCTTCCATCAATCTCACAACTCAAAATCATGCTCGTGTGTACCTACAACCTTTCAAGGGTGAGGGGAGATCAGCAGTTCTACTTTGACCAAATCACAGGCTCGGACGAGGTGACCCGAATCCAGATCAACTCGCTCGACTTCCACTCATCAGCTCAATACATCCGAACGATGCTCGATGCCCCTGACCTTCCGGAAACCACAATCCAGGCCTTCTTCGAAAGCACGGGCGGAAACATACAGAAAATCAATGAGCTTGTCAGACTGTGTGTCGTTACCGGCGCGCTCACACAAACAACGGGTCATCTCACCTTCTCTGACAAGAAATTTCAGGAGCTCAGGAAATTTGCCGAATCCAGCATCTTTGTCGGAAAACTCCTCGAACACCTGGACGATTCCGAACTCACGCTGGTAAGAATCCTGGCAGTTCTCGGAGGCAGGGCAACAGCCCTGGAACTGAAAAACGCAACAAGCGGACTGCCCAGCTTCACAAAACCCGAGTATCTGGCAAACGCCCTGTTCAACCTCGTGGCAAACGGTGTGCTCCAGACCTGCAGGGAGTCAGGCCGATCCTTCTTCGACATCGAATCTGACGACTACATGGAATTTGCCCTCAATTCAACGCCAATATCGATTAGAAAAGAGCTTTTCGGGCACTGTCTCAAGACTGCTTCGGCCAACAAGGTCATGCTGCCTGAATGGAGCGAGACCCTCAGTCAGTTGGCACTCAAGGGAAATGATGCAGTCATTGCTTTCAAAACATCGCTTGAAGCCTACACACACTGCGCAAGACAGCTGAGTTACCCTGAAGCCAGATTCTATCTGAACAAACTGATCCTCATGATTCCTGAGGATGAAAAGGAATTCCAGGCCGACTGCCAGGTGAAAATGGGGCTTTGCCTTTACGGAATGAACGAGTTTGCCGAGACCGTTGACCTACTCTCCAGAATTCACACCTCAAACCCGGATACCCTTGCGCTCAAAACAATTGCTTCGTATAAGGCCCGACTTCCAAAAACAGCCCTGTTCTTTTACGAGGCAGAACCTGTCTCGGAGCAGATTTCAGACCTCTGGCTCAAGCGTCATTTCATTGACTGTTATCTGAGCCACTTGCTTGACAGCGACCCCATGTCTGCACAAAATCTTGCAAATCGCTATGCCTCGAGTGCTGATTCTTACATAAAAACCGTTTCCCTTCTAGCTTTGAGCCGTTTGAAAATGGCAATGGCTGATTTTGAAGAGGCGGAAAAAACGGTTGTTGCAGCGAGCGTCATCACCAAATCGGCAAAGCTCCACGATCTCCAGGCAAAGTGCGAGCTCTGGCAGATCAAGCTCTCCCTGATGAAAGGCGACAACGAGAAGGCCGGAAGACTGATCAGACGTTCAACCGGTCTCATCCAGGGATGTTTCAGTCTGGACGTCAGGGCGGAATTCCACCAGATCGCAAGCCAGTATTTCAAGACATTACCGGACATGAGCTCTGCACTCACAAACATACATGAATGGGTCAAGGACGAGGCAAAACTGGGTTCAAAGAGGAACCTTGCCAAAGCGCTGTTTGAGCTTGGTTCAACAATCGATTCCAAGGGGCAGCCAAAGGAAGCTCAGCATCACATTGAAAAAGCCAGGCGAATCGCCGAAGAGTCAGGCGACAACGTAACAATCGGAAGATCACTGGCTTACATCGGCGAATACTACTTCGACAACGGCCAGATCGACCAGGCGATCATCAGCCTGGAACGTGCCGAAAAAATTCTTTCAGAACAGAACGACTATCATTACCTTTCAAAGACCTTTGAAGCCCTCGGTAGAATCTGGCTTTCAAAACAGGATATCGAGAAATCGAGAAAATACTCAAAGCACCTTACTGACCTGGCAGATTCAACAGACGACGCCATGCAAAAAGCCATCGCAAGCAAACTCGGTGGCGCACTTGCAATGTATCAGGAGAAGTGGGACAAGGCTGAGGACTGCTACGTCAAAACCCTCCAGTACTTTGAAGACCGAGGTCTGAAGCGTGAAGCAAACAACCTCAAAATAGAGCTTGCCGACCTGTTCGTCAAACAGGGAGAATACTTCAGGGCGCTCTCAAAACTTGCCGAAGCCAGGCTTTTCTTTGAAGAGGAAAATGCCCAGCGGGAACTCAAGCGCATCAGAACTTCCGAGCTTGAGATCGACAAGGAGATAGGAAAATACGGGGAAGACTACAGAAACCTCCGCATGCTCCTTGAGATCAGCAAAGCTTTAGGTCAAATCAGCGACATTTCGGAGCTTCTGCCAATGATTGTTGACATGGCCGTCAAGGTGACCGGCGCCGAACGTGGATTCATAATGATGATCCAGGAACCTGGAAAACTCTCGTTTGCTGCCGGCAGGAACAGAAATAAGGAATCGATGAGGCAGGAGGAGTTTGCCTTCTCCAAATCCGTAACCGACTCTGTGCTCGAACAGAAAAAGCTCATCTCGATCACCGACACGGCTTCTGACGACAAATTCAGGGCCAGAGACTCGATTGTCGGATTGTCACTTCGATCGATCATGTGCGGGCCCATGAAGATAGGCGAAAACATTTTGGGTCTCATCTATGTTGATTCACAGGTTCCGACATTTTACTTCTCAAAGAAAAACGCTGAATTCTTCGAGGCTCTTTGCTCACATGCCGCCTTTGCAGTCAACTCAGCCAGGCTTTATCAGGAGTTTACAAGAAAATCGGTACTTGAAGACGAGAACAAACACCTGAGAGAGACTGTAAAACAGCGGAAACAGCTGGTGACCCAGCTGAAGATGGAAATTGACACGCCGTTTAAAGAACTTTTTGAAACATTGAGTACAATAGACAAGAATCCGGGCGATCCCTCCGAGGTGCAGATGCTGGCCAAAAAAGCCAAATCTCACCTGTCTGCTCTAAAAACGACAATGGATGAGCTTCTGGGCGCCGACAACTCAGGCAAGGTGACATGATTGGAAAAACGCTAGGCGGCAAGTACAAGATTTACGACAAGGTCGGCGGCGGCGGAATGGCCGAAGTCTATCTTGCAAGAGACATCACAAAAGGTCAGATTGTCGCCCTCAAAATTCTCAGAGAGCAGTACACGCAAGGCGCCGACTACGTTGAGAGGTTCAAAAGAGAAGCCGAGTCGGCCATGAAGCTCAACCACGACAACATCTGCGCCGTCATGGATTTTGGCAGTGAAGACCAGACATATTACATGGTCATGGAGTTCATCGAGGGCAAAACATTGACGAGCATGATCGAGCAACAGGGGCCACTTCCCCTTGCAGATGCAATCTCCTACATGCTCCAATCGGTTAAGGCACTCGACAAGGCCTACAAATCAGGCATCATCGCACACCGAGACATCAAGAGTCAGAACCTCATGATCACACCAACCGGCCAGGTCAAGATAATGGACTTCGGAATTGCAAAGTCCAGAGACTTCGCAACCATGACCACCGCCGGCTCATTCATCGGCACGCCTGAATACATGTCCCCAGAGCAGGCACAGGGATTGAAGGTTGATCAGAGAACTGATTTCTACTCGCTTGGAATCGTCTTTTACGAGATGCTTGCCGGTGAAGTCCCGTTCGAATCAGACACTCCCTGGGGCGTCCTCAACATGCACATCAACAAGGAGCCGTTCCCGCTTGCAAACCTCAGAAAAGACATTCCGCAGGAAGTCGTCGAGGTCATCGGCCACATGCTGGCAAAGAATCCTGACGACCGCTTCCAGAACACGAACGAGCTTCTGTCTGCCATCTCAGGACTTGCCGTAAAATTTGGCGGGACCAAGAACACGGTGATAAAAGCCAAGAAGGTTCCAAGATCAAACCCGAGGGTCAAGAGAAACATCCTGAAAATTGCAGGCATTATTGGTGCAATAGCCATTCTCGTCTTCGGGTTCCTCTTCGGCTGGCAGATGCTAAAGCCAAAACCGGGCAGCATAACCATCACTTCAACCCCTTCAGGCGCCGAGATTTTCATGAAGGGCATCTCTGAAAAGGATTTCGTAAACTACGGCGTTACACCGGCTGAGGTTCCTCAGCTACAGGCAGGAGCTTACGATCTCAAACTCCACCTCGAAGGCTACATCGACAACACAAAACAGATCGAGATAAAAGCGGGTGAAAAGCAGATTGCCGACACGGTTGAAATGTCCAAACCCGGAATGCTCTCAGTGACGTCGTCAAAAACGATTTCATGGGGAAAAGTTGAAACCATTCCTGGGCCAAAGGATATTGTGATCAAAAATACTGGCGGCTACGTTTTACAAGTAACAAAAGATATTGGAGCCGACTGGATTTCAATCGACAAAGACAATATAACCTTGGAAAAAGATGCCTCAAAAACCATACCGGTTTCGGTCAATCCGCTAAAAATCAAGCCAGGCCAGAACTATTCAGGCACCATCACCCTGAAGCCCGATTTCGGTGAACCGGTGAAAATAACGGTCAGTCTTGAATTCTCTGCCACAGGAAAAATCGACACCGGTGAAACACCAAAAACCAACCCGCAAACTGGCAGCACAGGTACAACAAATACAGGAACAACCGGAAACACCAGCAATAAAGGCAACACCGGCAACACAGGATCAAAACCTGTCACCCCGGATAAACCGGTCGTCAAAGATGGAACAATTGTCATCACCTGCAACGTCGGCACCGCAGCCATCAAAATCAACGGCTCACAGGTTGGAACCGGTTCAGCAACCGTGACAAGACCAGCCGGAACCTACACAATCGAGATCGTGGCAGCGGGCTACAAGTCACCACCGAATTATCTCCCGATACCATACAAAACCACCATCACGCTTGAAGCAGGAAAAACTTACACCCTTCCCGAGGTCAAGTTCAGGAAATGACGAAAAAACTCCTGCTGGCAGGAATGGTTCTGATTCTACTTGCACAAGGCACCCTTCCACTCAGGGGTCAGGGGGAATCATCTGAACTGCTGCTTGGCGGAATTTCGTCGGACAAGCTGGCACTCCCAACCTGTACTTTTGTCGACAAGCAGGGAAATGTTTATGTATCCTCGCAGGGAACTCACGAAATCCTTTGCTTTTCCAAGGATTTCAAGCTCAAATACAGGATCGGCGGTTACGGAATCTCGGACGGATCGCTGATCAATCCAAAGAGCATGGCCATCGTAAAAGACCGGCTTGTTGTAGCTGATGCCGGAATGCTCAAGCTCTTCGACATGAACGGCAATTTCAAAAGCAACGTCAAAACCATCAAAGACATCACCCTCGCCAACCCGACAGGCCTTTTCACCGACACTAGGGGCAGATTGTTCGTCAGCGACCCAGGTATCGGTAAAGCGTTCATCCTCGAACCAACACTCGACGTTTTCAAGGTTTTGGACACATTCAAACAGCCTCTCGCCTTCTTCCCTGTCAATGACAATTACTTCGTGCTCGAGGGTGACACGAAAAAATACACTATCCTTTCAGGATCGTTTGCCAAGATAAAATCGATTGGCACATTCAAGAACCCTCTGGCGATGACGACCGACAACGCCCAGAAAATCATTGTTTTAGACGGGTCTGAGATCAAGATTTTCACACTGAACGGAATTGCCGGCAAGACGCTGAGCCTGTCAGGCAAAATGCCATCAGGCGGTTATTACAGTTTTGGGGTCGTCAGCGATAGATACCTCGTCGCTTCAACATCAACCCACGAACTGGTTCAGATTGACGAGGCTGGAAAACTAACAACCGTAATTGACCATGACTCCGCCAGACTCTGCCTGCCGGAGAGCTTTGAAATCGATGAAAACGGCAGGATTTTTGTCAGTGACCCGCAAAACAGCATTATTAAGGTCATTGACCAGAGGAGCAACGAACTCTTCACAATTCCTGGCGTCAAAGCCTCAAAAATAACAATCTCAGCCGACCTTCTTGCTCAGGTCACCGAAGCTGGCATAACTGTTTCAACGAGAGCTGGCAAGAAAATATATGACATCCCGGAAAAAGGCGCCGTTGATGTTGAGTTTGACCAGGATGGTTCATTGCTTGTGCTCAAGAAGAACTCGGTTGAACGATACCTTGGCAGCGATAAAACCGGCACCGTGCTATCGGATCAGGAGTGGGGCAATCCAGTTGCTATAAGCGCCTCTACCTCAGGATTTGCCGTTGCCGATGGTGAAAACCTCAAAATTGAGGTTTTTGGTTCGGATGGAACAAAATCCAACACAATCAACGTTTCAGACACCCCGAGGGATGTGCTCATGCTCTCGCCGCAACGCTTCATCGTTCTGGGTGAGGAAAGTCTGAAACTCATCGACCAGACTGGAAAAGTACTCAGATCATACGGCAAGGGTGGTGGTCCATACAGCCTCCACAACCCAACAGGCGAAAAAGTGTCTTACGAAAACAACCTCGACTCCCTGACCGATCCGGTTGCGGTCTCACGGTTTGGCAAATGGATCTATGTGCTCGACAGAACCGGCATGAGGCTTGTCCGACATCCGAAGGAAGTTCTGCTCGAACAGGCCAAAATAAGGATTTCACCACCAACCGTCGATTTCAAGTACGTCCCCACCGACTCTGAGTCCGATCTTGAACTTGTAATAGAAAACATCGGAGGCGACAGTCTTGAAGGGTATTTCACAGGCATACCCAGATGGATCGCCCTTTCAACCAGGCATGTTGTCGGCGATGAAGTGATAGTCAAACTCAAAGCAAGGACGTACCACTTCATCCCAAGCAGAACCTACAGTGAAAAACTTGTTCTCGAGAGCAACGCCGGAAAATTTGAGATCCCCTGCGTCCTCAAGACCCCTGACTCACTCCCTCAGCAGGTCAACATTGAATTCCAGGTTGGAAGCAAAACAGTTGCGATCAACGGCAAAAACACCAACATGGACGTTGCCCCCTACATCAAGGAAAACACCACGATGATCTCACTGAACTTCATCACATCGTGCTTCGGTGGTGTGGCTGAACTCAATTCAGGCTACATCTCCGTAAACTTCCCCAGAAAGAATTTATGGGTGGTTTGCGAAATCGGATCGGATGCCGTTACCATCCAGAAAGACGACCAGACCACGACCAAGACAATAAATCCCAAGCCTGAGCTCAAGTCAGGCAAAGCCTGCGTACCGCTCCAGTTCTTTACCGATCTGCTCGATTGCGAGGTATACTGGGACAAGCAGACAAAAAAGATCAGGCTGATATATCTGCCCTGATTTGCCCCTTACATGAGGAGGAACATGAAAAAATTTGCATTGGTAATTATTTCAGTTGCTTTGGTGTTATCGCTTCTTCCGGCTGTCCAGGCAAGACAAACGGTCTCCTGCCCGGTTTCAACCGGCAGATTCCAGCTTGGAAGAACAAATGAAACCTCCATCTTCAGGACGTTTTCGATCAACACCAGCCAACTTGTCACCTTCAGGGGCAGGCTTCTTTGCGAAGGTTTTGAAACAACCTGCGACGAAGGCAAGCCACAGATACCGTTTGTAACGATGAGAGTACCAATTCCAAAGGGATACAGGGGGACAGATGTCAGGATCTCAGAGGCCAGCTACGAAAAAACCTGGCTGCCACAGCTTGACCCGTACATGCCAAAAACATGGTCGATCCCAAAACTGAAATCAGCAGATAATGGGGAGCTTAAGGGCAAATATCCAGAAACAGCCGGCGACTTCAAGTTTGAGACCGGTATGTCAGGCAATTTCGCAACCATCAAGGCTTTCCCCGTCATCCTCGATTTTGACGGCAAGGTGATGCATGTTGCAAAAAAGCTTGAGCTCCAGATCGTCATCGAGCCGGAAAACAGATTCACAGCCTTCAGCGATGACGAAACAGTCATGAAAAATTCACTCATCCTTACCTCGTCGGCCCTCAAGGCACAGGCAGCGAAACTGGCAGCAACACAGAAAGATTCAGGCTATACCGTTGAAGTTGTCGAGGTTGAGTCACTCAAGGGTCAGTATGCTCCCCAAAAAGAGGAGCCAGAATACAAGGGCCCAGCAGACTTCACGAAGACTGACAAAGAGTACATGAAAAAATATGACTACGATTTTGCCAAATCCATCAGGGCATACCTGCAGACAAAGGTTGGAAAAGTCGGTTTTGTAACCATCCTTGGTGACGGAACCCACGTTCCGCCTTCATTTTATTACGTCAACTCCTCGTACATGAAAGCTGACAGATACGTACCATCCGACATTTACTACTCATCACCAGACCTCGATCTTGTCCCAAATTTTGCCCTTGGCAGGATTCCGGTCAGAAATCCGGCTGAAGCAGAGGTGATGATTGAAAAGATAGTCAACTATAAAAAGTCACTTTCTGCCGACTGGTTCCACAGCGCTGCCCTTTGTGGTGGTGATCCGTTCTCTGGCGGATTTGAAGGCGAGCTCGAATGCCAATCCATTGTTGATGACGGACTGGTAGACAATTTCAAGATTGAAAAGAAGTACAAGACAGCCGAGAAATTCAACACCAGCGAGATGCAGGATGCTTTCAGGAAAGACAACGGATTCATTTATGTTGTCTCTCACGGTTCAGGCGACGCCATCATCACAGAACCAGGCAAGATCACAACTGATGACATCATGGCTCTCCCGAAAAAATCAAAACTGCCGATTCTTGTCAGTGTTGCCTGTCTCAATGGCATGTACGACGCAGGTGTTGTGGACTATAAGTTCGAGAGCTACCCAAACTCAAAAGGTCTTTCTTTTGCGCAGGCCTGTATGGCGTCACCGGGTGGCCCGGTTGCATATTTTGGCGGAACGCGACTCAATTATGCAGGAATAAACTGGACTATTGAATCAGGCGTTGTCAAAGCCCAACCTTTCTCGGAAATCGACAGGTGTACAAAAGAAGTCATGAACGCCTATCACAACTGGTCGCCAACCCTTGGCGAGATCATGGTCAGTGCCTTCACAAAATATACAGGCATCGAAAAAGGCTTCTTTTCTTCAAACAAAACGACATTCTGTTTTGCATTCTTCGGCGACCCAACAATCAAACTTCCGGCAACACCGGAAGGAGCACCACACAGGATGCCTGAAATCGATTTCAAAGGCAGCCCGATGACGAAAGGTCGGGTAAGCATCCCAATCCTTTCATGCATCGACAGCAATACGGTCAGTCTGAGAACTGACATGACCGTACCTGAAGTGAAGGTTTACGATCTGGATGATGATGCAAAAATGATCGACAAACAACCGTTCAAATCCTCAGGCGACAAATCCTGGTCAACCAGTTTCAAACTGAAGGAAAAGAAGGTCTGGCACGCAAGGATCGAACTTCCAAACAACTCTGAAATGTGGTTCTACTGCCTCGCCAGCGCAGGCAACGATCTGTCCCTGCGAAACAACACAACCTTCTTCACAAAAAAACCTGGCGAACGACTGAGATTCATGCTCGATGTATCAAACGACGGCACAAAAAAGATGAACAATGTTGAGGTCTCGCTGCTGCTTGACGGCAAGAAAACCGACAACAGGAAGATCAAACTGCTTGATGTGAACGAATATCGACAGGCAACGTTCGTCCTCGATGGCATGGTGGCTGGCACTCACAACATCCGTTTTGAGGTCAAATCCGACGAGAAAGACCAGCTACCGGCAGACAACGTGTTTGAAAAAGAACTGGTCATAACCAACGCAGAAACATCGAAAACAGGCATTCTGATTTCGTACCTGTTCAACAGGCTCAAGGCAGACAAGGTTTTTGGCATCGACAAGTTCAACCAGGCTAGCAAAACCCTGGGTACTTCACTGACGGAACTTGCCAAGATCGGTTCTGATTCGTATTGGGAGATGGTCTTTGGAACTAGGTATGAAAACTTCAAAAATCTTGGTTGTGACACAGTTTTTCTTGCAACTCCAGATTACACCAACCCTTACAATACATCAATAATAAAGGCGCTCAATGATTTCGCACAATCAGGCGGAACAATCGTAGGTTTCGACTGCCTCGGACAGTCTACAAGCATTCCGGTTTATTCTGCCATTACGGACGTTTTTGGCTTCACAAACCAGTTTGACTTCGACTCGGAAACGACTAAAGAGACTTTTGTCAATGTAACAGACAGCAATCATCCCATTTTTGCGGGCATCCCCACTGGAAAGCTGAAACTTAACACGGTTTCCGCAAACATCCCGCCAAACAAAAACTGGAGCAGCTGCATCGACACAGCAACCATAGCCGCCAAATCTGACGACAACTCGCAAATTGTTGCCACAAACGCACGAAATGTCTACCTTTCCATGCTGCCAAAGTTTGAATCAGAGTCCGAGATGAAGCTCCTCTACAATCTCTCGACATACAACCTCAGACCCCAGCCTGACGCCTCGCTTACCCTTTCAGGCCTCAGCTGTGAGCCATCGAGGATTTCAGTCGGCGAAACCGGCAAACTTGTCGTTACTGTCAAAAACAGCGGCAACACCAGGCTTGAAGGTGTAAACGTAAAGATTGACCAGCTTTCAGCCAGCGATTCAATTCCATCTATCGACAGATATTCAGAAAAAACCATCACCTTCCCGATTCCAAAGCAGGAAAAGCCAGGCATTCTCGAGTTCACGGGAACAGCAACAGTTGACGGTGACATCAACACAGCCGACAACCAGGCAACGCTGAGGGTCAGAGTGTTTGAAGCCAAGGCGAGTGACGTAGGTATAGTTATCACTGACCTCAACATCAAGGATGGCGATCTGCTTCCGGAAAAGGATTTCCAGCTTTCAGGCAAGACAAGCCCGGATGCTCTGGTGAGCGTCAACGGAAGATTGACAAGAGCTGATCTCAAAGGCAAATTCACTCTCCTTGCCAAACCAGGAGCCACCCCGTTGACAATCTCGGTCAAATCAACTGAGGGTTTCGAGTCGGTAAAGAAGATATGGTGCTCATTCTCTCCACTATCGTCAATCGGCGGCACAATCGACAAGCCATTCCTGATGACGTCAACAGAATACATTCCAAAAACCGACTTCATCCCTATGACAACGATCTCAAGCACCAACTACGTCAACATCACAAAAACTGCAGGCATGCTCGGTCTTGAGTCAAATATTTCCGGTGATGAGTTCACACTTGGCAAGGATCAGTTTGAAGTCTCCGGCAAGGTCGGCTCGGACAAGGCAACAGTGAGGGTCGGCGAGTTCAAGAAAGAGATTCCGCTTCCAAAACCTGTCATGGACAAGGACGGATCGGTTCTCATGCCGTTCACTGCAATGCTTGACCTTGGATTCGGAGGGGACATCCAGGCTGAGTCCCAGAGTTTCCTGCTGACCTTCCCAAAAAACACAAAAACCGAAAGTTTCACTCCATATCCAACAAGCAACGTCAAAGCTGAAGACAAGACCAGCTTCCCTGCAGAATCAGACTACGGGAGATCAACACTCATCTCATCTGGCCCAACAGATTCTGAAGTTTCAAGAGTCATAGACTACAATTCAACAAGCAGGGAGCTGTACGTCTGGACAACCAGAGGTATAGAAGCCTGGAACAAGGATGGCAAATTCATCCGCTGCCTCGGTCTTCCACATACTGCTTCAAAGGATTTTGACATTTCCTGGAACAACCTGCTTCACCCGTACGCAGACGATTACGAGCATGGAAGCAGCAATTTCCTTATTCTTCCAGATGGTTCACTGATTCTGAAGTTTGCTACATCAGTTGCCTTCTACGACAAGGACTGGAAACTCGAAAAAATTGAAAGTTTCAAAGATGGTGGCCTAGCACCACAGGTTCCACTCCAGCTCACACCTGATGGTAACATTTTGTTTGTTGATGGTGACAGCATAGTGCTCAAGTACAATCCGAAAGGCGAAAGACTTGAAAGCTTCAAGCTTTACGACAACGAAGACTCCATGCTCACAGAGATTTCAACCCTCCAGGTTCTGGCTGACGGCAAAATCCTTGTTTACGAGAGGCCGTATTATTGGTTTGGCCCACCGGACTGGTCACTCTACCTGTTTGATTCAAACCATAAGCTGCTCAAGCAGAAAACAGTCAAATACACCGAGGAAAAAGATGAAGATTTCAGGATGTCGCCGATGTACGTTATCGGAGACCCGGACGGAACCTACTGGTTCATAACCGATGATTTTGTCGGTGTTTCAGTCGAACACTTCGACTCTGACTTCACAAAGATCGAGAAGGTCAATCTTGGTGAAGGTGGCTTGCTGACAAGGGGTGGTCTTGGTGATTTCAGGATCGACAATTTAGGGCACTTCTGGACAAAAGGGAAGATGAACCTTGGAGAAAGCGATGATGTGACATTGCTCGCCTCATGCGGCAAGGACTTCATCCTGAAGCCTGTAATTAACAAATGCTCGGATGGCCCGAACAAGTTCCTGCTCCCGTGGGATCTCAATTTTGATCCTGAAGGAAACCTGATCGTCTACACAAGCGATTACATGACCCGTTACAGCAGGCTTGGGAACAAGATCGAAAACCTGTCGTTCGAGCTTCCAAAAGGCAACACACTCGACTTCGTCTGGCAGCTCAAATTTGAGGGCAAATACACGACAGGCATCGTTGAATCGAGGGAATCCTACGTTGTGATGGTTGCCGGTTCGGAAAACAAAGTTGTGAGGATGATTCCGGCAATCACCGATGAACCGATAATGATTGACGATTACGCAACCGATTTTGAAAAGGGTGAAATATATCTGGCTGAATCGGAATCAAACACTCCAATCAAGGTTATCCCTACATATCTTGCCGATGAAAAGGATCCAACCCAGGTGGAGATCACAAGACAGTTTGGCGTCAGAGGAATTGGCAAGGGCAAGTTCCTTGGCGTGTCATCGATGCAAAGGATTGGTGACAAGCTGTACATCCTCGATGGCATTCAGTCAAAGGTGCTGGTTTACTCAACAAAAGGTGATTTCCTCTTCGAGTTTGGCGGATTTGGAACAGCACCGGGCAAATTCAACCGACCTTACTCAATGCAAGTCGATGGCAAAGGGTTCATCTGGATTCTGGATACAAGAAACTCAAGGATTGCTGTTTTTGACAGCGATGGCACGTTCATCTCAAACCTTGGCAGGGAGTCAATCTACTCAACACCGAGCTCAATCGATGAGTACAACGACAGACCGTTTGACCTGCTTGAGCCGATGTTCATGGCCGTTTCAGATGGCCAGCTTGCCATCTTCGAGTACACCCATGAGAGGCTATCGCTTCTCACAGCTTCGAGCACGGTAACAAACCTTACGGTCTATCCAGAGAAGCCAGTCCTTGAGGGTTACGAATCGGACAACCAGCTCACTGTCTGGTTCACTGTAACAAACACAGGTTCAGGCGAGATGTCGGCAGAATTCACCTGCGAAGACCCAAACGCAACCATCGAGGGTGGCATTGTCAAGAATAATGCTGGAATGGTGAAAGTTACACTGGACAAGACATCCAGTGAGATGCCCAAGTCGGTGACACTGAAGATCAGAAGCACTCTGGGCGAAGGAACGCTGACCATACCAGTCGTTGTAAAACCAGTAGCCTTCTCGTTTGCAACCGGTTCAATGATTGCCAAAAGCGCAAACGGTCTGGTCAGGCTGTCAAGAATGCCCTTAAAGACCGACAACGGGTACATTCTCTCAACAAAAGATTTCCCATCCCTGATCCCACTTACAGGCGTTGTCGCCAAGGACGGGACATCGGTCTTCTTCAACCATGGCAACAGAAAGCTTGGCTTTGAAGCAGACAAGACATACGCAACATTGCAAGTTGACCTCGACACATTCAAAGTCGACCTTGGCTCAAAAACCGAAAAAACCAAGGATGGCGGTTTGCTGGTTCCAATTGATCTCATCTCTTCCTTCCTTTCATGCCAGATGATCATCGAAGGCAACCACGTCAGGGTTGAGAAGCGAAAGTGAAACTGAACAGGGATTTGCTAAAAAAGGGGGCGGCATCGTACGGTGTCGCCCTTTCTGATTCACAGCTTGAGCAGTACTCGGAATACTGCGATTTCCTGCTCGAAACCAACAAGAGCTTCAATCTAACGGCCATAACCAATCCAGATGAGGTCGCTTCCAAGCATTTTTGCGACAGTCTGGCATCCAGCCTGGCATTCGATTTCAATGAAGCCGGAAAACTCGTTGACATCGGTTCTGGCCCAGGTCTTCCGGGCTTCGCAATCAAAATTGCTTTCCCAAAACTTGAGCTTGTGGCAATCGAATCAATCGGCAAGAAAGCAAGATTCCTTGAAGAGCTGACCACAAAACTCGGTCTGTCCGGCGTTGAGGTGATCAATGGCAGAGCCGAGGAGATCATCAAAAAAAGACCGGAATTCACAAACTCTTTCCATGTGACCGTTGCGAGGGCAGTTGGAAACATTGAGCTTTTGCTCGGATACGCAAAACCTTATCTGAAAAAATCCGGTTCAGTCCTGCTTTGGAAGAGCAGGGACGAGATTGCCGAACTGCCAAAACTCGCTGGCAGAATAAGACAGATGGGGTTCGACGTGGCCGAAACAAAACCTTACAAAATCCCGTTGTGGGAGCTTGAGCGGTTCCTCGTTCGCCTCGTACGCTTGTAATTGCGGTTTTTGCTGGTAAACTCCTAATGTTTAAGGAGGTATATGAGCGGTTTTGACAACAGAATCAACGCCTTCCAAAAGCGCATGACCAGTTTGATGGAAACAAACCATTATTTCTACCTGCGCGAGATCCAGGCAAATGACAACCAGTTCGTAATTATTGACGGGAAACGCTATCTTAATTTCACAACCTATTCATACCTTGGCCTTATAGGCCATGAAAAAATCGACAAAGCAGCAAAAGATGCAATCGACAAGTTCGGCTCCGGCACACACGGAGTAAGGATTCTTGCTGGAACAACATCCCTTCACGTTCAGCTTGAGAAGAGGATCGCCGAGTACAAAAAAACAGATGACGCAATTGCGTTCTCGTCTGGTTACGTCACAAACCTCACAGCCATTTCAACGCTTTGCGGACACGGCGATGAAATCTTTGCAGACAATCTCGTCCACGCTTCAATCTACGATGGCTGCATGCTTTCAAGGGCAAAGTTCAGCAGGTTCAAACACAACGACACTGAAGACCTTGAATCCATGCTCAAGAAATCGACGGCAATCGGTAAACTCATCGTTGTTGACTCGGTTTTCTCAATGGATGGAGACATCACACCACTTCCTGAAATCATCAGGCTGGCAAAAAAATACAACGCACTTCTGATGGTCGACGAGGCTCACTCGCTAGGCGTCCTTGGCAAGACAGGACACGGCATTCTTGAGCATTTCGGCCTTGAAGATGGCATCGACATCCAGATGGGAACCCTCTCAAAAACCATCCCTGCCTCTGGTGGATACATTGCCGGAAACCAGAAACTCATCGATTATATCAAACTCAACGCCAGGGCATTCGTTTTCTCGGCTGCCCTCACCCCTGCAACTGCAGCATCGGCAAGGGTCGCTTTCGATGTAATGGAGGAAGAGCAGTGGAGGCTTCAGAATCTCCAGTCCAACATCAAATACTACATCAAATCCCTGCACGAAGCGGGTTTTGACACTGGCAACTCCGAAACAGCCATCGTCCCGATCATTCTTCACGAAGAAGCAACGACGCTTGAAACCACAAGGATGCTGTTTGAGGAAGGGGTCTTCATAATGCCTATCCTTCCACCAGCCGTACCGCCAAACACGGCAAGACTTAGGGCAAACGTCACAGCTTCACACACCAAGGAAGACATAGATTTCATGGTCGACAAGCTGACAAAAGTCTGGAAAAAACTCGGCAGGTAGCTATTTTCTCTGAAGGAAGGCCAACAGTCTTCCATCTGTACGAACCGAGAAATCGCCAAGTGTGATGTTGCTTAAACCAAGCGTTGATCCAGGTTTCAGTTCACCATCAAGCGGATACTTTAAACCATCCAGCCTTACATGGCATGGCTTATCCTGCGACATGACAGAGAAGATCATGCCTGGGTTTGATTTGATTGATGCTGTGCCCGTGATTTCAAAAATTTCGAATCCAGCTGAAATGGCGACAGTTTCAATGCCCAAATCATTGCCATACCTTATCAAGCCTAGATTGAACATGGCATGATCTGGTCTGTCCAGCCCCGAAAGACCGACAAGAACAGCTTTCACAAAGCCGTTCAACTTTGCATATGAGATGGCAATCTCACCGTCTGATTCATTTTTTTCTTTTGGGTACCGGAGCGACTCAATCGAGTTTTTTTTGACAAAATCAAACATGGATTCATCGGTTGAGTCGAAATCGCCAAGGTGGAGGTTTGGCTTTATGCTTCGCTTGATTAAGTGTCTTATCCCACCGTCAACAGCAATGGAATAATCACACTTTCCGGCTATCTCAAAATCTGTGTCGGTGGCCTCGCCTGAGAGAACGATCAGGGCTGTCTTGGCCATGCCTGTTTTCCACTGACGTAGGTTGCAACAATCTTTGTTCCTGCACATTCCCACGGATCGGAACCCCTGAAGTCTTCGGTCAAGATGAAGTCAGCCATTAGGCCTTCTTCAATTCTTCCTCTTTCAGGACCACCGATTATTTTTGCTGATTTGCTGGTGGCACAATCCATGGCTGCCGAGAAACTTATGGCCTCTCGAGGGTTCACCTGCCTGGTGGAAACGCCTTTTCTTGTCGTGGCACAGGCGATTGCGTAGAAGGGGTTGGCAGTTGCAACAGGCGCATCAGACCCAAAACCGACCGGCACACCTGCAGCAAGCATTGACGCAATAGGGTAAGCCATGTGGGCAATTTCTTTCCAGTCGGAATAGATTGCTTCGGCGTCAA
>CAZXEH010000001.1:0-13476 GCA_964639885.1 uncultured Caldisericales bacterium | reverse complement strand
GGGTAAGCCATGTGGGCAATTTCTTTCCAGTCGGAATAGATTGCTTCGGCGTCAAGGGGAATGTGGCCTGGGTTTGCAATAACCGGTGTTTGTGTGGTTGAAACGTCTTTAATCGTGTCGGGGTCAGCGCTCTGGAGATGCTCGATTGTGTCAAGCATGTTCGTGTTTTTCATCACTCTTGCCACTCTCGACGATGCGACATCGCCGATTGTGTGGATTGCAACTCCGAGGTTGTGCTCATGGGCAGCTTTAGCCACATCGGCCATTTCCCTTGTGGTCATGACCTCGATTCCGAAGGTACCATCAGGATAAGGCTTTGACACAAGCGCAGTCCGTGAGCCAAGAGAACCGTCGGCAAACATCTTTATCTGACCAACCCAGAAGGTATCTGACCCTTGACCGGTTTTCAGGCCAAAGTCAAACGCCCAGATCATGTCTTCATAAGGAACACAGGCACAGACACGAAGTGGCAATCCATCAGGATTTTGCGACATCCTCCCAAGCTCGATGAAATTATCAAGCGATCCAAACGATCTCACCGATGTGACGCCATTTGCGAGGAGATGGTCAAAGGCAGCGTTAAACTCTTTTTCTTTGCCTGTGGCACCGAGTTTGGAGGTTACGAGTTTTGAAGCATTATCAAAAAGGAGACCAGTTGGGTTTCCGTCAACGTCCCTGTTTATCTTTCCGCCAGAAGGATCAGGGGTATCCCTGTTCAATCCAAGCGTCACCATCAGTTTCTTACTGGCACAGAAGGAGTGGCCGTCAACTTTTGTGAGGAACACCTTCACGCCCGGAACGATGTCATCAAGCATTTTCCCTGTGATATTCTGAGGTTTTGACCAGGTTCTCTCATCCCAGCCGAAACCATAAAGGACTTCATCTGGTTTGAGATTCTTTGCCCAAGCCTGCAGCCTGCCTGCAAAATCTTCAATTGATGTACAACCTCTGAGATCACAGCCAGTCAGATTTTCACCAAGCCAGGCCAGATGGAGGTGGGCGTCACAAAACCCAGGGAGAATAAGATTGTGGGGGTAGTCAACAACCTTGTCGGCAAGCATGGCAAGGTTTTCCCTCGAACCAATTGATTTTATCCTGCCATTTTCAATTAGAATCGAGTTTGTGTCGTTATCCTTGCCCCAGACATGCCTTGCCGAAACAAGCAGACTCATTGTATCTCGACTTCAACCGTTGCGTTGCTTATCACAACAACATCTGCTGGAAGGCCTGTTATCTCGACAGTCACAACGTGGCTGCCCTTTGAAAGGCCTTTCAGGCTTATTTTGCCGGTACCAAGGAATGCGTCTTTGATTGCCGTTTCCGGCCCTTCGACCAGCACCTCGAACGTTGTGGTTGCAAGCGTATATTCGAGGCCATCAGGGTTTTCTATTGAGTCAATCGATACTTTTACCTTTGTCCTCTGCATACGTTCAATCTTTATCGAGACGTGGACAGTTTTTGTGTCTGATGTCACGCCTTTGGGAAGGCTAAGACCAATGTCCATTTCGGTGTCCACGACAAGTCCATTGAGGTTGATCGGCAAAGTGTTTATGAATTTTCCAATATTATTCAATGTTTCAAAATCTCCCTGGAGATTCACCGATTTCGGTTGCACATCAAGCGAGACCAAGGCAATGTCTGAGGGAAGATTCCCAGATGTTTTAGCTTGAACGCCGATCATTCTTGATCTGACCGGTCTGTCAACCTGCAGCTCAACATCGATTGTTGAGAAGGACGAGGAAACGCCAAGCATCTCAGCTTCATCAACCGTGTGCGATTTATCAGTGTTGTCGATAAGGTCATAAGGAAGCTTGAGCCTTGTTCCGCCTTCCTTGATAAGTCTCATGTCTATCGTAACAAGGGCTTTGGTGAACTTTGAAAGCTCGCTCTCCGGGCCGGTAATCTTTAGCCTTTGTGGGTTGAAAACGGGAGACTTGACAACCATTGAGACCGATGACTGGTTTGTGAACTTCCATTCGATCGGAAGGTCTTTTGTGCCGATCTGCTGTAGGGTGAGGGTGATTGTTTCTGGAGTAACGCTGGATTTGACCACCGACTGGGGAAAATCCACCATTACCGGTTCCTGGAACTGGCCTGGAGCTTTTCCAAGCAGGTCGACGTAGGCTTTTATCGATTCCGGTGTTATCTCATCCATGAATTTCTTGGAGCCTCTGAGAACAATCTTGGCGTAGCCTAGAGTTGAAGTGACTTTAGTGTTTTCGGGCATGTTCCTGATTGATATTTTAGCCGTAAAAGTATTGGTGATTTCAGGACCCTGAAGCGTGTAGACATAAAGCCACAGGACGAGCGCTATCAGAACCGCCGTAATTTTCTGGCCAAGATTGGAAGTCAGGCTCCTAAACATGGTTGCCATTCCTCCTGTTCTTACCAAACCAACCCTTGTTGGGTTTTACGAGCATGTACTTGAGAAGACCTTCGAGCTCGACGGGCGAAAGGTGTCTTGTGAGAGAACCCGATGTTGCCATCGAGATGATGCCAGTTGTTTCAGAAACTGCAATGACGATTGCATCGGTTTCCTCTGACAGACCAAGGGCAGCCCTGTGTCTTGTGCCGATTTCAGTTTCAAGATTCGGGTCGGTTGAAAGAGGGAAAACGCAACGAGCCGAAGAAATCCTGTCGCCTTTTATGATGATTCCACCATCGTGAAGAGCAGAACCGGGGAAGAAGATGCTTTCTATGAGGGGGGCAGATACGGTTGCATCAATCTTTGTCGACTCAGCTTCATAATCTGACAAACCCACCTGACGCTCGATAGCGATGAGCGCTCCACATTTTTTCTGAGACATGGCACTGGTTGCAGAGGAAACTGACCTGATAATTGTTGAGACCTCTTCGGATTCAAGCATGTCGATTGCTTTGCCAAACACTGATTTTCTTCCAAGTGAACCGAGAGCTTTTCTAAGCTCAGGCTGAAAGAGGATGGCAAGCAGGATGGGGAGTGTTTGGGGGAGAATCTGGAGAACCTGTCTGATTACCCAGTTGACGGCAATCAACCCTATCCATTTTGTCAAAAGCTCTGAAAGCCAGAGGGCAATGACGAAAATGACTAACCCCTGGAATAGCTGAAGGGCTTTGCTTGCCTGGATCACTTTCAGTACAAAATAGACGATTATAGCAATGACAACTATGTCAAAAAGGGTTTGGGGGATTGAAACACCACCAGGCACCTTGGGCACCAGAGCCCAAAGGATTGACTTTCCAACCTGGGTGATCGTGTTGATTATCGGCAACGCACTCTCCTGTTATTGTTGATCGAGTTTGAGATCTTTTGCATCCTTAGGAAGTTGTACCATCAAACCAGGCCTGTCGTCAAGAAGAGTGAATGAATAGCTTCCAGGATCGCTTGCCGGGTTTGCCCCATTGTCAAAGAATGTTATGTCGTACCAGTTTCCGTTGTTCTTCCTGAACTTGTAGGTGATGGACTTTCCACGAAGAAGTGAGTCTTCCGGCCAATACATCTTGCATGAAATCAGTGGCTCTCCATCAATAGTTTTTGAACCATCGTCTACGATCTGATATTCTGAAGTATTGCCAAACGAGTCAAGCGGGATGAGGGCTTCTTTCGGGTCTTTGTCCGGGAACGGAATCTTGAAGTCTGGCCTGTCCAGAATGCTGAATTTTTCCCAGCCGGTTTTGTCGCTTTCGTAGATGTAGACAATCGGCGTAGGTTTGCCTGGGATCATTTTGATGACACCCGGAGTTGCAGGGTCGGAACCAACAACAATCACTTCCTGTTTTGCAGTTTTCCCGTCTGATGACTGGCTTGACTGGACAACGTACCAGACAATGTTTGGTGTGTAAATCATTACATTTTCGGTTCTGTTGATAGTTTTTTTTGTTTTGTCACCCTGGCTTGGTGAAACATAGGTGTCGTTTGTTGTCCTCAACACTATTGAATCTAGACTCTTGAGATAGATTTTTGCGTTTGCGAGAAGCTCTTCATATCCAGCCTCTGTAACTCCTATTTCCAGTGTCTTTGAGAGGTCGACATCAACAAGTGATTTTGTGGTTGGAAGAAACGCTGGGTGAGCTACAAGAATCTCGGTTGAACCTGATATAAATCCCCATCTGTGGAAATTACCGTCATTGTCAGTCTGGGTTGTTATGTTACCAATCCTTACGAATGCTCCCGCAAGGGGTTTTTGGGTCTTCAAATCAATAACCTTGCCGTCAAGGGTTCTGCCAAAAACCACAACAACAAGCAGCCAGACCAGGAGTGCTCCAGCTGTGGCAAGTATTGCTATTCTGTTTCCTTTCATTGGGTCGCCTCACAAGAAAGTCTTTTAAAAAATGCCAAAGGATTGCCGGTTCAACAGCAATCCTTTGTAGTGATTAAAAAAAAGTTGGACAATGGTCTATCTGTTGGGGAGCGTGAGCTTCCAGCCCTCACCCTTTAGCTTCTCCATCGTCATGTATCCAAGGTTTGCGTCATTGATCTGGTTTTTCACCACACCATTACTGTCTTTCACCTGCTCTTTTGTCATGAACGAATAGGCAACAACGGCTGTCATCTTGTCTGAAGTTGACTTTGCCGAGAAGGTCACTCCGTCAATCCTGACTTTGAGATAGGTGGTTCCATGTGTTTTTGTTCTTGTCCACATTTCCTCGAAAACCTTCGGATCGCTGTTGAACTGTTTTGCGTAGTCAGAGTCTGGCTTGACCATTTCCCAGGCCTTGGTGTACTGGCCGTCCATGCAAAGACCGTAGAACTTGCGCAGAGTGATGGCCGGTGAATCACTGGTGAGTGTAAAGATGAAACCAAACACTGCCATCACAAACAGAACCAGAATGATCCATGTAATTGGACCGGAAAGGGTGTGCGGAGACTTTACTTTTGCGGGTTGATGCCTTTGTATATCTTCCATTTTCCGTCTTTGTCCTTTCTCAGATAGTAATCCTTTGGATCACTGTTTTTTGGATTTCCTGAAACAATATTTTCTGTCCAGACCGTAACAATCGGTACATCAATGCCGAGTGTTCTGTCTAGTTCGGTGCGGTAGTTTGTAATGTGAAAAGCAGTCGGCTTTGTGCCTCTTGTCCTGGCATTTGTGAGTTCACCGGCAAACTTTTCGTAGGAGAGGGTGTTTCCACCCCACTGCTTCATGAAGTCGGAGCCGGGGAAGATGTATGTCCAGGCAGTTTGATAGTCAGTATCGATGATTGATTGGAAATAACCCCTGACCGATTTTGTTGCAACATCTGGAACGGTGTAGATTAAAAACCAGACCAGCACGATAACCAGGAGAACACAAACAACAGTCAGCAAGGATTTGACCAGCGGTTTCATCACTGCTCCCAGCCCATGAGTTTGGAGAAGGTGGTTGAACCCAGAAGCGACTCGTAGAATTTTTCAAGTCCACTCCACGGGAGATTACCCTTCACCCTGTCGTACACTTCGTCCTCATAGAGGTTCGAAAGCTCGTTGATGTGCTTGAGAACAAGAGCGTTTCCCTGTTCTGCAACCCAGGCATCCTTTACCATGTCGATGATTTTGATCTTGTCTATTTTCTGTGTCTGTGTGTTGTATAGGTTCCATTCACCGTCAAGGTTTGGCTTCTGTGCTGGATTTTTCTTGAGCAGAAGGATTATGTATACGCCTTTTTTCTGGGTGATGATCGGCTGAGCCACGCCAATACTCAACTGGGCTTCTTTTGGAATGTTTGCAGCCGGGAAAATGGCGTTTGCAACTTCAGGTGTCTCGAAGAAGTATTCCTTTGGAATGTCCATCATCTTACCGTCTGTCTTCTTTGATTCGGGATCAGTTGTAAACTTTTTGACAGCGTTTTTCATGGCATCTTCGATCTTGAGGCCCTTTTTCTGATCAGCAACAATGGCTTCGATGACCTTGTTTGCATCGTCCATGTTCTTGACTTGGCACATGTAGAAGTTTGCAGTTTCGCCAATCTCGTAGTTCGTCTTGACGTTTTCAAAGTACTGGAGAAGATCGTTCCTGGACGGTTCCTTGACACTCTTGTAGATGTCCTTGGTCACAGCTTCATAAATGAGCTGTTCTCTGGTCTGGTCAAAGAATTCCTGCCTGGTGATGTTGTTTTCAACAAGATACTGCTCTTCTGTCATTCCGTAGTACTGGAGATTCTCTTCCATCCTCTTGTTGACGTCGGCGTTTGTAACTTTGTTAAGGCCTTTTTCTCTGGCTTCAAGTTCGACCAGAGCCATGTTCATTCTCCTGGTCAAAGCAGCGTTTCTGCTCTGCTTGTAGGCTTCGTCAAGTTCAGCCTGTGAAGCGTTTGTCGGTGGCTTGAATGATGGATTTTCCTTCCTGATGCTTTCTATCTCAACAGAGATCTGGCGTTCGGTGATTGGAATATCCCTTACAATTCTTGCCACATTGCGCTTGCTGTACACATAAACAAACATGCCGGCAAGCAGCGCTATCACTAGTCCGAGAATGACGGCTGGCAGAAGAAGATAGCTTGTCCAGCCAGTTTTCTTGACCTGTTTCTTGTTGCTCACGATTTGGGCCATTATGCCTCCAGTTTATTTGTCTGCCGGGGTTGGAGTCGGTGTTGTGGTTGTATCGCCACCAGGAAGTGTCTGGGTTGGTGGTGTGGTTGTTGTTGATGACGACCCACCCTTGCCCATAAACTGCTTTATCCACAGACCGAGGTCTGAAAGTGGAGAACCGACGTAGCGATCCCACCAGGTTGTGAACGTCTTCCAGGCATTGCCGTTTTTGACACCAAATTCGGCGGTTTTGTCGTTGATCCATTTCTGGGCTTCGTCGTTCTTTTTGGTGCTTTCCATGTCTTTTTTGACAAGGTCTTTGGCTTCCTCGAAGGTGACTTTTCTTGCTGCTCTGTAGTCGATTGTCTTGACAACCCAGAAGTTGTTTGTTGTTTTGATAACATTTGGAACATAGGTGCCGGCTTTTGCCTTCATGGCCGCCTGGACAACTTCTATATCAAACGGGTAGCCCTGCTGTGCCGCAGCCTGTGCTTCTGCCAAGTTTGCCCAGAACTTGCTGTTCTTTGGATCCTTTGCATATCTGTCGTTGCCGTACGGGAATTCGCCACCGCTCCCTTTTGAAATCTGGTCTTCCGAATACTTGGCGACGGCTTCATCAAATGTGATTCTTCCGGCCTTGAGGTCGGCAAGCACCGTGTTTGCTGTCTTCTCTTTTGTCTTGACTTCATCTGCCGGGAGCGGAGTCGGGTTGCCCTGAGCATCTGCCTGGCCAACTGTAACCAATTTTATGGCACCGATTCTTACGCCTTCGGTGATATTGTAGCTTTCGCTCCTGAGCTTGATGTCAGTGATAGTGATGATATGCCAGCCATACTTTGTCTGAACCGGTTCCGAGATGTCGCCCTTGTTGAGCTTCATGGCAGCATCGTTGAATTCCTGTACCAGACCGACTGTCTGGCCCTGTGCATCTGTTGTTACGAGGTTGTTGCCGTCGACAGTGTACCAGCCAAGGTCTCCACCATTGACCGCAGAGCCGGTGTCTTTTCCGGACTGATCTTTCTGCTTGTCCTGGGACTTGGCCTTTGCGATCTCTGCGAATTTTGTTTTGTCTTTTGCAAGCTCAGCCTTGATCTCATCGATGGTCTTCTTTGCCTGTGTATTGACTTCTGGTTTATCCTTTGTGGAGTCGTACTTGATCAGAATGTGGCTGATCTTCTTGGCACCAATGCTGAGGTAGTATGCTTTTGCCTCTTCATCGGTGATCACGATCTTGTTGAGGATTGGATCATCAAGGAGTTTCTTCTTGTAGATTGTGAAGTTGATTTCATCTTTTGAGTTTGTCTTGATGAAATCCCTCAGCTGTGTTTCATCCTTGTAACCCTGCTGCTTTAGCCATTCATCCCACTTCTGACCCTGCTGGCTCACCTGTGGCTTCACCTGTGTGGTGATGATGTTCTGGGCTTCGGTTGTGTATTCTTCATCGGTAACCGTGATTTTATCAAGTTTTGCCGCCTCAAAGAACAACTTTTCCTGGATGAGCTGCTGGAGAGTCTGTTCCCTTGCGGAGGTGTAGAGCTGCTGAAGCTGATCCTGAGTCATCTGTTTGATCTTGTCCTGAGGATACTGCTGGTTGATCATCATGCTGACCCTTGATTCAAGTTCCTTGGTTGTGATCTTCTGTGAACCAACTGAGGCTTCAACATTTCTGCCACCATATGCCCAGATGCCCATTCCAAGAAGGACGACAAGTATGCAAACGATCGTCCAGATCGTGACTTTCCAGCCCAGTGCCATTGGCTTTGGTGCGTTCGAGTGCTTGATCTTGAGCTCGAAATTTTCTTTCCTGCGCATCTTAATTCTTCTCTCGTTACCCATGTTTCTTCATAACCTCCAGAATTCCTGACAAAAGGACATTTTACAATGCTTGCACTCCTTGTAAATAAAACATTTTTTTAAGGCTTCAAACTCGCCCTGCAATTTACTATTTACTACAATCGGTCGGAGATCATTTTCACCAGATGTTCGGTTTATTTACTGAAAATGATTCTCCAAAAAGACTGCTCATCCTGATTCCATCAAGTATTTCTTGGCTTCAGTCCGATTTGCCAATTTCTGGTGATATGGTATCATCTTTTATGGAGGTTTTATGAGAAAAATCGCCTTTGCGCTGGCAGCAGCGTTGCTTGTTCTTACTTCATTTGCTCCGGTACCAACAAGGATATCGGCTGACACAACATTTAAACTTTCAGTCCAGCCAGGTAACGGGATGGTCAGGCTTTCCTGGCAGGAAATTCCTGATTCGGTCGGCTATTACATATACAGAAGAATCGGTGAAGCTGGCGACTACGAGTCGATGACCATGAAACCTCAACTCGACACCACTTTCATCGACCTTAACGCGCCAAACGGCACAGTCGTTTGCTACTACATAACTTCAGTCGACAAGGAAGGCCGCGAACTCATAAAAAGCGACGAGGCCTGCACGACTCCGAACGAAAACTACCCCAAGTTTGCAATTCCCTGCAACCTCTCAATCATCTTCCAGGTTGACAACACTTACTATTATGTCAACGGCGCCAGAAAAATGATGAAAAGTCCTGTTCTTATCAGAGAAAACAGGACATTCCTCCTGTTCAGGCACGTTGTAGAAGAGATTAACGGTCAAATCAAATGGGACGGTGCCGACAGACGTGTGGACATCGACTACAAGAGCGTGAAAATCCAGCTCTGGATCAACAAATCCAAAGCGGTGGTCAACGGTCAGGAAGTGGCTATTGATCCAACAAATCCAAGAGTAGCGCCATTCATATACAATGGTTACACCTACGTTCCACTCAGATTTCCGGTAACAGCCCTTGGAGAGGGTGAAGTCAAATGGTTCGGCGACACCAAGCAGGCTGTTCTTCTGTTCCCTGACAGGTGCTCGGAAACCATTGAAGGCGTGCTCCAGAGATGGTCGCAGGAAGACTCGACCGGCCTGCTCGTTGGCTGGAGCGGTGACAAACACCAGTTCCACCTGCCGGAAGGCATCGCCGGGTTCACGCCAGTCATTGGCGACTGCATGAGAATTGTTGGCAAGAACGACAACCCGGACTATCCTGGTCTGTTGGTTGCCGAATCCGCCGAACTCATCCCGTGCCCGCAAACCGGTATCGGAACATGGGAAGGGGTGGTTGAAACCGTCGATGCAACCAAACCTTCATTCACGCTAAGAACCGACAAGGGAAAGGTGCTTGTTGTTGGAGATTCAAGCAATGACGCCATCCTGAACCTTATCAGAAGACTCACCGCCGGCATCTGCGTCAGAGTCACCGGATCAATGGCAAACGAAACAGTCACAGCCACATTCATTGAACGGATCAGATGCCTCAGGGACAACGACAACTACAGCTGCAATGGCAAGTGGGTCTCGGGTGAGGTGATCAACTCAGATTGTTCAAACGGAACCGTAACCCTGAAGGCAAACAATGGTGATACAAACACATATGCCATTCCTGAAAATGCAGATTGCCTTGGAATAATGAAAGGACAGTGCTTCAGAGCCTGCATCTCAAACGATGAAAATCCAGTTCTGAATTTGTTGTTTACCTTTGACTGCGACAGCGCTGAATGCACGGGCAAGTACATAAAAGGCAAATTCATCAGGCTTGACCGTGAAAATGAACAGATAGTCGTTGCACAGGGCGAAACTGCTCTGACCATAAGCATTGAAGGCATCGATCCATCAGGCTTTGCTGACGCAAAGTGTGTTGAAGCCTGTATCGTCATGGTTGGGGACAAACCGGTTGCCCTTTGGGTCAAACCCCTCAAAGCCGAAGAGTGCAGGGGCTGTGTCGAGACAATCCAGATAAAACCGCTCAGAGTCGATTGCAAGAACAAACTCATTTACGCCAGGAAGATAGGTGCTGACACAATTCTAAAAATCACGTTCGATTCTCCAGAGTTTTGTGTCATGGAAGTTGGTCAGTGTTATGAAATCTGCATCGACCCAACAAAAGACACACCAGTTGCCCTAAGTTATGAAAAAATCGAGTGTCCAAACCCGTGTGAAGGAGAAACCATCACCGGCCGTGTGGCAGCCAAAGATTGTGAGAAGGGTTCGGTAAAACTGGCCACTTCTGACGGCGACAAAACATTGAATATTTCAAAAGAACTCTGCAACAGGCTCACCATCTCAAACTGCTACAAATTCTGCGTTACAACCAACGCTGCAGGCGTCCAGCAGATTTCGAACGTTCTTGAGACAAACCCTGACAACTGCCCGCCTGAACAGCCAACCGAATGCACAGACAGCATCATCAAAGCCAAGATCATCTTAAGTGACTGCAAGAACGGAAAGATCAAGGTGAAGGTGATCGAAAGCCCGTGGGGATCAGGCATGACACTTGAACTTCCGGTCGACCCGAACATGAAGGGGCTTTGCGAGAGACTGGTACCTGGAAAATGCTACAAGGCTTGCGCCGACACAACAAACCCGTTTGCGCCCAAACTCAAATCAATGGAAGAAATCCCGTGCCCGCCAGAAACTTATGAGTGCAACAAAACGTATAGGGGCAAGATCGGCGACATGAACTGTGCAACAGATGGCAGAATGGTGCTGGTCACAAAAGACATCAAGATCAACATCCTCATAAAGGGAGTTGAACCTTGCAAGGATTTCAAGGTTGGTGACTGTGTCGAGGCCTGCGTTTATGAGGTTCCAGGAGCTGTGCCGATCCTTGTAAGCATGAAATCTCTTCCGGCAGGCGAGTGCGAGCAACCGGTTGAATGCAAGACCGTGATTGCAAAAGTCATGGCTGTTGACTGCACAAACAACATCCTTTCGCTTAAAACCACAGAAGCCGTTTTCAGAGCTGTAGCAAAGGAAGCGGACATCTGCAAGCAGATTCAGGAAGGTGAGTGCATCGAGGCCTGTATCGACTTCAGCACCCAACCTTACACGCTGGTCAGCTTCAAAACTGCACCATCGGACAAATGCCCGGGTGAGTGCGACGAAGTTGTGAAAATCAAAGTCACATCGGTCTGGTGCTCAAACAAATACATTGAAGGAACCGAGATTCTCACAATCGAAGGCCGTTCGCCAAGATCACTCAAGATAAGGTTCGATTCAGAAGACTTCTGCAAAATGATCCGTGGAAGTTGTTACGAAGTTTGTGTGTCAGTCAATGAAGCCGGCGAAATGATCGGACTCTGGTTCAAGGAGATTTCCTGTCAGGAAACCCAGGACTGCGAAGGCAGAATCATTGACACATCGATCGAATCGCTCAACTGCGACGCCGGACAGGTAACCGTGAGCATTGATGGCAGACTCATGACCTTCAACATGGACGTTGAGGCCTGCTCAACACTCAAACCCGGACTGTGTGTCAGGCTCTGCGTGATCCGGGATGAAACGGGCGCGATCCAGGCAAGGATTATAAAAATCCTAAGCCCTGAAAACTGTGCAAAATGCGCTTGCGAAGGCAGATGGATCAAGGTCACAGTCAATGAATTCGATGAAAAGTCAGGTGTGGCTGTCGTTACCGATACTTCAGGAAACAGCATCAAGCTGATAATAAAAGACCAAAACGTTATACCAAGGGCAAACGACTGTCTACTCGTTTGCACGACCTTCGACCAAAACTCTAACGCCTGGATTGCCGGAAAAATCATATTCCTTGATGGCAACCAGTGCCAGTCGTGCGAAGGTGGATATTACAGGGGTGTGGTCAAGAGAACCGACTGCGCCAACGGAATTGTTTATGTTGACATCGGCGGAACTGAATTCACCGTCAAATATACCGGTGCAGACTGCCAAAACCTTCAGTACGGCGACGCTGTTATATTCTGCGCAAAGAGGGATGCTGGACAACACGTCTTCATCTCAAGCTGGATCAAGATCATCGACCATCAGGACTGCAACACCTGCAAAGGTCGAAAGCTGATGGGCAAAATAGAAAAATACCAGCCAAACGCATTGATGGAAATCCAGACAAGCAACGGCCCGATCAAATTCTTCACCGACAACAAGCAGTTCATCGAGATGATGTCGGAAGGTGGATGCTTTGAGGTGTGCCTGGTTTGGGACAAGGATAAAAAAACCTTTGTTCTTACAGGCTTAAAGCCGCTACCACCAGAAGTTTGCGAAAACATAAAGACCTGTGATGGCCGAAAGTTCAGAGGCACGATAGTTGGCGAGGGCTGTGAGAACGGGATCATCAAGGTGTCCATTGGCAAAAACCTTTGGAAGGTGAACGTTTCCAAGACCGATTTCGACTGCACCCAGAACATCGCCGGCAGATGCGTTGAAATCTGTGGAAACTATCCGACAGCCACAACTGACCTGGGAGTGATTCTTGCCAACTATGTCAAGATTCTGCCAGCCGAGGAGTGCAGCGACTCTGAGCTTGAAACCCTGACTGGTGTTGCAAGAAAGGTTGACCCCACCAACAACACGGCCTACCTTGAGAAGGACAGGAACTTCACAAAACTTGAGACAGGCGCAATCGTTCTCAAGGAAGGAGTTTGTTATCAGGTCATCGGTTACTACGTCGCCGACGGCACGCTCGTTGTGCTCGATGCCAGAGAACTCGACCTGTCCGAATGCCAGTGGAGTTGTGAAGGCGACACCGTAACAACACAGATGCTCGACTACACAAACGACGGACTTGCAAGGATCGTTTCCAGCGGATCAATCATCAAGGTCAAGCTAGCCGACGCTGCTCTGGAAATCCTGCAAAAGTGGGCTCCAGACTACTTCCCGCTCTGCGTGAAGCTGTGTCTGAAACAGCAGGCAGCAACCACAGCCCTTCCACAAGTTGTCTCATACCTGCAAATCCTGCCGGCATCGGAATGCAAACCGGTTTGCTCTGGACAAATTCTGCGTGGAACAATCGATTCTGTCGACTGCAAAACAAACAGGATTGTCATTCTCGACTTCGAGGGAACAAAGCAAACCGTTACAGTCAACCCCAATATCTGCTCAAGATTGACACAGGGAATGTGCGTCAAAATCTGCCTCTCACTCACCGGAAAACTGCCGGATGGCTC